>JAJEJB010000001.1 GCA_022828135.1 Acidimicrobiia bacterium | reverse complement strand
TCGAATCAGTCAACCAGACCCTCAAAGCCCAACTCGGCCTCGAACGCCACCACGGACGCACCCGCTCAGGCGTCGCCGCGCGCATCCTGCAACGAATCCTCGCCCTCACCGCCGCCATCTGGCACAACCAGACCACCCAACAACCCCGCCCCGCCCGCAGCCTGATCGCCTACGACCACTGACCCCTTGGAACTAATCATCTAGACCAGCCCATGGCGGGGCTACCAGTCGTCGTCGCGGTCGGCCCGGTCGGCTGCGCTGACGCCGTAGCCGATGATTATCGACGGCGCCAGCAGCACGGAGCCGACTATCAGGGTGATCGCGGCGACAGTGGCCGGCCCGGCGGTGAAGCCGATCAGGAAGCCGGCGACGAACGCGGCCAGCGACACGCCGTACAAGGAGTAGCCCAGCCGCCGTCCCGTCCGGGCCAAACGGGCCAGACGCTGCCTCCGCTCGAGGACCGGGTCGGCGGGCCCCGTCATCGGGCCGTGCCCTCGGCCGTGCCCGACACCGATTCGGCGTTGGTGTCGTACAGCCAGCAATGGACGCCGCGGTAGCGGGCCACCTCGTGCTCGAAGTTCGTGCGATTGGGCGTGAACACCCCGATGTCGTACACCGACAACTCGTAGATCTCTCCCACGAAGGCCTCGAACTGCTCGTAGCACACCCTCAGGGCAAAGCCTCGCACCGCCTCGTCGCCGGGGTAGATGGCAGGAGCGGGAGCGTCCAGTTCGAAGGTGTGGTACACCTCGCCCCAGTGGGGCTCGTCGCAGCCGGTCCGGGCTGTGATCGCCAGCCGCCGACCCGCCTGCAGTCCCTCGAACCGATTGAAGCAGTCACCCTCGACGAGGCTGTATTCGCTGATGATCTCGCCGGGGATGTCCAGCGGATCGATCGGTCCCAGCTCGCCGGGACCGCCCGAGCCGCCGGCGTCGGCGGCGGTGTCCGGCCGGGCCCCACTTCCCCCCTCGAGAGCCGCCACCACATCGGCGGTGTTGGTCGGACCCGATGCAGCCACCGCCGCGGCCGGGTCGGTCACGCCCTCGTTCCCGTCCTCGGGCCCTCCACTGCACGCTGCCAGCAGCACCACTGCCGCCACGGCGCCCGGCAGCGAACGCCGGAGGAGTCGAGAAGCCAATCCCATCGAGCCGGAGACTAGGACCTCGGCATCTAGAGTGTGCGCCCGTGCAGCCCCGGGCTCTGGTCGCCGAGTTCATCGGGACGGCCTTCCTGCTGGCCGGCGTGGTCGGCTCGGGCATCATGGCCGAGCGGCTCAGCAGCGACGTCGGCGTGGTGCTGCTGGCCAACGCGGCGGCCACTGCCGGTGTTCTGCTGGTCATCATCTACATGTTCGGACCCGTCTCGGGAGCGCACTTCAATCCGGTTGTGACCCTGGCCGCGGCCGCTCTCGGAGACCGGCGCTGGGCGGAGGTGACCGGATACATCGCCGCGCAGGTGGCGGGCGGGGTGTTCGGGACGATCCTCGCCAACCTCATGTTCGATCTCGACGCGGTCAACGTCTCGACCAAGGTTCGCACCGGCTCGCATCTGTGGCTGGCCGAGGTGGTGGCCACCTACGGGCTGGTGCTGGTCATCTTCATGCTGGTGCGCAGCAGTCGCACCAAGCTGATCGCCGGAGCGGTGGCGGCCTACATCGGAGCGGCGTACTTCTTCACGGCCTCCACCTCCTTCGCCAATCCCGCGGTCACCGTCGCCCGGACGCTGTCGGACACCTTCGCCGGTATCGAGCCCGCCTCGGCACCGATGTTCGTGGCAATGCAGCTCGTCGGTGCCGCACTCGCCGTAGTGACGGTGCGGCTGCTGTACCGGCGCGCCCGCTCGTAGAGTGAGATCTCGAACCGCAGACCGGGGAGGCGTCCGATGACAGATCTGGGCTTCGCCGCATTCGACGCCGACAACCACTACTACGAGGCCACCGACGCCTTCATCCGCCACGTCGATGGAAAGATGCACAAGCGCTGCATGCAATGGGCCACCGTGGACGGGCGCGAGCGGCTGCTGGTGGCCGGTCGGGTAAACCGCTTCATCCCCAACCCCACCTTCGATCCGGTGGCGAGGCCGGGCTGCCTCGACGACTACTTCAGGGGAAAGGTCCCGGCCGCCGACATGCGCGAGGCCTTCGGCGAGCTCAAGCCCATCTCGGCCGCCTACCGCGAACGCGACGCCCGCATCGAGCTGCTGGATGCGCAAGGCCTGCAGGCGTGCTTCCTGTTCCCCACGCTCGGCGTGGGCATGGAGGCCGCCCTCGAGCAGGATCCGGCCGCACTGACGGCGGCGTTCGGGGGATTCAACCGGTGGCTGGCCGACGACTGGGGGTTCGCCTACCGCGACCGCCTGTTCGCCGCCGGGTACCTGACGCTGGCCGACCCCGACTGGGCTCTCGACGAGCTCGATTGGCTGATCGCCAACGACGTTCGGGTGGTGAACATGCGACCGTCGTCGGTGCCCGACGGCGCAGGCGGCCGGCGCTCGCTGGGTCACCCCGCCCACGACAAGGTGTGGCAGCGGCTGGACGACTACGGCATAACGGTGGCCATGCACTCCGGCGACTCCGGCTACGGGTTCCTGCTGGAGCACTGGGGGGTGGACAGCGAGTTCGAGTCGTTCCGCTACAACGCCCTCAAGAGCATGCTCACCTACTCGCCGATCTCCGACGCGCTGGCCTCGCTGCTTGCCGAGGGCGTACTGAGCCGGCACCGGAACCTGCGTGTCGCCACCATCGAAACCGGCTCGGAATGGGTGTGGCACTTCGTGAAGAAGCTCACCAAGACCTACCGCCAGCAGAAGCACGCCTTCGAGGAGGATCCGCTGGAGGTGTTCCGGCGCCAGGTATGGATCTCGCCCTACTACGAGGACGATCTGCTCGCTCTGCGGGACCTGATCGGTGCCGACCACATGCTGTTCGGGTCGGACTTCCCCCACGCCGAGGGACTGGCCGATCCCGTGTCGTTCGTGCATGACCTCGACGGGTTCTCCGATGCCGAGATCGAGCAGGTGATGCGCACCAACGGGCTGTCGCTCACCCGAAGGGCCGCAGCCTGATCCCGACCGCGGCCCCATCCAGCCCGTGAGCACGGCTACCCGGGTCGGCGGCGACGGGCGGGTCCGGTGCTGGTGGCCGGGTGACGACGCCGGCTACCTCGCCTACCACGACGGCGAGTGGGGCCGCCCGGTCACCGACGACGACCGGCTGTTCGAGAAGCTGTGCCTGGAGGGTTTTCAGGCCGGATTGTCCTGGCTGACGATCCTGCGCAAGCGCGGCAACTTCCGGGCCGCCTTCTGTGGCTTCGACATCGCGGCGGTGGCCGCTTTCGAGCCCAGAGACATCGAGCGGCTGCTGGGTGACGCCGACATCGTGCGCCACCGGGGCAAGATCATCTCTGCCGTCAACAACGCCGGTCGGGCTCTGGAGGTGATCGAGGAGTTCGGTTCGCTGGCGGCCTACATCTGGGGATGGGAGCCGACCCTGGGCGCCGGGCCGCCGGCCAGCATGGAGGCGCTGCCCGCGTCCACCGAGGAGTCCGAATCCCTGGCCAAGGACCTGAAGCGGCGGGGATGGACCTTCGTCGGTCCCACCACCGTCAACGCCTTCATGCAGTCGATGGGCCTGGTCAACGACCACATCGAGGGCTGTTTCGCCCGTGCAGACTGCGAATCGGAGCGAGCCGGGCTGGCCCGCCCGCAGCCCGAGCTCTAGTCGACGACCATCGGGATCGCGGGCACATCCTCCCGGCGCTTGAGCAGGTCCACCGTCCGCTCGTGGATCTCAGCCAGCGCCTCCGACTCGTCCACACCGCAGATCTCGCCACCGGAGACGCAGGCCCGGCCCTGAACCCAGACGTCCCGCACGTCGCTGGAACGGCCCGCGAACACCAGGTTCCACAGGATCGGGTCATGCCCCTCCGACAGGGCCACGGGCAGCAGGTGAGGCTGCCACAGATCCACGGTGATCAGGTCGGCCTGCTTGCCGACCTCAATCGAGCCGACTTCATCGCCAATGCCGAGCAGGCGAGCACCGTCGATGGTGGCCATCCGCAGCGCCTCGCCGGCACTCACCGCCGTGGCGTCCAAGCGGGCCACCTTCTGAAGCAGCGACCCGATCTTCATGCACTCCCACATGCTCACCGAGTTGTTGGAGATCCCCCCGTCAGTGCCGAGACCGACCACCACGCTCTCGCGCCAGAACCGCTCCAGCGGCGCGGTTCCGCCCGCCAGCTTCATGTTGCTCACTGGGCAGTGGGCCACGCCCGTGCCGGTCTCGGCCAGCACCGCGATCTCGGCGTCGTCGACGTACACGCAATGGGCCAGCACCGAGCCCGGCCGCAGGATGCCGCGCTCGTTGAAGACGTGGACCGGCCGGTCGCCGAAAAGCTCGACCACCACGTCCACCTCCTCGCTCTGCTCGCTGGTGTGGGTGTGGATACTCACCCCGTAGGCGTCGGCCAGCTCGCCCACCCGCCGGAACATCTGCTCCGAGCAGTAGGTGATGTGCTCCAGCCCGAGCCACACCCTGATCCGCCCGTCGTGGGTGTCGTGGCAGTCGCGGATCAGCTGCTCGCTCGTCTCCAGCGTCTCGAAGAAGTGCTTGGTGGGATGGTCGGCCGCGTAGGGCACCAGGTTCGCCCGCATGCCCAGCGCGGCCGCGGCCTCGGCGCCCTTGTGCGGGTAGCGGTACATGTCCATGACGGTGGTGGTGCCGCCCTTGAGCGCCTCCATGTAGCTGACCAGGTAGCCGAAGTAGGCGTCGTCTTCGGTGAGCACCTGGTGCTCGCGCTGGTACTCGGGCAGCCAGTCCATCAGCTGGGCATTCTCGGAGTACCCCTTCAGCAGGCTGGAGTGGCTGTGGGCGTCGATCAGCCCGGGTAGCACCGCCAGCCGGCCACCGGCGTCGATCACCGTTGCCGAGTCGGGCACCTCGACGCCGCCGGTCGGCCCCACGGCACCAATCACGCCGTCCGAGAAGACCACCGAGCCGGGGTTGAAGCTCCTGGAGCCCTCGTCACAGCAGTAGACGACCGCGTTGACGATGGCCGTCGCGGCCTGGGTGTCCTGGTCGTTCATGGATTCCTCCTGAGGTCGAAGGTAGCCGCTTCCAGTTCCGCCATCCGTATGCGCGAGACTGCCAGCGGCACTTGAGGAGGCAGCCGATGGAGACAGTTCTCGGCGCTCGGTCGGGCACCGCCTACGGCGACGGGTGGGTCCGCAGCGCATGCACCATCTGCATGAACCGCTGCGGGATCCTGGCCCACGTCAACGACGACGAGGTGGTCGACAAGATCCTGGGCGACCCCGACAATCCCCACAACGGCGGCCGCACCTGCGCCAAGGGCGATGCCGGTTTCGAGGGTCTCACCGACGGCGACCGCATCACCACGCCGCTGCGGCGCACCAACCCGGACAAGGGTGTGGGCGTCGATCCTGGATGGGTGCCGATCAGCTGGGACGAAGCGCTCGACGAGATCGCCGGCCATCTGCGCGACACCATCGCCGACGACCCCGAGAAGATCCTCTACACCAGCTTCGACATCTTCCATCTGAGGGGAGCGCTGGCCGCGTCGTGGGTGACCGGCCTCGGGATGCCGGGCTACTCCACCTGGTCGGCCGCCATCTTCTGCGGCAACAACGTGCACGGCATCGCCTACATGAACCAGAACGCGTTCGAGGGCACCCCCGACCCCACCTACAGCCGCTACATCCTCAACTTCGGGGCCCAGTTCGGCTCGGTCGTGCACTACGACACCATGCACGCAACCCACGAGCTCTCGGTGCGCCGCTCCGACGTGAAGCTGGTGTCGATCGACCCCGTCTGCTCGTCGGCCGCGGCCGTCGCCGACGAGTGGGTGCCGATCCGCCCCGGAACCGATGCGGCCCTGATCCTCGGGATGGTCGATCAACTCCTGAACGAACTGGGCATCTACGACGCCGAATTCCTGAAGAACTTCACCAACGCCGCCTACCTCGTCCGTGCCGACGGCCACTATGTCCGCGACCGCGACAGTGGCAAGCCCGTGGTGTGGGACGAGCACCACGGCGCCCAGCCCTTCGACGCGGGGACCGGCAACGCCGCACTGAGAGGCACCTACGACGTGGACGGCGTCGAAGCCCGCCCCGGCCTCCAGGTGCTGGCGGACCATGTGCGGGCCTACACCCCCGAATACGTCGAGTCGGTCACCACCGTGCCGGCCTCCACGGTGCGCCGCCTGGCCCGGGAGTTCGGCGAGGCGGCCTGCATCGGCCAGACCATCACCATCGACGGCGTGGAGCTGCCGTACCGGCCCGCGACCGCCATCTGGTACCGGGGCCTGTCGGCCCACAAGCACTCGATGCTCAACGGCCTGTCCATCATCCTGCTGCCCACGCTGGTGGGCGCCATCGACGTGCCCGGAGGCCTGCTGGGCGAACCCTGGGGGCTGCTGGGCAAGGTCAAGGACCGCACCTACACCTCGACGGCCAGCGATGACGGGCTGATCTCGCAGGGGTTCATCGGCGGCGGCCGGGTGGGGGGCCTGTACCCGCCGCGGCCGACCAGCGCGCCGCGCACCACCGAGATGTGGGAGCTGCTCCCGTGCGCCCCCTACGGGACCGTCTTCTCGCTGCTCAACTCGGAGCAGCCGGAGCTGTTCGGGTCGCCGCCGTTCCCGTCGATGCTGCTCACCTACCAGTCCAACATGATGAAGACCTCGGGCCCGCCCGACATCGTGGAGCGGTTCATCAGGCGGATCCCCTTCGTGGCCTCGATCGCCCGGCGATTCGAGGAGACCACGATGATGGCCGACATCGTGCTGCCCGACCTCCACTACCTGGAGCGGCTGACCCCGTTCGCCTACCAGCACCTCTCCTCGGGCGACAGCCCCCACTCGGTGTACGGGGCCAAGCCGGTGGTGGCATCGACGATCGAGGGCCCGGTTCCGGGCGAGCCCTACGTGGACGCAATGCAGATCTACCTGGAACTGTTGCGGCGGGCCGGCCGGCTGTCGCACTTCAACGAAGCCTTCAACAACATCGCCAAGATGCGGGAGCCCTACCGGCTCGACCCGGACAGCAGCTACTCGTACTTCGAGATCTGCGACCGCTGGCTGCGCAACACCCTGGGAGACGACAAGGGGCTTGACTGGCACCTCAGCGACGGGCTGTGGACCGACGACAAGACCGTGCAGGAGAAGTACCCGCGACCGTTCTTCGGGGCCAGGGCCCAGGTGTACTTCGAGTTCATGCTGAAGGCCAAGGACGACTTGGAGCGCACGGTGCAGGAGCTCGGCATCCCGTGGGAGACCGACGACTACCAGCCGCTGCCGGACTGGAAGCCGGGCCCGGCCTATGAGCGCACGGCCCCCCACGACCTGTTCGTCACCAACATGAAGGTCCCCAACCACGCGCTGTCCCACACCCACAAGAACTCGATCCTGAACACGCTGTCGAACCGTCACAACGACCTGAAGTCGGTGTGGATCAACCCGCGGACGGCAGCCGCCCGGGGCATCACCCACGGCGACCTCGTCGAGATCGAGACGACCCAGGGGCGGCGCCAGACGGCCACCGCCCGGGTCACCCAACTCGTGCATCCCGAGGTGCTGGCCACGCAGGGCTGCGGGGGCGGCTGGACCAAGGGCAGCGGCGGCGACGAGGTGAACTTCAACGCCCTGCTCAACATCGATGTCGAGCACATCGACTTCGTTTCGGGCGCGCTCGACTCCGCCATCGCGGCCGATGTGCGCCCAGTGTCAGGTGGCCGACGGTGACTCGCTGGGGGATGGTCATCGACGCAGCCCGCTGCGTCGGCTGCCAGGCCTGCACCGTGGCCTGCAAGACCGAGAACCAGTCGCCTCTGGACGCCTGGTACGCACCCGTCATCGAGTGGGAGGAGGGCGAGTTCCCCGACGCCACCCTCAACTACCTGCCGGTGCTGTGCAACCACTGCGAGGACGCCCCGTGCGTGACCGCCTGCCCGTCCGGGGCACTCAAACGCCGCGACGACGGCATCGTGATCGCCGACGAGGAAGTGTGCATCGGCTCGCGGGCGTGCATGGCGGCCTGCCCCTACGGGGCGCTCCACTACTTCGAGGACCGGGGCACTGTGGCCGTGGAGGGCGCCGACGCTGAGGCCTCGCCCAGCGTGCCGGAGCGCTATGCCCACCAGCGGCACGTCCGCGGTGCGGTGTCGAAGTGCACCTACTGCGCCCACAAGATCGACTTCGGCCTCGAGAACGGCCTCGAGGTGGGGGTGCATCCCCTGGCCACGCCCGCGTGCGTGGTCACCTGCCCGGCGGAGTGCCGGATCTTCGGCGACCTCGACGACGCTGACAGCAACGTAAGCCGCTACCTGGCCGAGCACGGCGGTGGCGAAGTGCTCAGGCCCGACGCGAAGACCCTGCCGAGCACCCAGTACGTGGGGCTGCCATGACTCCGGTCAGCCCGACTTCTGGAGGAGGTACCAGTCCCCAGAACGTCTTTATGGACCAGTTCAACCTGGAGGCCCGGACCCAGAGGGTGTGGGACATCAACCACGCCATCTGGTTCACGCTGATGGGCGTCGGCGGGGGAGTGTTCCTGGCCGGACGGATCCTCAACCTCACGGAGGGGCTCGGACAGGTGCTCGGAATCCCCACCGTCGATGTGGTCAGCTTCCTGGCCATCGCGGTCGGCGGGGCGATCCTGGTCGCCGACCTGGGCCGGCCCCTGCAGGCCTGGAGGGCCTTCGTCAACGTGCGCACCAGTTGGATCAGCTGGGGGGCGTGGTCGGACCTGATCTTCCTGGTGGTGGCCGGCCTGCTGGTGCTGCCCGCGTTGAGCCTGGGCGGGTCGGAGCCGTTCTCCGGGCTCGGGTGGGATCCCCACGGTGGCGACGGCGGCGGCCTCGCGCTGGAGATCGTGGCCGGGGTGGCCGCCGTGGTGGTGATGACCTACGCGGGCGCGGTGCTGGCTCGGCCCCGGTCGATCCCGTACTGGAACTCGCCCGCAGTGCCGTTGCAGTTCCTGCTGTCGTCAGCGGCGATGTCGGTGGCGGTCGTGATGTTGATCGAGGTCATCGCGGGGGAGCCGGTGAGTCCTGGTCAGATGGTGCTGCTGGGACTGCTCACGGCGGGTCTTGCGGTCGCCATCGTCGTTCACCTTGTGACGCGGGCCGACGCCCCCGGAAAGAAGGAGAGCCTCGACCGGCTGCTGCGGGGCCGGCACCGAACGGTGTTCACCGGCACCGTCCTCGCAGCTGGGACGGTCCTGCCGACGGTGCTCAGCTTCGCCGGCGCGGCTGCCGGTGACGCTCGGGACGCGCTGGCTGTCATCTGCTGCGTGCTCCTGGTGCCGGGTGGGTTCTGGCTGCGGCTGCTCACCCTGCGGGTGGGGATCTTCCCACCGGTGCACATCCCGTCGACGGCCGGCAGCCGCTCGACCGGCGTCTCGTTGGGAGGGTGACGCCGTGGCCATGACCGCTGCCGCCCTCGACGCCGCCCATGAGGGGCTGCGGGCCGCGGGCATCGACTTTGTCTCCGGGCTGCCCGACGGCTGGCAAAGGCCGCTGCACGAGCGGGTCGAGCTCGACGATGACATCCGCTACGTGCCCGTCTGCAACGAAGGCGTCGGGTTCTCGATCTGTGCGGGAGCCTGGCTCGGGGGCCGCAAGCCCGCCCTGATCATGGAGAACAGCGGGCTGCGGGTGGCCTCGGAGTACATAGCCCGCATCTCGTTGGGCACCGGCGTGCCCGTCACGCTGCTGTGCTCGTACCGGGGCGACGTGGGCGAGACGGAGCACTGGGGGATCCCCCACGGGATCGTGGCCGAGCCCCTGTTGGACGCGCTGCGGATCAAGTACTTGGTCGTCCGCCATGTCGAAGATCTGGCCAAGTCGATCGTGCGGGCCAAGCGGATCTCCGAGGCCCAGCTCCATCCCGCGGCCGTGCTCGTCTCCGGCGACTGCGTGTGGGAGGACTGAGGGTGGCCCTGGACCGCTACGAGTGGCTCGGCCGGCTGGCCGGCAGGCTGCCCGACGACTGCCTGGTGATGTCCACCTACATCGGGGCGGTGTCGTTCGAGTGGGCCCACCACACCGAGGAGCACCACCGGACCGCCCACCTCGGCCAGATGGGCGACGTGATCGGCATGGCGGTGGGCTTGGCGCTGGCTCTGCCCCACCGCAGGATCGTGTGCCTCGACGGCGACGGGTCGGTGCTGATGGAGCTGGGCCAGCTGGTGGCCATGGGAGAGCAGCAGCCCGACAACCTGGTGGTGTTCGTGGTGGACAACGGCGTATACGAGTCGATCGGCTGGAGCAGCCAGGGACGCCGGCCCACCGCCACCGCCGGCCGGGTCGACCTGGCCGCTGTCGCGGCCGGATGCGGGATTCCCTATACGGTGGACGTCACGGCCGAGGACGAACTTGACGCCGAGATCGAGCTGGCCTTCTCCCGCAACGTGTGCAGCTTCATCAACGTGCGCACCCGGCCCGGCCATTCCCACGTGCGGCCCCGCCGAACGGACGGCATCGAGGACAAGTACCGCTTCGTGCGCTACGTCGAGCGCCTGGAAGGCATCTGGATCACCGGAGTCCCACCCCAGGACATAGCCCTAATGAAGGACCGCAAGCAGTAGCGGGTCCTAGGAGGGGTCGGGGTCGGATAGGCGGAGGTCGGCGTACTCGTGGGGGTTGCGGTCTCCGACCAGCACGTGCTGGCTGCCGGCGTGCATGTCGCGGAAGCAGCGCTGCAGCGGCCCATCGCGCAGGGCCTCGGTGCCGCACCACTCGTAGAGGTTGCGAATCAGGCCCAGGCCCTCCTGGGTGAGCAGCGTGGCCGACTGCTTGACGTTGGTGGCCAGCACCGGGTCGCGGCCCGAGCCGGCCTCGGCCGCCTGCTCGGCGTCGCGGAACGCCTGGCGGCACCACGTCTCGGCCGCTTCGCAGCGCGACACCCCCATGGCGAACTCGTAACGGAAGCGGGGATCGGTGGCGATGACCGACGGCGCGGCCATGCGGGCCCGTACCTTGGCGATGGCCACCGCCTCGTCGATGGCTCGGCGGATCACCCCGATGGTCCAGCCCATGTGGCCGATCTCGGTGAGGATGATCACCCCGAGGTCGTACATGGGGCTGCCCCGGTACCGGGTGGGGGAGAAGAACTCGAAGGTGGCGTCGGCGGGCACCTGGGCGTCGATGCGGTAGTCGTAGGACGACGTGGCCCGGAGCCCCAGCACATCCCAGTTGCCGAGCACCTCGACCGCGGAGCGGGGCATCATCATCAGGCGGAACTCGGCCTGCTCGCCCTCGGGCGGGGCGGTGAAGGCGCCCCCGCCCACCCAGTCGGCATGGGCGACGCCCGATCCGAAGCTGTACTCGCCGGTGAGCCGGTACCCGTCGCCGTTGGGGACAGCCGTTCCGTTGGGCGCGAATTGACCGGCCACCACCGGAACAACACCTCCGGCGAACATCTGGTCGGTGAAGCTGTCGGGGCAGTAGGCCCCGAAGAAGCAGGCGGCGGTGGCTCCGGCCATGAGGGACCAGCCGGCGGAGCCGTCGGCGTAGGCCACCTCGGCGAACACCTCCAGGCAGTCCTCGATGGGCAGTTCGGCGCCGCCCACGGCACGCGGCGACAAGGTGCCGTACAGGCCCGCCTCGAAGCAGGCGTCCACCACCTCCTGCGGCAGCGCGGTGGCTCCGGTCTCTGCCGCGGCAGAGCCGGCGGCGTCGATCACCGAGCGCAGCTCGCGGGCCCGTTCCAGCAGTTCGGATCCCATCCTCTCGCCTGCCAGCGAAGCCCGGGCCTAGGCGACGGCTCGCAGCGACTCGGCCATGGTGTCGATGATCCGGCCGATCTCGTCGTCGGTGATCACCAGTGGCGGGCAGAGGGCCAGCACGTCGTTGATGGGGCGCACGATCACGCCGCGGCGCAGCATGTCGTTGCGCACGTCCATCGACGGGCGGTCCAGCACCGCGGCCTGAACCGCGCCCTCGCCGCGGTACGACGCGATGAGCCCGTCGGCGGCCAGCGCCTCCAGCCCCTCGGTGAGCTTGGCGCCCACATGGTGGGCCCGGTCCACGAGGCCCTCGTCGGTGATGATCTCCAGGTTCTTGATGGCGGCCGCGGCCACGGTGGGATGGCCCGAGTAGGTGTAGCCGGTGCGCAGCAGGAAGCCGGGCTCCTCGAGGTTCTCGCACACCCGGCGGCTCACGATCACGCCGCTGAGGGGCAGGTAGCCGGAGGTCACGCCCTTGGCGAAGATCATCATGTCGGGCGTCACGCCGAACGTCTGGGCCCCGAACCACTCGCCGGTGCGGCCGAATCCGCAGATCACCTCGTCGAGGATCAGCAGGGCGCCGTGCTGGTCGCACAGCCGGCGGACCCCGCCGAGGTAGCCCTCCGGCGGTGGGAACACGCCGCCTGCGCCCTGCACCGGCTCGGTGATCACCGCGGCCACCCGCTCGCCGTGCTCGGCGAACGCGGTGGCCATCACCTCGATGTCGTCGTTGGGCACCTCGATGAAGTGGGGGACCAGATCGCCCCATCCCTCGCGGTTGGGTGCGATGCCCTGGGCCGAGGTGCCGCCGAAGTTGGTGCCGTGGTAGCCGTTGGTTCGCCGTATCACCACCTGGCGCTCTGCTCCGCTGGTCCGCTGGGCGTAGAGGCGGGCGAGCTTGAGTGCGGTGTCCACCGCGTCCGACCCCGTGCAGCCGAAGAACACCCGCCCGTCGGTCAGAGGCGAGCGTTCTGCGACCATCTCGGCCGCTCGGGCCGCGGGCGGGTTGGTGAACGGGTCGAAGGTGTTGTAGGCGGCGAGCTCGCGCATCTGCGCGGCCGCCGCGTCGGCCATCTCCGGACGGGAATGACCGATCTGGCAGTACCAGAGGCTGGCCAGGCCGTCGATGTAGGAGTTCCCCTGGTCGTCGTAGAGGGTGGAGCCCTCCGCCCGCACGATGTTGATCATCTCGGACTCCGGCTTGGCCGGAGGGGCGAAGGGATGGAGCAGAGCGTGATTACCCATGGGACGGGCTCCTGAGGTCGTGACGGTGAGGCAGCCGGCTCAGCCTAGAAGTAGGAACCGGCGCCGCACAGCCAGCGGGGTCCAGCGCTCAGAACACGACCGTGCCGGCCGACACTACGGGCGTGCCGTCGAGGGTGACGGTGCAGTTGCGCATGGGCAGGTCGAAATGGCCCAGGGTGTGGCGCCCGGCGGTCTCGTTGGCCCCGGTGGAGTACAGGAAGTTGCCGGCGAAGGCCCGCAGCTCGGTGCCGTTGAACTGGGTGCGGTCGTACATCGTCATCGCGTCCCAGCGGGCCGCGGGGTTCATGCCCCATCCGACGTGGGACACGGCGTAGGCGTCGGGGTCGTCCCAGGCGACCAGGTAGCTGGCGGTGAGCGCGGCGTCGACGCCGTCGCCGGTGATGTCGGTGATGTAGTCATCGGTGATGCCCATCCGCACCGGCGACTCCAGGTAGCGCTTGAAGGTGAGGTTCACATCTCCGGCGTCGAGCACGAGCGTGCCGTTGACGGTTCCCGCGGCCGGGAAGCACAGGCACAGCCCACCGGGCCAGTGCGCGATGGTGCCCGGACCGTCGGTGCACCCCCAGCTTCCGGCGGCTGGGGCCTGCGACACGTCGATGGTCAAGTCGGTGCCCGCGGCCGACGTGACTCGCATCTCAGCGGCTTGCTCCAGCATGGCCGCTCCCTGCTGTACCCGGCTCTTCAGCGCGGGGTCGGGCAGCAGCCGCTCCAGGATCTCGGGATGCTCGTTGGACACCATCAGGACCCGGGCTCCGCCGTCGAGGATCGCTCCCAGCTCGGGGGCGTGGAGCAGACCCTCCACGGTGCAGTCGGCCACGAACGACGACCCGGCCAGGGCAGCCACCGCCGGCTCTAGACCGCCGATGGCGTCGGAGGCCCCGGTGGAGCGCACCGGCACCGCCACCTTCTGGCGCGGCGTGGTCAGGCGCAAGTGGAAGACCCGCGCCCCGAGCCGTTGCAGGGCCAAATCGGCGAGTTGCACGTTGACCGGGCGGCTCTGGGACTCCGATAGCACGGCGGCGGTCTCGCCCTCGGTCACACCGCAGAGCCTGAACGTCTCCGCGAACGCCTCGATCCACTTCCCCTCGACCTGCTCTACGAGCATCCTGATCCCTTCACCGACCGCTCAGGTGCGGTACTCCACACCGGGGAGCACGCACAGCATCTCGTAGACGAGATCAGCGGCAATATGGGCCGTCATTCCCGAGGTGTCGTAGATGGGCGCCACCTCGACCATGTCACAGCCCACCAGGTCCAGACCCCGGCATCCGCGGATGATCTCCAAGGCCTGGGGCGTGGTGAGACCGCCGATCTCGGGGGTGCCGGTGCCGGGAGCGAACGAAGGGTCGAGACCGTCGATGTCGAAGCTCAGATATACCGGTCCGCCGCCGACCTGCTCGCGCACCTCGTCCATCAGCGGGGCCAGCGAGCGGTGCCAGCACTCCTCGATCTGCACCACCCGGAAGCCCTGCTGGCGCGACCAGTCGAAGTCTTCGGCGGCGTAGCCGGTGGCCCGCATCCCGATCTGGACCACCCGCGAGCAGTCGAGCAGGCCCTCCTCCACTGCCCGGCGGAACGGGGTGCCGTGGGCGATGCGCTCGCCGAACATCTCGTCGTTGATGTCGGTGTGGGCGTCGACGTGTACCAGCCCGACCGGTCCGTGGCGGGCCCGCATAGCGCGCAGGATGGGCAGCACGATGGTGTGGTCGCCGCCGAGGGCCACGGTGATCACACCGTGGGACAGCATCCCGTTGAAGTGGGCTTCGATGCGGGCGACCGAATCCAGCAGGTTGTAGGGGTTGGTGGCGACGTCTCCGGTGTCGTCGATGCGCAGGCTGTCGAAGGGTGCGGCCCGGGTGGCCATGTTGTAGGGGCGTATCAGCACCGACTCGTCGCGGATGCCCCGGGGGCCGAAGCGTGCGCCGGGCCGGTTGGAGGTGCCGATATCGAACGGCACTCCCACGATGGCCGCGTCGAGCTCGGTCAGATGTGAGCGTCCCGGCAGGCGCATGAAGGTGGCTATCCCCGCGAAGCGGGGCATCTCGTTCCCGCCCAACGGCTGCGGATTGCCGGTCACGGTCTCAACCCTAGGGCCGCAGGCAGGGGGTCAAGCGGTCGAGGATCTCGTCGAGCACGGCCGCGGACGTGCCGAAGTTGAGGCGCACATGGCCCCGGCCGTTGGTACCGAACTCGCTGCCCTCCGACACGGCGACCGCACCCTGCTCCAGCAGACGCGTGGCGGGGGCGTCGCCGAGCCGGCAGTCCGACGCATCCAGCCACGCCAGGAAGGTCGAGTCGGGCCGGTGGAACCGGGCCGCCGGGGTTTCGGCGGCCAGCCGCTTCGCCAACTGGTCGCGCCGGTCGCCGAGGTAGGCCACGAGCCCGTCGGTCCACGCCGCTCCGTGCGTCCAGGCCGCGATGGTGGCGTCGATGCCGGTACGGGCGGCGTGGCCGAGCAACAGCGGCGGGTGGGCCTGGCGTACCCGCCTGCGCAGCCCCCGGTCGGCGTAGGCCATCACCGCGCACCGCAGGCCCGACAGGGCGAACGTCTTGGCCGGAGAAGTGACGGTCACCACCCGTTCGGCCGCTCCGGGGATCGACAGCAAGGGCACGAATGGGGACGACGAGTCCCGGTACACGAGGTCGGCGTGGATCTCGTCGGAAACCACGTAGAAGTCGTAGGCATGGGCCAGCTCCACGACCCGCTGGAGCACTTCGACGCCGGGAACCCATCCGGTGGGGTTGTGGGGATGGCACCACAGCAGTACCCGGGCGCCGGGCTCCCGCTTCACGAGGGCCTCCAGGTCGTCGGGGTCGAGAGTCCAGCCGGCCTCTCGGTCATGGCGCATCAGCCACTCGAGTTGGGGGCGGCGGGCCGTGGGGCAGATCTGCAAGAAGATGTGGTAGATGGGCGGGGTGAGGATCACGCCCTCGCCGGGAGCGGCCAGCGCGGTGATCGCGGCGGTGACGCCCTGGAGGACGTCCACGCAGGTGTGGACGAACCCGGGGTCGGGGCTCCAGCCGTAGCGCTCCGCCGACCAGCGGGCAAAGGCCGCGCCCACATCCTCCTCCATATCGTGGTAGCCGAAGTCGCCGCGGTCGATCGTGGCCTGCATGGCGCCGGTCACCGCCGGCGGGGGTCGGAAGTCGTGTTCGGCCACCCACGCCGGCAGGGCGTCAGGGCCGTGCTTGGACCACTTGGCGTTGCGGTTGCTCCTCTTGAGCCCGACGTCGAGGCTGGCCTCGAAGTCCCCGAGACGCGCCTCTGGTCCCAGTGCAGTCACACCAGGGCTACGGGAGCGACCCGGTGTTGACGATGGGGGTGGTCTGCTGCTCGCTGGTCAGCACCACCAGCAGGTTGGCCACCATCGAAGCCTTGGCCTGCTCGTCGAGATCCACCACCGAGCGCTCGGCCAGCAGTTCGAGGGCCTCCTCGACCATGCCGACGGCGCCCTCCACGATGGTGCGCCGGGCGGCCACCACCGCCGCGGCCTGCTGGCGTCGCAGCATGGCTTCGGCGATCTCGGTGGCGTAGGCCAGATGGTTGAGCCGGGTCTCGATGACCTCCACACCAGCCCGGTCGAGGCGGTCCTGCACCTCCGCGTGGAGCGTGGCCGCCACCGTGTCGGGGTCTGAGCGCAGCGACACCCGGTCGCCCTCGAAGTCGTCGTAGGGGTACTGGGTGCCCAGATGGCGTATGGCCGTCTCGCTCTGGACGTGGACGAAGTCCTCGAAGTCGTCCACCTCGAAGACGGCGGCCGCGGTGTCGACCACCCGCCACACCACCACCGCGGAGATCTCTATGGGGTTGCCCTCGGCGTCGTTGACCTTCGAGACGCTGGTGGTGAAGTTGTGCACTCGCAGAGAGATCTTGCGGGACTCCATGCGGGTGAACGGGTTGGCCAGGTGCCAGCCCGGGATCTCCACCGTGCCCTTGTAGCGGCCGAACAGGATCAGCACCAGCGCCTCGTTGGGCTGCACCAGGTACTGGCCCGGCCAGGCGAACGCGAATGTGATCCCGCCCACCGGGATGAGGAACACCAGCGGCCAGGCCACTACGGCCACGCCGACGATCCCGGCCGCGATCACGACCAGTCCGACCAGGGCGATCAGCACGCCGAGCAGGCCCGGCTTGGTGCGGGCGGGGAGGGCCGTGACCGCGGGAGTCGAGGAGTCCTCGGCGAGACTGCCCGAAGCGGAGGGGGAGGAGGTCTCGGTCATGTCCGCCATCCTGTCACCCGGACGCGCCGCTGGCTACCGTGACCGGTCGGCGTCCAAGTAGGGAGCACAGATGAAGTTCGGCATCTCGTTCGCCAACGTGGGCACGTTCATAAAGGGCAAGGGCGCGGCCCTGCTGGCCCAGGCTGCCGAGGAGGCCGGGTTCGACTCGCTGTGGACGGTGGAGCACATCCTCTATCCGGAGGGCTACGAGTCGGTCTACCCGTACGCGCCTGACGGCAAGATGCCCGGTTCGGGCAACAACCCGATTCCCGACCCCCTGGTGTGGCTCGGATACGCGGCCGCCGTCACTTCCAGCATCAGGCTGGCCACCGGCATCTCGCTGCTTCCCGAGCGTCATCCGCTCACCTTCGCCAAGGAGGTGGCCACGCTCGACGTACTGTCAGGGGGCCGGGTCACGCTGGGTGTTGGGATTGGCTGGCTGCGCGAGGAGTTCGACGCGCTGGGCGTGCCCTGGGAGCGCCGCGGCGACCGGACCGAGGAGTACATGGAGGTCATGCGCCGGGTGTGGGCCGAGGACGACGTAACGTTCGACGGCGAGTTCGTGTCGTTCCGCCGGGCCAGCTCCAACCCCAAGCCGGTGACGGGGAAGGTCCCGATCCACATCGGCGGACACAGCGAGGCGGCGGCCCGCCGGTCCGGGCGCGTCGGGGACGGTCTGTTCCTGGCCGGAGGCGACATGGCCCACCTGCTCGATGTCGCTCGCAACACTGCCGCCGACTGCGGGCGCGATCCCGCAGACCTGGAGATGTCGGCCGTGCATCTCGGGCTGTTCGGTGACGATCCGTCCGCGGCTGTCCAGGAGGCCGAGTCGTGGGGTGTGGAGCGGCTGATGGTGCCGTCGGTGTTCTACTTCCGCAACACGGCCGAGGGCCTGGCCGCCTTCGGGGAGTCGGTGATCGCACCCCACTCCTGATTCTTCGCCTATGCCGGTTGCTCAGGCTCGGAGTCCTCTGCGAGTGGCGTTGCCCGGTCCGTTGGCGGGGTGGTTCCTGCGTTGACGCTCCGGGCTGGTCTCCACCACCCGGAAGTCGACGGTGCGTCCCAGGGCGTCGGCCAGCAGATTCGCGCTGCGGCGAGCGGTGAACAGCTCGATGTCCACGTCGGTGCCCGCGGCTGTCTCAACATCGATGGTCACTGCCTCTGCGCTCACGGAGGCATGGACCCGCTTGACGGCCCTCCGGTAGGTGCGGTCCAGCGCGATCCCCACCCGCAGCAGCCCGGCCAGCACTCGCACCCGGCGGCGGTCGGGCTTGCTGAGCGCCGTGTACTCGCGGTGCGACGACACCGGCCGGCTCTTGCGGTGGTAGCGGGCCACCAGCGCGATCATCTCCAGTTCGTTCTCGCTGAAGCCGGCCAGGCGTTCGCTGTTGCGGATCAGGTAGTAGGAGTGTTTGTGGTGCGAGGAGTTGGCCACGAAGCGGCCGATGTTGTGGAGCAAGCCTGCGGCCTCCAGCAGCTCGCTGTCCGCGATGGTGAGCCCGTGCGCGGCTCCGGTCTCGTCGAACAGCTCCAGGGCCAGGTCGGTGGCGTGTTCGGCGTGGATCAGGTCCTCGTGGTAGCTGCGAGCCAGGGCCAGCACGCTGGAGCGTCTGAGGTCGCTGAGGTGGTGGAGCCCGTCGTCGCGGGAGCGGTCCCTGCGGTTGAAGCGGTCGAGGAGCAGACCCTCTCGCAGCGCTCCGGTCGACACCACCAGCGAATCGATGCCGAGGGCCTTGAAGAGTTGCCGCAGGAGGATGGCCCCCGCCACGATCACGTCGCAGCGGGCGGGGTCCAGGCCGGGCACACCGGCACGCTCGCCGGGTGTGGGCCGCGATATGAGGTCGGCTACAACCTCGTTGAGGTCGGCGCGCTCGATGGTGGCGTTGGCAACGGTGCGCAAGGTCTCGCCGCGGCGGGCCGCGCATAGAGCCGCCACCGCCGCGATGGTGCCCGAACAGCCCACGGCGACGTCGAAGCCGATGTCGCGAGCCTCCCGGGCCACGTGGGCCACGAACGACTTGATATGGCGCCGGCAGGCCTTGACCGCGCCGTCGGCGATCACCCCGCCATCGAAGAAGCGGTCGGTGAGTCGGATGTGGCCCAGCTTGAGGCTGCGGGCCAACGCCGCGGGGGCGTGGTCGCCCACGATCAGCTCGGTGGAGCCACCGCCGATGTCGATGACGAGGTGGGGCCGGCCCGCGATCGGCACCGCGCTCATGGCGCCCAGGTGGATCAGCCGGGCCTCCTCCATGCCCGAGACGATCTCCACCGTGATGCGGGCCTCGTCGTGGACCCTGCGCAGGAATTGGCCCTGATTGTCGGCCTCCCGCACGGCGCTGGTGGCCACCGCCACCACGTCGGCGTCGTGGGCGTCGGCGATATGGCGGAACTCCACCAGCGCGGCGACGGCCCGCTCGACGGCGTCGGGCATCAGCAGCTTCATGTCGTCGCCGCCGGTGCCGAGGCGCACCGGCACGCGCTCGCGGGCCAGGATCTCGGGTGATCCGCCGGGCACGGGCCGGGCGATCACCATGTGCACGGAGTTGGTGCCCACATCGATGGCGGCCAGCGCCCGCGACCCTGTCATCGGCGGGCAAGCATCACGTCAAACCGCGCGTCTCGCAACCTCTCTCCACTACGGTCACGTTGGTGAGCGGGGCTATGACGGGGCGCCGGGTGCTGGTAGTCGGCGCATCCTCGGGGATCGGCGCGGCGGTGGCTCGGGCCGTGGCGGCTCGGGGCGGGCAGGTCACGGTGTCGGCTCGAAGGCGGGAGAGGCTGGAGGCGCTCGTGGCTGAGTTGGGCAGCGGCCACGCGACGCCCGGCGACACGACTGTGGCTGCCGACGCCCGCCGGGTGGCCTCTGAGGCGGCCTCGGCGATGGGCGGACTCGATCTGATGGTCTACGCCGCCGGTTACGGAGTACTCCAGCCGCTGAGCGGTACGGAGCCCGACACCTGGACCGACGTGTACCGGGTGAACGTCGTGGGAGCCAACCTGGCCGCGGCGGCCGCCGTGGACCACATGGATCGCAACGGCCTGATCGCGTTCGTGTCGTCCCGCACGGTGGAGGACGCCAACGCGCTGTTCGCGTCCTACAGCGCCACCAAGGCCGCGCTCGACCAGTGCATCCGCGTGTGGAGAGCCGAGCATCCCGACCGGCGCTTCATGCGGATTGTGATGGGAAACACCATGCCGACCGAGTTCGGCAACCACATGAACGCCGACTTGCTCGGCGAGGCCCTCAAGGCCTGGGAGCGTCAGGCCGTGCCGGGGGGACTGATGCATGTCGACGACGTGGGAGCAGCGCTGGCCGAGGCCCTTGCGGTGGCGCTCGATCACCCCGACATCGACTTCCCGGAATTCAAGCTCGACGCCCGCACCGCCTGAGCCCGGACGCAGCCCTTCCTAGGCCGTGGCCAGGGGGCGGTCCGGATCGGATCCCCAGGCCGACCACGACCCCACGAACAGCCGGCCGTTGCCCAGCCCCGCATGACGCAGGGCGAGCAGGTCGTGGCAGGCCGACACGCCGCTGCCGCAGTAGGCGATCACCGGGCGGCTCGCCGCTCCGACCTCGGTGTAGCGGGCTCGCAGGTCGTCGGCAGGCCGGAAACGGCCGTCGTGGAGGTTGTCGCCGACCTGCATGCTCACGGCGCCGGGGATGTGGCCGAAGCGGGGATCGATGGCGTTGGGCTCGCCGCGGTATCTCTCGACGGAGCGAGCGTCGATCACCAGACGGTTCGGGTCGGTGCGGGCCGCGTCGACCTCCTCGATGGTGGCGAAGCGCTGCGCGGGCCAGGGCCGGGCGGTGAACGTCTCGGGCTGCCACGAGGGTGCCGCAGTGTGCAGGGCGCCGGCCCAGGCGTCGAGCCCGCCGTCGAGCACGGCCGCGTCACCGCCCACGCAGTCGAGCATCCACCACAGCCGCGATGCGATGACTCCGCCCACATCGTCGTAGGCGACGACGGCAGTGTCGTCGCCGATGCCGAGCCGGGCCATGGCCGCGGCGAAGTCCTGGGGCGATGGCAGCGGATGGCGGCCGCCATCGGCGGTGGCCGGGCCTGAGAGATCGGTGTCGAGGTCGACGAAACGCGCCCCCGGGATGTGGCACCGGTCGTAGGCCTCCCGGCCCGAGCGGCCGTCCAGGTACCACCTGACATCGGCGATCACCACGGCGTCGGCGTGGGTGGCGAGCCATCGGGCGTCGACCAGGGGTCCGAACCCGTCCATCACTGCCTCCCGGAAGTCGGGCCGGCCGCCGCGGCGACGTCGCGCACCATGTCGGCCACCGCGTCGGGATGGGTTCTCATCAACCGGTGGCGACCCTCGTCGACAGTGCGGCGGCGCACGTCGGGCAGCTTGCGCTCCATGTAGTCGTTGGCGCCCACAAAGGCCTTGTCGTTGCTGCCCACCAGGAGGCCCACGGGCACCGTCACCTCGGCCAGCCGGTCGATCACCATGGAGTCGATGTGGAGGCTGGTCACTGTCGCGACCCGGGGGATCGTCAGGCGCGGGGCGCTTAGGTGAACCCGATCGTTCCAGTCCTTCATCGCCACGGCGTCGCGGAAGCCGGGGCCGGCCGCCACCAGCACCAGCCCCCGGATGACTCCAGGCCTCGTCAGGCAATGGGTCAGCCCGAGGTAACCGCCCAGCGAGTGTCCTACGTACACCGCTGGACCGGTCCGGGCCAGCACGGCGTCCATGGATGCCAGCACCGCCTCGCGCTCGTAAGGGGCTCGCTCGGATGGAGCGGGGGAGCGCCCGTGGCCGGGCAAGTCGATGCAGGTGCAGGCAAAGTCGGTTCCGAGAGCCTCTACCGTCCCGGCCCACACCGAGCCGCTGTCGCCCATGCCGTGCACGAGCACGACGGCGGGCCCGGTGCCGGTCGTGGTTGTGTGCAGTTCGGTGATCACGGGCCGCCCAGCTGCTCGGCTTCGATGTCGGGTTCGACGTACATGATGCGGGCAATGGGCACCGCGGCTCGGGTGTTCTCCTCGACCCGGTTGATGGCCTCGACGAGGTCGGTGGTGGTGTAGCCGGGATCGAACGACACCTTGGCCGCCACCAGAAGCTCCTCGGGGCCGATGTGCTGGGTGCGCAGGTGGATCAGGCCCATCACGCCCTCGGTTGAGGTGATGGCCTTGCGTATGGCGTCGTCGTCCGCCCTGGTGGCCGATTCACCCAACAGCAGGCTGCGCATCTCCACCGCCAGCACCACCGCGATCAGTCCCAGCAGCACGCCGATCGACAGGGTGCCGATGCCGTCCCACACCGGCGCGTCGAACACGGTGGCAATCGCCAGAGCCCCGAGGGCCAGGACCAGCCCCAGGAGGGCGCCCAGGTCCTCGAGCAGCACCACCGGCAGCTCCGGCGTGCGCGACCGCCTGATGAAGTGCATCCAGGACGCCGACCCCCGTACTCGATTGGACTCGACCACCGCCGTGCGCATCGAGAAGCTCTCCAGCACGATTCCCACGCTGAGCACTACGAAGGCCCACACCGGCGAGTCGATCTCGTGGGGGTGGCGGATCTTGTCGATTCCCTCGTACAGGGCGTAAAGGGACCCGACCGTGAACAGCACCAGCGCCACCACGAACGACCAGAAGTAGCGCTCGCGCCCGTAGCCGAAGGAGTGTTGGGTGGTGGCGTCGCGCCGGGCCAGGCGGCCGCCGAGCAGCAGCAGGGCCTGGTTGCTGGTGTCGGCCACGCTGTGGATGGCTTCGGCCAGCATCGACGATGCCCCGGTGAAGACGAAGGCCACGAACTTGGCGATGGCGAGCCCGAGGTTGGCGAAGAGGGCGGCGAGGATCGCCTTCGTTCCGCCGCTGGCCGCCATGGGCGGCAAGGCTAGCTGCGATGCCCGCGGACGCTGCCGGCAAGAAAGGCCAACAAGGGGCAGGCACCAGGGGTCGGCCGCCGGTCTGCGCGGCGCTAGCGTCCCGGTTCGTGACGGCCGTCTTCGCCACCCCCGACGAGCTGTTGGGCGCCGTCGGGAGTCATCTCGGCCACAGCGACTGGGTGACCGTCGACCAGGCCCGTATCGATATGTTCGCTGAGGCCACCGGCGATCACCAGTGGATCCATGTCGATCCGGAAGCGGCCGCCGCGGGTCCGTTCGGAACCACCATCGCGCACGGCTATCTGACGTTGGCTCTCACCAATCTTCTGCTGCCCGAGATCGTGCGGGTGGAGGGGATCTCGATGGGGATCAACTACGGGGTCAACCGGGTGCGCTTCCCGCAGCCGGTCCTGGTGGGGTCGCGGCTGCGGGCCTCTGCGAGCCTGACGTCTGCCGACGAGTTGCCCGGCGGTGTGGGGGTTCAGACGGTGATCACGGTCACGGTGGAGATAGAGGGTCAGCCCAAGCCGGCCTGCGTAGTCGAGTCGGTCAGCCGGTTCCTCCGCTGAGCGCCGGGAGTTCTGTGTGATGCGGTCCCTTGTCCACTGGCGCATGGGTCGCAGGATCGCGGCTGCGGTCCTGGCCGCTCTGGTTGCCTGGCCGGCAGTCGCGGTCGCGCAGGACACCGACACCGGCGCCGAGCCTGAGCCCGCCACCGCCACCGGCACCGAAGCCGAGGCCCCGGCCGTCCGGGTTGCGTGCGACGAGGCTCCGGCGGTGTTCGAGTTGCTGTGCGTCAGCTACCAGTTGCTCAAGGAGAACTACGTCGACGAGCCGGTAGACGAGGACCTGGCTTCAGCCGCGGCCGAGGGGGTGCGGGAGGCCGGGCTGGCCCTGCGGGCCACTGAAGCCGCCCCGCCGTGTGCGCTGCCCTCGCCCGCGTTTGAGCAGACCTGCGCGGAGATCGACGCCGTGGGCGACACCGCAGCCGCGGTCTGGGCCGCCTCCAGTGCGATGTTCGCCTCGCTCGGGGATCCCAACACCTTCCTGATGTCGCCGTCGGAGTATGCGCAGATGCAAGCGCGCCTGAACACGGGCGTGCCGTACTCGGGCATCGGTCTGAGGCTGGGCCTGTTGAACGGCACGGTTGCCTGCAGCGTGCTGTCCTCCACGTGCCGGCTGGTTGTGTCCGAGGTGTTCCCGGGCAGTCCGGCCGAGCAGGCCGGCTTGCGGCCCGAAGACATCCTCTTGAGCATCGCCGGTCTGGCTCCGTCGGGCTCGGGCTGCGGACTGCAGGACTTGCCGCATTTCGAGTCGGGCAGCCTCGTGCCGGTCATCGTCGAGCGGAACGGCCGCAGGAGAGCATTCCGGATGGAGGCCGCACCCGTGTTCGCCCCTGCGGTCGCCAGCAGGACTGTGGCTGGCACTATCGGATATCTGCGTCTCGACTCCTTCGGTGCAGGCGCTGACGAGCGTGTCGGCGAGGAACTCGAGACCCTGCTCGACTCTGGCGTGGAGTCCATAGTCGTCGACCTGCGGGACAATCCCGGGGGCTACCTGCAGACCGTCATCAACATCGCCGGGATGTTCCTGGACGACCGCCGGGTCGTGATCCGGGAAGCGTCCAGGCTCGACACCCTCCGTCACCTGGTCAGCGGGCACGGAAGTCTGCCGAACCCGGCCCTGCTGCCGGTGGCGGTGGCGGTGGACGGGTCGTCGGCATCGGCGTCCGAGGTCCTGGCGCTGGCCCTGCGCGACCACGGCCGCGCCACCGTGGTGGGCACGACCACCTACGGAAAGAACACCGGCCAGATCACGCGGGCCGTGGAATCGCCGAGCAGCACCTTGCTCGGAGGTGCCCGGGTGACGGTGTTCAGGTGGTTCGGACCGGACGGCACCAGCGCCGAGGGGGGCGTCGAGCCCGACGTGGAGGTGGACTTCTCGGACTGCTGGCATCCGATCGGCTTCACCCGCCTGGCGGCGGCCGCGGCCGGGCTGCCCGGCGCCCTTCCGGCCGACGTCCAGACGGACGGCGAGCCGTTCGACGTGGTGGCCGCGCTGGCGGAGGACGGTGTGCTCGCCGGCACGGAGTGCGGGCCGGGCCTCTTCTGCCCCGGCGATCCGATCCCGAGATGGCTGATGGCGGTTTGGCTGGTGCGCATCGTCGACGGCCAGGATCCGGAGCCGGTCAGCACGTCCCGGTTCGCCGACGTCGACGCCGGCCAGTGGTGGGCCGCGCATGCGGAGCGGCTGGCCGAGCTGGGGATCACCCGCGGATGCGGCGCGGGACCGGTCCGGTACTGTCCCGACGATCCGGTCACCCGCGCCCAGACGGCGAACTTCCTGGAGAGGGCGTTCCGCCTGGATCCAGCTCCGCCGGTGGGTTTCACCGACACGCACGGCAACTACCATGCGGCCGCCATCGATGCTCTGCACGGTGCCGGGATCACCACAGGCTGCTCGACCGATCGGCTGGAGTTCTGCCCGGACCGGGCCACGACGCGGATCGAGATGGCCCTCTTCCTCGAGCGAGCCCGCACCCGCCCGAACTAGCGGCAGCGAGCCAGTCCGAGGCTGCGTCCGGCGGCGGGAGCGCCGGTCCGGGGCCTCTAACCTGTGAGGCGATGGCGAAGCGGAAGCGCAGGGTTCCCGCCGGTGTGGGTGTGAGCAGCATCCCGGCATCGCATCCTCCGGTGCGGCCGGGGCTCGTGAGCTCCCAGCGCCGCGTCCCGGCCGGCATCGAACGCCCGCTCTACGCATCGCTGCCCGGTGGGGAGCCCCATCCTCCGGCGTCGTCGCCGGCCCGCACTCCCGGTGAGCTGGAGGCCATGCGCCGCACCGGGGCGCTCGCGGCCGAAGTGCTGATCGCGGCCTGCGAGCACGTCCGGGCCGGGATCACGACCGACGCCATCGACCGGTTCGTGCACGATGCGGCCGTGGCCGCCGGCGCCTATCCGAGCCCGCTCGGCTATCGGGGCTATCCGAAGTCGGTCTGCACCTCGGTCAACGAGGTGATCTGCCACGGGATCCCCGACTCGCGCCGCCTGGACGCCGGCGACATCATCAACATCGACGTGACCGTGTACCGGGAGGGCGTCCACGGCGACACCTCGGTGACACTGATGATCGGCGACGTCGACGAGCACTCCCGGCGCCTTGTGGCCGAGACGCGCGTCGCGCTCCACTCCGGGATCGGGGCGGTGAGGGCCGGCGCGGTGGTGTCGGACATCGGGAGGGCCATCCAGAACCACGCCTTCAGGCACGGCCTCGGCGTGGTGCGGGAGTTCATCGGCCACGGTGTGGGCACGGAGTTCCACTCCGGGCTCCAGGTGCCCCACTACTACGACCGACGGCACTCTACGGTCCTCACCGAGGGGATGACCTTCACCATCGAGCCGATGCTCACGTTGGGCTCTCCCGAGGCAGCGATGTGGGACGACGGGTGGACCGCGGTCACCGTCGACGGCCGGCGCACCGCCCAGTTCGAGCACACCCTGGCCTGCACGTCCGACGGCGCCGAGATCCTGACTCGCACGGCCGCGGGCGAGTGCGCCCACGACCTGTTCACCGAGCCTGTCGGCTAGTCCTCGCGGCCGGGGCTTCTACTCTGCAGACCTCGCGAGCACGAAGGCCGGGTCGGTGAGAAGGGATGGCTCGCGGTGCCCTAGCTGGTCGGAGTGCACACTGGCGGCGTGGGCGAGTACCGTCAGGAGCGCTACGACGAGCAGCACCGCGAGCCATCCCAAGAGGCCGAGACTCACGTCCGGGCCGGCCGGTACGGTCCGTCGGGTTGCCGGTCCGCAGGACGGGAGGGACGTACCACCTTCGTCGGTGTCGGCCGGATCCCCGCCTTGTGGCGCGACGAGCGATCCGGCCCCAGTCCGGCCGTGGGGGAAGGCAGGCTCGTGGGTGGCGATGGAGCCGTGGGGGACGATGGGTTCGACGCGAAGCCGGACCTCTTCGTGCGCCTCGGGCGGCGCCAAGTCGCCGGTTGCGACGGAGGTCACGGATCGGTGATCGTCAGATGCCGCGGTGGTTGCGGCGGTACCGCGGAACGGCCAGCGCCGCTGCGGCGGTCGCGGCCGCGGCTAGTACGAGCCAACTCGTAGTCCAAGAGCGCCGGTGGCGCATGGTGTCGCTGCTGGTGGTGTCGGACATGGCATCTCCTCTTCTTCCTCTTGTTGGCCGGTTCCCGAACTTGCTTTCGGTTACCGGCGGTTGTCTCGACAGACTGAGCTTGGCACTGTCAAGACGCGCAATGTCTGCCAATGTCTGCCAGATTCGGCCCAGTCGTGGCAGAAACCTGCCAAGTTGTTGGCAGAGTTCTGACAGAGCCCCCGAACAGGCCCCATCAGCCGCCGCGACGCGTGACCGGCGCTGGTGCTACACCGGCAGGTCGAGTTCGGTACTGTAGGGGCCGTGGGCGGTGAACAGAGCGAAGGACTTGCTCTGGCGCGGGTCCGTCTCGCCTGCGGTCGCATGGTCGGAGGCACCGACGCCATGTTGGAGGCCTTCCGCTTCGGGGTGCCAGAGGGCCCCCACCGCGAGCCCTGGGCGCCCGAGTACCACCGCGAGTCTGTGCACGTCTACAACGAGTCTCTGCCGTGGTCGTATCAGCGCGATATCGCGAAGCTGTTCCGTGACTGCTTGAGTGCCATGGCAGGGTGCCTGATTCCCTCGGACTTGGCCGAGGACTGGGCGATCGTCACCGCCTACATGCGCGAGGCTGCCGGTTCCATCGAGGATTGGCTGTCGTCCGGCGAGTCGCGGCTGGACCGATCAGGGCCGGCAGTGTCTCCGGAGCTGGAACTGATGGCCGACATTCCGAGGGTTGTCCACTGGGATGCCCTAGCCGGGCTGACCACCCAGGACGGCACTCGCAGGCTGAAGAACGCCAGCGTCGCGGTGAAGCAGTACTTCGATGCTGAAATGCCTCAATCCCTGGAGGTCTCTGAGCGGCTGATGCTGGAGAAGCTCGCATCCGGGGCGGCGATCGCGGATGTGGCATCCGAGATGGGCTACTCGGAGCGCTCCATGTACCGGGAACTGTCCAAGCTCTGGAACAAGCTCGGAGTGTCGGGCCGAGCCGCCGCAGTGCACAAGGCGACCGCCGAGGGCCTCATCGACTGAGGAGCCTCCTGCACGGCGGAGTCTATGACAGGCTGGAATCTTCGATGCATTGTATAGTCTTTTGGTGAGATGTACTGAAACTAGATCAACGCTGATACAGTCAGAGTCTCGGGCTCGGCGAATGCTCGCCCCTGTCGGCCTTGCAAGACTTATACCAGATTGGTAGAAACCATGGGTATGGACCTCAACATCAAGGGGCTCGACGACAACGTGGGCCGGCGGTTGCGGGAGCAGGCCGAGGCCGCAGGGCTCTCGGTGCAGCAGTACGTGCGAGACCATTTGACGCGGATCGCCTCGCGTCCTTCCCCGGCGGAGGTCGTCCGCAGTGTCGAACCGATGACACGAGCCGAATTCGAAGCCATCCGTCGGCGTCTCCGCGGGTCAGATGGCCAATAGTGTCGTCTGCGACGCCGGGGGAGTGCTGGTGGCTTCCGGCGTGCTCGAGGGCGTGGTCCCGCCTGCGGCGGAGATTCTCGCCCTCGACTGGTCGGCCCTGACGGTCGGGCGGTTCATGGCGGCCCGCCACGCGGGACGCGCCGACGCAATCGAAGTCGAGACCGGCCTGGCACTCCTGAACGTCGACGAGTGGTTCCCGGTGCGAACGTTCGTCGTAGACACCGTCACCCGAGCCGGGCTCGATGCACACGACGCCCTCGACTCGTGGTCGGCGCTGATCCTGGCCGAGTTCCTGGACAAGCCGCTGTTCACCGCCTCCGACGAGGTCGCCAGCACTCGGGTGGAGATACTCCGCCCCTGGTGAGCCGTCCGGGGCCTGCGGGGTCCAGGCTAATGCCACAAAACCCATCACCGATCCCGCAGATCGCCGATCGCTTATACTTTTGGACCAGAAACTATAAGCAATGCTTGGAGAGTGGCATGGCCTTTGGGTTTCTGGGGCCCGACCCGCTGGAGCAGCAGATCGCCGAAACGCTGCAACGGCTTGCCGACGGGCAGCGCCCCGCTCTGATCGAGACCGCCCAGATCGATGTGAAGGAGGAGCCTGGTCGCCGTCGAGGGCGATCTGTCGTACCGGGTCTGGAGACCAACGAGGAAGCAGCCGCCTACCTGGCCGGGGAGATGGCCTGCATGGCCAACACCGCCGGCGGCGGAGCGATCGTCTTGGGCATTGCCGACGACGGCGAGCGGATCGGGACCAACCTTGACGCCGCAGGGCTGCGCCGTCGCATCTACGAACTCACCGACAGCAAGCTGACCGTGGACGTGCGCGAGGCGGACCTCGACGGATGCCGCATTCTGGTGCTGACCACCCATGAGGCGATCGAGCCCATCCGCTACAGGGGGCGCATCCGGTGGCGGGTCGACGATCAGTGTGTGGAGGTCGACGCTTCGACGTGGCATGCGAGACGGCTGCATCGCAGCGGCCTCGACTGGTCGGCTCAGCCGTCCGGCCACACCTTGGAGGATGTCGGGCCGGTAGCCGTCGAGCTGGCGGGCCGATACCTGCGGCTGCGGGGCGGCCCCTCGAACCTCGAGCTGGCCGAGGCGTCAGCACCTGACTTGGTCCGGCGGCTGAACCTGGCCGACGGCGACGGCAGGCTCACCAACGCGGGCAGCTTGCTGTTCGTGGCGACGCCCTGCGTCGGCATCGACTACATGCGGCGCGACGTGCCTGGCGGGGACAGCCGCCACCGGGTCCGGGGCTCGGGTCCGCTGCTCGAACAGATCCACGAGGCCGAGAGGGCGGGCGAGGCCGCCGATCCCACCTTCCATATCGCTCAGGGATTCGCTCACACCCAGATCCAGGCGATCCCGCTGAGGGCGCTGCGCGAGGCGATCGTCAACGGCGTCGTCCACCGCGACTGGCTGTCGCCGCAGCCCACGACGGTGGAGCATGTCGGCGCGGTGCTGACGGTGACGTCGCCGGGCGGCTTCGTCGGCGGGATCAGCCCGGCGAACATCATCTCGCATCCGGCAGTGCCGCGATACCGCAGTCTGGCGGAGGCCGCCGCCGCGCTCGGAATCGCCGAGCGTCAAGGCATCGGCGTTGCGAGGATGACCCGCGACATGCTGGCAATGGGCCGGCCCAGGCCCCAGATCGCAGAGGTCGCCGGACCCTACGTGCGGGTCACGCTGCTCGGCGGCGAGCCCGATCCGGAGATGGTCCGTCTGGTGTCGGACATCGTCCCGCAGGAGCTGGCCGCGTCCGTGGATGCGCTGCTGCTGATCGACGAGCTGTGCGAACGGGGCTGGGTCGATGCCGATTCGGCTGCCGCGGCATTGCAGCGCCCGGTCGCGGAGGCTGCCGACGCGATCGAGCGCTTGGCCGCGGCCAGGCTGGGCGACGAGCAGGACATGTACTGCCCCAGGCCCCTGGAGCTGGTGCCGGGAGTGATCGACGCGGTCGCTGGCGTCCCGCCGAATCAGGAGCCCGCGTACCGCCTCAGCGACGAGTCGAGGCACCGCATCGGCTACCGCTGCCGCAGGCTCCATTCGCCCGAGGGCCAGGACGGGCTGCTGATCGACTGGGCACGCCACCGGGGGCGGGTGTCGAGCACCGAGGCGGCCGACCTGATCGCCGTCACCGTCGTGACCGCCGGCCGCCGGCTAGCCGCCCTCGCGGCCGACGGCCTGCTAGTGCCGTCCCGGCCAAACGGCACCGGCCGAGGCTTCCACTACCTGCCAGCACCCGGCTAGTGGGCTGTCAACAAGCCTTCGTCGGGGTGGTGTCCACGGTTTGGGGGGTTTGTGGGTGGTGGTATTGGGGGATGTCCAGACCATTGCGGGTTCGTCGTTTGACGGACCGGGAGGGCCGTGAGCTTCAGCGGATCGTTCGCCGGGGCAGCGGCAGTTCAGACGGGTCGGTGGTGCGCCGGCGGCGGGCTCTGGTGGTGTTGGCGTCCGCGGGCGGCAACACGGTGCCTCCCAGCCAAACAAACAGCATGAACACCAACCACGCGCGCGAACCTTAGTTGACAGCCCACTAGCGTGGGCTCGTGGATGTCGTGACTCGCGAGGCTGCGCCGACGCTGGATGACGCGCGCCGGGCGGCCCGGTCGTTGGTGTCCGCCGGGGTGGGGGAGGTGTGGCTGTACGGGTCGGTGGCTCGGGGCGAGTCGGAGCCGGGCAGCGACATCGACCTGGTAGCGGTGCTCGACGACTTGGACTACGGGCGGCGGTCGATCGTCAAGCGTGAGTTGCAGGAGGCGGCCCGGGCGGCCTGCGGTCGCTGGGTCGAGGTGCTGGTGACCGACCGGCCCGAGTGGCGGATCCAGCGGAAGCAGGTTCCGGCCTCTTTCATATCAGCCATATCATGTGATCTCATGCTATTAGCTTGCGACACTGTGGAGATGGCTGATGTGGATTGGGACAAGCACCAGGTGATGCCGGCATCGGACGCGGAACTGGCGCTGGAGCGGCTGAGGGGCGTGCTGTTGAACCTCACCAAGATCGACGCGACGCGCGTGCCGAGTCCGCCGGAGCGGGACCGGGCCGACGATGACGATCCTGGCGACTACCTGCTCGTGCGCGGCGGACGGCTGGTGATGCTGTGCGAGGCGGCCGACATGGCGGTGGAGAACGCGGCCAAGGCGGTGGGAGTGGTATCGGGCGTGAGGGCCCAGACGCTGTGGGAGCACGATGTGGGCAAGATCATCGCCGAGTTGGACGACGCCGACACCGACGCCCTCCGAGGTCTGCTGGCCTCCGCGCCCGGGCTGGTGAAGTCACCCGACTACGTGTCGATGTGGCGGACCCGGGGCGCCTACGGCAGCCCCACCGAGGGCAAGACCGCCCAGGAGGTCGCCACCCCGGCCTTCGCCCGCGCCATCGGCCTGATCGCCTGCGACGTGGCCGCCTACGCCGCCGATGCCGTTGAGAACCGCATCGGGGGGCACACCGATGTTGCCGACGTGCGCCGCTGGGCCTCGAAGGTCCGCGCTCGCCTCGCCGATCACGACACGGCCACCGGCGGGCCGACCACGGCCGGCGCCGGCCTGGTCGAGCCGTAACGACGGCCAGGAGTTCGACACCGGAGCGGAGCACGGTGACCGCCGCCGCAGCGTGAGCGGCTGATCGACTGGGCTCGCAGCCGGGGGCGCGTCTCGAGCACCGAGGCGGCCGACGGCCTGCTCGTACGTCTCGGCCCAACGGCACCAGCCGAGGCTTCCACTAGCTGTCGACACCCGACTGGGTGCCGGTGGACGTGGTCTTGAGTCCACTTGCCCCACGCTTGTGCGACAGTGCGGGTTGTAGAAGAAAGAGAGGGGGAGGGGGCGGGTCCGCCCCCTCCCGATTCGGAGTTTCCCCCGCTGCTCTGCAACGCAAGAGCAAGCTTCAATTGAGCGCTGGCACTCGTGCCTGCGGTGCGGTAGCGGGTCAGGGTTGTTCCCGACCGGCGATGCCTGTACTGTGCGTTGCTGTAGCAAGTCTCTGCTAAAGGTCCCCCCCTGTCGGCGGCCATGAGATCCTGCCCGGTGGCGGCCATGTAGCTGCCCGCTGGCGGCCAACAGTTCTGCCCGGCGGCGGCCAACAGAGTTGCCCGCGTTGAAGTCCGTCTCCTGCCGTGGTCCACCGCGGCGGGGTGCTCCT
>JAJEJB010000059.1 GCA_022828135.1 Acidimicrobiia bacterium | reverse complement strand
CATACAGTGCAGTCACGAGGGCGTCCAGGTCCGGGTTCATGCCAAGGTCCTCCGGGATCGGGGTCTGTGGACAACCCCGAGCTTGGACGCCCTCACCCCTCACATGGCGGACCCCCACCCCTTGGAACTACTCATCTAGGTTCGACACCGCGGCAGGGCTCAAGTCGATCTCCGCGAACTTCGACACCACCAGATACAGGAGGTTGTGGTCGTCGAGGCGGTCGATCTGCACGTCGAAGTTGAACTTGTCCACGATGTCGCGCGCCGACTCCGAGAACCCCGCGATGTAGTTGCGCAGGTTCCCGGCCACGTTGTCGGGATCTCCCAGCAGCGTGTGGAACGTGTGCTTGGACGTGTTCACGAACGGCTGTCCGGCCACCTGCTGCAGCAGCGGCTCGCGGTTGCGCAGCGTCTCCGGCAGGTCCGCCATGGTCTCCAGCACCTCGGCCTTGGTCGGCTCCAGCACGCAGTCCAAGCGGCGAAGCACCGTCAACGGCAGGATCACCCGCCCGTACTCCGACTGCTTGTACACCCCCCGCAGCAGGTCTGCCACCGACCAGATGAACCCGGCGTGGTTCTTGATCGCCCCGCCGCTCATACCGCGTCCGCTGGGGTCGTCGCTTCGACAGGGCAGGCCAGCCAGCGGACCGACTGGAGGAGGTCTTGCTCACCCGTCGGCACCGATTCTGCAGTCTTCAATGGCTTGCTCATGGCACGCAGAGACTAGTCAGCGTCCAGTATCTCATGGATGGTCTGAGCTAGTGGGCTGTCCACTGGTTGACCAACTCGGGAGGCGCAGTTCTTCACACCGGCCCGAGGCGCCCTGCGGCCTTGTCGCGGGCCTCCGGCGAGTCCGAGGTTGGCGAACAGCGGGCCCGCGTCCGTTGCAACCCGCTGGCGCTAGCCCGGATGTTCCGCAGCCTGCTGGCATAGTCTCTGGACACGTCCGATACCGCACCGAACCTCACAGATCTCATCGCGGACGCGCCCTGGCGAGAGGCGGTCACCTACCGTGAGACGTGGCCGCATGAGTACGTGCTGAGCGAGAAGGATGGGCAGCAGGATCTCCTAGAGGCGATCCGCGACCGGTTCCGAGTTGGCGAAGGCGTGGCCTGCCGCTTCTTCCGTATGAACAACACCTACCTGTTCATCGGCGACCACAAGTACTGGCTCACGACCCACTGGGAGAAGCTGGAGCCGGGGGTGGACTACGTCATCAACCGGGCCCGCCTCTACCGGGACCGCCGCGACTTCGTGATCCAGCCGGGAGACACCGGCAAGCCCGAGGACTACCCGGTCAACCCGCCCGTCCGCCCATCAAACCCGCAGGGAGGCTCCGATGGCTGATGAATCCGGCCTGCTGGCATATCTGGTCCCCAGGCTCACGAGTCGGGGCGAAGACACCGCGACTGAAGCCTTGGCCTTCATTCTGAACAAGTCCAAGGCCTGCCGCCGAGCGCTGGACAATCTCCTGAGCGAGCAGAATGTCGCCATTGAGCCGATCACGAGACTTAAGACTCAGGTGACGTCCGATGACGGGTCCCGCCCCGACATGGTCGGGTACGACCGCAAGGATCACAAACGACTGCTTGTCGAATCGAAGTTCTGGGCTTCGCTACTGGAAGGTCAGGCTGACGGCTACTTCCGTCAACTAGAAGCGTCGGGACCCGCGGTCTTGATGTTCATCGCGCCGGGCACCCGGATCGAGACGCTCTGGGCTGAGATCAGGCGGCAGTTGGAGGCCGATCCCAAGCCAGTTCGGCTGGAGTCTGTCAACACTGGCGATCGGATGCGTAGAGCCGCGGTCGCGGGCTCTGAGAAGCGGGTGGTCCTCGTCAGTTGGGATCTGTTGCTAGACCGCTTGGCCGCTGCTGTGCCGGCCGATTCTCAGGTCGCCTCGGACATCCGGCAATTCCGGGGGTTTGTCGAAGAGCAGGACCTGGACGCCTTTCTGCCCATCCAAAGGGAAGAACTGAGCCCTTCGCTGGCCCGCAGAATCCGCTGGTTCAACCAGCTGATCGACGATGTCGTCAACCGTGGGATCGAGAAGGGCTGGATGTCAGTCAAGGGCCTCAAGGCAGCCCCGCAATGGGCCGGCTACGGGCGGTACTTTCGGTTTGTCAACGACTCTGGTGCTCGCACCTCGTATAACTCTTTCTTGTGCGTAACTGTCGATTTCTGGGCAACTATGGGCGACACGCCGTTGTGGCTTTGGATCGGGTGGCAGACTGAGTGTGATTTCCAGTCGCGAGGCGGCAGCAGCTCACTGACGGTGTTTGAAGAGGACGGCGGGCTGTGGACGCCGATCTACCCAGAGGTTGGCGTGGAATATCACAGTGTGCTGGCAGATGTCGTGAGCCAACTACGCAGAATCCGGGAGATCGCTGTCAGTTGAGGCGTTCGACGATCATGGCCAGGCTCTCGCAGCCGCATACGCACGTCGACTCCAGGGCAAGACTGCGCAACATGCTCGTCTAAGGAGGGTTGAGCGCTGCCTCCGTCCTGTGTGTATAGTGTGCGCATGGCCCGTGTCAATGTGTACCTGCCCGACGAACTGGCGGAACTTGCTCGGGCGGCCAACCTCAACGTGTCGGGCCTGACACAGGAAGCGATCCGGCGCGCCCTGGACGCACGCGCTGTCAACGAATGGTTGGATGACCTGGCATCACTCCCTTCCGCAGGCATAGATCCGGCGGCAGTCAGAGAGGCGGTCAGGGCGGCCAAGGACGAGTTTGGACTCTGAGATCGAGGAGCGGACCGCCGGTGGATCGACGATCGCTGACGGTGTAGCGCTGGTGCTCGACGCATCGGCGATGGTCGACCTGTTGGTGGGAGCCGAATCTGCGGCCGCGATCCGCCTGCGTCTGCTGGGTGGTCAGCTCCACACTCCGGCACACTTCGACGCTGAGGTCCTGTCGGCGCTGGGTCGTCTCAACCGAGCCGGGCATCTGTCCGCGGCCGCGGTCTCATCACTGCTGCCAAGAGTCGCCAACGCCCGCATCCATCGCCATCACGTCAGCCAACTGCTTGGCGGAGCATGGGACCGGCGTGGTGATCTGAGTCTCGCCGACGCCCTATACGTTGAGTTGGCCGAGCGCCTGGACGCGCCCATCATCTCGACTGATGACCGCCTGGTGGCGGCGGCACCAAGGGCCGAGAATCCCACTGTCGGCTGAGGCGTCGGCCTACTGGAACGATACGAACACGATCTGAGGCGACCGCTTTAGCACTTGCTCTGGTGTGGCCACCGGGCTGTCCTCGTCGTAGAAGTTCTTCCATCCCCAGTAGAAGCGGTCGGCGTCGGGCTCGCCGGTAAGCACGTTCCAGGTGTTGTACTTGGCGCCTAAGGAACCTTGGCCGTCCATGTGGATCATCACCGCCAGCTCTGGGGGTGTCTCGATCTGCTCGCGGTTGGTGATCATCGAGAACCGGAACTGGTGAATGATCAGCAGCTTCTGGGGGAGGGCCTCCTCTCTGACGATCCCGGCCAGCCAATCCACGACCTGGTTGATCTCGGCCGCGTCCACAGTGCCGATCTGCCTCAAGTGGACCTGGTTCGGCTTGAGCCTCCACTCCGGATCGAGTGCTAGACCGACGTGGGGCAGGCGCAGGAACTCCTCGTAGTGCTTGGCCTGCGGCAGGAAGTCCGACCGTCCCGGCTGGAGGTCCAGCACCACGTACACGTCGTTGGCGGCCGCCACCTCGATCCAGGGCCTGATCACTTCGTGATCGGTCATGCTCGAGTAGTCGCCGTCAGCGCCGGCTGAGGCGGAGGCCACGGTGGCGATGATTTCGAAGGTGGGCAGGACCGCCAATCCATCCGCCCCATAGCCCGCGGCTATGGATCGAAGGCGCTTGACTGTGTCCTCAGGACCCTGCTCGCCCAGCACACCGAGCCCCGCGGTCGACGGATGGCCATATACAGCCACCAGGCGGCGATCCGGGATGTCGTCGCCCGTCTCGAACAGGAGCATGCCGTCGCCAGGCAACTCCGCTCGCTGGGGTTCTTCGGCCTGTGGTTCTTCGGGTTGGGGTTCTTCGGCCTCTTCTTCGGCCTCTTCTTCGGCCTCTTCTTCGGCCTCTTCTTCGGCCTGTGGTTCTTCTTCGGCCTGTGGTTCTTCTTCGGCCTGTGGTTCTTCGGGTTGGGGTTCTTCGGCCTGTGGTTCTTCGGGTTGGGGTTCTTCGGCCTGTGGTTCTTCGGGTTGTGATGGTTCTTCGGGTTGTGGTGCTTCGGTCTGTGGTTCTTCGGGTTCGGGTTCGGGTTCGGGTTCGGGTTGTGGTTCTTCGGGTTCGGGTTGGGGTTGTGGTTCTTCGGCCTGCGCTTCCGGAACGGCAGGCTCGACCGGCGGCGCCACCGAAGTGGACGGAGGAGGTGCGGTGGCAGCCTCTGGTTCGGTCGAGACAGCGCCCGGCTCGAGGGCCGCTAGGCGCTGCCCGGTGAAGTGCGGTCCGGCCCCGCCGGTGCCGGCGTCACTCGCGCATGAGGCGGCCAGCAGCAAGAGCGCTGCACACACGCCGATGCTGGCAGCAAGGCGCTGGGGAGGGGGAGGCCGCGTCGACATGGTCGGCAATCGACGCTAATTGCTCCGATTGCTTCGGTCGTGTCAATTGTTAAACGTCCTCCAGCAGCTGCGCGGACTCCCGAATCCGGCCGTCAGTTGAGGCGTTCGACGATCATGGCCATGCCTTGGCCGCCACCCACGCACATGGATTCGAGGCCGATGGTGTTGTCGCCGTCCTCGAGACCGTTGAGCAGGGTGCACATGATACGCGAGCCAGTCATGCCAAAGGGATGGCCCAGCGCGATCGACCCGCCGTTGGGGTTGAGCTTGTCGTAGTCGATGCCCAGGTCGTCGGCCGAGGGCAGCACCTGGGCCGCGAAGGCCTCGTTGATTTCCACGTGGTCGATGTCGTCGATGGTCATGCCGGCCCGGCCCAGGGCCTGGCGGCAGGCGTCGACCGGCCCGAGGCCCATGATCTCCGGGTTCAGCGCCGACACGCCGGTGGCCACGATCCGAGCCAGCGGCTTGGCTCCCACCGCGGCCGCCTTGGCATCGGACATCACCACCACCGCCGCCGCGCCGTCGTTCAGCGGGCAGCAGTTGCCGGCGGTGACCGTGCCGTCGGGGCGGAACACCGGCTTGAGCTGGGAGACGCCCTCGAGCGTCGTGCCTTCGCGGATGCCGTCGTCCTGGCGCACCTCGATGCTGCCGTCCAGCGGGAACGGGGTTATCTCGCGCTCGAAGAAGCCCCGGCTGCGGGCCGCCTCGGCCCGGTTCTGGGACAGCACGCCCCACTCGTCCTGGGCCTGGCGGGACACGCCCTTGAGCTGGGCCACGTTCTCGGCGGTCTGACCCATGGCGATGTAGATGTCGGGCAGGCCCTGCGGGGGAGCCCACGACTCGGCGCCTCCGGTGGTGCGGCCGGCGGTGCGTCCCTCAGCATCGGCGAAGTCGTCGTTGTGGGGGCCGCTATCGGCAGCGCCGTACTCGTAGCGCGACACCGTCTCGACGCCCCCGGCGACGAAGCAGTCGCCCTCACCGGCCTTGATGGCGTGGGCGGCCATCCGGATGGTCTGAAGCGACGAGGAGCAGTAGCGGTTCACCGTCACACCGGGAGCGTTCACCCCGGCGAGGATCGAGGCGACCCGGGCGATGTTGTAGCCGCCCTCACCGCCCGGCTGGCCGATGCCCCAGATCACGTCCTCCACGTCGGCGGGATCGAGGCCCGGGACCTTGGCCAGCACGTCGCCCATGATGAAGGCCGACATGTCGTCGGGCCGGACTTCGGTGAGTGATCCCTTGACAGCCCGGCCGATGGGGGTGCGGGAGGTGGCGACGATTACGGCTTCAGGCATGGTGTGCTCCTGGGGTTGGTAGCTGTCCGTTGCACCGGAGCCGGTGCTGAGGACACACTAGGAGGCGCGCGGCCCGTCCGCAGCCTGCAGCGGAACTGGCAGCGCCGACGGCCGTTTTGGGCATTCCCCGCTGCCAGTTCGTGTGGGGAGCGGTAGCCGTGGCCCCATGCGAGCGGCAGTAGGATCGCCCGGTGCCTCACGACGAGACGGCCATTGACACAGAGCGGACCTGGAAGCTCCTGATCGGCGGCCAGTGGGTCGACCCGGATGGAGGGACCTACCCGGTCATCGATCCCAACGACGGAACAGTGGTGGGGCACGCTCCTGAGGCGACCGCAGCCCAGGCCAACGACGCGGCCTCGGCAGCCCGCGAGGCGCTTCCACGGTGGCGGGCGTTCAGCCCCGAGGAGCGCGGCAACCGCCTGGCCCGCCTGGCCGACGTGATCGAGCGGATGGCGCCATCGTGGCTTGAGTTGGTCCAGGCCGAGACGGGCTCGGTGACCTCCATCGCCAAGGGCCTGCAGGTCGGCGGCCCCATGATCGAGCGGTTCCGCTACTACTCGAAGCCGATCAACGTCGACGAGGACGTCGCCCCGATGCCGGCCGAGGCGGGGGCGCTCGGTCCGGCCGGTCTGATCGCGGCCACGGTGAAGCGCCACCCCGTGGGGGTGGTGGCCTGCATCACGCCCTACAACATGCCGCTGGTGAACGTGGCCGGCAAGGTTGCCCCGGCGCTGGCCGCGGGCAACACGGTGGTGATCAAGCCCGCTCCCCAGGATCCGCTGGGCGTGCTGCTGCTCGGCGAGGCCGTGGCCGAGGCCGGCCTGGGCAACGGCGTGGTCAACATCGTCACCGGCTCCGGCCCGGAGGCGCCTGCCGCCCTGGTGGCCTCCACCGACGTGAACATGGTGTCGTTCACCGGCTCGACCGCCGTCGGCGCCCGGATCTATGCCGACGGCGCGACCACCATGAAACGGGTGCTGATGGAGCTCGGCGGCAAGGGCGCTCTGGTGATGACCGAGGACGCCGACGTGAACGCGGCCTGCATGGGCATCGCCACCACTTGGGGACTCCACGCGGGCCAGATCTGCACCGCCCCGACCCGGGTGATCTGCCACCGCAGCCTCCTCGACCAGACCGTGGAGACGCTCAAGACCTTCGCCAGCTTCATGAAGGTGGGCGACGGCCGTGCCCCCGACACCATCGTGGGCCCGGTCATCACCGAGGTCCACCGCGATCGGGTGGAGGCATTCATCGCGGGCGGCATCGACGCGGGAGCGACAGCGGTGTGCGGCGGAAATCGCCCCGACCTGCCCGGCTACTTCGTGGCCCCCACCCTGTTGGCGGACGTCACGCCCGACATGGAAGTGGTGCAACAGGAGGCGTTCGGCCCCGTGGTGGTGGTGCTGGGCCACGACGACGACGACGAGGCCGTGGCGCTGGCCAACGACTCCGACTACGGGCTGTTCTCCTACGTGTACGCGGGCGACGCCAAGCGGGCCTACGAGATCGGCAGCCGCCTGGAGTCCGGCAACGTGGCCCTAAACACCGTGCAGCCCCACATGTACGCCCCCTTCGGCGGCTTCAAGATGTCGGGCATCGGCCGCGACCGGGGCAAGTGGGGCATCGAGGCCTACACCGAGATCCAAGCCGTCAACTGGCTGTCGTAGCCTTTCGCTAGGTACCGGACCAACGGCACTTCAAGACCGGTCGGGCAAGGTCTTGTGGGGGTTCATTATGCCCTGGGGGTCAAGGGCGTCCTTGACTGCTCGCATGAGGTCCCATTCGACGGCGGGCTTCTGGTGCCGGATGCGGTCCGGGAGGAGTTGGCCGATGCCGTGCTCGGCGCTGAGCGTCCCCCCGAAGCGGAAGGTGGCCTCGTCGATACGCTCCTGAAGCTCGTCGCGCACGGCCAGGAACGGCTCCACCTGGTCGTCGCGGGTGGGCAGGACGTAGAGGTGGATGTTCCCGTCACCGACGTGGCCGAACCCGTAGGTCAGCGCACCGGGCGCCACCTCGGCCGCGATGCGGCGGACCTCGTCGTGGTAGGGGCCGAGGCGGTCGATCGGTACCGCGTTGTCGAACTTGAGACCGTGCTCGTGCTGCGCCCACAGGAACATCGGCGACAACTCGTCACGGATGGTCCAGAGTCGTTCGGTGTGCTCCTCGGTCACAGCCACGGCCGCGTCGGTCACCCAGCCGCGCTCGGATGCCTCGGCGAGGAACGCCCCCAGCCGCTCCGATACCGGATCGGCAGAGGCCAGCCGCAACAGGACGTAGAACTCGGCCCGGGTCTGCAGGGGACGGGAGAGGCCGAGCTTCTCACACACCCTCGCGAGTCCGACGTCGGGGACGAGCTCGAACGCAGTCACATCGCCGCCGCAGCGGGCTGAGGCCAGCTCCAGCAACCGCATCAGGCTGCCGAGCCCGGATATGGCGGCCAGGGCGCTCTGGGTGTGGGGCGTGGCCGGGTGCAGGCGCAGCACCGCCCGAGTCACCACCCCGAGGGTGCCCTCCGCGCCGATGAAGAGCTGCTTGAGGTCGTAGCCCGACGAGTCCTTGCGCAGGGCTCGCAGCCCGTCCCACACCTGCCCGTCGGCCAGCACTGCCTCCAGTCCGAGCACCTGGTCGCGCATGGTGCCGTAGCGCAGCACGTTGTTGCCTCCGGCGTTGGTGGCTATTGCTCCGCCGATCGTGGCCGTACCCCTCGCGCCCCAGTCCGGCGCGAACAGACGGTCGGCCGCAGCCGCGGCCTGCTGCACTGCCTCGATGGTGGCGCCGGCCTCGGCGGTGACGGTCCAGCGGTCGGCGTTCACCGAGACGATCCGGTTCATGCGGCTCATCGACATAACGATCGCCGGCATCGGGGTGCCCCTCGCGGTCGGGACGGCGCCGCCGGACATTCCCGTGTTGCCGCCCTGGGGCACGATGGCTACCCCGTGTGCCGCGCAGGCCCGCACCACCAGAGAGATCTCATCGACCGAGGCAGGCCGTACGACAGCCAGGGCCTCCCCGGTGAAGAGACCGCGCTGCCCGGTCAGGAACGGTGCGGCATCGGACCCGGTCAGAACCCCGGCCGGGCCGAGTTCGGAGCGCAGGCCAGCCTCGAACGTCATCGGCAAACCAGACTAAGCGGCCGCGCCTGCAGGCAACTGGCTCGTTTCCGGTAGCTTCCCGACCATGCTTGATGTGGACTCGCCGGCTCCCGACTTCGAGGCGCCCGACCAGCACGGCAACATCGTGCGTCTCGCGGATCTGCGGGGCAGCTGGGTGGTGCTGTGGTGGTATCCCAAGGCCTCAACCGCCGGTTGAACCAAGGAGGGCAGGGGGTTCCGTGACCGAGCCCCGGAGTTCGAGGCAGCCGGCGCAGTCGTGGTCGGAGCGTCGTTCGACACGGTCGAAGAGCAACTGGCCTTCGCCGAGACCGAGAGCTTCCCTTACGCGCTGATCAGCGACCCCGACAAGTCCATAGGCCAGCGCTATCACGCCGAGCGCGAGCCGGGGGAGGACTACTACGAGTACGGCCTGCCCCGCCGCATCACGTACCTGATCGATCCCGGTGGAAGTATCGCGGCGGCCTACGACCTAACCGGCCAAGACCTCGCCGGCCACGCCGCCCAGGTCCTAGCCGATATCCAGTCCCGCTCGGGCTAGGCGGCGTTGTCGTAGACGGCCTTCTCGAAGTCGAGGAACCCTCCCACCGAGGTGGGATCGGCGAAGGGGAAGATCTGGGTGGCCCAGAAGCCGCCCACCCCGTTGGCCCTGTCGATCCAGAAGTACAGGTTGGCGAGCCCTGCCCACGCCAGCGCGCCCGCGGGCCGGCCAGTGGGCGCCTCCTCCTCGTTGATCATGAAGCTCAGGGCCCAAGTCTTCGGCATTCCCGGGAAGAACTCGGCGTCGTTGGACAGGCGTGGGTTCGACACGGGAAGAACGGTCTTGGCCACCTCGGTGGCGCCGATGCCGGGGAGCATCTTGATGAACATGCCCTCGGGCAGGTGGTTGCGGCACGCCATCTCGACGGTCTCGGGCCGGAGGATCTGCTCACCGTCGGGTCCGGCTCCGTCGTTGAGCCACATGCGGATGAACTTCGCGTAGTCCTCAGCCGTGCCGTAGAGGCCGTGGCCGGCCATGTGGATCTCCGGGTCGGGCGGCAACTCCACCCCGGGCAGCGGAATGAGCGACCCGTCGGAGTCCTCGCGGGCGTGAATCGTCGCCATGCGCTCCCGCATCGCCGGGGTCATCGAGAAGGCAGTCGAGTCCATGCCCAGCGGCCCCAGGATCCGCTCCGCGAACACGTCGCCGAGCCGCTTGCCGGTGACGCCCTCCACGACCAGACCGGCCCAGTCGATGTTGGAGCCGTACTCCCACTGCTCGCCCGGGTCGAAGAGCAGGGGCGTCTCGATCGAGGCGTACGAGGCGTCCACCACCCACGGCTGGCCCTGCTCGTTGGCCAGCCTGGTGTACGTCTCGTTGAAGAAGTCGTACGTGAGCCCGGCCGTGTGGGTCAGCAGCTGGTGGGTCGTGATGTCGCTCTTCGGTGCGCGCAATCTCGGCGATCCGTCATCGTCGAGCCCCTCCAGAACCTGGAGTCCGCCGATCCGCGGCACGTACTCCTTCGCGGGGGCGTCCAGGTCGAGGTCGCCTTGCTCGACCAGCTGCAGGCAGGCGGTGCCGCCGATGGCCTTGGTGGTCGAGAAGATTGCACACACCGTGTCGGTGGTGAAGGCATCGCCCCCCAGAACGCGCTCGCCCCGGGCGCCCGCGTATATGACACCGTCGCGGTCGGTGGCGACCGCAGCAACCCCGGGCACTCGCGGCGACCCCGAAACTACGCCGTCCAATACCGCATCCGCGGCTGAATTCAGGTCACCCATATCGTCTCTCCTCCGTGCGATGACCAATCTGGGATCCAACCCTTTCACCGCGTGTTGCTTGCCGACCACTCGCGCGCCTCAAACCGAACGGAGATCCATGTCGTGAACGCTCACCGCGATGGCGGCTAGTCCGTGATCTCGGCGACAATGGGGTGATGCTCACCGGACGCACGATCGTCGTCACCGGCTGCGCGTCGGGGATCGGCGCGGAGACGGCCGCCGAGCTGCGGCGTCAGGGCGCGGCGGTGGTGGGAGTCGACCGGAACCCTGCCCGAGGCGTGGACGAGCACCATCTCGTCGATCTGCGGGATCCGGCAGCCATCGATTCGCTGGTTGACGAAACTCTGCCTGGCCGAGTCGACGGGCTGTGCAACATCGCGGGGCTGCCGCCCACGGCACCCCCGGTGGACGTGATGACGGTCAACGTGCTGGCCCTGCGCCGGCTGACAGAGCGGCTGGCGCCGCGTCTGACCGAAGGATCGGCCATCACCAACATGGCGTCCATGGCCGGCATGGACTGGGCGGAGTCGGTGGAGCTTGTCAAGGAGTTCCTGGCCTTCGACTACGGCGACGACATCGCCGGGTTCTGCCGTCGTCACCGGTTGGAGGAGGGAGCCCGTGGCTACTTCCTGTCGAAGCAGTGCGTGCAGGTGTACACCATGGCCGGCCGTTGGCGGTGGCGGGACCGGGGCATCCGCATGAACTGTCTGAGCCCGGCCGCGGTCGACACGCCGCTGCTGCCCGACTTCATGGCCAGGATCGAGCGGGCCGCGGCCGCCGAGAAGGTCATGGACCGTCACGCCCGCCCCGATGACATCGCCGGAGTGGTGGCCTTCCTGCACACCGACGCGGCGCGATGGTTCCGGGGCGCCAACCTCACCCTCGACGGCGGGCTGTCGTCCCACCTGCTGCTGCAGCGCCACGGGCTGGAGGCCGCCGATCCGTAGTTCGGCCGCGCCGGTGGGAGTGTCAGTCGGCCATCGATGGCAGCCAGAGGGCGATGTCGGGGGAGGCGATCATGATGAGGATCGCCGCGCTGAGGGCCGCGATGAACGGCATGAGCCCTCTGAACACCTGGGCCAGCGGGATCTCGGTCACGCCCGACACCACGAAGGTGATGAGCCCAACCGGCGGCGTGATCAGCCCGGTCAGCAGCATCATGATGGTCAGCACCCCGAACCACACGCCGTCGTAGCCGAGGTCGATCACCACCGGGTAGACGATGGGCGTCATGATCACCAGGATGGCGATCTCGTCCATCAGGGCCCCGAGGATGAAGTACACCGCGAAGATGACCGCCACGACGGCCCAGCGGGGGGCGTTGATGCCCGCGACGAACTCGGTCACCTCGAAGGGGATCCTCGACACGGCCAGGAAGAACCCGAAGATCTTTCCGGCGATGACCAGCAGGAAGATGAAGGCGGTGGTACGCACGGTGCGGCTCAGGGCGTCCACGAACCCCCTCCACTTGAGCCGGCGGGTGCCGACCCCGTAGACGAGGGCCAAGCCGGCACCCGCCGCGCCGGCCTCGGTCGGCGTGAACACGCCGTAGAAGATCCCGCCCATGCTGATGAAGAAGATCACCGGCACGGCCCACACCAGCCTCACCGCGGCAAACCACCCCAGATCGGGCTTGGAGAAGGACGTCGCGCCCAGATCCGGGCGGCGCCGGATCACCACGTACGCCGTGACCATCAGCATGACCGCGGTGAGGGCCCCCGGCATGATGCCGGCCAGCAGCAGGTCGCCGATGGGCTCCTCGGTGAGCACGCCGTACAGCACCAGCACCGCGCTGGGCGGAATCAGTGCTCCGAGCGTGCCGCCGACCGCGGCGCACGCGGCGGACAGCCCGGCGTTGTAGCCGTACTTGCGCATCTCCGGCACGGCCACCACCGACATCGTGGTGGCGGAGGCCACCGCCGAGCCGCTCACCGACGCGAACATCGCCGACGCGCCCAGGGTCGCCACCGCCAACCCGCCTCGCGTTCTCCATAAGAACACGTCGAGGGCCCGGTAGGCGTCCACCCCCAGCCCGGCCGCGGCCAGCAGCAGCCCCATGAGCACGAACAGCGCGATCACCGAGAGGTTGTAGGACGCCGCGCCGTTGAAGGCGTCGGCGCCCAGCCGGGCCAGGGCGGCGTCGTTGTTGACGATCTGGCCGTAGCCCACGACCGCCACCGAGATCATGGCGACGGCCACAGGCACTCGCAGTGCGAGCAGCGCCAGCATCACCACGAAGCCGATGAGGCCGATCATCTCGGGGCTCATCGGTCTGCCTCGGCTCCCGCGCCGCCACCGGCACCCGTTACCGCGCTCGCGTCCCGCTCGGTGTCCTGCGCGCCCGAACCGAACAGCTCCGCAACGGTCTCGGCCAGAGTGGCGACCCATAGCAGCGCCGAGCCCAGCGCGGCGATCCGGACGAACCAGTGGACGGGCCACTCAATGACTGCGGTGGCGTACCCGCCCCGATCCTGCACCCCTGCGTACTGCCAGAGCTGCCAGGTGACCAGCGCCAGCACCGCCAGGCTGAATATGTGGCTGAAGATGCTCAACACGTGCTGGGAACGGGCTCCCAGCCGGGAGAACAGCAGGTCGACGGCTATGTGGTCGCCCATGTGCTGGGCATGGGCGAAGCCGAAGAACACCACGATCACCAGCAGCAGCGGGATCGTCTCCACCGTTCCCGCCACCGGCGAGTTGAACAGCCAGCGACCCAGGATGTCCACCACCGTCAGAGCGAGCATGGCGATCAAGGCCGCGCCGGCGATGTAGTGAGCGACGCGATCGGCGCGCCGGACGAACTCGACGGTGCTGTCTACGCGTCGCCGCACTTCTCAGCGCTTGGTTGACGGCCCCCAGGCCGGCGCCCTATGACAGCGCCGCTGTCATAGAGGTCGCCGGCCAACGGGCACTCGCTCGGTGGCGCTCGGAGTATGAAATTGGTCGCCCTAGCCGGCGGCCAGCTCCTGCATGCGGTCGAACATCTCCTGCGACCGGAAGTTGCCGGAGTTGCCGGTGATCCAACCGTCGATCACGCCCTGCGTGGCCGCCCGCCACTGAGCGAACTCGGCCTCGTCGAGCTGGACCTTCTCGATGCCGGCCTCCACGACCCTCTCGGCCGCGGATTCGTAGGCGGCGTCGTAGACGGCTGCAGCGTTCATCGACAGCACCCGGCCCGACACTTCCTCGATGGCGGCCCGCTGGGCGTCAGAGAGGCTGTCCCACGTGCCGAGGTTCATGGCCAGGAACTGGGCGGCAACGTAGCAGTTGCACTGCACGCCGCTCTCGAGCACCTCGTAGAGGTTGAAGCTGGTGAGACCCGAGTTGGCGATGAACAGCCCGTCGATGACGCCTCGCTCCAGCGAGTCGTACAGCTCTGGGGCGGGCATGCCCACCGGGTTGCCGCCCAGGGCAGAGATCACCGCGTTCTGGACCGGGCTCGGGGCCCGCAAGGTGAGGCCCTCGATATCTGCGATGGTGTCGACGCGCCCCTCAGCGATCCACATGTCGCCGACATCGTGCACCCACATGCCGAGCAGCTTGACGTCGGAGTACTCGTTCTGGAACTCCTCGAACTCCTCGTACAGCGTCCACAGCACATCGGTGGCCTGGGAGGCGGAACTGAAGGTGAACGGCATCTCGATCACGTCGGTGACCGGGAACCGCCCCGGGGTGTAACCCTGGAGAGCCCATCCGATGTCGGCCGCGCCCGATACCGCGTTCTCGTAGGTCTGGGGAGCGGGCCCCAGCGCGCCACCGGCGAAGAACTCGACCGTCACGGTGCCGCCGGTCACTTCGTTGACCTGCACCGCCCACGGCTCGAGCGCCCGGGCCTGGATGGGATGCCGGGCCGGGAAGGGGTGACCCAGGTTCACGGTCACCGAGTCTCCGAAGTCGACCGGCTCGGGTTCAGCCATCTCCTCTTCGGGTTCGGCCATCTCTTCCTCGGCCATCTCCTCTTCGGCCATTTCCTCTTCGGGTTCGGCCATCTCCTCCTCGGGCTCCGGTGCAGGCGCGGCGGTCGTGGCCGGAGCGTCCGCCGGCTCGGCGGCCTCGTCGTCGTCCCCGCAGGCTGCAGCGAGCAGACCGAACACGAGCAGCACCGCAGTGAGCCGCATCCAGCGTTGCGTCCGTCTAGTCATGTATCCCCCTCTGTGAGATCTGACGAGGCCTCCCACCACCGCCTCGGCCATGCGTGGGTGGCACAATCAATGGGCGCGCGGACGCTACCAACGGAGGACCCGCATGTCCAAGGCCGCAACCCCGGCTCTCGACCCGCCCTTCCGGGCCGATCACGTAGGGTCGCTGCTGCGTCCACCGGAGGTGCTCCACGCCCGCCAGCGGGCTGCGGCCGGGGACATCACCGCAGAGGAGAGGCGGGCGGTGGAGGACGCGGCGATAGCAGCCATGGTTCCCCGCTTGGAGGACACCGGCATCCGCAGCATCACCGACGGCGAGTTCCGCCGAGCCTGGTTCCACCTGGACTTCCTCCAGGAACTCGCCGGGATCACCGTCACCGGCGCGATCGCCTCCAGCTCGGACTCCCAACAGACGGTGGGCATGGCTCCGCCCCGGATCACCGTGACCGGCAAGCTCCGCCACCAGCACCCGATCCAGGCCGACGACTACCGCTTCCTGGCCGGCTGCACGCAGCGGCATCCCAAGGTGTGCATCCCTTCGCCCACCATGGCTCACTTCCGCGGCGGGCGGGCCGGCATCGACATCGAGTCCTATCCCGACCTGGACGAGTTCTTCGAGGACCTGGCCCAGTGCTACCGGGACGAGATCGCCACGCTGTACGCCGCCGGCTGCCGGTACGTCCAGATGGACGACACCAACCTGGCCTACCTGTGCGACCCCCAGATGCGCCAGGGAGCGGTGGAGAGGGGCGACGACCCCAACGAGCTGCCGAGGACCTACGCCGCGCTCATCAACTCGGCGCTGCGCGACCGTCCCGAGGATCTCACGGTGGCCGTGCATCTGTGCCGGGGCAACTTCAAGTCCGCCTGGTTCGCCTCGGGCGGGTACGAGCCGGTGGCCGAAGTGCTGTTCAACGAACTCGAGGTCGACGCCTACTTCCTGGAGTACGACGACGAGCGGTCCGGCGACTTCAGCCCGCTGCGGTTCGTGCCCGGCAACAAGACGGTGGTGCTCGGTCTGGTGACCACGAAGCGCCCCGAACTGGAGCCGGCCGACGACCTGCTGGCCCGCATCGAGGAGGCCTCGGCCTATGTGGACGCCGATCGGCTGTGCCTGAGTCCCCAGTGCGGCTTCTCGAGCACCCTCCACGGCAACCTGATCACCCCCGACGACCAATGGGCCAAGCTCGAACTGGTCGTACAGGTTGCACAACGGGCATGGATGTGACCGACGGGTGAGGTCGTGACGGCGGGTGAACCCGTCGGCGCCACCGGCGGCCCGGAGTACGAGGTGGCCATCGTCGGGGGCGGTCCGGTGGGCATGGGTCTGGCGCTCGAGCTGGGGCTGCGGGGAGTCCGCTGCGCGGTGGTCGAGCGCCACGAGCGGCCCCAGCCCATACCGAAGGGCCAGAACCTCACCCAGCGCACCATGGAGCACTTCCGCTCCTGGGGCGTGGAGAGCGCCGTCCGCTCGGCCCGGGTGATGCCCGCCGACGCCCCCACCAGCGGGGTCACCGCCTACGGCACTCTGCTGGGCGACTACTGGTACCCGTGGTGGCGGCGATCTGCGCTGCGCCCCTACTACTACGCGGACAACGAGCGGCTCCCGCAGTACTGCACCGAGGAGGTGCTGCGGGCCGCAGCCTCCTCCGATGGCAAGGTGGACTGCCTCATCGGCTGGACGGCGACATCGGTGATCGACGAGGGCCCCAGCGTGGCCGTGGAGATCGAAGGCGGCGGCCGCGACAGCCCGAAGACGCTGAGAGCGCAGTACGCGGTGGGCTGCGACGGGAGCCGTTCGATGGTGCGGGAACAGGCCGGCATGGAGCTGCGACGGACTGATCACGACAAGGCCATGGTCCTGCTCGTGTTCCGGTCGATCGAGCTCCACCGCCTGTTGACCGAGCGCCATCCCGACGCCTCGTTCTTCAATGTCCTGCACCCCGACCTCGACGGCTACTGGCAGTTCCTGGGCCGGGTCGACGACCAGGGGCAGTGGTTCTTCCACGCCCCGGTGGAAGCCGCCCGGTCGGGCACCCCCGAGGCTGCCGCTTGTGAAAGGTTGGTCCGTGCGGCCGTCGGAGCGCATGTGGACGTGGCCTTCGACTACATCGGGGTCTGGGACCTGCGTTTCGCCAGCGCTCGCCGCTACCGCTGCGGGCGCGTGTTCGTGGCTGGAGACGCCGCGCACAGCCATCCGCCCTACGGCGGCTACGGCATCAACACCGGTTTCGAGGATGCCCGCAACCTCGGCTGGAAGCTGGCCGCGGCCCTTCGGGGCTGGGCGGGCGAAGGCCTGCTCGACTCCTACGACGCCGAGCGGCGCAGCGTGTTCGAGTCGACCTCGGCGGACTTCATCGAGGCCTTCATCGAGCGGGACCGCCGCTTTGTGCAGTCCTTCGATCCCGAAACCGACCGGGAGGCGTTCGAGCGGGCCTGGTCGTCCCGGCAAGTCCGCGACGACGGCGTGGCCACCTTCGAGCCCCACTACGAGGGATCGCCCGTGGTCCTGGGCCCGCCCGGCGGGGTGTCAAGCGCCCGAGGGTCGCACAGCCTCGCGGCCCGTCCCGGTCATCACCTGCCGCCCTGTGCTCTCAGTGCCGCGGCCGCAGCGGCAGCCAGATCGGTTGATCCGGGGGCGGCTGACGTGTCCGACCTCCTCGGCCGGGACTTCTCGCTCGTTGCGCTCGACGCGCCGCCGGCCTGGGTGGAAGGCTTCCAGTCGGCTGCCGCGGTGAGCGGGATCCCCCTCGTCGTGCTGACCGACTCGTTCGACGGTGACCGCCGGCAGTACGGCTGCAGGCTGGCCCTCGTCCGCCCCGACCATTACGTGGCCTGGGCCGGCAGCGAGCCCCCGGAGGATCCAGCGGCCGTCCTGGCCACGGCCGCCGGGCGCTGAACCGCTCGGTCCCTGGATGCCTCCGGTTGCAAGCTCGGCGCGGATGGCCGCTGCCAGGCTAGCGGGGTCGGGGGAAGACCACGCCGTCGAAGAGCTTCCGGGCCGTGCGGACGATTCCGGCGCTCTCGACCGTGGGCGTCGCTCCGGGTCGGGTCGTGACGGTCACTGCGGCGTCGAAGGTTCCGGACGGATGCTCGAGGGTGACCACACGGTCGATCCGGGACGCCTCGACCGGTCCATCCTCCCCGCCGGACCGGGATCGCAGCATCTCATGGCCGACGGCGCCCCGCAGGACTACGGCGGTGGCGACCGACACCGCGCCTAAGACCCCGATCGCCTCATGGCACCGGTGGGGTATGAACGTCCGGGTGCAGAGGTCTCCGGCCGCGGTGAGGGGAGGTGCGACCAGGCTCATCTTGGGCACGATGGAGTCGGTCACGTCGCCGAGGCCCATGAGCGGGCCTGCGGCTGTGCGCACCCCCTCGAGCCGGGCCCGCAGGACGTCGTCGGCCTCGAGGGCGGCGCAGTCCTCGTAGCCGGTCACCCCCAGGTCGCCTGCCCTCATCACAACCGTTGGCATCCCGTTGTCGATCAGGGTGCAGTCCACCCCCTCGACGGAGTCGGAGAGGTTGCCGGTGGGCAGCAGCGCGCCGCACGAGCCGCCCGCGATGTCCTCGAAGTCGAGACGTATGGCGGCTGCCGTGCCGGGCACTCCGTCTATCGAGGTCTGGCCCGAATAGTCCGGCGAGCCGTCGTGCAGCGGGAACGTCGCCGTCGCCACTGACCCGGTGTTGACCATGTGGATGCAGACCCGCGCCTCGTTCCCGGCGGGGGCAACCATGCCCCGTTCGACCGCGAACGGTCCGACACCGGCCAGCATGTTGCCGCAGTTCTGGGCGTCGCTGACGAGCGGCTCCTCCACGGATGGCTGAAGGAACAGGTAGTCCACATCGACATCCGGCACGGTCGGCGGACCGACCACGGCCACCTTGGTGGTGAGCACGTGGGCCCCGCCGACACCGTCGATCTGGCGGGGGTCCGGAGAACCGACGACGCGCAGGACGAGGTCGTCGCGCTCGCCCGGGTCGTCGGGCAGGTCCCGGCTGTCAAAAAAGGCGCCCTTCGACGTTCCACCGCGCATGAGCATGCACGTCACGCTCTCGATCACCAAGCCAGTGTGCCCCCTCGGCGGCCCGATGGCGCGGCGTCGTGCTCGCAACCCATTTTCGCTCGATCTAGGTTCGTGGGCGTGATTGGCACCGCTCCGCTCGATGGTCTGCGAGTCGTCGAGGGCTCGGCCTTCGTGGCCGCGCCCTCCGGGGGCATGGCGCTGGCCCAGCTCGGAGCCGAGGTCGTGCGCTTCGACAGGATCGGCGGCGGCATCGACCATGGCCGCTGGCCTCTCACCGCAGAGGGGCACTCGCTGTACTGGGCCGGCTTGAACAAGGGCAAGAAGTCGCTGGCCGTCGACCTCGCCAACCCCGCTGCCCACGAACTGCTGGCCGAGCTGATCGGCTCGGCGGGCACGTTCCTCACGAACTTCCCGGCCCGGGGCTGGATGGCGCCCGAGCGTCTGGTCGCTCGTCGGGCCGACCTGGTGATGGTGGCCATCACCGGCAACCGCGACGGCACCACCGCGGTGGACTACACCATCAACGCGGCGATGGGGTTCCCGATGGTGACCGGCCCCGCCGGCGGCACGGAGCCCATCAACAGCGTGCTGCCGGCCTGGGACCTGCTGTGCGGTCAGACCGCGGCGGTGGGGATCCTGGCCGCCGATCGTCGCCGCCTGCTCACCGGTGAGGGGTCGGTGATGACTCTGGCCTTGAGCGATGTGGCCCTGGCCGCGACGGCTGCCCTGGGCTATGTGGGCGAGGTTCAAGTCAACGGGACTGAGCGGCCGCGCTGCGGCAACGACCTGTACGGGGCGTTCGGCGCAGAGCTGTCCACCGTCGACGGCCGGCGCTTCTACGCCGTGGCCATCAGCCGCCGGCAGTGGGACGCGCTGCTGGAGGCCACGGACAGCGCCGCTGCCGTCGCCGAGATCGAGGCGGCTCGGGGTCTCGACTTCCGCGACGAGGGCGACCGTTTCGAGGCACGCCAACAGATCAAGGCGGCAATGCAGGCCTGGACCGGTGACCGGCCCTTCATCGAGGTGGCCAAGCGTCTCGACGCCTGCGGGGTGTGCTGGGGCCCGTACCAGACGTTCACCGAGCTAGTTGCCGACGACCCGCGCTGCTCACCGGCCGGGGGCCTGTTCGTCGAGGTGGACCAGCCCGGCATCGGCCTGTACCTGGCCCCCGTGTCACCGTTGACGCCTACCGACGCGGCTGGCTGGACGACGAGCAGCGGGGGCGCGGACGGGGTGGCTCCGGTGCTTGGCGAGCACACGGACGAGGTGCTAACCGAGTGGCTCGGCCTCTCGAGCTCCGACATCGGCAGGCTTCACGACGAGGGGATCGTCTCCGGCGAAGACGGAGGCTGAGACAGCCTCAATTTCTCGCTCTTGCGGGGATTGTATACCGCTGCTAAATTGTATACCGATGCTCGAGGCCTACGAGACCTTCGCAACATCATTGGGGTCCACGACGTGGATGGAGCAGGGACGCTGCCTGGGTGAGAGCGGCTTGTTCTTCGCACCGTTCGCGGAGCGGCCCGAGGCCAGGGTGCGCCGTGAGGCCCGGGCCCGGTCGATATGCGAGCAGTGCTCCGTGCTGCTCTCCTGTCGCGACTATGCGCGCCGGAACCGTGAGCTGGGCTTCTGGGGCGGTGAGAGCGAATCGGAGCGAGCCGAGGCGGGATTCGCTCCAACCACGCCGATCGTCGGCCGCAAACGGGTGGCCGAGGAACGGGCCCGCGACGCCATGCGTCGCGTCCTGTAGATCAGCGGCGCCGACTACGCCCGCCCGGCTAGCCGGGCGTCCAGTCCCTGCGGTGCTGCGGGCTCGACCACAATCACCAAGCTGCCCACATGGCGCTTGCCGGCGAATGCCTCCTGCGCGGCGTGGATCTCCTCCAACGGGTAGGTGCCGCCCACCACCGGTCTGACCTCCCCCCGCTCGATATAGCCGACGAGGTCGGCGAACACCTGCGGGGCATAGACGGTGGCGCCGTGCAACTGGAGGTCCTTCAGGTACAGAGTGCGCAGGTCGAGATCCACGATCGGTCCTGCGATGGCCCCCGAGGTCACGTAGCGCCCGCCCCGGCACAGCGCCTCCAGCCAACTCGGGAAGCTGCCGCCCCCGACGACGTCGGCCACCACGTCGAAGCTGCCTCCGTTGGCTGCGGTGGCCGTCGCGACGACGTCTCCGGATTCCCGGGCTATCACCGCGTCGGCGCCCAAGTCGCTCACCGCGGCCCGCTTGGACGCGCCGGCGACGGCCACCACCCGCGCCCCGCGGCGCTTGGCCAGCTGCACCAATGCGCTGCCCACGCCACCGGAAGCGCCCGGAACCGCGATCGTCTCGCCCGATTGAAGATCCGCTCGCTGCAGCATGTGCTCCGCGGTCGACCACGAGCAGGCGAAGCTGGCCAACTCGATGTCCGTGAGCCCGACCGACACCGGGTACACGTTCTCCTGCGGGGCCGTGCAGTACTCGGCATAACCGCCGTCGCGCTCGCTGCCCAGATAGCCGGCGAGGTCGCGATCGTCGGGACGGTCCCGATCGCGTAGCCAGGGGTCGATCAGCACCCGGCTGCCCACCAACCCTGCGTCCGCACCCTCACCCGCCGCCACCACCACGCCCGCGATATCGGCGCCTTGGATCCGGGGGAAGGACAGGCCGCCACGACCCCAAGCCGAATCCTCGGGGTCAGCCTCGGCGAAACCCTGCGAAGACGTGGCGGCGGTGACCGAGCGGCTGTACCAGCCGACACGGGTGTTGATGTCGGTGTTGTTCATGCCGCAGGCGGCCACCCGCACCAGCACGTCGCGAGGGCCGGGACTGGGAACGGGCACGTCGTCGCGCACCTCCAGCATCTCGGGCCCGCCTGTGCCCAGCAGTAACGCCGCCCGCATGACCGAGGGCCCCTCAGAATCGGTCACGGCGGCCGACAGATCCGATCATGGTGCGAGCCGGTAGGCGTGCATGGCCTGGTAGTGGGGCAGGCAGGCGGCGTAAGCGTCTCTGAGGAGTTGATTGTGGTCGATGGCCACATACTCGCGCTTCTGGCGCGACAGCGTCGTGGACTCAGCGAGATTGGCGTGCCAGGTGCCGGTCTCGTACCAGGTGAGTTCGGACGCGTCGGTGGTGCCCCACTGAAGCGCCTCCGGCTTGAACTCGATCCCCACCGCCTCGCACCACGCCGCGGTCATGCCGCGGGGGTCGTCCAGCATGTCGTCAGCGTCGATGACGGGAGGCGGGGCCCCGATCCGCCGTGTCAGCCGGTCGAACAGCGCCCGCTGCTCGGCGAAACCCGTCTCGTCCAGGGTGAAGTCCGTCCACTGGCCGTACATCGAGGTGAGTGTCTTGGCTGGGTCGCGGATCAAGAAGGAGTGGTTGAACGCGTCGAGGAACGGCACTTCCGCGTCGCCGGGAGCGGTGGGAGGTGCCACCCATTCGTGCATGTGAGTGACGTAGTGGGGGAAGTCCTTCATGAATACGGGTCCCCGCCTAGCGGCTGCCACCAGCTCCTCCCAGACCGACTCGTAGCTGAGTTCCGGCCGGTGTTGGATGTGGCTCTCGGGCGGGCGGGTGTCGTTGCCGATCGAGTACCAGACCTCGCCGAAGGGCTCGTGCGCGATCTCGTGATCGCCGCGCTGCTTCACCATCCGCTCGAAGGCGGTCGAGGTCGACCGGGGCACCGCCCACAGCGCCAGGATCGGAATCACCGGCTTCGCTCCCCTCCGTCTAGGCCCGCAGTCGGGTGTTCGTCGGATCGTGGACGGCCTCGCCCAGCACGCGGGCGGGCCGCCGATCACCAACAACCCGGACCTCGAGTGCGGTGCCGGGCTCGGCGTGCTCGGGGGCCAGATAGGCGAAGGCCAGACTCCGGCCGATGTGGAAGCCGTAGGCGCCGGAGGTCACGAGGCCCACAGTCCGCCCGCCGGCGTAGACGCCGTCGGCTGCGTGGACGTCGGCGTCGTCCGCATCCACGGCCAGGTAGGCGAGCCGCCACCGGTAGGGCTCCTCACCCGAGGCGGCCCCGGCCCGGCGGGCCAGCAGCGCGTCGCGGCCCACGAAGTCGCCCTTGTCGACCTTAACGAACCGGTGCAGCCCGGCCTCGTCCGGGTTCACGTCGTGAGTGAGCTCGCGGCTGGTGAGATAGCGCTTCTCCATGCGCAGCGAGTCCAGAGCGTGGTTGCCTGCGTCGGCCACTCCCAACGGCTCGCCTGCAGCCCACAGAGCGTCGTAGACGGTGCCGAGATCCTCGACGGGCACATGAAGCTCCCAGCCGAGCTCCCCGGTGAACCCCACCCTCAGAGCCCGCACGTTCGGCACGCCGGCCACCGAGATGACCTTCGCCCGCAGCCATCCGAAGGCCTCGTTGCCCAGATCGGCGTCGGTGAGGCCGGCGAGCAGTCGCCGGGCTTCGGGCCCGGTGACGTTGAGCACCCCCAGCTCCATCGACCGGGTCACCAGTTCGGCGTCGGCGCCGTCGGGCCAGTGCGTCTCGAAGAACTCCCGATCCTTGCCCTCGCCGGCGGCGGCCGACACCAGGTAGAGATGGTCGGCCGCCATGCGGGTGACGGTCAGTTCGCTCTCGACTCGGGCCTGCGGCGTCAGCAGGTATGTCAGGCCGATGCGTCCCACCGCGGGAACGGTGTTGGTGGTGAGGCGGTCGAGCACCGCGGCTGCGTCGGGGCCGATCAGGTCGAACTTGGCGAAGGCGGTGGCGTCGAGGATCCCGACCCGTTCGCGCACGGCCCGGCACTCCTCGCCCACCGTGTCGAACCAGCCGGTGTGGCGGAACGAGACCGTGTCCTGCTGTGGCAGTCCGGACACGGCCGGGAACCACTTGGGCCGCTCCCAGCCGTAGACCTGGGTGAACACCGCGCCCTTGGCGTGCAGGCGCCCGTACAACGGGGTGGTGCGATAGGGCCGTCCGGCCGGCCGCTCGAGGCCGGGCAGTGGTGTCTGGTGGCGGTACTGGTGGTCCTCGGCCCCCTTCACCCGGCCGTAGGACATGATGTCGGCGCGGTCGATGTAGCCGAACCGGCGGGCGTCGTAGGCCCGCACGCTCACGCCGGTGGTGCCGTGGACCATCCAGCGGGCCAGCTCCCGGCCCAGGCCCGGACCGTCGGCGATGCCGACCTGCACGCCGACCATCTGCCAGAAGTTGGGCACACCCGACGGGCCCAGCAGGGGCTCCCCGTCGGGCGGGTACGAGATGGCGCCGCAGATCACCTGCTTGATGCCCAGCGGCTCCAGCACCGGCATCCGCTCGAACGCCCGGGCCAGCCATGGTCCGACCCGGTCGAAATCGGCGTCGAACAGCGGGTTCTCCAGCGACCAGTCCGGTCCGTCGCCGTCGTGCCAGACGGCCTCGGCGCCGGTCTGCTCGTAGATCCCGATCAGGCCGGACTGCTGCTCCTGGCGCAGGTAGCCCGACACGTAGTCGTCGCGCACCACCGGCAGCTCGCGGTCGAGGTCGCCGAACTCGGGCACCGGCTCGGTGAGCAGGTAGGTGTGCAGCACGTTGGCGATGGGCACGTCGAGCCCGACCATGCGAGCCACCCGGTGCGCGTAGCAGCCGGCCGCGTTCACGACGTGCTCGGCGTGCACGGTGCCCCGCTCGGTGTCCACGTCGAAGCCGCCGTCTCGCCGCCGCCTGATGCCCAGCACCCGGTTGCGCCGGCTGACGGCCGCACCCAGGTTGCGGGCGGCCCGGACCATGGCGTTGGCCGCGCCGGCGGGGTCGACATGGCCGTCGTCGGGGGTGTGGACCGCGCCGAGCATCCCGTCGGTCACGTAGAACGGATGGAGCTGAGCGATCGTCGACGGCGAGACCCACTCCATGGCGTTGCCCACGTAGGTGGCCGGGCCGAGCTGGGCCCTCAGCCAGTCGACCTCCTCGGTGTTGTAGGCCACCCGCAGGCTGCCGCTGCGATGCCAGGAGGTGGCCACGCCGCTCTCGTCCTCCAGCGAGGCGTACAGCTCGCAGGCGTAGCGGCGGAACTCGGCCAGTGCGTAGCTCGACACCGAGTGGGTGACCTGGCCCGCCGCGTGCCAGGTCGAGCCCGAGGTGAGCTCGGCCTTCTCGACGAGGAGGGTGTCGGTCCATCCCTCGTGGGCGAGGTGGTGCAGCACGCTGGCCCCGCAGATGCCGCCTCCGATGATCACCACCTGGGCCGAGTCCGGCAGTCCTGCAGTCACCGGTGCGGAACTTATCCCCTCGGATCGGGCAAACTACGTGATCAAGCGCCGGCAACCGACGGCGTCAGGACAGGACACAGGAGGCGGATGTGCACTTCTCGCACCCTGCTCTGGCTGCTCCGGAGTTCTACGTGCCCGGCCTGCCCGCCGACCATGTGGCCGAGCGCTACGGGATCAGCGCCGACGACATCGCCAAGCTCGGCTCCGCGGAGAATCCCCTGGGGGCATCGCCGCTGGCGGTGCAGGCAATCCGGGAGCGGTTGGACGACCTGCACCTGTACCCGTCCTGGACGGCCGAGCCGCTGCGAGAGAAGATCTCGCTCGTCTACGGCATCGAGCCCGAGCGGATCATGTGCGGCGCGGGCGAGACCGAGATCATCTCGTGGCTGATCCGGGCGTTCTGCGAACCGGGCGGGCTCATCCAGATGCCCGGCCCGTGCTTCCCGATCTACCACCTGTTCGCCGAGGCCGAGGGCCGCGTCCCCGTCCTGGTGCACGAGGCCACCGACCGAGCCACGATGGCGGTGGACGTCGACGCCTACATCGACGCCATCAGCGAAGACACCAGGATCGTGTTCGTCACCAACCCGCACAGCCCCTCGGGCACATGGATGACCGAGCGCGAGGTGCGGCGCGTCGTCGAGGCGGCACCCACCGCGCTGGTGGTCCTCGACGAGGCCTACGTGCACTACTCGGACACTGGTGGGTACATCCACCTGGTCGACGACTATGACAACCTGGTGGTGCTGCGCACCTTCTCCAAGGCGTTCGGGCTGGCGGGCCTCCGGGTCGGCTTCGGGGTTGGACCGAAGCCGGTGGTCGACGCCTGCCTGGCGGTCAAGCCGACCTGGAACATGGGGGTTCTCCAGACGGCCGGCGCGGCTGCCGCCCTCGACGACAAGGACCATCTCGACGCCACCGTGGCGATGATCTCGAAGGGTCGGGACCATGCGCAGGGCCGCTTCGCCGAACTCGACCGCTTCCGGATGGTTCCGGGCAGCCGGTCCAACTTCTTCCTGGTGGAGATCCTGGATCCGGGCACCGACTCCACCACCGTGTTCGAGGGACTCCTGGAGCGAGGAGTGATCGTCAAGGACGGCTCGGTGTCGTTCCGGGGCCTCGACCGGCGCTTCCTGCGCTGCGACGCCAACCGGCCCGATCGCATGGACCGACTTGTGGACGCCCTGGCGGACCTGCCGTGACCGCCCGCCAGCGTGGGCTCGCAGCCAGGTATTACACTGACCCGGAGGTGTTCGCCGTCGAACTGGAGCAGATCTTCGCCCGGAGCTGGGTGATGGTGGGGCACGTCTCGGAGGTCGCCGAACCGGGCACGATCATCACCGCAGAGGTCGGCGACGAGAGCGTGCTGGTCGCGAACGACGGCGGTGTGCTGCGGGCGATGTACAACGTGTGCCAGCACCGCGGCCACCAGCTGGTCAACGCTGAGCAGGTGCGGGTCGACCAGATCACCTGCCCCTACCACGCCTGGACCTACGGGCTCGACGGACGGCTGCTGCACGCCCGGGGCGAGAGTGTCGGCGACATCTGCGTGCCCGGAGTACGCCTGGAGACCCTGGGCGGGTTCATGTTCGTCAACCTTGACCCCGGTGCCGCGCCGCTGTCGGAGACGGTCCCTGGAGTCGAGGACGAACTGCTTGCTCTCGCCCCCGACACAGCCCACCGCGTGCTGGCCGCCCGCAACACCCACGAGGTGCAGGCCAACTGGAAGGTCGTGGTGGAGAACTACAACGAGTGCTACCACTGCCCCAACGTGCACAAGTGGTTCACCGCCGGGGTGATCTCGCCCGGCAGCTACCGGATCTCGATGCACGGCGACGTGATCCACCACACCGCCGAGGGGCCGAGGCCGGACGGCGGACTCGGCTCGACGGAGGAGGCGAACGGCTATGGCTCGTTCTACACCTGGCCCGTCTCGTCCATCCAGTGCTATCCGGGCCAGGTCATCAACACCTTCCGCTGGGTACCGCTCGCCGTCGACCGCACGCGGTTGATCCGCGAATGGTGGTTCCCGAGCACGGAGCTCACCGACGAGCAGTCGAGACTCATAGCCGAGGAGTGGGACAACACAGCCCATGAGGACTTCGTGATTGTCGAGTCGGTCCAGCGGGGCATGGCCAGCCGCGGCTATCGCCCGGGCCCGCTGATCGAGGACCCGAGCGGCGTGTGCGGGGTGCACAGCGAGAACTCGGTGCGCCACCTCCAGGACTTACTGCTGGAGTCGCTCGGCGACGGGGTGTGATGGCGGACTCTCCGCTCTCGGGCTCCGAGACCTCTGAGACTGAGAGCGGCTCGCGGTCGGCTGAGCTGGCCGAGTTTCTAAGCAGCCTCGGGGGAGGCATCGCGCCCGAGCGCATGGCGGTCGCGGGCAACTGCGTGATCGACACCCTTGGTGCCATCGCCTACGGGGCGGAACAACCCTGGTCGCAGGCCGCGGCCCGTCACGCCCTAGCCACCGGCGGCGGGGGAGCTTGCACTGTTGTGGGATGGGATGAGGGTGCCTCGCCGGCCATGGCTGCCTTTGCCAACGGCACGGCAGCCCACGCCTTTGAACTCGACGACGTCCACGAGGAGGCCGTCAACCACCCCGGTGCGGTGGTGGTGCCGGCCGCCCTCGCGGTGGCCGAGGAGACCGGCGCCTCCGGTCTGGCCTTCCTGGAGGCGGTGGTGGTCGGGTATGAGGCCATGGGAAGGGCCGGTCTGGCGGTCGGTCCTCTCTCGCACATGCTGGCCGGCTTCCATCCCACCTCGATGTCGGGAGTGTTCGGCGCGGCCGCGGCGGCCGCCCACCTCCACGGCTTCGACGCGGCCCGCTTGAACGACGCCTTCGGCATCGGCGTCTCGCTCGCCTCGGGGACGATGGAGTTCGCGGCCTCGGGCGGGATGGCCAAGCGGATCCACGCGGGACGGGCCGCCGAGGGCGGCATCATGGCCGCCTCGCTGGCCGCGGACGGGTTCGAGGGGGCCAGTGACGGTCTGGCCGGAACCTACGGGTTCTGCCGGGTGTTCACCGACGATCCCCGCCCCGAGATGCTTGTCCGAGGGCTCGGCGAGCGCTGGATGATCGACGAGATCACGGTCAAGCCCTACGCGGCCTGCAGCGACGTCCATGCCATGATCCAGGCCACCGCGGAGCTGGTGGCCGCCCAAGGCATTACCGCCGAGCAGATCGACGGCATCGCGGTGCACGGTCCGACCAAGGTCGCCGAACTGAACGACATGGACGGCACTACGTCGGTGATGGCCGCCCAGTACTCCGCCCGGTTCAACATCGCGGCCGCGGTGCTGGCCGATCCGGCTGACCCCGACACCTATCATCCCGACCGCATCGCCCACCCGGCGTTGGCAGCCCTGCAGGCCAAGGTGGCCACGACGGTGCCCGAGCCCGCCTTCGACGCCACCTACGCGTGGAAGCAGGGGGCACGGGTGGAGATCACAACGACCGATGGCCGGGTGCTGGAGCGAACCGTCCACGGCCAGCGAGGATCGATGCACGACCCGCTCAGCGATGCCGAGATAGAACGCAAGTTCCACACGCTGGCCGGCGGTCGCCTCGATCCAGGCATCCCCGAGGCCGTTCGCTCGCTACCGGATCGCTCCGTGCGTGAACTGACCCGCCTTCTGCGCTCCAGTTGGCGGGCGGATGCGTCCGGGGCACGCTGATGCCATGAGCGAGCTCGATCTGAGGGGGGACTTCGAAGCCTGTGACGGTGCTGCGCTGGTGGTGGGGGGCAGCGGCGGTCTCGGCTCGGTGATCGCGGCGGAGTTGGCCGCCCGCGGCAGCGACGTGGCCCTCACGTACCGCAGCAACGCCGACTCGGCCGCCGCCACCGCGGCCGAGATCGAGCGACTTGGTCGCCGGAGCTGGCTCGCAGCCGTCGACCTCACCGATGACGAGGAGGTGGCCGCGGCAGTTGCGGAGTTGGCCGGCGCGGCGGGCGGCCTGCACACGCTGGTGTACGCGGCCGGCCCCCACGTCCCGCAGATGCACATGAGCCGGACAGCGTCCGCGGCAATGAGGGCTCAACTGGACGCCGACGCGGCCGGGTTCTTCGCCGCGGCGTCAGCCGCGCTGCCTCACCTGCGCCAGTCCAGGGGCAGCATCGTGGCCGTCACCACGGCCGGTCTCGGACGGTTCCCGGTGCGCGACGGCTTGAGCACCGTTCCCAAGGCCGCGGTCGAGGCCGCGGTTCGAGGTCTGGCCGCGGAGGAGGGGCGCTTCGGCGTGCGGGCCAACAGCGTCGGCCCCGGGATGCTGAGCGATGGCATGGCCCAGCGCCTGGTGGCTTCGGGCGACCTGGACGACAGGGCGCTAGACGCGGCTCGGGCCAACATTCCCATGGGCAGCTTCGGCACCGCGGCCGACGTCGCCGAGGCGGTCTGCTTCCTGGCCTCGGGTCTGGCCGGCTACATCACCGGCCAGCACCTGGCCGTCGATGGCGGCTACACCGCCTGAGCGCGAGTCCGCGGCCATCCCGCATTGCGGGCGCGAGTAGCGTCGGGGTTGATGTACCCAGGAGCACATGCCGCTGCCAGCCCGGACAAGCCGGCCGTCATCATGGCCGGGTCGGGCGAGACGATCACCTACGCCCAGCTCGACGCAGAGGCCAACCAAGTGTCACGCCTGTTCCGGGAGGCCGGACTGGCCCCCGGCGACCATGTGGCCTGGTGCCTGGAGAACCACCGCAACTTCCTGCCGTTGATGTGGGGGGCGCACTACGCCGGGCTGATCTACACGCCCATTAGCAGCCGCCTCACCACCGACGAGATCGCCTACATCGTCGACAACAGCGGCGCCCGGGTCTTCATCACGTCGCAGTACAAGGCTGCGCAGGCCGCCGAGCTGGTCGACCGGATGGACGGGGTCGAGCTGAGGCTCATGATGGACGACGTCATCGAAGGGTACGGCAGCTACGAGCAGGCTCTGGCCGGAGCGTCACCGGAGCCGCTGGAGGTCCGGGTGGCCGGCACCGACATGCTCTACAGCTCGGGCACCACCGGGCGCCCCAAGGGTGTGCTCAGCGCCTACGAGGCGGTGCCCATCGAGGAGGTGGAGTCGGTGGTGGCCATGATGTGCGTGCTGCTGCTCGCCATGTCCGACGAGTCGGTCTACCTGTCGCCGGCGCCCCTGTACCACGGCGCGCCGCTGCGCTTCACCATGGCCAACCATGTGATCGGCTCCACCGCGGTGATCATGGAGCGCTTCGACGCGGAGCAGTTCCTGGCCGCGATCGAGCGCTACTCGGTGACCCACACCCAGGTGGTGCCGACCATGTTCGTGCGGATGCTGAAACTGCCCGACGAGAAGCGGCTGCGCTACGACCTGTCGTCGCTGGTTTCTGTGCTGCACGCGGCCGCGCCCTGCCCGGTGGAGGCCAAGCACCGGATGATCGAGTGGCTGGGACCGATCATCAGCGAGTACTACGCGGGCACCGAGGGCAACGGGGCAACCTTCTGCGACAGCGAGCAGTGGCTGGCCCACGAGGGCACGGTAGGAGTCCCGATCAACGGCGAGGTCCACATCGTGGACGAGGCCACCGGCACCGAGGTGCCCGCCGGGGAGGAGGGTGCCGTCTACTTCGGTGAGGGGAACACCTTCGAGTACCACCTCGACGATGAGAAGACCCGCAACTCCCGGCTGCCCAACGGCTGGTCGACCATCGGCGACGTGGGACGGGTGGACGAAGACGGCTTCCCTTACCTGACCGACCGCAAGGCGTACATGATCATCTCCGGCGGGGTGAACGTGTACCCCCAGGAGGCCGAGAACCTGCTGACCATGCATCCCGCAGTGCTGGACGTGGCCGTCATCGGCGTGCCCGACGACGACCTGGGCGAGGTGCCCAAGGCCGTGGTCCAGCCCATGGAGATGCCCGCCGGCGACGAGGCCGCGGCCGCCATGGAGCGCGAGCTGATCGACTACTGCCGGGCCAGCCTGGCCTCGGTCAAGTGCCCCCGCACGGTCGACTTCCGCGGCGAGCTGCCCCGTGACGAGACGGGCAAGCTCTACAAGCGCCTGCTGCGCGACGAGTCCTGGCAGGGCCAGGACCGCCGCATCTAGCGGGCCATCAGGCGCTGGCGTTCAGGCGTCGTCGAGCAGTCGGACCAGAGTGGGTGGAGCGACCCGCCGGTAGCTGTCCTCCAGCCAGTCGGCGACATCGTCGACATTGGCGTCGGCAAGTCGCACCAGCACCGCGCTGTACCCGTCGTAGTGGGGCACGGTGAACAGCACGTCGGGATGGTTCTCGAGCAGCACGGGTTTCATCTCCAGTTCGCAGAACAGCACCAGCACCTCGGTGTCGTGAACCGTGTCCCGTCGATGCTCGCGCTCGCCCCACAGCCGGCAGAAGCCCTTCTTGCGAACCTTGAGGCCGGGTGTGCCGTACCAGGTCGACTCGGTCACCTCGGGCAAATGCAGCCCGATCCGCCGCACATCGTCGAACGTCACCACGGCCCGAGCCTCACACCGCCCTGCCTCGGCCCGATCCGCTCAGTCGATCTTGAGGACCCGGGCCGCGTTCTCCCTCAGAAACTTGGGCCAGACCTGGTCACGGAAGCCGACGTTGGGCATCTCACCCATGATCCGCTGCAGCGACAGGCCCATCGGGAAGTAGCCGGCGTACATGACCTTGTCGGCCCCCCGGGTGTTGGCGTAGTCGATGATCGCCTTCGGGTAGTGCTTGGGCGCGAACGCAGACGTCGAGTAGTGCAGGCCGGGCCACTTCAGCATCAGCTTGACGGCCAGGGCCTCCCAGGGCTCGCAGCCGTGGCGGGTCACCAGGGTCAGCTCCGGGAAGTCGTACATCACCCGGTCCAGGCGCTCCACGTGCTGGCAGTCCATGGGCAGCCGAGGGCCGGGCACCCCCGCGCACACGAAGATCGGTATGTCGAGTTCGCAGCACGTGGCGTAGACCGGGTACCACTTGGCGTCATCGATGGGGATCTGCGGGAAGCACCCGGCCGGGAACGTGCCCACCGCCCGGATGTCGTACTCATCGTGGTAGCGGCGGATGCGCCGCACGGCGCCCATCACGTCGTTGGCGTCGGCCTGGCAGGTGGCCACGAACCGGTCGGGGTGGTCGGCCAGGGCCTTGCGGTTCACCTCGCCCTCGCAGCCGATCAGACCCCACTCGACGCCGTAGGCATCCATCTCGCCCAGGGTGAGTGCGATGGGATCGTCTGCGCCGTACTTCTCCTTGGGCACGCCCTTGAACATGTACTCCACCGGGAAGTCGAACTCGGCCGACTCGGTGTCCTTGAGCTGCTTGCGGATGAACTCGTAGTGCTCGAAGTCCTTGGCGGGGAAGCCGATCATCGTGTCGACGATCCCCACATCGGTCGGCATTGTCATGGTGGCGGCTCCGTTTGTTGCGGGGGCGCGGCTAGTTGCGGGGAACCTCGCGCCAGGGGATCTCCTTGTCCACCCTGGGCTCGCCGGGCAGACCCAGCACTTGCTCTCCCAGGATGTTGCGCATGATCTCGCTGGTGCCGCCCTCGATGGAGTTGGCCCGGGCCCGCAGGAAGCCGTGGTGGGCGTCGCCGAACTTGCCGTCGAGAGAGACCGCGGTGGGCCGGCGGAACCCGTAGTCGTAGTCCACCATCCCGCCGGCGCCCTCCAGGTCGATCACCTTGGACGTGAGGGCCTGGTTGAACTCGGCCAGCATCAGCTTGCTCACCGACCCCTCCGGTCCGGGGTTGCCGGCCCGGGCATTCTGGAAGGCCCGGACGTTGGTGAGCCGCAGAGCCTCGCCCTGCACCCACAGTTGCATCACGTCGTCGCGATGGGCCTTGGTGCGCACCGCGGGATCCATGTTGCGGTAGGCCTCCAGCAGGTTGCCCAGCGGCCCCTCGCGACCGGTGGTGGCGCCGCCCACCGCGCCGCCGATGGCGGTCCTCTCGTTCATCAGCGTGGTGAGCGCCACCCGCCAGCCCTCGCCGACCGCACCGATCCGGGCCGCGTCGGGCACCCGCACGTCGGTCATGTACACCTCGTTGAACTCGGCCTCGCCCGTGATCTGGCGCAGCGGCCGCACCTCAACGCCGGGGGCGTGCATGTCGAGCGCGAAGTAGGTCAGCCCCTTGTGCTTGGGCAACTCCGGGTTGGAGCGGGCCACCAGCATTCCCAGATCGGCTACGTGGGCCAGCGTGTTCCACACCTTCTGGCCGTTCACCACCCACTCGTCGCCGTCGCGCTCGGCCCGGGTGCCCAGTCCCGCGAAGTCCGAGCCCGAGCCAGGCTCGCTGAACAGCTGGCACCACCGCTCCTCCCCGGTGAACATCGGCCGCAGGTAGCGGCGCTTCTGCTCGTCGGTGCCGTGGGTGAGGATGGTCGGGCCGATCAGCATCATGAAGAACGTGGACGGATCGGCGGGCCGGGCGCCCGCGGCCCGCAGCCGCCGGTCAACCGCTCGCTGGAGCTTGCGGGACAGGCCGAGCCCGCCGAAGCCCGCCGGATGGTGCACCCAGGCCAGGCCGGCGTCGTACTGGTGGCCCCGGAACTCGATGTGGCTCTCGGTGGCGGGGTCGTGGTCGGCCAGGAGAGCGTCGACCGCCTCGTCGGCGATGCGGGTCTGTTCGGCGGTGTCGGCGGGTGCGTCAGTGGCTGTCATGGTGTTATTCTCCGGTGGACGTTGCGGTCGCGGTCCGGTCGGCGTCATGCTTGGATCATGCATTCTTACTCCCGGCAGTCCCTTATCGACACCACTGAGACGTGTTTCGCCGAGATTTCGAACTTGTGCGCCGACCTCTCCGACGAGGAGTGGACCGTGCAGTCGCTGTGCCCTGACTGGACGGCGCGTCAGGCCATCGGGCATGCCGTCGGGGTGGAGGACGTGATCTCGGGCTGGGAGATCAGCACCGAGAGCATGCCGCCGTTCGAGAAGATGATTGCCCTCACCGGAGCGTCCGCAGGCATGTCCTCGGCCGACTTCGGCGCCAGGGTGGGCGAGATCTTCGACGCTCGCCGGTCGGATCTGGCCGCGCTGAGCGATGAAGACATCGGACGCCAGTCGTGGACGCCGGTAGGTGTGCAGAGCTACGGCGGCTTCCTGGCCATCCGCATATTCGACATGTGGGTCCATGTGCGCGACTGCACCATCCCGCTGGGGCGGGCCACCGACGACAGCGGCACCGCGGCCGAGATCGCCTTCGACCAGGTGGAGAGCTCGATCGGCTACATCATGGGCAAGAAGGTGGGCCTGCCCGACGGCATGAGCCTGAGGGCCGACATCACCGGTCCGGTGGAGCGCCAGATCGCGGTGGTGGTGGACGGCCGGGCCCGGGCGGTGGATCCCGGCTCGCTGGATTCGCCCGACGTGGTGCTCACTGCCGACTCGCTCACCTTCATCATGCTCGCCTGCGGGCGCATCGACCCGCAGTCCAAGATCGACGACGGCTCGATTGCATGGAGCGGCGACGCCCACTGGGGCGAGCACGCAGCCCGGAGCCTCCGCTTCACGATGTGATGCCCCCGGACGGCTGGCAGCCGGCCAGCGCCGACGACTGGATGGCTCTGGTCGAGCAGTCGCTGCGGGGTCGGGGAGCGGACGAACTGTCCAGCCTCACCCGCGACGGCATCGAGATCCGACCCCTGTACGCCGATGGACCGGACCGGCCTGAGGCCGCGGCTGCAGCCGATCCCCAGCGGCTCGAGAGGGGTTGGGACGTCCGCCAGCACCACGAGGTCGCGGCAGGCGACGGCTCGGCTGACCTCAGTCCTGCGTTGGAACAGGACCTGACTGGCGGCGCGATGTCGGTCGAGCTCAACCTTCCAGCAGATGTCGACGGCGGCGGCCTGGATCGCATGCTCGGCGGGGTCGACGTGGCCGCGACGCCGCTCGCGCTGGCACCGCACTCGGAGATGGGCGCAGCCGAGGCTCTGCTGTCTATGGCGGCCCGTCGGGGGGCAGGACTGGCGCCCGGCAGCTCGCTCGGCCTTGATCCTGTAGGGGAGTGGGCCCGCTCGGGTCGCCGCGCCGACTGCGTCCGAGCGGCGGCGTGGGTGGCCTCCGGGGACTTCGGTCCAGAAGTGCGGGCGTTCCAGGTGGACACCGTTCGCTATGCCGACGCCGGAGCCAGCGAGGCGCAGACCCTGGGATGGGCAACGGCAACCGGGATCGCCTATCTGAGAGCGCTGGTAGAAGCAGGTCTGGATGTGGATGCGGCCGCTGGCCTGATCGGATTCAGAATGGCCAGCACTGCCGATCAGTTCCTCACCATCGCCGCGCTGCGGGCGGCTCGAGTCATGTGGGCTCGGGCGGTCACCGCCAGCGGGGGCTCGAAGGCGGCGGCCCGCCAGTACCAGCACGCGGTGACCGCGACCCACATGTACAGCCGCCGCGATCCGTGGGTCAATCTTCTGCGCGGCGCCTCGGCTGCACTGGCCTCCGGTGTCGCCGGTGCCGACGCGGTGACCGTATTACCCCTCGACCATGTGTCGGGACCGGTCGACTCCGACGGTTCCCTGGGACGCAGGCTGGCCCGCAACACCCAGCTGCTGCTGTTGGAGGAGTCGCACCTGGGGAGGGCCGCCGACCCGGCGGGCGGATCGTTCTACGTGGAGTCGCTCACCGAGCAGCTGACGTCAGCGGGCTGGCGGGTGCTGCAGGACATAGAGGCAACCGGGAGAATCGAGGACGCCATCGACGCGGGCGCAATCGCTGCTGCGATCGACAAGAGCTGGCAGTCCCGCCTGGGCTCGCTCAGGACCCGGAGCGAACGTCTGACCGGAGCGAGCGAGTTCGCGCTGCTGGACGAGGCGGCCCCGGCAGCTCTTGGAGACGCCGATGGGGGCGTGGAGGCCGCGGGCTTGCCGGTCCGGCGGCTGGCCGAGCCCTACGAGGACCTGCGTGACGCCGCCGACCGCCACCGGATGGCTACTGGTGAGCGTCCCGCGGTCTGGGTGGCCGCGCTGGGATCGGCCTCGGACCATTCGGCTCGCACTGTCTGGGCGCAGAACCTGCTGGCCGCAGGCGGTATCGAGTCCCGGGGCGGACCCGGCGTGGACTCGCCCATCGCGGCCGCTGCGGACTTCGCGGCGTCGGGCCTGGCCGCGGTGGTGATCACCGGCAGCGACGACATGTACCGCCTGCGGGCTGCAGCCACGGCCGCCGCGCTTGCAGACGCAGGAGCCGCTTTCGTGGCTCTCGTCTGCGACGCCAAGACCTTCGCCGACCGGCGAGAAATGCTGGCCGCGGCCGGCGTCAGCGACTTCTGGGAGGAGGGAATCGACGTGGTCGCGGCGCTGGAGCGCCTGCACCGCGTGCTCGGCCTTGCGTGAGCGGCCCCGTCGAGGCTCGCTCAATCTTCGAAGACGGGTGGGCGCTTCTCGGAGCGGGCTAGGACGGCCTCCTCGAAGTTGCGGGTGGTCATGCGCACCAGCAGTTGGGCGTTCATCTCGGAGCGCATGTGGGCCGCATAGCTCGACGCCTCCAACCCGGCCCACAGCATCCGCTTGGTGAGCTCCGTCCCGGGCCGGCTGAAGGCGGCGATACGGGCACCGATCTCATAGCAGCGGCTCAGCAGATCGTCGGGGGCCACCGTCTCGCTGACCAGGCCTATACGGGCCGCCTCGCCGGCATCCACGTCCCGGCCGGTCAGCATGATGTCGAACGCCCGCGACGATCCGATCGCCCGGGGCAGCGTGAAGCTCAGGCCTAGCTCCGACGCGGTCAAGCCGTTGTTGATGCCGGCCGCCCGGAAGTAGGCCTCCGTGGACGCGATGCGTATGTCGCAGGCCAGGGCCAAGCACAGGCCTCCGCCGACGGCCGCGCCGTTGATGGCCGCGATCACCGGCTGGTGCAGGTCTCCGATCAGCTCGATCACCTCGTGGAGCCGGTCGGCAGCCCGGTGGGCGATAGTTGAACGGGTGAGGCCTTCGATATAGGGAACCCGGCCCGCACTCACCATGTCGGCCCCTGAGCAGAACCCGTGGCCGGCACCCGTTATCACCACGGCCCGTACATCGTTGTCGTTGTTGACTTCCCGCAGAGCGTCGGCAAAGGGCACCATCACGTCGAAGGCCATGGCGTTCATCCGCTCGGGCCGGTTGAGGGTGACCAGCGCGATCTCCGGCCGGGGATGATCGATCAGTACGAAGTCATCGGGTGAGGGCATGGGGCGACGGTATCAGCCCCCGCCCCGGTGGCCGGTGCCCGTCCCGGCCGCGGGCTCAGTCACCGAGGTCGGGCTTCCAGGCCGCGCCGTTGATGTGGCCGCCACCGTCGACGAACAGTGTGTTGCCGGTCATGTACCGGCTGGCATCCGAGGCCAGGAAGACCACGACCGGGGCAATGTCGAGGTCCGGGTCGCCGATGCGACCCATCGGGTTGGAGGCGTCGGCCGCGGCCAGCAGTTCGGGATGCTCGCCCAGTACCCGGTTGAAGCTGGCCGACTTGGCCGCCGGGCACACGATGTTGGCGGTGATACCCCATCCCGCCCATTCCCGGGCCGCGGTGCGGGTGGCGGCTCGCAGCGCCTCCTTGGCCGAGTTGTACTCGACTGTGCCCATGTGGGCGTTGACCCCGTTGAGTGAGCACATGTTGATGACCCGGCCCCAGCTGTTGGCCTTCATGATCGGCAGCGCGGCCGCCATGGCCCAGAACGGGCCGTAGAACCCCACCGCCAGGGCACGGGCCATCCCGGCGGCGGACTTGTGCTCCACCCGGCTCACCTCGCCGCCGCCCCAGGCGTTGTTGACCAGGACATCCACCGATCCCCATCGCTGGGCCGCATGAGCGACCATGGCCTCGACCGCGGCCCGGTCGCCCACATCGGTTGAAAGGAACTCGCTGGCGTCGCCGAACTCGGCCGCGGCGTCCTTGCCGAGGTCCTCGTCGATCTCGGCCACGAGCACATTGGCGCCCTCGGCCACGAAGGCTCGGGCCACCGACCGCCCGATGCCCTCGCCCGCGCCGGTGACTATCGCAGTCCTGCCGTCCAGTTGCCCCATGGCCTGCCTCCTGCTGTGAGCCGTTGCATCATTCTTCCCCAGCGGCTGCGCCGGCGCGGGAGTGGTAGACAACCGGCACGACATCCCCCAGCCGAAGAGGAGTCCGGTGGAGGACCTGCAACAAAGGGCCCAGCGCATCGCGGCCAAACGCAGCTCCATGTGGGTGTACCGCTCCGTGCGACGCACCATCATGACGGTGCTGTACCCCTACTTCCGGGTGAAGCGCCTCGGCACCGAGCATCTCGACATCGCCGGACCGGTGATCGTGGCTCCAGTGCACCGGTCCAACCTCGACACGCCGCTGCTGTCCGGGATGAGTCGCCGACGCCTGCGGGCGCTGTCCAAGGAGTCCCTGTTCTCCAACCGGTTGTTCGGAGCGTTCCTGGCGGCGCTGGGAGCGTTCCCCGTGCGGCGGGGCGTAGCCGACCTGGAGGCGATGCGGGAGGCGGTCAAGATGCTGGAGGCGGGTGAGCAGATGGTGGTGTTCCCCGAGGGAACCCGCCAGACGGGGACCCAGGTGGGGGAGGTGTTCGACGGCATGAGCTACCTCGCGTCGCGAACCGGCGCGGCCATCGTGCCGGTAGGGATCTCCGGAACCGAGGCCGCGATGAGCACCGGCACCCGGCTGCCCCGGCCGGTGAGGGTGGCCATGGTGGCCGGACCGCCCATCCGCCCGCCGGAGGGTCGCATGACCCGTCCACAGATGAGCCGCTTCTCCGAGACGGTGCGGGAACGCCTCCAAGAGGTCTTCGACGAAGCCCAGGCGCTGGTTGACTGAACGGGCCGAGACAGCCCGCCGGTAGCCTCGGTATACATGGCTGAGAAGATCACTTTGGGTTCCGACGGGACCCTCCGGGTGCCCGACGAACCGATCATCCCGTTCGTGGAGGGCGACGGGATCGGCATCGACATCTGGCCCGCCGCCAGGTCCGTGCTCGACGCGGCCGCGGCCAAACACGGCCGCCGCATCGCCTGGCTCGAGGTGCTGGCCGGCGAGAAGGCCTACAACGAGACCGGGGACTGGCTGCCGGCCGACACCATCACCGCCTTCGACGAGCATCTCATCGGCATCAAGGGCCCGCTGACCACACCGGTGGGTGGCGGCTTCCGAAGCCTCAACGTGGCCATCCGCCAGATCATGGACCTCTACGTGTGCCTGCGCCCGGTGAGGTGGTTCAAGGGCGTACCCTCGCCGGTGCGGGAGCCGCATCTGGTCGACATGGTGATCTTCCGGGAGAACACCGAGGACATCTACGCCGGCCTGGAGGTTCCTTCGGGCTCGCCCGACGCCGCCCGGCTCATCGAGCTGCTGCACGACGCCTTCGGCTGGGAGATCCGGGCCGACGCCGGCGTGGGGATCAAGCCGGTGTCGAAGTTCGGGTCGCAGCGGCTGCAGCGGGCCGCCCTCAACTACGCGCTGCGCCGCGGCCGCAAGCGGGTCCACTGGGTGCACAAGGGCAACATCATGAAGTTCACCGAGGGCGCCTTCCGGGGCTGGGGCTACGAGCTGGTGCGCGAGGAGTTCGCGGACGTGGCCGTGGCCTGGGAGGACTGCGGCGGCGACGCCGGCGACAAGATCCTTGTGCAGGACACCATCGCCGACATCGCCCTTCAGCAGGTGCTCACCCGCCCCGCCGAGTTCGACGTGATAGCCACCATGAACCTCAACGGCGACTACATCTCCGACGCGCTGGCGGCCCAGGTGGGAGGCATCGGCATAGCGCCCGGCGCCAACATCAACTACGTCACCGGCCACGGCGTCTTCGAGGCCACCCACGGCACCGCGCCCCGCTACGCCGGCCAGGACAAGGTCAACCCTTCGTCGGTGCTTCTCTCCGGCACGCTCATGTTCGAGCACCTCGGCTGGCAGGAGGCCGCCGACGACATCATCGCCGCGGTGGAGGCCACCATCAGCGACGGGATCGTCACCTACGACTTCGCCCGACTCACCGAGGGCGCCACCGAGGTGAAGTGCTCGGAGTTCGCGTCGGCCATCATCGACCGCCTCTAACGGCTGACGCTCCCCGGTGAGCGCTTCTCGCGACAGCCTGGCCCGCCGGGGCTACCGGCTGATCATGCGGTCGGTGCGGGCCCATCCCGTGCCGCATCTCGTGGCCCTGCTCGGCGCGCTCGGGTTCGTCGCCGCCACCGTGGGGACCGCCTGGCTGCTGGGCTGGATCACCGACAACGTGATCATCGCGCCCGAGTCCGAGCGGACCGGCCCGGCCGTGGCCGCCGCGATCGTCATCGGGGTGTCGGTGGCCAGCGGGATCTCGGTGCTGATGCGCCGGTGGTTCCTGGCCATGGCCGAGCTGCGAACCCAGCGTGACTGGCGGCGCGCCCTCCTTCACCGCTACATCGACCTGCCCATGGACTTCCACCGCGAACGCGACCCGGGCGAGCTGCTCGCCCACGCCGACTCCGACGTCAACACGGCCACCATGGTGCTCAAGCCGCTGGCGTTCGCGGTGAGCGTGGTGGTCCTCGTGGTCGTCACGATGGTCGCCCTGTTCGCCGCCCATCCGCTGCTGGCGCTGATCGCGGCGATCGTGTTCCCGGCGCTGGCGGTGATCAGCCGGATCTACACGCGCATGGTCGAGGCGCCCTCGGCCGAAGTCCAGCGGCGGGTCGGGGAGGTGTCGGAGGTCGCCCACGAGAGCTTCGACGGCGCGGTGGTGGTGAAGACTCTCGGCCGCGAGCCCATCGAAGTGGAGCGGATGAGAGCCGCGTCCGAGCGGCTCCGCGACGAGCGCATCCGGGTGGGTCGGATGCGGGCCGGCTTCGAGCCCTCCATAGACGCCCTGCCCACGGTGGGCGCCATCGTCCTGCTGCTGGTCGGAGCCTGGCTGGTGCGGCGGGGCTCGGCCACGCCCGGTGACCTGGTGCTGGCCGCGACCCTGTTCTCGCTGCTCGCCCTGCCGCTGTTCATCGTCGGGTTCTTCTTGGAGGAGATGCCCCGTTCGGTGGTGTCGCTGGAGCGAGTGGACCGGGTGCTGGACCGGCCCCTCGATCCTTCGGCCGAGCCCGAAGGCAACGGCCCGGTACTGCCTCCCGGTCCCCTCGGCCTACAGATCGACGGCCTCGCGGTCCGCTACGGATCGCGGCTCGTCCTCGACGGGTTGTCGCTCGCCGTCAGCCCCGGCGAGACGGTGGCGCTAGTGGGCGCAACCGGCTCGGGCAAGTCCACGCTTCTCGAGACCGTGGCCGGGCTCAACTCTGTGGCCGGCGGCTCGATAAACCTCTCAGGCGCGGCCCTGCAAGACGTTCCGTCCAAAGAGCTCCACGGTGCGGTAGCGCTGGTGTTCCAGGAAGCGTTCCTTTTCGCCGATTCGATCGTCGAGAACGTCGGCCTGCAATGGGGACGCTCACCGGCCGAGGTGACCGCCGCGCTGGACTCAGCGGCGGCGGGGGTCTTCGTGGACGCGCTGCCCGACGGCGGCGCCACCGTGGTGGGGGAACGGGGTGTGACCCTCTCCGGTGGCCAGCGGCAGCGGGTGGCGCTGGCCCGCGCCCTCGTCCGCTCGCCCCGGCTGCTCATGCTCGACGACGCCACCAGCGCGGTCGACCCCGTCGTGGAGGGTGAGATCCTCGCCAACCTCCGTCGCGATCTCGACACCACGATGCTTGTGGTTGCGCACAGGATCTCCACCATCGAGCTGGCCGATCGGGTTGCGTACCTGGCCGGTGGCCGAATCGTCGCCACCGGCACCCACGATGAGTTGCTGGACATCGACGACTACCGGTCGCTGATCTCGGCCTACGAGCAGGCTGAAGTCCTGTGAGCGACACACCGGAAACCGAGGTCCAAGCACTCCGAGTGTTGCGTCGCGGCTTCGCCATGAGCCCGGAACTGCGTCGAGGGCTGCCGGTGATCGCCGCGGTTGGGCTGTTCGCCGCCGTCGGCAGGCTGATCGTGCCGGTCATGGTGCAACTCGTGCTCGACCACGGCGTGATCGGCCCGGACGGCTACCGGCCCGGTGTGGTGTGGGCCCTGTCGCTGGCCGCACTCGGCGCGGTGCTGGTAGTAGCCGCGGCCAGCCGCTTCGCCCTGATCCGGTTGGTGCGCATGGCCGAGTCGGTGCTGCTCGGTCTGAGGGTCAGGGCGTTCGAGCACATCCACCGGCTGAGCCTGGCCACCCACACCGAGACGCGCCGGGGGGTTCTGGTGGCCCGGGTGACGAGCGACATCGAGGCCATGGCCATCTTCATGCAATGGGGCGCCATGTCCTGGACCATCAACCCGGTACTGATCGTGGCGACGCTGTCAGTGATGATGTTCTACAGCTGGCAGCTCACGCTGCTGGTGCTGGTCCTGCACCTGCTGCTCCTGCCGTTCATGCGCTGGGTGCAGCGCCGCCAGATCGCGGCCCACGCCCGGGTGCGCGATCGGGTGGCCGACACCATGGGCCACACCAGCGAGACGGTGTCGGCCGCGGCGGTGATACGGGCATACGGGTATCGCGGTGCCGTCCGGGCCCGCCTGGACCGCGCCGTGGACAGCCAGTACGCGGCCCAGATGTCCGCCTTCAAGTGGTGGGCGTTTCTGATGCCGACGGTCGATCTGGTGTCGTCGGTGGCGCTGGCTGCGGCCCTGATCGTCGGGGTGACGTGGAGCGAGGAGTTGGGCATCGGCGCCGGAGGGCTGGTGGCGTTCGTGTTCCTTGTGCGGCTCTTGATGAGGCCGATCTCGGAGATCGGCGAGGTGTTCGACACCACCCAGGCGGCGCTGGCGGCCTGGTGGAAGGTGATGGGAGTCCTCGACACGCCGGTCGAGGTCGTCGAGCCGGAGCCCGCTGAGGCGGAGGAGCTGCCTGCGGGTCCACTGCCGGTGGAAGTGCGGGGAGTCAGTTTCTCGTACCGCGCCGGCGAGCCTGTGCTGCGGGGGATCGACGTCCGCATGCCGCCAGACGCCAATGTGGCCGTGGTGGGGGAGACCGGGTCCGGGAAGACCACATTCGTGCGGCTGCTGGCCCGCCTTGCCGACCCGTCGTCGGGCGACGTGCTGATCGGCGGTGTGGACCTTCGTGATGTAGCGCCCGAGGCTCGCCGTCGGAGCATCAGGATGGTTCCCCAGGACGGCTTCCTGTTCGCGGCCACTATCGAGGACAACGTCCGCTACGGCCGGCCCGGTGCCACCGCAGCCGATGCGGCCGCGGCCATCGACGAGCTTGGGCTGCGGGGCTGGGTCGAAGGGCTCCCGGCCGGAATGCAGACTCAAGTGGGCCAGCGAGGCGGGCGGCTGTCGGTGGGGGAGCGCCAACTGGTGGCGCTGGCCCGAGCCCAGGTCGCCGATCCGGGCCTGCTGATCCTGGACGAGGCCACCTCCGCAGTGGACCCCGAGACCGAGGAGGCTCTGGCCGCGGCCATGGCCCATCTGGCTGTGGGTCGCACGACGGTGTCGGTAGCCCACCGCCTGAGCACCGCCGAGCGCGCCGACCTGGTGCTGGTGTTCAACGACGGACGTGTCGTCGAGCAGGGCACCCACCGCGATCTGGTCGCGGCGGGCGGCGTGTACGCCCGGCTGCACCGGTCCTGGGTGGGCAACACCCGCCGAGCAGCGGCCAGAGCCGAGGCTCAGAACGTGCGCTGAGGGCGTCCCGCACCGGCTACCGTGCCCGCCATGCGTGATCCAGTGAGAGTGGCTGTCACCGGAGCGGCCGGGCAGATCGGCTACAGCCTGCTGTTTCGCATCGCCTCGGGCTCGATGCTCGGACCCGACCAGCCGGTGATCCTCCAGATGCTGGAGATACCGCCGGCCATGGACGCCCTGCGGGGCGTGGCCATGGAACTAGACGACTGCGCCTTCGGGCTGCTGGCCGGCATGGTGCTCAGCGACGACCCCGACGAGGCCTTCGACGGCGTCCAGATCGCCCTGCTGGTGGGCTCCCGGCCCCGCACCAAGGGCATGGAGCGCAAGGACCTGCTGGAGGCCAACGGCGCCATCTTCACCGTTCAAGGCCGGGCCCTCGCAGCCCGAGCCGCAGCCGACGTGCGGGTGCTGGTGGTGGGCAACCCTGCCAACACCAACTGCCTGATCGCCATGAACAACGCCGAGGGGATGCCGCGCGAGCGGTTCACGGCCATGACCCGCCTCGACCACAACCGGGCCAAGGCCCAGCTTGCCGCCCGGGTGGGCGCCACCGTGGGCGATGTCCGCAAGATGACGATCTGGGGCAATCACTCCGCCACCCAGTACCCCGACCTTTTCCACTGCGAGGTGGGTGGTCGCAACGCGGCGGGCCTCGTAGACGACCAGGCGTGGCTCGAAGGGACGTTCATACCCACCGTGCAGCAGCGGGGCGCGGCCATCATCGAGGCCCGCGGCGCGTCATCGGCGGCCTCCGCGGCCAACGCAGCCGTCGACCACGTGCGCGACTGGATGCTGGGCACGCCGCCGGGCGACTGGGTGTCGATGGCGGTCCCCTCCGACGGCAGCTACGGCGTGCCCGAAGGGCTGATCTCGTCGTTCCCGGCCATGTGCGCCGGCGGCGAATACCAGATCGTCGGCGGCCTGGAGATCGACGGCTTCTCGCGGTCCCGCATCGACGCCTCCGTGGCCGAGCTGGCTGCCGAGCGGGACACGGTGGCCTCACTCGGCCTCATCTGAGAGGCCGGGCGGACAGGCAGCGACTCGTGCCGGAGCTGCCGGAGGTTGCAGCCCACGCCGAGCGGCTGTCGGCCGGGTTCGCGGGAACACCGCTGGCCCGGTTCGAGCCGATGCACCCGGCTGTGCTCAAGACCTTCGACCCCAGGCCCGCAGCGGCCGCGAGCAAGGCGCTCAAGGAGGTCGGCCACCGGGGCAAGTACCTGCTGCTGCGCTTCGGTGAGGGCGACGGTGGGCATGACACCTCGGATCTGACGTTCGTGGTCCATCTCATGCAGGCCGGCCGGCTGCGCATCGACACCAAGAAGACCAGCAAGCCCCGAGGCGGCATGGCCCGCTGGACCTTCGCCGAAGGCCCGGCGCTGCTACTGACCGAGGCCGGCACGGAGCGCCGAGCCGGCGTCTGGCTGCTTGCCGGCGACCCGGGAGAGGTCGAGCCGCTCCTGCGTCTCGGACCCGACGCCCACACCATCGGCCGCGACGAGCTCGCCCACCGCCTGACCGCGGCCAGCGAGCGCGTGCACGGCTTCCTGCGAGATCAGTCGCATCTGGCCGGGATCGGCCGCCTGCTCGCCAACGAGATACTTCACTCGGCCCGGATCTCGCCCTTCGCCAACACGTCGCGCCTCGACAGCTACGCAGTCGACCGTCTGCATGCCGCCATCACCACATCCATCGCCAGGGGGCTGGCCGCAGAGCGGGAGCGTGAAGACATGGGCCGCTCCCAGGATCGGCCCAGCGATGTCCACCATCGGGTAGGCGAGCCGTGCCCGGCATGCGGAGACACGGTGCGCTCGGTCGAGTACCGCCGCTACCGGGTGGCCTATTGCCCGACCTGCCAGACGGGCGGCAAGGTGCTGGCCGACAACACCACCAGCAGGTTCCTGAAGTAAGAGGCCGAGTCGGCGTCGTCAGGGCGCCCCGACCAGGACGGCGCCGATGGCCTCCAGAGCCGGACGGGCCGCGAGCAGCAGCCGGGGATCGCCGCTGAACCGCAGCTGTCCCTCGGCGAAGGCGCGTTGGGCGGATCCGCCCTCGATCGCGACCGCTCGGGCCGTCTCGCCATCCGAGGTGAGCACTACGACGGGTTGGCCGGGTGCCTCGCCCGCTCGCCCCGCTGCGGCCGCCACGCGGCCGGAGGCGATGCGTACATGCCAGCAGTAGGCGGAGCCGTCGTCGCCGGTCACGTGGTACTCCAGCACCAGGCTGATGGCGCTGTCTACCCGGCACTCCGACAGCACGGAGTCGAGCCAGAGGACCCATTCGTCGGTGAAGTACTCAGGCATGTCGCCGGTATAGCGCTCGGTGGTCACGAGCGCAGGCTAGCCATCCTCGTAACCTGATCTTGTGTCCCGCCCGAGCACCGGAGACCTGATCGCCGGAGTGTCGGTGGCGCTCGTCGCCATCCCGCAGTCGCTGGCCTACGCCGAGCTGGCCGGGCTCCCGGCGCATTACGGCCTCTACGCGACGGCGCTGCCGTCGCTGCTGGCTGCGTTCTTCGTGTCGTCGCGGTACCTCCAGACCGGACCGGTGGCCCTGACAGCCCTGCTCACCCTCGGGGCGCTGTCCGGGGTGGCCGAGCCAGGCGGGGCCAGCTACATCCAGAGCGCGGCGCTGCTGGCGCTGCTGGTGGGCGTCATACGGGTGCTGCTGGGCGCGGCCCGCATGGGCCGGGTCGCCTACGTGCTGTCGGAGCCGGTCGTCACCGGATTCACCGCCGGAGCCGCCGTCGTGATCATCGCCTCGCAGCTCCCCAAGATCTTCGACGTCTACCCCGACGGGCAGGTGCTGGCCGCCGCGGTGAAGGCTCTGGGCCAGCCCGACGAATGGCGCTTGTCGGCCATCGCCTTCGGCGCGATAACGGTGTGCCTGATGCTGGGTGGTCGCCACATCCATCGCCTGTTCCCCGGCGTGCTGGTAGCGGTCATCGCCGGTGTGGTAGTGGCCAGCGCCAGCGGCTATGAGGGCTCGAAGGTGGGCGAACTCGACGGCGGGTTCATACCGATGAGCCTCGACTTCCCGTGGTCGGAGGCGCCGAGCCTGCTGCTGCCGGCGGCCGTGATCGCCCTGGTCGGGTTCGCCGAGCCGGCGTCGATCGCCCGCACCTACGCCGCAGCCGACCGCCTGCCGTGGAACGCCAACCGCGAGATGGTGAGCCAGGGTGTCGCCAACCTCGCCTCCGCGGTGTCGGGCGCCTTCCCGGTGGGCGGCTCCTTCTCGCGCAGCTCGCTCAACCGGCTGGCCGGCGCTACCAGCCCATGGTCGGGCGCGATCACCGGAGCCTTCGTGCTGGCCGTGCTGCCGCTCGCCTTCCTGCTGGAGGACCTGCCGACCTCGGTGCTCGGTGTGATCGTGATTGTCGTCGTGCTCAAGCTGGTCGACGTCAAGGAGATGGCCCGCCTGCCGTGGGGCTCCTTCCCCCAAGCGCTGGTGGGCGCGGGAACCACGTTCGCCACCATCGGCTTCGCGCCGAGGGTGGAGCGGGGCGTGCTGGTTGGGATCGGGCTGGCGATCGCGGTGCACCTCTACCGCGAGATGCAGGTCATCACCCCCGCCGAGCGGAACCATGACACCCTCACCGTGCGGCCCAAGGGCGTGATGTGGTTCGCCACCGTTCCCCAGGTGGAGCGCTCGGTCCGTGAGGAGCTGGCCACCGAGCGCGACCTGACGTCGGTGGTGATCGACCTGTCCGGCGTTGGGCGGCTCGACTACTCCGGAGCGGTGGCGCTGCGCCGCATCATCGAGAGGATGTCGGTCGGAGAAGTAAGCGTCGTCGTGGCCGGCATCCCTCCCAGCGCGTCAGGGGCTGTGCGCTCCGAATTGGAGCAATACGAGTCGGCGTGACAGGCCCTAGTGTGGGGGCGATGACCGAGGCGGCCGCCTCTCAGTCCCACGACGAGTTGGTGGCGACCATGACGGGCGGCATGGCTCGCTCCGACCTGCCCGCCTTCGCGGGCTCGGAGCGGCTGCGGCCCGACGGCAGGCCCCGACCGGATTTCCGTGCCGAGCTGCGCCGGATCCCCAACGCGCTCAATGCCCTGACGGTGGCGACGACACTGGCCGCGGCGGTGACCTTGGTCTGGGCGGTGATCGCCGTCGATCACTGGCTGGCCACCGCGCTCGCGGTGCCGGTGATGGGGATCGTGATGCTGAGGATGTTCATCCTGCACCACGAGGCGGCCCACCGCCTGCTGTTCTCCAACCGCCTGGTCAACGACGTCGTGGGCGTGAGCCTCCTGGGGTGGCTGACCTTCGGCACCGGCACCCACCACTACCGGCGCGGCCACGCCAACCACCACCGCGACGAATTCGGTCCCAAGGAGCCCGACTTCCTGCTGTACGCGCTCTACCCCGTGTCTCGAGACTCCATGCGCCGCAAGCTCTTGCGGGACCTCTTCGGCGTGTCGGGCTACCGCATCGTCAAGCCTCGCTTCACCGGCCTGGTCCGGCCGCCGTTCCTGCTGCTGAGCCTGCGGTTCTTTGCCGGCCAGGCGCTCGTGCTCGGCGCGTTCTGGGCGACCGGTCACCCGTGGCTCTACCTGGTGCTGTGGGTGTTGCCCTACTTCACCTACTACCAGGTGGCCAACCGGCTGCGGGTGATTGCCGAGCACGGCGGGATGACCCGCACCCCCGACCGCCGGAACACGACGCACCATGTGCGCCAGAGCCCCGCGGCCCGCCTGTTCCTGGTGCCCTACAACGTGGGCTATCACCTGGCGCACCACGTGGACTCGGGCGTTCCGGCCCGCAACCTCCCCAGGCTGCAGCGGGCCCTCGAGGAGGACGGCTACCTGCCCCCCGACGCGATCTGGCCCAGCTACGGGTCGCTGTGGCGGGCCCTGGTCCGGCCCGCCGGCTCAGCTCTCTAGAACGAGAAGCCGTCCAAGACCTGCCTGAGGGCCTCGGTGTCCTGCGAGCCGAGCACGACCCTCGAGTTCGTGGCCACGTAGACGATGTCGAGGTTTATGCCGGCGTCAGAGACCATGCGGGCCAGTTCGGCCAGCTCGCCCGGTCGGTCTTTGGCCTGGACCACCACCACCTCGCGCTCACGGGTGACGGACGGCCCGTGCGTGTTGGCCAGGGCCCGGTACACCGGCTCGCTGTGGGGCACGAGGATGTGAAGCTCCGCCGTGTTGCCGTTCCCCATGCACGTTGCGGCCGCGATGTTCACGCCCGCGTCGCTGATCGCGGTTGCCACTCTGGCCAGCGCCCCCGGTTTGTTCTCCAACTCGATCACCAGGTCGCTGGCCAGAGTAGACATGAGAGCGCGTCCTCCTTGGGTTGTGGGGCCCGGTGCGAGCGCCCGGGCGGATCGGGAGCCGACTGTAGAGCACAACCGTGCTGCTGTGAAGCCCGAGTTCGCGCTCCGGGGGGCAGCCGGCGGAACCACTAGCGTTCGCAGGTGCTCGTCGACGCCCACACCCACATCGTGGCGGCCGACCGGGAAGCGTTTCCCCTCTCGGTGGCCGGGCTGCCACAGGACTGGTACATCAAGGCGCCGTGCTCGGCCGAGGGTCTGCTGGCCGAGATGGACACCGCCGGCGTTGATCTGGCCGTGCTGGTCCAGCCGGTCGGGGCGTACTCCTTCGACAACCGCTACGCGGCGACCAGCGCAGCGCAGCACGCCGACCGGTTCACAGCCGCCTGCTGCGTCGACCCCTACGGCCCGTCACCGGCAGAGGAGTTGCAGCGCTGGCTGGGTCACACCGGCGTCGGTGGCGTCCGGTTCTTCGCGCTCTCGGCGGAGCGGTCCTGGTTGAGCGACCCGAACACGTTCGGACTGTGGGAGCAGACCGCGGCGTCCGGCGCCCATGTGATCGTGACCATCTTCGAGAACCAGTTCGATGAACTCGCCGGAGTGCTCGGGCGGTTCCCGGACGTGGCCGTGTCGCTGGACCACTGCGGGTTCTGCGACATCGCCCGGCCCGAGCCGCTGGTGGAGTTGGCCCGGTTCGAGAACCTCCACCTCAAGGTGACCACCAACGTGATCGACGCCGCGACCGCGGCCCAGGGCAAGGCCCGACCCTTCGTGACGCGGCTGGCCGGCGCCTTCGGTGCCGAGCGGCTGATGTGGGGCTCCGACTTCTGCCAGACCCACGACCGCCCCTATCCGGAGTTGGTGCGGGCCGGGATCGAGGCCTTCGCAGCCCTCCCGGGCCGGCAGCAGGACGCGTGCTTAGGCGGAACCGCGCTACGCCTGTGGGGTTTCGGTCAGCAGGTCGATCTCGTTGAGTAGGGCTTCGCCGGCGAGGTAGCGGCTCAGGTTCTCCGCGAAGACCCGGTGGGTCGACTCGAAGAAGCCCGTCGGCTCAGTGGAGCAGTGGGCCGAGATGTAGATGTTGGGAGTATCCCAGAGGGGTGAGTCCTGCGGCAGCGGCTCAACCGCGGTCACGTCCAGCGCCGCGGCCCGGAGCTTGCCCGAGCCAAGCGCAGCCACCAGGGCGGGTTCGTCGACGAGCGATCCCCGACCGACATTCACGAACATCGAGCCGTCCCGCATCGCCGCGAAGGCCGAGCGGTCGAACAGCTCGTGGGTCTCGGGCGACTCAGGGACCGCCGCGACGACGATTTCGCAGCGGCTGAGCATGTCATGGAGCCCGTCGGGTCCGAGAACCTCGTCGGCCAGGTCGCTGGGGGCTGCGCTACGGCGCACGACGATCACGTCCATATCGAAGGCGCGGGCTCGGCGGGCCACCTCCTGATTGATGGGTCCGAAGCCCACCAGGCCGACGGTGGAGCCCGCGAGGTTCTCACCGAACACCGGGTGCCATCGCCGTTGTTGCTGGATTGCTTCCAGCCGGCGGGTCCGCTTGAACTCGCCCAGGATGCGGGCGAAGACGAACTCGGCTATCGAAGTGGCGTTGGCCCCGGAGGCGTTGGTCAGGCGTATGCCTGCCTCCCGAAGCCCCGCTGAGGTGAGGTGAGCCACCCCGGCGGCCAGGGCCTGCACCCAGCGCAGCCGGGGCGCGACCGAAGCAACGTCGAACGGCAGGTCCAGTGTGAGGCAGCACTCGATGCGAGCGAGGGCGCGCCGCTGGGCCGCGGTGAGCTCAGGGGCCAGCTGGCGCACCGCGTCGTAGGGTGGGACTCCCCGGCCGGAACGGAGTTCCCTGGACTCCTCGTAGGGCTCCACGACGAGCTCAATCCGAGGATCGATGGCGGCCAGCTCGGCCAGATGCCGGTCGAAGTCGAAGTTCCATTCGCTCGGATACAGCACTCCGACGACCAGCGGATCGGTCATCAGGACCCGGTGAGAAGGCGAAGCGTGGGCTCGACCGCCGCGTCGGCCCGGACAATGACCGAGGCCTCATCGATTCCACCCAGCGGGTGGTCGACGGCCACTATCCGCAGATCGGGGACTCCCAGCGTCTCGGCCACTCCCGCGGCCAGAGCCTCAAAGCTGGTAGTCGCCATCAGGACGGTGGGCGTGCCGGCCGACTCGAGGTTGACGGAGTCGTGGACACTCCACGACGTGCAACTGCCTCAATCGGCTGAGCCGGTGAGGACAACCTCTGCCTCCGCCAGCCGGGCCAGCAGGTCGTCGGGCGCCGGAAGGGCGGCGTTCTTGCGTTCCACGACCTCCACCCTCGCGCCGGTGCGAGTCGCGAGCCGTTCCGCCACACGGCCCAGCAACAGGCCCGCGTTCGGCTTGGAATTGTCGAGTATCCCGATCCGCTTGCCGGCCAGCACTGGCTCGAACGGTGCGAGGCTTGCGGCCGACGGTCCGACCGCTCCCTCAGGGGCGTAGATCCTCATCGGCGGTTCCCTCCTGGTGTCACCAACTCCACCGGCACGGTGGCGCTCCTGGTCATGCCCCAACTGGGAATGACCGAACTGTGCTTGCCCGGCCCTCCGACCACCACGACCCTGATGTTGTCGGGATGTTCCGTCAAAGCCATGGGGGCATCGTCGGGCAACGCCTCCTGCCAGGGCGCCCAGGCCCGCAGCGCAAAGGCGGTCCGCAGGTCGCCGGCCGGCAGGCGGGCCCGCTCATGCAGGTAGGAGGCCACGTGGTCGCGGGTCCAGCCGGCAGCTGCGCAGGCTGCGGCGTGCTCCGGGCACATCATCACGAAGAACTCGGCTCCGCTGACGGGCGCATTATTGGATGCCAGCGAGGCCATGGCCGAGGCCGCCTTGTCGAGGATGGCGGCCGGCTCGCTCGACTCCATGTCGTGGAAATTGTGGGGCGCCTCGCCGCAGTGCACGGTGACCGCCGAGGGCGCGTCCACGCCGACGCTGGCTGCGTAGCCTCCCCAGGGCGACTCGGCCAGGTTCTCGGCCACGCAATAGGTGTACTTGGCCGGTCCGCCCTGCGTGGAGGCATCGCCCGAACCGGGGACCGCGTCGGCGACGTGAAGCAGCAACAGGCGCAGCGCCCGGCCGGTGGCCGCGTTGGCCACGTTCCCGGGGCCGAAGGCACCGGCCCCGGCGTTGTAACCCGCGGTGCGGGCGATCTCGCCGTGCACGATGAGCAGTGGCGCCACCGGATGCGTGGTGGCGTTGATGCCCCGCAGGTTGACCTCCGGCCGGGCCAGGGCTTGAACCGCGGCCACGAGGACAGGCAGATGCTCGGGGCGGCAGCCGGCCAGCACGCCGTTGACCGCGATCACGCGCCGGGTGGCCACGCCCGACCGGGGCGGCAGCACCGCGACGGGCTCGTCGGCGTCGCCACGGCTGCCGGCCAGCATGGCATCGACCCGCTCGGGCGTGGGGGCCACCAGCGGCAGGCCATCACCCCAGCCTCGCTCCGCGTAGCAAGTCCGGACCGCCTCGGGATCCTCGGAGGCGATGTCGAGCATCTCCAGCGGTTCGGCCATGTCCACAAGTCTGCTGCCAATCGGCGCTGTTTGCCCCGCGATGCAGTCTGGGGCGTGTCGAGGCCGGACAGCACAGCCCGCAGTTCACTGCATGAAATCCGGTGGTGATACACGTCATGATCAGCGCGGGAGGCGATCAGTCGAGCATTAGTCTGCGGCAATGAGCGCCGAGCGTCGAAGGCGGCGACCACGCCAGACCGTGGTCGAGAAGCCGAGCGGCCCGGTCCAGCCGCCGTGGCGGCTGCATGAGCGACGGTTCGATCCGACGCCGATCGTGAGCGAGGATGAGCTCGAGGCCATCCACGAGGCGTCCCTCGTAGTGCTGCGCGACACCGGCATGGAGTTCCTGCATCCGACAGCCCGGAAAATGTGGGCCGAGGCCGGCGCCAAGGTCGACGGGGACAGGGTGCGCTTCGATCCCGAGATGGTCACCGAGCTGGTGGCCACCGCCCCCGGCGAGTTCGTGCTGCACGCCCCCGACCCGGCCCGGCACCTCCCGATGGGTGGGCGCAACGTGGCCTTCGCCTCGGTGGCCAGTCCCCCGAACGTGGCCGACCGGGCCGGCGGTCGCCGCACCGGCAACCGGGAGGACTTCCGGCGGCTGGTGATGCTGGGGGAGGTGCTCAACTCCATCGCCTTCCAGGGCGGCTACCCGGTGGAGCCGGTGGACGTGCACTCATCGGTGCGTCACTTGGTGGCCACCCGCGACCTCCTCACCCTGACCGGCAAGGCCCTCCACGCCTACTCGCTGGGAGCGCAGCGCAACCGCGACTGCCTGGAGATGGTGCGAATCGTGCGCGGCGTGAGCGACGACGATCTGGAGGCGGAGCCGTCGATCTTCACCGTGGTGAACTGCAACTCGCCGCTGCGGCTCGACACGCCCATGCTGGAAGGGATCCTCCAGTACTCGGCCCGCAATCAGGCGGTGGCGGTCACCCCGTTCACGCTGGCCGGGGCGATGGCGCCGGTGACAGTGGCCGGCGCGGTGGTGCAGCAGAACGCCGAGGCTCTCGCCGGCATGGCCTTCTGCCAGTTGGTGAGGCCGGGATCGCCGGTGATCTACGGGGGTTTCACCTCCAACGTCGACATGCAGTCAGGCGCCCCCGCCTTCGGCACCCCCGAGTACATGCAGGCTGTGCTGCTCGGTGGCCAGCTCGCTCGCCGGTACGGCGTCCCCTACCGGTCCTCGAACGTCTGCGCGGCCAACGCGGTCGACGCCCAAGCCGCCTACGAGAGCGTGTTCTCGCTGTGGGCCGTGGTGATGGGCGGCGCCCACATGGTGATGCACGGGGCGGGATGGATGGAGGGCGGGCTGCAGGCCTGCTACGAGAAGATGGTCATAGACGCCGACATGATCGGCATGGTGGGGGAATTCCTGCGGCCCTTGGCCACCGACACCGATTCCCTGGCGGTTGAAGCCATTGCGGAGGTGGGCCCCGGCGGGCACTTCTTCGGCACGGCCCACACGCTGGCCCGCTTCCGCGACGCGTTCTTCAAGCCGATGGTGTCGGACTGGCGCAACTACGAGAGTTGGGCCGAGGCCGGCTCGCCCACCGCCCTGGACCACGCCGAGCGCCTGGTGGGCGAGCTCCTGGATGCCTACCAGCCTCCTCCGCTGGCCGACGACGTCCGGGCCGAGTTGGACGACTTCACCGACCGGCGCATAGCCGAGGGCGGCGTCGAGACCGACTTCTAGTCCGTCTCATGGCTCGATGTTGAAGGGGCGTGTGCTCCTGCTATTCTGTGCATTGTTCTAGCTGTCCACAGCAGCGATGAACATGTGAGTGCCGGAGCACCTCCCCCGGTTGAAGGCTCAAGGCCGAGAGGGGAGGCACTCCGGCGCTTTGCATTGTAAGCACTTTTCATACATTCTTAGTGCTTTCCAAGTCGCATTCTGGGCGCAAGAACGGGCGGGATGGCCGTATCGCCTGTGCGGAGCGTTGCGGTCGGGGAGCGGCCGTGGTGTACTTCGCGCTATGGGCCATCCCTCCGGCGGCGGCGTGATCGACTTCACGTCAGAGGACTTCTGGTCGGGGACCCGCCGACCGCTGGATCAGGCGACCGGCCTGCCGCCCGTCGCCTACACCGGTGACGACTTCTTCGAGGTGGAGCAGCACCGGCTGTTCGCCCGGTCCTGGGTTGCGGTGGCGTCCGCGTCGGAAGTGGCCGAGCCGGGGCGCCTGCTGGTGCGCTCCGTCGGCGGCACTTCGGTGCTCATCACCCGGGATCGCGACGGCGTGCTGAGGGGCTTCATCAACTCGTGCCGTCACCGGGGAACCGAGCTGACCTCCGAGGACTGCACCGTGTCGCGGATGATCCGCTGTCCCTACCACCGCTGGGGTTACGCCCTCGACGGCTCCTTGGTGGCGTCCCCGCTGTTCGACGAGGTGCCCAGAGCGGACTTCGATCCGGCTGAGCTGTCCCTGCTGCCGGTGCGGGCGGAGACCTGGGGTTTGGATGTGTTCGTCTGCCTGGACGAGGCCACACCGCCGCTGGCCGAGTGGCTGGGCGACCTGCCCGAGCGCATGGCCGGCTACGGCTTCGACGGCTGGGTCGCCCACCAGAAGTGCACCTTCGACGTGGCCGCCAACTGGAAGCTGATCACCGAGAACTTCCAGGAGTACTACCACCTGGCCTGGGTCCATCCGGAACTGGCCAAGGTGTCGCGGGTGCGCGACCACTACCGCTACCAGGGGCCGGGCCTGTACTGCGGTCAGACCACCACGCCGGTGTCGAGCGACGAGCGCGACGACTGGCTGGTACTGCCCAACGCACCCGGGCTGGACTCGTCCGACAGCGTCAGCGGGCGGTTCGTGGCCGTATTCCCCAACCTGACGCTGGCGGTGCTGCCCGGCCACGCCTTCGTGATCCGTCTCGAGCCGCTGTCGTCGGGCACCACGCGGGAGCACTGCACTCTGCTGCTGCCGTCGTCCACGCCGGCCGAGCAGTACGGCGACGCCGCGGCCGAGACGCTCAAGTTCTGGATCGAGATCAACAACGAGGACATCGACATCTGCGAGCGGTCCCACCGGGGGCTCGCGCTCGGCGGCGCCCCGCCCGGGCCGCTGTCACCGCGCTTCGAGGAGCCCCTGCACCGCTTCCAGAACATGGTGGCCGACTGCATGACCGCTAATTCGCTCGCCGACGGGTTGAGGATCCCGCCCGGCGACGGCCCCGACGCCGGGCCCCGCTACGGCTGCGGGCCGAACCCCGCTCTGCCCTCCATCGATGCCCGCCGGTGGTCGGCCACGGGCTGATCGGCGCGGGCAACTGGTAGGAAGCCCCGAATGAGGTCTGACGCGCAGGTTGTGGTGGTCGGCGGGGGAGTGGTGGGCGCCAGCGTGCTCTACCACCTAACCGAGGCGGGCTGGACGGATGTGGTGCTGGTGGAGCGGACCGAGCTCACCGCCGGGTCCACATGGCACAGCGCGGGCGGCATGCACACCGTCAACGGCGATCCCAACGTCGCTCGCCTCCAGCGCTACACGCTGCAGCTGTACGCCGAGATCGAGCGGGTGTCGGGCCAGGACTGCGGCATTCACATGCCCGGCGGCCTGATGCTGGCCGACACGCCCGAACGGCTCGACTGGCTCAGGATGACCCACGCCCGGGGTCGCTACCTGGGCATGGAGACCGAGATGGTGTCGGTGGCCGAGGCCGCCGAGATGGTGCCGTTGATCGATCCCAAGCACTTCGTGGGGGCGCTCATCGACGCCCACGAGGGCCATGTCGACCCGGCCGGGGTGACCCACGCCTACGCCAAGGCGGCACGGTTGGCGGGAGCCGAGGTGTACCGCAACTGCTGGGCCCGCGCCATCGAGCGCGGTGCAGGCGGGGGCTGGCGGGTCCTGGTGTACGACACCGCCACCGGCGAGGACCTGGCCGCCATCGACTGCGAGCACGTGGTGAACTGCGGCGGCCTGTGGGCCCGCGAGGTGGGCCGCATGGTGGGGCTCGAGCTGCCGGTGCTGGCCATGGAGCACATGTACGTGGTCACCGAGCCGCTGGAGGAGGTGCGCGACTACACCAGGCGCACGGGCTTGGAGTTGAGGCTCGTGATCGACTTCGGTGGCGAGATCTATATGCGCCAGGAGGGCGACGGCATGCTGCTCGGCACCTATGAGCAGGCCTGCCTGCCGTGGGCGCCCCGCCAGACGCCGTGGGACTTCTCGATGAGGCTGCTGCCGCCCGACCTGGACCGCATCGCGGGCTCGCTGGAGGTGGCCTTCGCCCACTTCCCGGCGTTCGCCACCGCGGGGATCCAGCGGGTGGTGAACGGGCCGTTCACGTTCGCGCCCGACGGGAACCCGCTGATCGGCCCGGTCAGGGGGCTGCCGGGATACTGGACGGCGTGCGGGGTGATGGCCGGGCTGTCGCAGGGCGGCGGGGTCGGGCTGTCGGTGGCCAACTGGATCACCGGCGGTGATCCCGGCTTCGACGTGTGGGCCATGGACGTGGCCCGCTTCGGCGACTACGCCACGGTCGGCTACACCGATGCCAAGGTGCGGGAGAACTACTCGCGCCGGTTCCGGATCACGTTCCCCAACGAATTCCTGCCCGAGGGTCGGGGCGTGCAGACCTCTCCCATCTATGACCGCTTGGCGTCGGCCAACGCGGTGTGGGGCGACGCCTTCGGCCTGGAGTCGGCGCTGTGGTTCCAGACCCCCGGGCTGGAACCGGTCGAGGAGGTCACCTTCGGACGCTCCAACGCCTGGGGCCGGGTGCGGGCCGAGACCCTGGCGGTGCGGGCCGGCGTCGGCATGATGGAGACCACCGGGTTCGCCAAGTTCCTGGTGTCGGGCCCGGGGGCACGAGCGTGGCTCGACCGGCTGCTGGCCGGGCGGGTGCCGATCCCGGGCCGCATGGCGCTGACGCCGATGACCAACCCGGCGGGGAACCTCGTCGGCGACCTGACGGTGGCGTGCCTGCCGGCCGCGCCCGGCCGGGCCGAGGGTCCGGCGGGCACGGTGGTGGGCGGTGCCACCGGCAACGTTCGGGACGGCGAGCGCTTCGTGGTGTTCGGCTCCGGAATCGCGGAGCGCTACTACGAGCGCTGGTTCGATGCCCACCTGCCCGACGACGGCTCGGTGAGCTACCAGACGCTCGGAGCCGAGATGTGCGGTCTGGCCATCGCCGGGCCAGCGGCGCGGGCGCTCCTGGCGGAGGTAACGGCCGCTGACGTCACCGCGCATGGCATGAGGTTCATGGCCTTCGGCGAGATGGAGGTGGGCCAGGCCCCGGTGTGGTGCGGCCGGATCAGCTTCACCGGCGACCTGGGCTACGAGCTGTGGATGCCGGGCCGCTACCAGCGCTACGTGTTCGACCTGCTGCGGGCGGCCGGGGAGGCGCACGGGCTGGAGTTGTTCGGCCTGCACGCGCTGAACTCGCTGCGCCTGGAGAAGGGGTTCGGGTCGTGGCTGCGGGAGTACCGACCCGACTACGACCCGTTCGAGGCGGGGCTGGGCCGTTTCGTGCGTATGGAGAAGGACTTCATCGGCCGGGACGCCCTAGCCGAGAAGCACGGGGAGGCCGGACCGCCGAACGGGGTGGCGGCGACGGGATTGCGGCTGTGCACCTGGACCGTGGACGTGGGCAGCGGCCCGGACGCCTGCGACGTGATCGGCGACGAGCCGGTGTGGCACGACGGCGAGGTGGTGGGCTGGGTCACCTCAGGCGGCTACGCCCACCACAGCGAGGTGTCGGTGGCCCTGGGCTACATCCCCGCCGAACTGGCCGACTCGCCCGGCCACTTCGAGATCGAGATAGTCGGCACCCGCCGACCGGCCAGCCTCGTGACCGGCTGCCTATGGGACTCCGAAGGCACCCGCATGCGAGGCTGAATCACATAATTTCATGTAATTCAGTTGCTATCTGAAACTGCATGAGCTACGGTTCTCGTCGTGGACATCAACACGGTCTCGCAGATTGTGACAGTCGTGCTGGCCGTGCTCGCCATCATCTGGCACCAGCAACGCACCACCGACAAGCTGCGTGAACGTCTCGACCACATGGAACAACGGCTAGTGTCCTGTATGGCGAGTTCGTGGGGTTGTTTGTGGTATGGTGGGTGTGGCTGCGGGCGGTGATTGGAGGCGGTGGTGGCCAGGGGCCGTCGTGCTGTGGAGATCGTGCTCTCAGACGGGGAGCGTGAGACGTTGGA
>JAJEJB010000055.1 GCA_022828135.1 Acidimicrobiia bacterium | reverse complement strand
GCTCCTGCACCGCTGCGCCGTCATCAACATCACCGGCGACAGCTACCGCCTACGAGCCCACCAAGCCCGCAACCGTCAACACACAACTACAATCCAACCACCCCAAGGTGAGGAATTCCGCTGATCAACACTGAGGAATTTAGCTGATCGGCGTCACAGGCGCATGGGCTGGGCCGTGGCGGATGCGCTCGGGAGGCTCGATGGTGTGCAGACCGCCGTCGGGCACCACCTGCCAGTCGTGATAGTGGACCTTGTCGTGGCATCCCCAGCACAGCGGGATGAGATTGTCGACATCGGTGGGACCGCCCCGGGATCGGGGCCTGATGTGGTGGGCCTGGCAGATGGCCGAGTGCTCACCGCATCCGCCGCACCCGCCGTAGCGGGCCATCAGGGCATCCATCTGGGCCTTGGTCGGCCGAGGCACCGCTGACCCCCGCCATAGCGGCCGGCCCTTGCTGCTGAACACCACGCCGACGATCCGGGCGTCGCAGAAATGCTCCTCCAGGCCGGTCCCGCACGTGGGGCTTCGTACCGGGAGTAGTTCTTGGCCGCGCACGCCTTCCGCATCACTTGATGCGATTGCCTCGGCCCTTTAGCTCGCGAGGCATTGCCTTGTTGTGGACTATGGCAAGTTCCTTGTTGGCGCGGGTGAGGCTGGTGTACAGCTCGCCGTGGCGGCCCATGTTCTGCTTGAAGTCGGCGGGCTCCACAACGACCACTGCGTCGAACTCCAAGCCCCGAACCTCGACCGGGCGACCGACAGTCACATGGGCGCGGTCGGAACCGTGCTGCCACGCCCTGTTTCTGGCTGGGTCTTGGCGCCAACCCGAACGCATAAGAGACGTCTCGAACTCCCCTACGATCTGATCCGCGGCAACGACGGCTATCGAACCGCCAGGGTACTGAGATGCGAATCTGAGAGCTTCGTTGGTGGCCTCAGTCACAATCTGCGTCTTCCCGACTCGTCGAACAGACGGTTCAGGGCCGCGCCTAAGGGCGTCCTGGCCGCGCATGCCCCTCGGCAAGAGAGCATCGGCGTAGCGGAGGATCTCCCGGGTGGACCGATACCCAGCACCAAGCACGACCGGCGGATCGAGCGGTGAGTCGGCGGTGGCGAGCTCCAGACGATCGGCGAGCTCCTCCCAGGAGTCCCAAGTGAAGTCTGAGCGCCGCTGGTTCATGTCGCCGAACAGCGACCAGCGCGGGTCAGTGTCGGGCCGGTGCAGTTTGGTCAGCAGGCGCCATTCCAGCGGGCGGAGGTCTTGGGCTTCGTCAACGACGATGTGCTGATAGCCGACGTGGTCGCCCCGACCGCCCGTCGCCAGGCCGACCGCCGCAAGGAAAAGCAGGTACGAAGGGTCTTTGCGGATGTTCTCGTAGCTCTCCGCCTTCAGTAGCCATGCCTTCAAGTCGTTGTCGCTGTCGGACAACACAAAGCGGTGCGTTGTGGTGTCCTGCACCAGTTCATTCACGAGTAGCCGAGTGCGCTCTACTTGGCGGTCCAGCTTCCGGAGTCGGCTGCCGAGTTGGAAGGCGGCGCGCTCCACCACGCGTCCGATCTCCCAATCACAATGAAACCAGCGCTCAGTCGTCGAATCTAGGAATTGACGCTTGCTGCCCGACCACTGGCGGACCAGCGACTCCAAGCTCAGCACCTCGACGCCTTCGTCGACTAGCCGCCCGACCGAGGGCTCGATGTAGCGCTTCCAGCGGTCGGTGGGCCCGACCAAGGCAACGCGGCTCAAACCCGGATCTTGGCCTTCGATGCCCTTCGGGAGGACCAGATAGGCCGCCCGGTGAGCTGCCACGATCGTCTTCCCGGTACCCGGATGGCCCTGAACCAGCAAGTTCCGTTCGAAGGACCATGTGACGAGTCGGTACTGCTCGGGCTGCAGAGTGGCCAGCACCGGCGCGAGCGTGCCCGTCTTGGGAGCCTCAAGGGCCTCGCCAAGTAGCCGGGCGGCGCGCTCTGGGCCCTCGACGGCGTCCGCCATCGTGTCTTCCCGTCCCAATGGCGCCAGGTTCGGTACTGGCAGCGAGTCTGTCGAATCTGTGGAATCCGGCTCGACCGCGGGTGACGCCGACGACGGGGGAGAAACAGTGGGCACCGGTTGCTCGACCGCCGTGCCCGTATGAGATTCGTCGTGTCGGTCATGGGCAGGAGGAGTGGTTGCAGGCCGCCGCTGCTCGGCTGCGGCATCGGGCGACTGATGACCCGGGCGCCCGTCCTCGAGGGGCGTAGGAGAGAGACGCTGTCGTCCTGCCGTGGGAGCAGCGCTCCGTTCGGCCTCGGATCGCGGGCGGGATGGCGAGCTGGGCGCACGCACAGCGGGTCTCTGGGGCGTTGCGGGGGGTGGCTCCGGTACCTCGAGGCGCGGGGCGCTGGCGAACACCGATGCAGCAGGCGCGTCGGCCTCGATGTCGTCCTCGAAGTCCACGAGACGGTCACCGAGCGCCGTGAACGACCGCGTCCCCACAACACTGCGCGGTTGCGGGCTCTCAGGCCCGCGGTTCGCAGCCCCACGACCGTCGAAGAAGAGGCTTGCGACACCCGCGGTCCAGTTCACGACGGTGACTCCGTCCTCAAGGGGCGTGTAGCAGCTTCCGACATAGAAGCCGTGTCCCAGTTCCTCATCTGACTCGGATAGGGCAACGCGGCCTAAGAGCGGAGCGATCAAGCGTCTAGGCGTTGGTGTTATCGGCATCTTCGGCGCCTCGTCGACCCACTTGGCGCTCCGAGGCGTCGGGACTGCCTCGGAACCGAGTCGCTGGCTTCGGTCGCGCCCTTCTTGCGCTCGGCGCAGATAGCGCTCGTTGACGGCCTGCTCGCTCGACAGATCGTCTTGGTGCCGGTCGGGAGTGTTCACCGCACTACCTCCAATGAGCACAGGGCCACATACTCCAGGCTGAGGGAGCCGCCAGTTCTGGCGTCGAGTTCCTGATCGGCGTCTCGCAGCTTGCGCTCCTGGACGCGCAGCTGGCTCTCGAACAGCGCTACTGCGTCCGTCTTGCCCTGTTCGTTCAGCGACGCGATCCGAACGTGCAGGCTCGTCACTTTGCGGTCATGCGAGTCGTGCAGGCTGATGCGGCGGGCCTCGATCTGCGCAGCGTTGTCTTCCTCGCGCCGTCCCTGCTCCTCGGCCTGCCTCCTCTGCAGTTGCTCCTCGCACTCGTAGACGCGGTCAGGGTCCCATTGGGGCTGGTCCGTCGTGGCCGTCTCAAGCTTGGCCTCCGCGAGCGCTGTCAACAGCTCGGCACCGAGACGCTCATCAACGGTCTGCCCATACCAGGCGCACGCCGCCGTCCAGAACTCTGCTGCGGGCCGCAAACCGTTCCAACGGGCCAAGCCGACGAGCACCAGATAGTGCCCGGGCGCAACGATCCCCGATCTGAGACGAGCCGCGCCGAAGCGCGTCGGTCGACTCTGCTTGACCGTCAGAGCGGCACACACCAGCGGGTGGGTCGCGCTCAGCAGGTCCGCGCCGCTGTTCCTCGCGGTCTCCTGGTCCAAGCACAGCCGTATCTCCATCTCGGCCCTGAGATCACGCGCCAATAGATCGACCTCCGCGGCCGACCGGTCCCCGGCCGCCTGGACGTGTCGCAGGTCGTTCTCGAGCTTCACGTCGCCGCGCAGGTACAGCCAGCGGCCATCATCGGACAGGCGGCATCGGGCGCCCGGCGAGGTCGATGCCCAGTCCTCAAGCAGCCGAACGAGCTCCGGCTGGCCGACATACCGGCCCGCGTCGATGATCTCGGACTCGAACCCGTCCATGGCGGGGTGGTCCAGCACGTTGAGGATGTCGGCCGAGTCATCAAAGTCCCGCTGCAGGCCCGCCTTGGTCTCCACCGCGAGAAGCGCCTTGTCGAGTTGACGCTGTCGCTCCGCGGGCGAGAGCGCGAAGTCGAACGCGATCCGCTTGATGTCTGAGAACTCCTCCTGCAGTATGGGCTCGAGTTCACCGATCGATTCCACGAAGACGCCGATGCGTTCATGGATCCGGCCGATGATGTCGGTCTCTATGGTTCCGGGCGTGGTGAAATTAAGTATGTAGATCTTCGGCGACTGCTGCCCGAACCGGTCGATGCGGCCGATGCGCTGCTCGACCTCCATCGGGTTCCAGGGCAGGTCGTAGTTCACCACGGCGCTGCAGAACTCGAAGTCCAGGCCCTCGCTCGCGACCCGGGTCGCCACCATCACGTCGTAGCGCCCGGCCCGGAACGCGGCGATGCGCCGCTGCCTGTCGGGCGGCGGGACGTCGCCGTGCAGGACCTCCACTCTGAACCGGTCGCGGAGGCGCCGATGCAGGTACGCAGCCACCGGGCGGGAGAACGTGAACAGCAGCACCCGCTGCCCCTGATCGCGGATCATGCTGTCGAGCGCTCCCAGCAAGCCCTCGAACTTGGTGTCGGTGTCGCCCAGGGCCAGCGCCGCGGCCTCCACGTCGGGGGGCGGTCGCTCCCACGGATCCTCGTCCAGGGCGTCCTCGTCGTCGATATCGTCGTCCCTGAAAGCCGGAGCGCGCTGCGCGAGTACTCGATCGCGCGTCGCCGGCAGGCACGACCCCGCGAGGCGCAGCGGCATCTGGCCGATGAAATGAAGCGGCATGCCTCTCGCCGCGGCCCGCCTTGCCTGCCAGTCGCGCACGGTGTCGTAGAGGCGGCGCTCCGCGTCGGACAACTCGACGGCGATGTCGGAGGGATCGCGCACCGGCCGCTCCTCCTCGATCTCGGCCCGACGTGTGCGAGTGAGGACCCTCGAGAGGGTGTTCAACTCCAGACACAACTGCCTGACCTCTGACGCCTCGGCCGCGCTCATCTCGCTTGCGCTGAGCAGTCCTTCGAGTGCTCGGAATTCCCGGCGCCGAGCCAGCACTCCGCCGAAGGTCATCTCCGGAATCGACCGCAGAAGGGATCTGCGGTCGACGTTGCTCTCGCGGTAGTCAAGCACCGAGGCGTAGATCCTGTTGAGCACCGCGTTGGGCTCCAACTGCAGCTCCAGCGTGTGCTTGTCGAAGAAGTCGCCCGGCTCGATCAGGCTCAGCAGGTTGAACAGGTCGTCGTTGCCGAGATTCAACGGAGTGGCCGAGAGGAACAGCAGGATGTCGGCCCAGTCGCTGAGGAGGCTCCCCAGCGCGAAGCTCATCGTGTTGGTGTTCCGCAAGGCGTGGGCCTCGTCCACGACGATCAGATCGAAGTGCGGGGCGAGGTCGTTGAGCCGCTCCAAGTGTTCCCAGGTGCGCAGCCGCTGCAACGAGCAAACCGCTCGGTAGCGAGCCGGAAAGCGGTCTGTCTCGAAGCGGTCGAGCAAGTCGCCTAGGCCATCCCGATCCAGCACCTGGGCGTCGAAGCCGAACCGCTGCTGCATCTCGGTCCTCCACTTCTCCACAAGACCCGAGGGGCAGACCACCAGCACACGGTCGGCCTCGGACCGCGCCTCGAACTCGCTCCAGATGAGACCGGCCTCGATCGTCTTGCCCATGCCGACCTCATCGGCTATCAGCAGGCGGCGGGTTCCGGTGCGGAGCATCTTGATGACCGGGCGGAACTGGTACGGCCGAAAGACCGTCCGGGAGGCGCGGAACGAGTAGACGGTGTCGGTTAGATGCTCCTCGAGCTTGGCCCGAGTGAGCGTCGCTGTGATCTCGCGTGAGCTGCCCGCCGAGTGCGATATCCAGTCGAGGGGGCTCGTCTCGCCCTCGAAGTCATCCAGGAAGCGCTCCTCGAGCTGCAGTGTCCTGCCGCCAGCTCTCACCTCGTACCACCACCGTCCCCCGCGATAGTGGCGATGCCGCACGACAGCCTCGATCCCGTCGGGGACAGTCGTCACATCGTCGTGCATGCCGAAGCGCGGCCGCGGGATCGGCTCGGCTTGCTCCCAATAGTGCTCGAACCAGCCGCAGGCGTTCTCCAGAGAACTCGACCCATCCGCGGCCCGGTCGCCACGCTCGGGCCTTCCCGGAGGCGCGCCGACCGTCACCAGCATCACGGCGCAGCCATCCTCGAGGCGGAACCGGTAGATCCCGGTCGGCAGCTGAGCCTCCAGTGCCGGAACATGACAGCACTCGTCGACCTCCTCGAAGCCGTCCGGCAGTCCCGGCCTGCTCTTCAGCGGCTCGCCGAGCAGCAGGAAGCGCGTGGCGTTCGAGGCGCGCAGGAATTCGGAGGCCTCTCCCAGCGCAGGGCCGTACTCGAAGTCAAACCGCGGCGATGCCAACGTCCTGCTGTCCTCCTTGCTTGTCACACGTCTCAGCTTCGGCCCTAGGCATGAGTCCCGGTCACGCGGGTCGAGATGCCGGCCCGGTCGAAGAGTCGGCGAGCGGCGTCACCGGCCCTCGCCATGATCTGTTGCTCGTCGGCGACCATCAGCCGGCCTTCTCGCTGCAGGACCCTGCCGTCGACCACCACGTCCCGGACATCCCGGGGGGTGGCGTTGTAGACGAGAGCGCTCGCCACCCGGTGAACCGGCGCCACGAACGGCGCCCGCAGATCCACGACCAGCAGGTCGGCCCGCTGACCCTCGGCCAGAGCACCGAATTCATCCGGCATGCCGAAAGCGGCCGACCCGCCCCGGCACGCCATGTGCAGAACGTCCTCGGGCTGGAACACCAGCGCATCGAGATGGTGCACCTTCTGTAGCAGCACGGTGGCCTTGAGCACCTCGAACATGTCCTGCCGGTTGTTGCTGCCCGGACCGTCGCTGGCCAGGGCCACCGTGATGCCCCGGGCCCGCATCTCCGCAACGGGGGCTACCCCGGAAGCGAGGTACATGTTCGAGACCGGGCAGTGCACCACCACCGAGCCCGACGCCGCGATCAGATCGAGCTCGTCGTCGTCGACCCACACGCTGTGGGCGAGCTGCATGTCGGGGCCGAGCAGGCCGAGGGAGTCGAGCCATGTCACATGTCGCACCCCACGCTCTTCGAGGCTCATGTTCACCTCGACCGCAGTCTCGGCGCAGTGGATGTGGGTGCCGCGGCCCCAGCTGCGGGCTGCCGCCACCGTCGTGCGCATGGCCTCGTCGGAGCATCCCCACGGGATGAGCGGAGCCAGCTCCACGCGGATCCGGTCGTCGTCGTGGCCGTCCCAGCGGCTCCGGGCCGCTTCGGCCCGGGCGACCGCCTGCCCGGCCGTCTGCTCCAGCGCGGGGTGGTAGTTGCGGTCCGCCCAGCCGTGGGCCAGCAGGAAGCGCACCCCCAACTCGTCGGCGGCCCGGCACACCGCGTCGTTGATGGCCTCGTCGGTGTGGATGTACTGGTGGTCGATCACCGTGGTGGCCCCGCCACGCAGGTTCTCGGCCAGCCCCGCAAGTGCGGCGGCATACGCGATGTCGGCATCGAGATGGACGGCGGCGGGCCAGATGCAGTCCCGCAGCCAGTCGAGCAGGGCCTTGTCATCGGCCAAGCCCCGGAAGAGCGACTGGAACAGGTGGGTGTGGGCGTTGGTCATTCCTGGCATGACCGCGCACCCCGCTGCGTCGATCACGTCGCCGGCCTGGGCCAGGCGAGCGGATGGAGGCTCCCCCGCACCCACCTCGGCCACCCGGTTGCCGCGGACATACACCCACCCCGGATCGTGCACCGCGCCAACGTCATCGACGGTGACCACGGCACCACCGCGGATCAGCAGATCATGATCGGTCACGGACCCGACCAGGTTCAGGGGGACCAGCCGGCGAAGGTGTCGATTACCGGCCTCATGTCGTCCATGAGCGGGTACAGCACCGGGCAGGTGACGCCCGCTTCGATGAACTCGGCCACCGTGTCGCGGCATTCCGATGCGCTGCCCACGGCCATGATGCCCCGCACCAGGTCGTCGCCGATGAGCGGGGCCGCCTTGTAGTAGTCGGCCTCCGTCGCCGGCCAGCCGACCACTTCCTGGACCCGATCGATGAGTTCGGGGTCGGCCCCGGAGGCGGCCATGATGTGGGGCTCGGTCCCCAGGTAGTACGCGACCAGCGACTTGCCGGTGAGCAGCGCCTCATCGGGATCGTCGTCCGACAGCGAGCAGATCAGCAGCTCGGGCCGGTCGATGTCGTCGATGGTTCGGCCCGACTTGACCGCACCGGCCTCGACGCGGGCCACCGCGTCGCGGATGTAGTCGACCGACACCACGTAGTTGAGCATGGCACCGTCGGCGATCTCGCCCGTCAGCTCCAGCATCCTCGGACCGGTGGCCCCGATGTAGATCGGGATGTCCCGGGGCGAGGTGTCGCCGTAGGCCACGTCGAGGGCCACACGATCGAGGTGCACGAACTCGCCGGTGTAGGTGACCTCCTCCATGGTGAACAGCGCCCGGATCGCCTCGACGTTCTCGCGCATCGCGGTCAGCGGCTTGCGGCGGTCCGCACCCACCCGACCGGCGATGGGCTCCCACCAGGCGCCGAGTCCCAGCATCACCCGGCTTCCCCCGTCGGGCGCGGGGCCGCCGAGCTCGTGCATCGTGCTCCACGTGGCCGCGATCACCGCCGGGTTGCGGGTGTAGATGGGCAGCACGCCACTGGCGATGCGCAGCCGTTTCGTGGACGCCAGCAGAGCGCTCATCATCACCACGCAGTCGCGGGCCAGGCGGGTGTCGCCCTGCCAGATCTCGCTGAAGCCCTTCTCCTCCGCATACTTCGCCATCTCGATCTCGTAGGCGATGTCGTGCTTGTCCTGGAAGTAGAGCGCCATCCGCTGAGTCATGGCCGCAGATTGTTCCATACCTGTCAACGCCGCCTACGATCGGCGGTGATGGGATCGAAGGCCGTCGAACCGGAGGGAATCGCTCCTCCCGCGGCGCGTTACGCCCACGCCGTCGTCACCACAGGAGCGGAGAAGTGGCTGCACACATCGGGGATCGTGGCCACCCGGGTCGACGGGTCGATAGCCGATGACGTCGCCGGGCAGGCCCGCGACGTGTGGGGCAATATCTCGGCCATACTCGCCGAGGCGGGCATGGAGCCGAGCGACATCGTGTCGGTTACCACCTACGTGGTGCCCGAACAGGATCTCGCCCCGGTGATGGCCGAGCGAGACCGGTTCCTCGGCGGCCGCCTGGCCGCTTCCACGCTCTTGATCGTTCCTGAGCTGGCCCAGCCGGCCTGGAAGGTCGAGATCGCGGTCGTGGCGGCCCGCTGAGTCGCGCCGAGACGGGGTGTTTCCCGCTCTTGTTCGCTGCGCTCACGGGCCGCTCAGGACCACGGCCTCGCAAGCTCGGCCTCTAGGCCGCGATGGAGGCCACCTCGGCGGCGGCGCCGTCCACGAAGGCCGCCACCTCGGCTGGGCTTCGCTGATCCACCCCGTAGAGGGCAACCCACCGCAGCTTCGTGCCCGGGGCGCACAGGCGGGCGACCGAGAGCCGCAGGAGATGACGCCCCGGCTCGCCCTGGAGCCGGTTCACCCAGCGCGTCGAGCCGTGGGTGGTCACCGCCACCAGGTGGCGGACGGTGCGCAGCGGCGAGGTCGAGAGGTCGGCGGCACCATCGATCCACGGGACGAGCTCGCGCTGGACCCAACTCAGCATGGGCGCCGGCAGGCCACCCCACCAGGTGGGGTAGACGAGCACCAGGCCATGGGCGCCGACAACGCTCAACCCGTCGATCGACTCGCCCTGCGTGAGCCGCACGACCTGCACGTCGTGGCCGGCACGCTCCAGGGTCTCAACCACGCGGTCGCGCAGCACCACGTTCAGGCAGTCCGGCTGCGGGTGGGCGTGCAACACGACGAAGCGCACAGCCGGAGGGTACCCATTACGGTCCCGGAGGCCGAGCTTGCGAGGCCGTGGCCCGAGCGGCCCGTGAGCGCAGCGAACAAGAGCGGGAAACAAGAGGCGGAGCGGATGGGACGCTGCGCCCGCCGAGCCGTTCTAGAGTTCTTGACGTGGACCTGCGGGACTGGATAGTCGACGACTTGAAGTCGCTCGGAGCCAAGCTGGACGGCGGCGTGCTGGGACGCATCCCGGCGGAGCGCCGCCGTGAGCGGGTCGACGGCGGCGGTATCGCCCCCGTCTACGTCCTGTGGCACTTGGCCCGGCATCACGACGTGGCTGTGAACGGTGTGCTGCGGGGGGTTGGGGCCGTGGTGGACGGCTGGTCCGGCCGTCTCGGTATCGACCGCGACCTGTGGCGGGGGCTGGCCGAGGGCGAGGACGCCGATCTGGTGGACGTCCTGGATCCCGAGGCCGTCGGCGACTACACCCTGGCCGTGATCCAGTCGACCGCCGACTGGCTCGATGATCGCGGGCTGCCGCCGATGGACGAGCGGCCCGACACTGCCTCGGCGCTGGCCGCGATCGGCACGCCGGATGATCGCTTCGACTGGCTGTACGCCATGTGGGACGGCAAGCCGACCGCATGGTTCCTCCAGTGGAGCGCGGTGGGGCACGGCATCAACCACCTGGGCGAGCTGGTCTCCATCCGCAACCGGATGGGGCTCAGTCCCTTCTAGCAGGCGCGGCAACCTGGCCCGGTCTCACAGGCTCCGGTGGTCGGTGTCCTGGGAGGAATGCCATCGCAGCACCCGCCTCTCGACGGCGATCAGCAGCAGAACGAAGGCCACGCCGATGAAGGCCAGCACGAAGACGCTGCCCCACAGCTGATCCACCAGCAGCCGGGACTGGGCGACCCGAGCCGCGTTCCCGAGCCCTTCCCTGGAGTTGAAGAACTCACCGACAACCGCTCCCACCAGGGCCAGGCCGACGCAGATGCGGCCCGCGGCGAACAGATACGGCAGCGAATGGGGAATCCTGAGACGCCAGTAGATCTCCCAGCGGCTGGCATTCACCGACCGCATCAACTCGTGCGTCTCGCTGTCGATCGAACGCAATCCAATGAGGGCGTTGGCCACGAACGGCACCCACGCGAACAGCATGGCGGTGAGGATCTTCGGCCAGGGCGAGAACCCGAACCACAGCAGGAAGATCGGCACCAGCACCGCTACCGGCGTCGACTGCATCAACACGATCACGGGCATCGTCGCCCTCTCCACGAACTGCGAGTGGGCCATCCAGGTGGCCACGAAGAGGGCCGCGAAGAAGGCGATCCAGAACCCCCAGAACGCCTCCTGGATCGTCACCAGCCCGTTCCGTGAGTAGAAGCCCGGATTCTCGACTACATGGATGATCACGTCGGATGGCAGCGGCAGCGTGAGGGGTCGAAGGTTGCGGACCACGACGTATATCTCCCAGCCCACGAAGAAGGCGGTCAGACCGGCGAAGGGCGCCACCAGGAGGGCGGCTCGCCGGACGGGCCGTCGGGGCACCTCGGGCGGTTCCTCGACCGGGAACTCCGGGTCGAGGCCCGGATCCCCGCCCCCTTCAGGGTCGGGCGGGCCCGGAACAGGCGACGCCGTCCAGCCCGTCAACTCGACCAGCCCTGCCTGAGTGCAGCCCGGACCTCGCCCAGCACACGGTGGTAGTCGTCGCTGTCCTCCACCTCGGCGTGGCGCGGCCTAGGCAGGCTGACGTCGATGACCTGGGTGATGCGCCCCGGTCTGGAACCCAGGACGGCCACACGGTCCGACAGCACGACCGCTTCGGGGATGGAGTGCGTCACGAACAGCACGGTGCTGCCGATCTGGCCCCACAGGTGGAGCAGCAGGTACCGCATGTCGGCCCGGGTGATCTCGTCGAGGGCTGAGAACGGCTCGTCCATCAACAGCACGGGCGCTCCCAGAGCGAAGGCGCGGGCGATGCTCACCCGTTGCTGGAGACCCCCGCTCAACTCACGGGGCAGCGAATCCAGGAAAGGGGTCAGCCCGATGTCGTCGAGCATGGCCAACTGGTCGTCGGTGGACATGCCCGGGTTGTCCTGCCGGCGGTTGACGTCGGAGAGAAGCGAGACATTCCTGCGCACCGTTCGCCACGGCAGCAGGGCCGGGTGCTGCGGAACGAAGCCGTAGCGCTTCTGCCGGCGGGCCTCGGCGGGTGACTGGCTGTTCACGGCGACTGACCCGCGGTCGGGTTCGAGGAGCCCCCCGGCCAGCCGCAGCATGGTCGACTTGCCGCAGCCCGAGGGCCCGATGAGGCTGACGAACTCCGACTGGCGCACATCCAGACTGACCCGCGACAGGGCGTGGACCAGAAGGTCCTTGCGCCTGAACCACTTCGACACCGCTTCGAAGCTGATGGCCGCATCAGCCGCGGTATCTGCCCTGCTCACCACGCCCCCAATGCCGATTCGTTCGCCTAGTCGCTCGGCCTGTGTGGGCGACCCGCCGGTCTCAAGGGACCAGTGGTTTGTCAAGCCCGGGCCGCCTCATCGCGCGGGCCAGATCAGTTCGGTGCCGTCGTAGACGCTGGCCGCGATGTCGGCGTTTACCATCGACCGCCAGTCCGGCATCTCCTCGAACACGCCGACCCGGGTGAGCGCGTCGATCTCGGCGCCGAGCAGGTCGAGATCGGGAATGCCCCGACCGGTCCCGGCCGGGGCCAAGTCCGCGATCAGCCCCGATTCGACGCTCCAGCGATAACGCTCCGCCTCCTTCGCGAAATACATCGGATTGCCAGCCGCGTCTATCAACTCGAAGGCGTTGTCCACCGCTTTGTCCGGGTTGGCGGCCGCGAAGTCCTGGGCCTTGATCAGGGCACGCACCACGTCGGCCACCAAGTTGGGGTGCTCGTCGATCATGGCCTGGGTGGTGAAGTTGATCCCGAAGCTCGACGGCACGTCGAGGTCCAGGGGGTCGAGCATTGTGAAGGGCACACCGGCCGATGAGAGGATGTTCGGCTCGTTGGACTTGTAGACGGGCAGCGCGTCGATGCCGAGCTCGAGATGCTGGATCGGGTCGAAGCCATCGAGGAGGATCTCCTCGAAGCAGCCGCGGTCGATTCCCGACATGGCCACCGACGTCTGCAACGAGTAGGGCAGGTCGCCCTTGATCCCGACGACGCTGCCGCACAGTTCGGAGAAGTCGGTGATCTGGCTGCCCTCGGGCAGCACGATCGCCTCGATGGCGGTGCGCCCCCAGTGCAGCAGCGCCACCAGGTCGCCCTCGCCAGCGACGTTGTTGTTCACCAACTCGCCGAACGACCCGGAGTTGCCGAACTGGGCCTGGCCCTCGATGACCAGCGCGCTGCTCGCCGGCGCGAAGCCGGGCTGAACCTCGAAGTCGATGCACAGCTCGTCGAAGTAGCCCTGAGCATCGGCGACTATGGCGTCGATGATTCCCGCCGAGGCGGCGAAGTCGAAGCCAGTTACGAAGGTGATCGGTCCGGCGGCTCGGTTGGCCTCGCATCGTGCCGAGGCCGCGCCGTCGTCGGCGCTGTCACCGCTGCAAGCGGCAGCCACCAGAGCCAGCACCGCCACCAGGGGCAGGACGCGCATCATCGTCCGGTTCGACTTGAACTCTCTCATGGCGCCCTCCCGTCAGTTCCAGTCCCGCAGGCGGATGCCTGCCGCAGTGGCGCACTTGCGATTCTGCCACCGGAGGATTCCCGATTCCAAGGCCGACCACTCCCCGGCGGGGAGTCGAGACATACGATGGCGCCATGCGTCGGTGCCTCATCGCGGGGGTCGCAGCGTGCGCCTTGGTCATCGCCGCAGCCTGCTCGACCGGGCCCAGCCGCAGCTCGGTGCCGGCCCCGGCCGACTGGACTCCGGAGGCCGAGACCGATCCGCTGGCCGGGGACACGAGCTTCACGGCACCGCCCACCGCACTCCTACCGTCCGCAGAGCCTGCTCCCGTCGATGAAGGCCCGGCAGAACCGGCCACCGACGGCGAGGGATCCACTGCAGGATCCCTCTACGGCGGTCTGATAGCTGCCGCGGGCCCGCTCGGCCTGCGACTCCTGGAACCGAGCGGCGAGGTCGTGGGCCTGCTGAGCCCCGACCACATCGTCACCCAGCCCACATGGTCGCGCGACGGTCTTCGCCTGGCTGCGACCCTCATTCATCCGGCCACAGGAGTCTCCCAGGTCGCCGTGGTCGACATCACCACCGGCGACATCGTCACCGCGGCCACCACCACGCCCTACTTCTTCTACTCCTGGAACTATGACAGCTCCCGGCTGGTCGCATTGGGGCCGAGTCAGACGGGCGGCACCGCGGCCTTCATACTGGACGAGACGGGCGCGCCCGCCTCGGACGTCTGGCTCTCGGGTCAGAGCATTTACGTCGCGTGGGAGCCCGGCGGGCGCCGGCTGCTGGTGCACGCCGGACACCGGCTGATGCTCATCAACGACGTCGACTCGCCTCGAGATCACAGCGACTACGGCCTGGTCGGCGTTGATTTCCTGGCTCCGGCCTGGGTGCCGGGGACTCAGGATTTTCTCTATGTGGACTCCTATGGACAGGCCCCTGCCGACGCCGGGGAGCAGGAGCTCCTGGACCGGAGGTCCACCACCGACCCGCAGCTGTTGCGCCGCAGAGCTGACACCGGCGAGATCACCGATCTCGGACCTGCCGGCCTGTACACGATGCTGGCGGTCCACCCCTCCGGTGACCGCGCCGCCATCTCAGCGGCCTCACACAAGCGGCCGGCCCCTGCGGGCGACGGCGCCGAGACAGTCTCGATCTCGCCAACCGGGCCGGAGACCGGCGTCCCGGCCGGCTCAGTGCAGATCGTCGACCTCTCCACCGCTGAGCGTCGCACTGTCCTCGACCAGATCGGGCTCTGGCTCGAGTGGAGCCCGGATGGTCGCCAGCTTCTGATCGGGGCCAGCCCGGACGACCCCACCGGCATCGGAATGTCCTGGCACATCTGGGACGGGCAGCAGTCTTACGAGTTGGCCCGGTTCGCCCCGACCGAGACCTTTCTCCGTGACTACCTGCGGTTCGCGGACCAGTACGACGAGACGCCGCGCCTCTGGTCGCCCGACAGTGACGCGATCACCTTCGGAGCCAACACCGCCGATGGCGACGTCACGGCGGTGGCCCGTCTCGACCGCGCCGGTGCCATCACGAGCCTTGGGACGTCCGAGGTGTCCTTCTGGAGCCCACCCCGGCCGGGCGGGCTACCGTGACATTCATGCCGAACGCCCGCAGCCGCCATCTCGAGGATCTAAGCGGTCCAGAGATCACCGAACGGATCACCGAGTCGTCGGTGATCGTGCAGCCGATCGGCGCGGTGGAGCAGCACGGCCCGCACCTGCCGCTGGCGGTCGACCACGTGATCGCCCACGAGTCCGCCGCCGCGCTGGTGGCCGAGCATGGCGACGCCTATGACCTGTGGCTGCTGCCCACCCTGTCGGTGTCCAAGTCCAACGAGCACGCCTGGTCGCCGGGAACTCTGTGGCTGTCGGCGGAGACGCTGCTGGCGGTGCTGCGGGACATCGGCCGCAGCGTCGCCACAACCGCGGCCCGCCGCCTCGTGTTCCTCAACGGCCACGGCGGCAACTCGGCCCTGCTCAACGTGGCCTGCCGCGAGATCCGCCTGGAGCACGGGCTGATGACCTTCCTCGTGCACCCGTTCGTGCCCGCAGACCACGGCGGTACGTCCCCCGAGGCCGAGATGGGCATGGGGATCCACGGAGGGCACCGCGAGACGTCGGTGTTCATGCACCTGCGGCCCCACCTGGTGCACCTCGAGAGGGCCGACCGGGCCGTCCCCGCCGGTCTGGCCCAGAACCGGCACGTGCGTTTCGGGGGTCTGGCGTCGTTCGGATGGCTGTCGAACGACTTCGGGCCGGAGGGCCACATCGGCGATCCGACCGGCGCCAACGCCGAGGAGGGCAAGCTGCTGTTCGAGACCGCGATCGCCCTGCTCGGTGAGCAGATGGCCGAGATCGCCGCCTTCGACTTCGGCCGCGCCACCTAGCACTCCCGCAGGCCAGACGCGGGAGGGACCGGGGCGAGAACCCCGGTCCCCCTCTAGAGCCTGGGGACGAGCCCCGGCTCAGCTATTCCGCTGGACGCTGCGCTAGGACGGGATCCAGGCGCTCCAGGTGGCCTCGTTGGCGGCGATCCAGTCCGCGGCGGCCTCCTCGACGTTCTTGCCCTCTCCGTCGATCGCGGCCAGCATCGACACCTGGTCGGCGGTGCTGTAGTTGAAGGCGTGCAGGAACTCCCAAGCCGCGGGAGCACCGTCCTCGAGTCCCGCCCAGACGATCTTGAAGAGATCCTCTGCCGGGTAGTACTTGCCGCCGTCTGGGTTGGGCGGCAGGTCCAACTCGACGAGATCGAAAGTGTTGAACGCCGAGTGGGGCGTCCAGAAGTACGACAGCACGGCATCCTCGCGGGCGAAGGCCGCGTCGAAGGCGGCCAGCAGCGCCTCCTCGGAGCCCGCGTACACGATCTCGAGGTTCAGTCCGAAGTCGTCGATGATGTCCTGCTCGAAGGTCACCCAGCTCGGATCACCATGCAGGATCTGCCCTGCGTCGCCCGTCTCTGCGGTGGCGAACAGAGCGGCCAGGGCGGGATCGGTGAACCCCTCCGCGCTGGCCAGCGCGGGGTTCTGGTCGATCATGTAGGCGGGCAGGTACCAGCCGATCTGGCCGACGGGACCGAGCAGACCGGCGTCCACGACGTTGCCGTCGGGATTGTCGATGAAATCGATCCGGTTCTGACCGTGACCCGAGGGCCACACCTCGAGCGACGCGTGCAGCTCGCCGGTGTTGATCGCCGACCACTGGGCGTTCTCGTCCAGGTCGGTGACCTCGACGTCGTAGCCGATGTGCTCGAGGAGTTGCGCGGCGACCTGGATGTTGGCGGCCGAGCCATTCCACGGGTTGGCGATCAGCTGGATGGTGGTGACCTCGCCGAGATCGGGACCGGCCATCTCCTCCTCGGCGGCCATCAAGGCCGCCTCGGCTTCCGCTGCCTCAGCCGCAGCCGCCTCAGCCGCAGCCGCAGCCTCAGCCGCAGCCTCCTCAGCCGCAGCAAGCTCGGCCTCGAGATCGGCCACAACAGACGGGTCTACGCCCTCCTCGGTCTCGGCCATGGCAGCCGCGAGGGCCGCCTCAGCCTCAGCAGCAGCCGCAGCAGCCGCGTCCGCCTCGGCAGCGGCCGCGTCCGCGTCGGCCTCAGCCGCGTCGGCTTCGGCCTGAGCGGCAGCCGCGTCGGCAGCGGCCGCGTCCGCGTCGGCTTGCGCCTGCGCCAGCAGCGGCGTCCGCCGCGCTGGTGTCTTCGGCGTCGTCGCCACAGGCTGCAGCCAGCAAGCCGAACACGGAAAGCACCGCGACAAGCTTCCATAGCGATCTGGTCATCAAGGGTCCCTCCAGTTATGTCGGTGCCGCTACCGCGGCCGAACTGAGGGCGCCATTTATAGCACCGCATCCCCGCCGTGTGAAGGGCGAGTCTCGCGGCCACTACATTGGCCCGGTGGTGACCACCGAACCGACGCCCTTGGAGTGCCACGAGGTCACCAAGGTGTTCGGCGACAACCTTGCCGCGGCCCGCAGCCTGCTCGCTGACGGCGTCGACCGGCAGCAGGTGCTCGACCGGACCGGCTGCCTGGTGGCGGTGCGGGACGCGACCTTCTCGGTGGAGCGGGGAGAGACCTTCGTCGTCATGGGCCTCTCCGGCTCGGGCAAGTCGACGCTGATCCGATGCCTGTCCCGGCTGATCGAGCCGACCAGCGGGACAGTGAAGATCGACGGCACGCCGATCGGAGACCTGGACGATCAGGAACTGCGAGAGCTGCGACGGCAGCGCCTGTCGATGGTGTTCCAGCACTTCGGGCTGTTCCCCCACCGCAAGGTGATCGACAACGTCGCGTTCGGCCTCGAGATACAGGGCGCGGCCAAGGCGGACCGGTACGAGCGGGCTTTCGAGGTTCTGTCGGTAGTGGGCCTGGGCGACTGGGCCGACCACTTCCCCCAGCAGCTCTCGGGCGGCATGCAGCAGCGGGTGGGCCTGGCCCGGGCTCTGTGTGTGGAACCGGAGATCCTGTTCTTCGACGAGCCGTTCTCGGCGCTCGACCCGCTGATCCGCCGCGACATGCAGGACGAGCTCCTGTCACTGCAAGCCCGGATGCGGCGGACGCTGGTGTTCATCACCCATGACTTCCATGAGGCGCTCAAGCTCGGCGACCGCATCGCCATCATGAAGGACGGCGAGTTCGTCCAGGTGGGTACGCCCGAGCAGATCGTGTCGGCGCCGGCCGACGACTATGTGCGGGAGTTCACCGAGGACGCCCCCAAGACCAAGGTGATAACCGTGGGCTCGGTGATGCGGCCGCTGGACGGCGAGGTGCCGGCGGGCGCGCCGGTGAGCCTCGATGCCGTGCTCGACGACGTTCTTCCCCGGCTGCTGGCCAACCCCGCGGCGCTTCCGGTGGCCGACGATCAGGGCGAAGTGGTCGGCACCGTCGACCGTGATCGGGTGGTCGCTCTCCTGGATGAGAACTCCCGGTCCGGCGCGGCGGGCGTAGGCCGGAACGCCGACCAGCTGTGACCGCGGCGCCGCCGGCCACCGGGTCATCCGAGGTCGCCGGCGCGGTCGAGGCCCGGCTGACACTGGACCGGCGGCGGCGGACCCGCTCGGGCAGCGAGCTGGCGGTGGGGTTGGCCATAGTCGTCGCCGCCCAGTTGGCGCTGAGCTCGGTGGGCGGGTTCCCCGAGTCGTGGGCCATCGGTCTGTCCGACTGGATCGACGACGCCCGCCGGTGGGTGATCAACAACCAGACCACCCACTGGAGCTTCTCCTTCATCTTCAACCCGATCAGCGACTCCATCGACTGGGGACTGCGCATCGTCGAGCGCTTCCTGCTTTGGCTGCCGTGGTACGTGGTCGCCGCGGCGGGGGGCATGGTGGCCGCCTCCGCACTGGGGATGCGGGCCGGACTGCTGGCCGCGGTCGGCGTCCTGTACTTCGGGGCCATCGAACTGTGGGAGGAGAGCCTCCAGACGGTGGCGCTGATGACGGTGGCGGTGGGAATCTCAGTCGCAATCGGCGTTCCGGTGGGGATTGCCTCGGCCCGCTACGACCGGTTGCGGCGGAGCCTGAGACCGCTGCTGGATGCCATGCAGACCCTGCCCGCGTTCGTGTACCTAATCCCCGTGGTGCTGCTGTTCGGCGTGGCCCGCGTGCCGGCCATCATCGCCACGGTGGTCTACGCCCTTCCGCCGGTGATCAGGCTCACCGACCTCGGCATCCGGACGGTCTCGCCGGCCACCGTGGAGGCGGCCGAGATGTTCGGCGCCACGCCGCGCCAGACCCTACGTAAGGTGCAGCTCCCCCAGGCGCTGCCCAGTGTGCTGACAGGCATAAACCAGACGATCATGATGGCGCTGAGCATCGTGGTGATCGCCGCGCTCATCGGGGCCGGAGGCCTGGGCCAGGTGGTGCTGGAGTCCCTCAGGCGGCTCTTCGTCGGGCGGGCGCTGGAGGCCGGACTGGCCATCGTGGTACTGGCCATGCTCATGGACCGCGTCACCCACGGTGCAGCGGGCCTGGGTACCCGCCGTCGCAGGCTCCGCCTGATGCCCGACTCCCTCGAGCGCCTGGGGTTCGTAAGAGCATTCGAGAGTGCGCTGGAATCCCTCGACCGGTTCCTGTGCCGGGTGGGCGCGTCGCTGGCATCGCCGCTGCGTCGCACGCCTGGCCTCGCCGCCCTGGCCCGGCACCCCCGCTGGGCACTCGGCCTTGTTGCTCTTGTGGTGGTCACAATCGCCAGTGCCGTCCTCGGACGGCCCGAGTTCCCCTCGGCCATCTCCTTCTCGTTCGCGCCGGCCATCGACTGGCTGGTGGACTGGGTGCGGGACAACCTCTACGAGATCGGCGGGACCTGGTTCGGGACCGGTTGGTTCAGCGACTCGATCACCATCTATGCAGTCACCCCGCTAAGAGAACTGTTCAGCGCCGACCTGGCCTGGCCGGTAGTGGTGCTGGCGGTGGCCCTGGCCGGGTGGCGGCTGGGCGGAGCTCCGCTGGCCACGTTCTGCACTGCTTGCGTGGCCGGTCTGGGGTTCCTCGGGATGTGGACGCTGTCAATGGACACTCTGGCCCAGGTCGTCGTGGCCGTAGTCATGGCCATCATCTGCGGCATCCCCCTCGGCGTTCTCGCCGCCCGCAGCGACCGGTTCGAGCGGCTGCTCAAGCCGGTGCTCGACTTCCTGCAGACCATTCCCAGCTTCGTGCTGCTGGTGCCGGTGATCATCATGTTCAACGTGGGGCGCATACCGGGGATCATCGCCTCGGTGCTCTACGCCCTGCCGGCCGCGACCCGGCTCACCAATCTGGGTATCCGCCAGGTGGAGGGCGAGGCCACGGAGGCGTCCAGGGCCTTCGGCGCCACCCGGGGCCAGACGCTGCGCAAGGTGCAGTTGCCCCTGGCCGCTCCCAGCATCATGGCCGGCATCAACCAGACGGTGATGCTGGTGCTGGCCATGGTGGTGATCGCCGGGCTGGTCGGGGGCGGCGGGCTGGGCCTCGAGACGGTGAAGGGCTTGAGGCGCACCGACTCGGTCGGTTCGGGTTTCGTGGCCGGTCTGGCCATCGTGCTGCTGGCGATGCTGCTCGACCGCCTGCTCCAAGCGTGGACCCGCCGGTTCACGCCGGTGGAGGGCGGCCCCTAAGGCCGAGTACCCGTTCTTGATGTAGTTGTGCCGCTATGAGGCGGACAACTACATCAAGAAAGCAGGCGACCCTTAGGCGCCCTGCCAGCGAGGAGGGCGGCCCTCGGTGAAGGCCCTGGGTCCTTCGGCGGCGTCCTCGGAGACCAGCATGGCTTCGTAGGCGGCCAGCTCACCGGATCGCAGCAGTTCGAAGGCTTGGCCCAGCGGCAGATGCCGGGTGCGGTCGCGGATCTGGCCGATGGCAGCCACCGACAGCGGTGCGGCCTCCACGATCCGGGCGGCCAGGGCCCGGGCCTCGACCATGAGATCGGCGCGGTCGACCACCGAGTTGACCAGCCCCCAGCGCAGCGCCTCGGCCGCATCGAGGCGCCGGCCCGCGTAGAGGATCTCGTTGGCCACCACGGGCGGGAGCATCCTGGGCAGGCGCACCGAGGCAGTATCGGGCACGATCCCCAGCGAGGCCTCCGGAAGCCAGAAGCGGGCGTGCTCCGCGGCCACCACGAAGTCGGCGGCCAGCACCATCTCGAACCCGCCGCCGACGGCCATGCCGTTGACCGCGGCGATCACCGGCTTGAGCAGGCCGGGCAGCTCGCCGAATCCCCCGAAGCCGCCCTCGCCGTAGTCGGCCTCGAACTCCTCGCCTTCGGCTGCCGCGTTGAGGTCCCAGCCCGCACTGAAGAAGCGGTCACCGGCAGCCGTGAGTATCGCGACCCGCAGATCAGGATCGTCGCGGAAGGCAACGAACACCCCGCTCAAATCACGGCTGGTAGCGGCGTCGATGGCGTTGGCCTTGGGCCGGTCGAGGGTGACCACGAGAACCGGCCCGTCGGCGACGGCGGTTACCGCGGGCGTGGGGGCGGCGTCAGGCATTGGGTGGGGCCTCCGCCACGAGCATCAGCGCGTCGGCCGCGACGGCAGCATGCGGCGTGACCATGAGGGGGTTGATCTCGATTTCGATGATGCTGCGATCGTCGCGCACCAGCGCACCGAGTGCCGAGACCGTCTCGACGACGGCGTCGACGGCGGCCCGCGGCCGGCCCCGGTGACCGGCCAGCATCGGCCAGACCCGCAGTCTGCGGAGCGCTCCGCGAACATCATCGGCCGATGCGGGCATCAGCCGGCTGACGGTGTCGTCGAGCACCTCCGCAAGCGTCCCACCCGCTCCGAGCGTCAGCAGCATCCCAATCGGCGGCGCCGACCGCACGCTCACCAGCAGCTCGGCCACCGCGCCGGCAATGCACGACTCCACCAGCACCATCCCGTCGCGGCCATCGGCCAGTCGCAGCGCGGCCTCGGCTACCTGTGCCGGCGCGTCGAGGCCGACAACCACTCCGCCGGCCTCGGTCTTGTGAGCCAGGCCGACGGCCTTGACCACGACCGGGAACCCGATCTCCGCGGCCGCGACCGGGGCCTGGCCCGCAGCGACGACAACTCCGGCAGGCACAGACACACCGGCCTTGTCCAGGCGGCGCTTGGCCTCACGCTCCGGCAACACGGTGGCACCGGGCTCGCCGTCTCCTGTCACACCCCTTCCGTACGGTCGCTCCGGCTGGCGGTTCGACCCGGCTCCAGCTCCGGGGGCCGGTCCATCTGATCCACGGCGAAGGGAGGACGGCCATTGGCCGGCTGACAAGAACGACGGGGCCGACGGCGGCAGCAGGACGTCGGGGCCACCCATGCGGTCCTGCTCCCCCCAGACCGCAGAGGCCTCGAGCGCCGACAACGCGGTGTCGATGTCGCCGCAAGCGGCCAGGCCAAGCTCCGCGGCCCGGGCCCGAGCTTCGGTGGGCAGGTTCTCGGCCAATGAGGCGGCCACCACACCGGGAGTGCTGCTTGCCCTGCAGGCTCCGCTGAAGGCCTGCAGGGTGGGCCACCAGCGTGAACGGTCGAGCCCTTCGGCTGGGAAGTCCAGCACCAGCAGCGCGGCGTCGAAGGGGGCCGGAACGGGCTGCAGGCTCTCTGCGCCGAGCACAGCCCGGAAGCAGCCGGTCAGGCGGGCCTCGTCGCCCCAGATGAACGTGTGGTAGTCGAGCGGGTTGGTGACCGCCGCCCGGCCGTCCAGAGCGGATGCCACCCGGTCGGCGTGGTCGGGGGCGAACGGCGGGAAGCTCAGGCTCCGGCCGCGGCTGCGGTCGGCGACCAGCGCCGCCTCGCCGCCGGAGCAGCTGAGGGACACCAGCCTGTTGCCCGCCAGCGGTCCGAGAGCGCACAGGACGGTCAGGGTGTCGAGCAGTTCGGGCAGGGTGTGCACCCGGTGGATGCCCATCCGGTCGAACAACGCTCCGTAGGCGGCGTCGTCGCCCACCATGGAGGCGGTATGGGTGACGGCGATGGCGCCGGAGGTGTCCGAGGCTCCCAGCTTGAGCGCCACCACGGGCAGGCCCCGGCGGCGAGCAGAAGCAGCCGCGGCAACGAACCGCTCGGTGTCGTCCAGTGCCTCGATGCACAGGCCCACCCCGGTGACCGCGTTGTCCGCGGCCATGGCCTCGAAGGCTTCGGAGATTCCCACGTCGGCCTGGTTCCCCAGCGTCATCACCCAGGCGATGTCGAGGCCCCGGCGCTGCATGGTGAGGCTGACGGCGATGTTGCCGCTCTGGCTCAGCAGGGCGACACCGCTATCCGTGCGGGACAGACCGTGGACATCGGGCCACAGCGCCGCGCCGGTCGGAGCCGACAGCGTCCCGTAGCAGTTGGGCCCGACTATGGGCATGCCCGCGGCCGCGGCCACCAGCTCGTCCTGGAGAGTTGCTCCGGCCTCGCCGGTCTCGGCGAAGCCTGAGGCGTGGCACACCGCCGCGCCCGTGCCCCGAGCAGCAAGCTGGCGCACCACCTCGACCGTGGCGTCGCAGTCCACGCCCACGAAGGCCGCATCGGCGGCCTCCGGCAACTCGCCCACCGAGGTGAATGTGGGAAGGTCGCGCAGCGCCCGGCCGGGGTTGACGGCCCACATGTCGCCCGAGAACCCGAACGCGCGGGAGGCGTCGATGGCCAACTCGGCGGCTGCGCCCCCGATGAAGGCCAGCGACCGGGGCCGCAGCAGCCGATCGAGCCGACTGGTCACGCTGCCGGCCGGCCGGCGGGTGGGCGCGGGAGCGGGGTCACGGCTTCAGCAGCCGAGAGGCCGCAGCATGTCGCGCGACACGATGTGGCGCTGGATCTCGCTGGTGCCGTCCCAGATGCGGTCGACTCGGGCGTCACGCCAGATCCGCTCCAGCGGCAGCTCGTCCATCAGACCCATGCCGCCCAGGATCTGGATGGCCTCGTCCGACACGAACTGCAGCATCTCGGTGGCCGACAGCTTGGCCATGGCCGCGTCGGCGTCGGTCATCTCGCCCTGGGCCGACAGCCAGGCGGCCCGGTAGGTCATCAACTCGGCCTGCAGCAGCCGGGTGCGCATGTCGGCCAGCTTGAACGACACGCCCTGGAACCGCCCGATGCGCTGCCCGAACTGCTCGCGGGTGGCGGCCCAGTCGAGGGCTACCGACAGGGCCCGGTCGGCCCGCCCCAGGCACACCGCGGCCACCTGCAGGCGGGTGCTGCCCAGCCATTGATTGGCCACGTCGAAGCCCCGGTGCTCCTCCCCCAGCAGCTTGGAGGCCGGCACCCGGGCGTCGTCGAAGTTCAGGATGAAGTTGTGGTAGCCGCGGTTGGAGACGCAGTTGTAGCCCGGCACCCGCTCGACCCCGGGCGTGTCGAAGTCCACCAGCAGCGACGAGATCAGCTTGCGGGGGCCCCGGTCGGTGGTCTCCGTGCCGGTGGCCGCGAACAGGATCACGTAGTCGGCCAGGTCGGCGTGACTGATGAAGTGCTTGGTGCCGTTCACCACGAACTCTTCCCCGCGGCGCTCGGCCCGGCAGGTCATGCCCCTCAGGTCGGATCCCGCGTCGGGCTCGCTCATGGCCAGGCATTCCACCCGCTCGCCCTGCACGGTGGGCAGCAGGTACTCGTCGACCTGGTCTCCGGTGCAGGCCCGCAGGATGTTGGACGGGCGGGCCACGATGTAGTGCAGGGCGTAGGCGGTCCAGCCGAAGGCCCGTTCGGCCATGGCCAGGGTCAGGTCGTCGAGGCCGCCGCCACCGAGCTCGACGGGCATGTTGGCCGCGTACAGGCCCGCATCGATGGCCTTGTCGCGGATCTCCTCCACCAGTTCGGGCCGCACCTGACCGGTGCGCTCCACCTCGTCCTCGTGGGGGACCAGCTCGCGCTCTACGAAGGCGCGCACGGTGTCGACCACCATCTGCTGGTCTTCGCTGATCGAGAAGTCCAAGTCGTCCTCCTAGCTACTCGTGCTTGGTGCCGACGGCCATGCAGCCGCGAACTTGCGGCGGCGCCGGCATCGAGTCGTGGGCGGCGGTGACCGCGGACACGGCGGCCGCGGGGCCGGGCAGCACCGGCGCGCTGCGACCGGCTGCCGTGTCGACGTGGACCAGCATCTGCTCACCGGTGCACAGCATCTCGGCGTCCCGGTACATGGTGTGGAAGATGTGCAGGCGCTTGACATCGCTGCCGAGCACCTGGGTGGTGACCCTCAGCGGCTCGCCCTCAGAGGCCTCCCGCAGGTGGTTGAGGTGGGTCTCGACCGTGTAGTAGGAATGCCCGCCGTTCCGGTAGGACTCGTCGATGCCGACATAGCGGAACAGGGCGTCGGACGCCCACCCGAAGGCCGTCAGGAACGCCCACTCGGTCATGTGACCGTTGTAGTCCACCCAGTCGGGCTCCACGACGGCCGAGTACAGGTTCAGCGGAGCCGGGATCTCGGCGCCAGGGGTCCACGGCGCGGCCTCGGTGGAGGCCTTGGCGGCCAGGATCCGAGCCTCCCGCTCGGCGATGAGGCGGCCGGCGCCGATGCTGCTCGGTCGCAGCGCCCGCATCACCGCCAGCAGGCAGTCGTCCCTCTGCCGCTCCAGCTCGGCGATGGACCGCCCGCCGGCCTGGTCCTCGCAGCTTGAGGCCATGGCCTCGATCAGATCTTCGGTCAGCTCCGGCGCCTTCAGCCGGGTCCACGGCAACTTCAGCGCCGGCCCGAACTGGCCCAGCATATGGCGCATCCCGCCCTCGCCTCCGGCCAGGTGGAAGGTGAGGTTGGTGCCCATAGCCGCCCAGCGCAGACCAGGCCCGTAGACGATCGAGTCGTCCAGCTCGGCGGTGGTGGCGGCGCCGTCGTTCACAAGGTGCAGGTTCTCGCGCCACAGCGCCTCCTGGAGGCGGTCGGACAGGTAGCCCTCGACCTCGTTGCGTACCAGCAGCGGATGCATGACCAGATCGTCGTAGTGGGCCATCGCGGCCGCGACCGCCTCTTCGGCGGTGGCCTCGCCGGGCACGACCTCGACCAGGGGCAGCAGGTACACCGGGTTGAACGGGTGGCCGATAAGGAGCCGCTCCGGGTGGCTGAGACCGCCGGCCAGACGGCTGGGCAGCAGCCCCGACGAGCTGCTGGCGATCACCGTGGTGGGGTCGGCTGCAGCATCGAGCCGGCTCAGCAACGAGCGCTTGACCGGTTCATCCTCGGGAGCGCTCTCCTGCACCCAGTCGGAGCCGGCGGCAACTTCCTCCGGAGTGGCGGCCCACCGCAGCCGGGCCGGATCGGCACCGGGGAACAATCCCAGGCGAGTGGCCGCAGGCCAGGCCCGCTCGATGCCGGACCGAAGTCGATCCTCGGCACCATGGGCGGGGTCCCACGCGATCACGTCGTGGCTCCGGGCCAGGGCGCGCACCGCCCATCCGGAGCCGATCACTCCAGTGCCCGCCAGCCCGATAGTCCTTGACGTCACCGCGCCCTCCCGGCGGGTTGCCGGCCGCGTCACGGCCCGGAGTCCCGCAGTCCAGGCCGAAGTATCGCATCGTCAGCCCCTCGACGGGGCGCATTTCGGCCTCGTAGTATCGAGTACGTGGCCGAGCCGCTCGAGTACAACCCTTACGCGTTCACGGTCCACGACAACCCGTACGTCACCTACCGGAGATTGCGGGACGAGGCGCCCGTCTACTGGAACGAGGAACTGAGCTTCTGGGCCCTCAGCCGCTTCGAGGACGTGCTCGACGCCTTCAAGGACTACGAGACCTACTCCTCACGTGGAGGCGTTGCCCTGGAGGGCAGGCGGCCCATCGACAAGGCCCACCCCAAGTTTCAGGAGATCATCGAGATGGACCCGCCGGAGCACACCGCGCTGCGGGGTCTGGTGTCGCGGGTGTTCACCGTCCGGCGCGTGGCCCAGATGGAGGACGAGGTCCGCAGGATCGTCAACCACTACATCGACACCGTGATCGAATCGGGACACGCCGACCTGATGGCCGATGTGGCCGGCAGCTTCCCGATGGATGTGATCTCGGCCGTGCTCGGGATACCCGAGTGCGACCGCGACATGCTGCGGGACCGCGCCGACCGGGGCCTGACTCGCGAGGACGGGTCCCTGGAGATCCCCATAGAGGCGGTCGAGGCGATCCTCGAAGTGCTCGCCTACTTCACGGAGGATCTCGAGCGGCGGCGCGCCGGCGAGGTGCCCGGCGGCGGGCTGCTGTCGGACCTGCTGGGGCTGGAGGTCGACGGCCGGGCGCTGACCGAGCTCGAGTTGCTCGGCTTCTGCCTGCTGTTCACATTCGCCGGATTCGAGACGACCGCCAAGATGGTGGGCAACGCCGTCGAGTTGCTGTCTCGCCACCCCGATCAGCGGGCCGCGGTGGTGGCCGACCCGTCGCTGATCCCCCAGACGGTGGAGGAGGTAGTCCGCTTCCACAGCTCCACCCAGTACATGCATCGCACCCTCACCCGCGATGTCGAGATGCACGGCCAGCGGATGCGAGAGGGCGACTCTGTTCTGCTGCTGATCGGCGCGGCCAACCAGGATGAGCGGGAGTTCGGCCCCACCGCCGGCGAGTTCGACATCTTCCGCAAACCCGACCGGCACGTGGGCTTCGGGTACGGCGTCCACTTCTGCCTGGGCGCGGCGCTGGCCCGCCTGGAGGGGCGAGTAGCCCTGGAGGAGATCCACCGCCGCATGGGCGACTACACGGTGGACCACGACAACAAGGTCCGGTTCCACAGCGGCAACGTCAGCGGATGGAAGAATCTGCCCATCAGCTTCACGCCCGCTTCCCGGTTGGCTAGCGTCGCTGGGTGACCCGTCACGGCTACATAGGGCTGGGCATGATGGGCTCGGCCATGGCCGAGAACCTGATCCGCCAGGCCGGCGGGTCGGTCACGGTCCACGACATCGACCCTGCCGCGGTGGACGCGGCCGTCTCACTCGGTGCCGGAGCGGGCGCCAGCGCCGCGGAGGTCGCCAGGGTCAGTGACGTGGTGAGCATCTGCGTGCCGGCCGCGACCCACATCGAGGCGGTGCTATCGGGACCCGGCGGCATCGTCGAGGGGGCCCACCACGGGCTCACCGTGCTCATCCACTCCACCGTGCATCCCGACACGGTGCTGGCCGCCCGCGACGAGGCCGCGGAGTGGGGGGTACCGGTGTTCGACGCCTGCGTGGCCGGTGGGGCCGACAACGCCAGGGCCGGCAGCCTGACCGTGCTGGCCGGGGGGCTCGACGAGATGCCGCGCGCGGCTAGAGAGCTGCTCGACATCTATGCCGGCACCCTCATCGACGCCGGGCCGGTGGGGTCGGGAGCGGCCCTCAAGATCGCCATCAACGTGATGACGTACGCCCAGTTCGCGGCGGCGGCCGCGGCCCATGACATGGTGGCCAGCACCGGCGGCGAGCCGGCCGCGCTGCTGGAGGCATGGCGGTTCACGGGCCAACTGGGTGCGCTCACCGAGCAGTACTGCGCCCTTCTGGAGATACCCGACGAGCACATACAGGGCGAGCTGAGGACCATGCTGCAGACCCAGGCCGGCATCGCCACCAAGGATCTGTCGCTGGCGCTTGAGCTGGGAAGCACCCGGCCCGGCGCGGCAACTCTGCTCGAAGCACTGAGATCCTCCATGCCCGCCGTCTACAGCGTCCACGACGCGAACGAGGAGACCCGATGACCGCCGACAACACTACTGACAGGCCTGCTGACGACACCTACGAGCGCGGCGTGGCCATGGTGACCGAGGTCTACCAGGGCGAAGTGCCGGCGTTGCCCGAGGGCACCATGGCCTTCAACGACGTGATGATGCGCAGCCTCTTCGCCGAGGTGTGGGACCGCGACGTGCTGTCGATAAGGGACCGGCGCCTGCTCATCATGGGAGTCATCGCGGCCCGGGGATCCACCGACGTGTGGAAGCTCCAGGCCCAGTCAGCCCTCAAGCGAGGCGAGCTGACCCCCGACCAGCTGCGGGAGACTCTCATCGCGCTCGCCCCCTACGCCGGCTACCCCGTCGTGGCCCCCCTGATCGGCCCCTGCGAAACCGCCATCAACGACTGGACCGAATCCCAGGACTGAACTGGCCGGGGGCCGCTGCCCCGCACAGGCCATCAATCGACGGACCAGACGAGAACGTTGAAGGCGCCTATGCCGGCCGGGTCGAGCAGGGCCTCGGCCTCGCGGGTCCGGCTGCGGGCCCGGAGGGCGTCGAGGTCGCCGACGTCGGCCCGCTCGGCCCAGGCCGCGCGGCCCTCGGCCACCAGTTCGTCGATGCCGTGGCCCCTCAGGAACTCGGCCTGGGTGCATACCTCGGCCCGGTGGTCGGCCTGCACCTGGTCCAGGGCCACGTCGGCGGTGATGTCGCACGACCCCGGATCGGTCAGCCACCAGGAGCCGTCATCGTGGTCCCGGTGAGTGCGCAGCCAGCCCAGTCCGGCGCCAGGATCGTCTGATCGGCCAGCCCGCTCGGCCAGTACGTCGGTGGCCGCTCCGTAGTCGAAGGCGACGACCCGGCCCTTCCCGAGCACTCGACGGGCTTCCGCCACCCAACTGCGAGCGGCTCGCTGAACCGGCGCCCGCGTCCCTGTCGCGACGTCGGGCAGCCCGGCGACAAGCTCACCGGACGCGGGTGTCGCGACCAGCGAGAAGCGGCCGCTTGCACCCTCCCCGACGGTGACCCGCAGCTCCTCCCAGCCGTCGGCAGTACGGCGAACCATGTCGAAGGGCAGGTTGTCCAGCAGCTCGTTGGCCACAATCACTCCAGCAGACGCCCCCTCAGGAAGTGCGTCCGACACGTGGGCCACGCTCGCCACCAACGGGTGCTCCGGATGCAGGGCTCGCTGCGCCAGCGACCACTCCACCAGCACCAGCCGCAGCGCCCCCGCAGCCATGCAGCCCGGCTCAGCGGCCAGGATCGAGCGGGCCAGCGTGCCCGGCCCCGCCCCCCAGTCGATCACCGTGAAGGGATCGGGCTCACCCAACTCAGCCCACCACGCGTCCAGCGCCCGAGCAAGCACGGCACCGAACAGCGGGCCCACCTCAGGCGCAGTCAGAAAGTGTCCCGAACGCCCCCCGGCCCGCCCCCCGCCGGGCCGCATGTAGAAGCCGCCGTCGGCGTCATACAGGCAGGCCTCCACATACTCCGACACCGGTATCGGCCCGTGCTCCCCTATCCGGCGGGCGATCCGCTCCCCAAGAGTCGCGCCGCAGAGGCCATCCCCGGGCA
>JAJEJB010000024.1 GCA_022828135.1 Acidimicrobiia bacterium | reverse complement strand
TTTTCAGCGTTGTGTCAAGCGACGAGGCTCGGGGCTAGAAGCCGTGGCCGATGCTCTCGTCGATGAACTCGTTGGTGAACAGCTGATCCGCGGTCAGGTCCGAATCGATGTCCATCCCCGCGGCCCGCATGTCGTCGAGCACCTTGGCGATGCGCTCGCCCACCATGTTGCCCACGATGTTGTCGGGACCGTCACCGACCAGGCCGTACTCGCGCTTGGCCGAATGCGAGAACTCGGCCAGATCAGGCGGATACACCCAGAAGTCCTGATAGCGCGCCACCGCGTCCACGATGATCGCGTTGGCGCGATGCGGATCGACGTTGAAGTCCACAGCCGCCTGCTGGATGATCGGCACCAGCCTCTCCAGACACGGCCGCAGCTCCTCCATGTCACCAGGACGAACCCCGATGGTCTGGGAGTAGATCTGGAACCCAGCATCGTGCAACAGCTGGAAAGCCACCGGCTTGCCCCACTGCTCATACACGTGCTCATAGGTGTACACCTCAGACGACGCGAAGCCCTGCTGAGCAATCGAGCCGCCCGCGGACACGAACCGAGCCGGGCTGCCGTCATAGGACGGATCAACCTGATCAGCAGACCAGATCCCCTGAGCGATGAACACCTCGGGGAACGTCCCGCCGCCGAACACATTGATCGTGATGCCCTGAGCACCCAGATCAGCCAGACCAGTCACATCCGGATAGGTCTCCGGATCCCACATCACCATCTGCGGATTGCGCTCCAGCGGCGCCACAACCGACACCAGCGGAGCCACATCCCAGTGGTTGATCTGCTGATCAGTGGACGCATAACCCAAATGGATCGACTCGTCCGCGGCCATGTGCTGCGACACCGGCGAGAACCCAATAGCAGGACCGCCCGTGCGGACCTCCCACTCGATCCCCAAATCAGTGCCACCCAGCACCATCGAACCCCGAACAACCTTCGCATCCACATCAACGGTGTAGTCATCGCCAACCAGCTCATACATCGCACCATGCTCAGACTCCGGGAACCAATCCGTCTGAACCACCAACGGCGACGGACACACATCGGCGAGACCGGCGGCCACCGCCTCGGCCAGCGGCAGGCCTTCCGAACCTACGCCGGCAGTGCCCGGTGCGTAGGAGAACACCACGTTGTTGAGGCTGGCCTCCGCGTTCTCCTCGCCACCGATGTTCTGGACCACGGTGATGCGGGCCGCGCCGCAGTCGCCGAAGTCGTCGCAGTTGATGATGCCGATGAGGCCCTGGAAGCCCTGCACGCTGTTCAGGTAGTCGCGGATGCCCTGGCGGTCGATCATCAGGTCGCCGTCCTCGACCCACGACGCCGCCTTGATGGCGTCGAGCAGCAACACGGTGGCGTCATAGCCGTGCGCCCAGAACGGCGCAGCCGGGGCCTCGCCGTAGGCCGCCTCGTAAGTCGCCAGGAAGTCGACGGCGGTCTTGCCGGTGCTCTCGTTGACGTTCTCGCCGAAGCGCTGGTCCGGACCCGAGAAGTACATGCCCCGGGTCTGGGGCAGTGCCAGGTAGTTGGTGTTCAACAACCCGTCGGCGGCCAGCAGCACAGTTCCCTCCAGGCCGGAGACGCCCGGTGCCTGGTCGGCCACGAAGTCGCCGGCAGGCTGGAAGATCGGGAAGAACAACGCGCCGGGGCCGCCCGCGGCGATCTCGGTGAGCACCGGAACCATGTCGGTGTCGTCCTTGTTGACCGCCGAGAAGCCGGTGACCGTGCCGCCCTCGGCCTCGAAGGCGTCGGCGAAGGCCTGGGCCAGACCCTGGGTGTAGGGGTCACCGTCGTGGATGGCCGCGGCAGTGCTTATGCCGAGCTCGCCGAACACGAACTTGGCCATGGCCGCACCCTGGTACAGATCGTTGTGAGCGGTGCGGTAGTAGCCGACGCTGTAGTTCGGGCCCGCCGTTCCGGCCAGGTCCGAAGTCAGAGCAGGCGACGTGTTGCCGCCGGAGATCAGCACCATGCCGGCATCGGTGATCAGCGGGGCCGCAGCAACCGCCGCGCCCGAGCACGACGTGCCGATCACGCCGACCACGTCCTCGTCGGCCACGATGATCTGAGCCGCAGCCTGGCCGCCGTCGTTGGAGCACAGGTCGTCCAGGCTCGTGCCGGTGTCCACATCGAAGCCGTGGATCGGGCCGTAGTCGTCGACCGCGATCTGCGTGGACCTGTCGATGGGCAGGCCGAAGAAGGCCACGTCACCGGTGATGGCCTCCAGCGAGCGGATCTGGATGGCGTCGCCCGCCTCGACCGTGACGACGCCGAGCGAGCCGTCGCCGAGATGCTCCATCATCTCCTCGTCGGGCGCCTCGTCGGGCGCCTCGTCGGGCGCCTCCTCGGTCGGCGTCGGAGCGGCCTCGTCTACAGCCTCGTCTTCGTCGTCGCCGCAGGCCGCGGCCACCAGTCCGAAGGCCAGCAGTACCGCCAGCCACCGAACCAGGTGCTTCTGGTGTCTCATGTATTCCCTCCTAGGGACGATCCGGGCGCGCCGGATTCTTGTGATGTGGAGACAACGGTGCAGTCCCGAAGCCCACGCCTTGCTGGAGACCTCCGAACCGCCTCGTGCCTCGGGCCGAACCCTATCAGCCGGGCCAGGACTGCGTGCCCGCGGGATGGGTCCGGGCGCGCTGAAGGGGGGCCGGTGTTTGGCCGGCCCCCCTTTTCAGCGTTGTGTCAAGCGACGAGGCTCGGGGCTAGAAGCCGTGGCCGATGCTCTCGTCGATGAACTCGTTGGTGAACAGCTGATCCGCGGTCAGGTCCGAATCGATGTCCATCCCCGCGGCCCGCATGTCGTCGAGCA
>JAJEJB010000029.1 GCA_022828135.1 Acidimicrobiia bacterium | reverse complement strand
CTCCGGCACGATGAGGTGACGACTACCATCTTCGACCCGGCGGCAGCGGCGTGCTGGTGCGGCCACAGCCACCATGCGGCGCGGCTGATCACCGTCGACGGAGCGCAGGTCTACGCCCCGGCGGGCATGGGCATCACCGAGTGCCTGACGGCGGAGGAGATTGAACAACACAGCTCTTCTGATGAAAATGTCTGGACCAGCTGCCAGCCGGAATATGGCCACCGCGATCACCCGTACACCCATGCTGGCCACACCCACAACAGTCTAAACCACAGCCAGGGTACGCGTTTCGGCAACGGCTCCTGCCCCGGCGGGCAGCCGCAAACGCTAGGACAGGATTCGCAGGACGGGCAGCCGGACGATCAGGATGATCCCTTCCCCGACCCGGGGGCGATGGGCATCTCGGACGTGACCGCCAGCAGCATGACGCTGTCGTGGCCCGCGCGCGAGGTCGACAGCTACTTGGTCCTCTGGGCCGAGGCCGTCGCGGACGCCGAGGTGCACGAGGCCGAAGTGGACGCGGGCACGCTCACGTACACCATCACCGGCCTTGAGGCCGACACGGAGTACGCGGTCATCGTCTACTCCCAGGACTACGACGAGGTGACCCCGACCGCGTACCAGCGCACCTCCGCTGCGGCTCCGGCGTCGTGCGACCCGATCACCGCGGGTGTGGCGATCGAGAGAGCGCGGGCGGCGTTTGCGTGGCACACCAGCTACGGCTCGGACGCGCCGCTGTTCTGGCGCATCCTCAACACGCTCGGCGCGGACAACATGCCGGCCAAGCCTTCGGGGGTGACCGATGAGACGGTGGCCGCGGCCTACGTGAAGGCGTACAGCAGCGGCCGAGGCTGGGGCGGCTGGGCGCCGATCGTGGCAGCGCTCGAGGACTGCGAAGCCTCGACGACTCCTGACGCTACGGACACGACCGACCCAGTCGTGCCGCCGCCGCCAGCAACACCAGAGGTGAGCATCAGTTCCGGTCCGGGCGTCATTGAGGGCGGCGTCGCGACGTTCACGATCAGCGCCAACCCATCGCCCGCGGCCGCCGTGGATGTCACCGTCTCGGTCTCCGCCACTGGCGACTACGGCGTCACGGTCGGCCAGCGGACGGTCACGCTCCCGACCTCTGGCAGCGCGACGCTGAGCGTGGCCACGTCGGGCGACGCCACCGACGAGCCGGACGGCTCGGTCACGGTGACCGTCACCTCCGGCGCCGGCTACGACGTGTCGACCAGCAACGCAGCGGCTACGGTCGCCGTCTCGGACGACGACGATCCGCCCCCGCCGACGCCAGAGGTGAGCATCCGCGCCGGTGCCGGCGTCACCGAGGGCGCCAACGCCAGCTTCACGTTGAGTGCAAGTCCCGCTCCGACGTCGCCGCTGTCAGTAACAGTCATCGTCACGCAATCGGGCGATTACGGAGTTGCCACCGGTTCGCAAACGGTCACGATTCCGACCAGTGGGACTGCCGCACTCAGCGTCGCCACGACCAATGACAGCGAGGACGAAGCGAACGGGTCGGTGACGGCGGCCATCAGCTCGGGTCAGGGGTACACCGTGTCCGCTACGGCTGGCACGACCAGCGTCACGGTGGCGGATAATGATGATCCGCCGAAGCCGAACGCGACTCCGACATTCACAATCAGCGACGCGACGGCGAACGAGGGTGACGGCACGATCGACTTCACGCTGACGCTCAGTCCGGCGAGCAATCAATACGCGTGGGTGTCCTACTACGTGAGAAGCAGGACGGCGTGGGTCTTCCGCGACGTCGAGGACATCTACGAGTTGCTGAGATTCGAAGCCGGCCAAACCGAGCAGACGATTTCAGTGCCATTGATCAATGACAACATTTCGGAGCAAACCGAGACGTTTGAGATCATCCTGTACGCTCAAACTGACGCACGCATCGGCAATCACAAAGCCACCGGCACCATCATCGACGATGACTAGGGTGACGGTTCGCTCAGCCCGACCACCGCGATCCCAAAGAAACAATGGTCGCGCCGCCGCTCCCACTCTTGCACTGCGCAAGAGTGGGAGCGGCGTGACGACTCAACTCTTCAGCTGATCATCTCTCGATCCATCAGTCGACACTCGCGGCTGATCGAGAGCATCCGGATCCTCGGCCGCCGTCCCATCAACGACAACTTCATCGTGTCGAGGAGCCGTCACGAGGGACCCGACAATGCGGTACGCCCCGCCGCGCTGAAGGACATAGCCAGCCAGCGGAGCCTCCGCCCAAGTCGAGCATCACGTAATGCTCGGTCAATGCCTGAGCCGCGCCGCCATTGGCATCCGTAAGCACCGCATTCACCGTCTTCCCGCCTGAATCAATCAGGGGGTCAGCGTCGGACATTCGACCGTACCTCTCCCATGAGAAGTCGGTGCCGACGGATGCATCACCTCACGTTGCCGGTGCTCTGTTCGACGCCACACACGCGACAACGTAGGTGCCCGCCTGCGACTCACGTGAAGACTGTCCGTATCGTGCCGTATCGTGCCTGGCGCACGGAGTCTGAGACGCTGCCCACCCGCGACGAGTGGGCAGCGTCGCTCTGCGCGCCGTCCGTTACTCCGAGTCTCCCGTGCTGTCGGCCTGATACTCTGCCTATTCGGAGGGCGCTGATGGTCACCGCCAAACAACTGCCGCAGGTCGTCGACGGTCGCATCCGCTTGCCCGATATCCCCGAACGGAACCCGGACGAAGTGACGACCTACGACTCTCTGCATCACGACGGAAACGCCTTTCACCTGCGGCAGCACCTGGTCGCCTAGGGTGCCAATCACGAGGGGCTGCTGGTCACGGCCGATCACTGGATTGTGCAGGACGCGGAAGATTTCGTGCGCCGCAGGCGTTACCCCGACCTATTGGTCGCCTTCGACGTCGACCTTGAGGCGCACAAAGCGAACAACGGCTACATCATCGCTGAGCAAGGCAAGCCTCCGGATTTCGTCCTGGAAGTGGCCTCGCAGAGTACCGGCCGCGTTGACGTCGGGCCGAAGCGCGAGGATTACGAGTGGTTCGGCATCCGCGAGTACTGGCGCTTCGACGAGACAGGCGCGTTCCACGGCGTAAGGTTGGCAGGCGACCAGTTGGTGGATGAGAGATACGAGCCGATCGAGATTGCGGAACATGATGGCGGCAGTCTCCGCGGCTACAGCGCCGTGCTGGATGTCGAATTGCAGTGGCGGGACGGCCGGCTTGGCTGGCTCGATCCGTCGACGGGTCGTCATATCCCCACGTTCCTCGATGAGCGCGCCCAACTTGGCGCCGAGCGTGCCCGCGCCGATAGAGCGGAAGCAAGGCTGCGCCAACTTGAAGAGGAACTGCGTCGACGACCCTGATGGCCGGCGCAGGTTGGCGCGATGTACGTCCCCTTGTGTGGCGAGACCGCCCTTGGGACCTCACGAGGGGAATTCGACCTGCCACTCGAAAGTTCGCAGTTTGGTACACGACGGTCCACCGGTGCAGATCCGCCGCGACCTCGTCCGGCCCTTGCAGCCCTAGCGGGACGCAACGTGGGTGAATGGCGGGGTGTCTTTGCGTTCATTGTCGCTCTGTTCGTCCTGCTGGCCGCGGCGTTCTACTTGATCCGGGAGACCCCGGACTGGCTGGCCGGCAACCAGGGATCCCTGGTCGAGGAGGTCGACCGCGAGGCCCCGGTCGAGCCCGCCACTACCGCCGAACCGCCTGCGCCGGCTGAACCGCCGCCGGACGAAGCAGTCGACGCGGCGGCTATCGAGGCCGCCATCGAACTCGCCCAGAAGCAGCAGCCTGGCGCGCCGATCTCGCCGCAGGAGGCCTGCGAGGGGCTGGGCGGCGTCTGGCAAGCGGACTCCCGCGGCTGGTGCGACCTGCCGCTGCCGTCGGCATCGCCGGTGTCGGACGTGGCCGTGCTGCACCCCGACATGCGAGTCCCGTGCCCGCAGCCGCTGGAGAAGATCCTCGAGCAGGTCGTCGCCGACACCATCGGCGGCGACGAGATGCGCATCTACCTGCTGTACCGCAGCGTGGACGACGACCTCGAGGAACTCGAGGTGAGCGAGGAGACGGGCAACGACGTCAAGCTGATCGCCGACGGACTCCGCCGGGTCGAGACCGACATGCGGGAGCGGGCCCAACTGCAGCGGGCCGACCTCGGCATCGACTCGTTCCTGCCCATGGAGCACCTTCCCGCCACCGGCGAGATCCGCTCGGGCTTCGGGATGCGGGTCCATCCGGTGACCGGCCACTGGTCGCAGCACAACGGGGCGGACATCAGGGGAGACACCGGCGATCCCGTGGCCGCCGTGCTCGACGGCGAGGTCCTGTCGGCGCAATCCTGCCCCTTCTACGGCAACACTGTGGTCGTGTACCACGGCGCCGGGCTCGCCACCGTCTACGCCCACCTCGACTCGCTCGCGGTCGGCCCCGACGACGATGTCGAGGCCGGCCAACTCCTGGGCGCGATGGGATCCACCGGCAGAACCACAGGCCCTCACCTGCATTTCGAGGCCCGCATCGACGGAACCGCCATAGACCCCCAGCCGTTCCTGCCGTGAGACGGATCCTGCGCCGGGTCCCGGCAACGGGGGCGATGGCCGCCGCCGCGCTCTGGATGTGGGCCGATGTCGCAGCCGCGCACGGCGTGGGCGGCCGCCTGGACCTGCCCGTTCCCCTCTGGCAGCTGGCCTGGGCCGCATCGTTCGCGGTGGCCGCCTCATTCGTGGCCCTGGGCATGTTCTGGGACACGCCGAAGTTCCGGGCCGCCGCGACCGGCCTGACCCTCCCCGGGCCGTTCCAGACCGCGTGCCGGGTGCAGGCGTTGGTGGTCCGGACGCTCGGCCTGCTCGCTCTGGCCGTGCTGCTCTACGCCGGGCTGGCCGGCAACACCAACCCGTCGGTGAACATCACGCCAGTCGCGGTCTACATCATCTTCTGGGTGGGGCTCCAGGTGGTGTCGGTGCTCGTGGGCGACGTGTGGCTGCACCTCAGCCCGTTCACCACAATCGCCGACGGCTCGGCCCGGCTGTGGGCCCGCCTCCGGGGTCAGCCTGCAGAGGCCGAGCGGGCAGACGGCAGTTCTGTATGTGGGACCAGCGGGAACTCAGCGAGGCCGTGGCCCGAGCGGCCCGTGAGCGCAGCGAACAAGAGCGGGGATCACAGCGATACCGACCGGGGCGCCGGAAACTACTGGTGGGCGACCGCTGCAATCTTCGGCTTCGTCTGGCTCGAGCTCGCCTTCCACGACAACACCGACATCCGGGTGCTCGGTGTGTACCTGGCCGCCTACACGGTGGCCCTGCTGGCGGGAGCGGCCGTCTTCGGCCGGGGATGGCTGCGCGACGCCGAGGGGTTCGGCGTGCTGTTCACCAAGCTGTCGGCCATGGCGCCGCTGCACCGCGAAGGCGGCGCCCTGCGCCTGCGAGCGCCGCTGGCCGGCCTGGCCGTACTGCCCATCAAGCGGGGATCGGTGGCCTTCATCCTGGTCGTGCTCGGCTCCACGACCTTCGACGGCTTCACCCGCAGCTCGGTGTGGCTCGATGTGGCCGCCCAGCGCACCGGCTGGGAGCTGACCGCGGTCAACACCGTCGGGCTGGTGTTCGTGATCTTCGCGGTGTTCGTGCTCTACCGGGCCGCCATCGCGGCGATGGCCGCCATCACCGGCGACACCGAGCGGGAGCTGGCCGATGCCTTCGCGCCCTCGCTGCTGCCGATCGCCGCGGCCTACACCGTCGCCCACTACTTCAGCTACCTGCTGCTGGAGGGCCAGCAGGTGATCGCCCACATCTCCGACCCATTCGGCCGGGGACGGGACCTCTTCGGCACCGCCACCTACCAGGTGGACTTCACCGCCATCTCCACCGACACCATCGCCTGGACCCAGACCGCGGCCATCGCAGTGGGCCACGTTCTGGCCGTCGCAGTGGCCCACGACCGGGCTGTGGAGCGCTGGCCCCGCCGGCTCGCGATGCGCTCGCAGTACCCGATGCTGGCCGTGATGATCTGCTACACCGTCATCGGTCTGCTCCTGCTGCTCGGCGCCTGACCAGATTGGCTGCCGGGATGCGCCGGGCAGCAGCTAGCCGGACGTAACATCGAAGGCGGTGTCATCGGAAGTCCTGCAGGCCCCGCTCGTACTGGAATACCCCTTCACCCGCTCCACCGGGCCGGTGATCGGAGCGTTCCTCACCGGACTGCGAGACGGCGTGATCTGCGGCATCCGCCGAGCCGACGGGACCGTGCTGTGTCCCCCGCAGGAGTACGACCCGCTCACCGCCGAGCCGCTGACCGAACTGGTGGAGGTGGGACAGGCAGGGGAGGTCCTCACCTGGGCCTGGAACGGCGACCCCCGCCCCATGCAGCCCTTCGACCGGCCGTTCGCGTGGGCCCTGATACGTCTCGACGGAGCCGACACCTCGATGCTGCACGCGGTGTTCGCCCCCAGCGCGGCCGAGATGTCGACCGGCATGAGGGTTCGAGTCGTGTGGCGCACCGAGCGTGAGGGGCACATCGCCGACATAGCCGGCTTCGAGCCGATCCCGGCCCAGAGGCCGAGCGGTAGGCAGCAGTGATGGAGACGGTGGCGAGACACCGAGCGAGGCCCCGGGCCCGAGCGGCCCGTGAGCGCAGCGAACAGGAGCGGAAATCACGGCCCGAGCGGCCCGTGAGCGCAGCGAACGAGAGCGGGGAACACAACGTTGCTGTGCGAGCGGCCTCATCCGCCCGTGCGTGTTCGAGGAAGACCGCGTGAGCGCCGACCGGCCCGCGGCCCGCGATCCACTGGCAGCACCCGCCGCCCTGTCCGCTCCGGTGACGCTGCCCGAGGCGCTCGCCGGTGCCGAACCGGTGGAGAGCGTGTGCACGCCCATCCGGATGACCTACACGTACACACCGGGCCGGGCGCTGTCGAGATACCTGCGGGCCATGGCCGACAAGCGGATCCTCGGCGAGCGCTGCGGTGCCACCGGCCAGGTGTTCGTACCGCCCCGGGGCGTGAGCCCCCTGGCCGGAGCGGCCACCAGCGAAGTCGTCGAGCTGGCCGACACCGGCTACGTCGAGTCCTTCAACATCACCCGGGTTCCCATCGAGCGGCGCCCCGACCTCAAGCCTCCCTACTGCAGCGCCTGGATCGTCCTCGACGGTGCGTCGGTGGGCTTCCTGGGCCTCGTCATCAACATCGCTCCGGAGGAGGTCCGCATCGGCATGCGAGTCCGCGCCGTGTGGAAGCCCGACGAGGAGCTCGAGACCTCAGCGGGCAACATCCTGGGCTGGGAGCCCACCGGCGAGCCCGACGAGGTGATCACCGACTACGAGCGGATCGGCCGCGTCGAGGCGAGCGACCCATGATCGACGTTCGAGAGTCGTGGTCGGAGTAGCGGCGGCATGATCGACGTTGCCGTCGTGGCCTTCACGCAGCGCCAGGAGGATGCCATCTCCGGCGAATCCGAAGTGGAGTTCATGGTCCCGCTGATGGAGCAGGCCAAGGCGTCCGTCGGCTTGACCCAGTCCGACATGGGGTTCACCTGCTCGGGCTCCTCGGACTTCCTGGCCGGGCAGGCGTTCTCGTTCGTGATGACCATCGACGGGACCGGTCCGGTCCCCCCCATCAGCGAGAGCCACGTCGAGCAGGACGGCGCCTGGGCGCTCTACGAGGCCTGGGTGAAGATCCAGTGCGGCGGCATCGACACCGCCTTCGTGTACAGCTACGGCAAGTCCTCGCCGGGATCGGTGCGCGACGTGCTGGCCACCCAGATGGACCCCTACTACGTGTGCCCGCTGTGGCCCGACTCGTACGCGGTCGAGGCGCTGGCGGCGCGGCTCATGCTGGAGGGAGGCCATGTCAGCGAGCGCCGCTTGGCCGAGATCGCGGCCCGCAGCCGGGCCAGCGCCGCCTCCAATCCCCATGCGGTGCGAACCGACCCCAAGTCCGTCGCCGAGATCCTGGCCGAGGACTATGTGATCGACCCGCTGCGACCGTCGGACCTCCCGGCCGAGGCCGACGGGGGCTGCGCGGTGGTGCTCGCGGCCGGGGACCGGGCCCGGGACCTGTGCGAGCGCCCGGCGTGGATCCGGGGAATGGACCATCGCGGCGACGCCCACACGCTCGGGGTGCGGGACCTCACGTCGTCGGCCTCCACCCGGCTGGCCGCACACCGGGCCGGAGCGGCCGCCGACAAGATCGACCTGGCCGAGTTGCACGGCCCCTTCACCACCTCCGAGCACCTGCTGATTGACGCCCTCGGTCTGGACGAGGACAGCACCGCCGTCAACCCCTCGGGGGGCGCGCTGGCGGCCAACACCATGATGGCGTCGGGCCTCATCCGCATCGGCGAGGCCGCGTCGCGGATCTGGCGGGGCGACGGCGACCGGGCCGTGGCCCACGCCACATCTGGGCCGTGCCTGCAGCAGAACATGGTGTGCGTGCTGGAGGGCGACTGACATGGCCGCTGAGCGCACCGCGGTCATCGGGGTCGGCCAGACCAAGTACGCCGCGGCCCGCCGCGACGTGTCCATGGCCGGACTGCTGCGCGAGGCCGCCTACCGGGCGCTGGAGATGGCCGGCAAGACCTGGAGCGACATCGACGCGGTGATCATCGGCAAGGCGCCCGACTTCTTCGAGGGCGTCATGATGCCCGAGGTCTACCTCGCCGAGGCGCTCGGAGCGGTCGGCAAGCCGATCATGCGGGTGCACACCGCCGGGTCGGTCGGCGGCTCGACCGGCTGCGTGGCCGCGTCGATGGTGCAGAGCCGCGTCCACCGCTGCGTGCTCACCATCGGCTGGGAGAAGCAGTCGGAGTCCAACGCCATGTGGGCCCTGTCGCTCCCGCAGCCCTTCGCCACCTCGGTCAACGCCGGGGCGGGCGGCTACTTCTCTCCCATCATCCGCCGCTACATGATGATGACCGGCGCCCCGGAGCTGATCGGCTGCATGGTGGCCCACAAGGACCGCCGCCAAGCCCTTCTCAACCCGTACGCCCACCTTCACCAGCACGACCTCACCTTCGAGCAGGTCGTGGACTCGCCGATGCTGTGGGACCCGATCCGCTACTCCGAGACCTGCCCGTCCTCCGACGGCGCCTGCGCCATGGTCCTCGTCGACGAAGCGGGCGGCGACCGCCATCCCGGACCGGTCGCCTGGGTGCACGGCACGGCTATGCGCAGCGAGAGCAACAGCTACGGCGGCCGCAACATGGTGTCGCCGGCCGCGTCGGAGCAGTGCGCCGACGACGTGTTCGCGCAGGCCGGCATCGTCGACCGGCGAGCCGAGATCGACGCGGTCGAGATGTACGTGCCGTTCTCGTGGTACGAGCCCATGTGGCTGGAGAGCCTGGGTTTCGCCGCCACCGGCGAGGGCTGGCGCATGGTGGAGTCCGGGGCCACCGAGCTCGACGGCGGCGACCTGCCGGTCAACTGCTCCGGCGGGGTGCTGTCGAGCAACCCGATCGGAGCGTCGGGCATGATCCGGTTCGCCGAGGCCGCAATGCAGGTGATGGGCGCGGCCGGTGAGCACCAGGTGGACGGCGCCCGCCGGGCGGTGGGCCACGCCTACGGCGGCGGGGCCCAGTACTTCGCCATGTGGGTCGTCGGTTCCGACAAGCCGTAGATCCGATGGGCGCGTCGGACACTCCCGGCCGCACTCGCAGAATTATTGCGCACAGATTGCGAAAATATTGCTTTTTCGTTACGGTATTCAGGGTGCGTAGGCTGCGGCGCCTCTCAGGCGCGCTGCTGCTGATCGGGTCGGCGGCAGCGCTGATGGCGGCCGCCGCGCTGGCACAGGACGACGGGCGGATCGAGGATCTTCGCCAGCAGCGGGAGCAGCTGGCCCGCGACGCCGCCGACGTGGCCAGCCAGGTCGATGCGCTCGTCGCCGACGACGAGGCCCTGATCGATGCGCTCCAGGAACTGGACGACTACGTCGACCTCCAATACACCCGGATCGAAGCGGCCGAGGTGGCCATCATGGCCGCTGAAGCCGAGGCGGCGGCCGCCCGGGCTGAGGCCGAATGGTACGTCGACGAGATCGAGACCATCCGGGAGCGGCTGCGACAGCGAGCCATCGAGGCCTACGTGCAGCCGCCCGTCGACGTCGTCGAGCAGTTCTCGACCAGCCTCAACGAGAGCGCGGTGAAGCTGTTCCTGCTCGATCTGGCCATAGGCAACGAGCTGGAGATCACCGACGAGCTGCGTACCGCGGAGGCCCAGCTCGAGGTGGTGCGCCGGCGGGCCCTCGACCGGGCCGAGGACGCCGACCAGGAGCGGCAGGCCCAGCAGCAGCGGCTCGCCGACCTCGAGGACGCCCGGGCCGCGGCGATGGAGCTGCGCCTGGAGATCCAGTCCCGCATCGAGGAATGGAATCTCGTGTCGGCCGATATCGAGCGGTCCGACAAGGAGATGGAGCAGGAGATCTTCCGCATCGAGGAGGAGATCCGGCGCAGGGAGGAGGAGCGCCGGCGCCAGGAGGAGGAGGCCCGCCGCCGGGCCATCGAGGAGGAGCGCCGCCGCCACGAGGCCGAGCACGGCCCCTTCGAGCTGGTGGCCTGGCCCGCCGACGGGGACAAGACATCGGGATTCGGGCCGCGGGTCCACCCCATCTTCGGGACGGTGCGCCAGCACAACGGCATCGACCTCGGCGGCAATACCGGGGACCGGGTCCGGGCGGCCCGCTCGGGCGAGGTGATCCTGGCCGGACAGCGCGGCGGCTTCGGCAACACCATCGTGATCTACCACGGGCTCGGGTACAGCACCCTCTACGCCCATCTCAGCCGCATAGAGGTGTCCGAGGGCCAGAACGTGCAGAGCGGGGACCGCATCGGCGCGATCGGCTCCACCGGATGGTCCACCGGCCCCCACCTGCACTTCGAGCTGCGCATCGACGGCGGGGCCGTAGACCCCACGCCGTTCCTGCCGTGAGGCTGACCGGCGCCGCGCCTGTGGATTCGTGAAACGTCGATCGTGGGCACTGCTGGTGGCCGGCGACCAGCACGGCGAGCCGCCCGCCACGGGATCTCCCGACCTCGTGATCGCCGCCGACGGCGGGCTGGACGCGGCTCGCCGCTGGCGGCTGCGCGTCGACGCCGTGGTGGGCGACCTGGACTCTGCCAGCGACGCCGCGCTGGACTGGGCCAAGCGCGGCGGCGCGACTGTCGACGCCCATCCCGCCGACAAGGACGCCACCGATCTCGAGCTGGCCATGGCCTCAGTGCTGGGTCAGGTCGAGGCGGTGCACGTGCTGCTGCCCGCCGGAGGGCGGCTCGATCAGGCAATGGCCAGCCTGGCGGTGCTGGCCTCGCCCCGCTGGTCGGCGCTGGAGGTGACGGCCACGGTGGGCGAGGCCCACGTGACCGTGGTGCGCGGCCTGCGCCGCCTGCGCGGCGAGGTGGGAGAGGTCGTGTCGCTGCTGGCCGTCGGCGGGCCCGCGCTGGTGGCGTCAACCTCGGGGCTGCTGTTCCCCCTGGTGGAGGAGGCGCTGGGCCCGACCTCCGGGCGCGGCACGTCCAACGTGATCGTGGCCGCGCCACCGACGGTGGACGTCGTCGAGGGCGTCCTGCTGGCCATCCGCCCGGCCGGCGCCGCCTCCGGTCCCGGCCTGGCCGCGGTCTAGAGCCCTCGTCGCCGGCTTATAGGGCCCTCGCCGCCCGAGTCTCGGCGGGAGGCGCCCGAATAGGAGCGAATCTCACCCCGTTAGTAGCTTCCCTATGGTGGGCATGGCGGGCTTCGACATGACGGCGCTGCTCCGGCCGGGGCTTGCCGACGGAGAGGCCGAATGGGCCGGGGACCCGCCGTTCAACTTCGTCGGCGGTCACAACGACCCTGCCAGCGTGCCGTTCGGGGGTTTCGCGGAGGCCGCGGCGACTGCGCTCGCCCGCCACGGTCCGGCCCTGGCCAAGTACAACCTGGGAGGGAGCCCCCAGGGCCATCTGCCGTTGCGGGAGTTCGTGTCCGAGGCCCTCGCCCGCAGGGCGCACATGTCCACCGATGCGTCGGAGGTCCTGGTCACCTCCGGCTCGCTGCAAGCCCTCGACCTGGTCAACGCCGGGCTGCTCGCGCCCGGCGACCCGGTGATCGTCGAGAAGGCCACCTACGCCGGCACCCTGAGCCGTCTCGCCGCGCTGCGGGCCGATGTGCACGGCGTCGAACTCGACTCCGACGGCATGCGCATCGACCACCTCAACGACGTGCTGGAGTCGCTGAGGCGCCAGGGCCGGCGACCGAAGTTCATCTACACGATCCCGACGGTGCAGAACCCCACAGGCACAGTGATGCCGGTAGCGCGCCGGATCGAGCTGCTGGAGACAGCCCGGCGCCACGACGTGGCCATCTTCGAGGACGACTGCTACGCCGACCTGGTCTTCAACGGGCAACGGCCGCCGACGATCCGCGCGCTGGACTCGGGCGGCGGCCAGGTCGTGTACTGCGGGTCGTTCTCCAAGACGCTCGCCCCGGCGCTGCGGCTGGGGTACATCGTGGCCGACTGGCCGGTGATCAGCCGGCTGCTGGCGCTCAAGACCGACGCGGGGTCGGGAGCGCTGGAGCAGATCACAGTGGCGGAGTACGCCGCGGCCCACTTCGACGACCACGTCGACGCCCTTACCGCGGTGCTGAGCAAGAAGTGCGACGCGATCTGCGGTGCGCTGCGCGAGAGCTTCGGGGAACTCGCCCGATTCGAGGAGCCCCGGGGCGGGATCTTCGTGTGGGTGGCGCTGCCAGACGGCACCGACACCGACCGCCTGGTGGCGCCCGCGGCGGCGCGCGGCGTCGAGTTCAATCCCGGATCGGCATGGTGCACCGACCCTGACTACGGAGCGAGCCGGATGCGTCTCTGCTTCGGCCATCTTCCCCCCGGCGACATTGCGGCGGGTATCGCCGCTCTGGCAGACGTAGTGAGAGCCAGCTTGAGCTGACAGGTCGGAGCGGGCAGATGATCGGGGGGCGAGGCGAACATCGGCGAAGGCTCCTCTCAGCCGTGCTCGCGGCCGCGACGATCGCAGGGACCGCCCTCGGTGCTACCTCCGGCGCCGGCGCCGAGACCGCCGAGACCACTGTGGGGGCGGGGTCCGCAGCCGTGAGGGAATCGACCCAGCGGCTGGTCGGCGAATTCTCGAAGGTCTCGTCGCTGCGGATCGCACCGAGCTCGATGTGCCTGACCGTCCTGCTTGACGACGATGTGATCGTCGACGACCAGAGCGAAACCGCCCTCGTGCCGGCGTCGCTCATGAAGATCGTCACGGCCGCGGCTGCCCTGGACGTCCTCGGACCCGACGCGACCTACACCACAGAAGTGCTCGTCCGGACCGCTTCCCTCGGCTCGGTCGTCGACGGCACGTTCCACGGAGATGTGTACCTGGTCGGTGGGGGCGATCCCGTGCTGAACACGCCCCGCTTCGGCGAGCGCATCCCTGATCCGGTCGCCTACACCGACGCGACCGAGCTGGCCGACCGGGTCCGCCGGAGCCTGGCCGGCATGGGGATCCGGCGGATACAGGGCCGGATAGTGGGCGACGACTCCCGGTACGCCGACCGGGAGCGCGACTACTACTGGGAGGTCCCGCCCGGCGGTGAGGATCCCGTGTGGCGATACTCCGACGACGCCGTCAACTTCGTCGGCCCGCTGTCGGGCCTGCTGATCAACGACGGCTACGTCTCCTACACCTGGAAGACGGGGATCCTGGATCGCCGCGAGTACGTGAGAACGGCCGACCCCACCCGGCACGCGGCGTCGCTGTTCGACAACCTGCTGGAGGCGAGAAGTCTGGTGATCACCCGCCGTCCCCAGGCCGGCACGGCCCCGCCGCGGTCCCAGATGACCTCGCTGGCCAGCATCGAGTCGCCCGACGTGGGCCAGATCGTGGCCCGCATGCTGACCCGCTCCGACAACACCATCGCCGAGATGCTGCTGAAGGAGATCGGCGCGCGAACCCTCGGGTCGGAACGGGCAACAGCGGTCAAGGTGGTCGAGGGGGTCATGCAGCAGACGCTCGGGCCTCTAGCGGCCGGCGTCGAGATCGCCGACGGCTCCGGACTGTCCCGGTACAACCGCCTCACCTGCGCGGCCGTGGCCGAACTGCTGCGGCGGGCAGGCCCGCAATCCCCGCTGGTGGCCGGGCTGGCGGTGGCCGGCAGGAGTGGCACGCTCAGGGCCTGCGGGCCCGCCACCTGGCCACCGATGGAGGGCAGCCCCAACGCCGTCTACGCCAAGACCGGCACCGCCCACCTGTCGAACGCGCTGGCCGGAGTGGCTCTAGCGGCCAACGGAGAGACCGTGACGTTCGCCATGATCGCCAACCAGCGCCACCTGGACCAGCTCGACAAGTGCAATGCTCTGCGCAGGACGCTGATCAACGCGGCCGCCCGGTACACGTACGGCCCGGTGACCGAGTTCCCGCACGAATCGGGCTTCTTGACACCCCCCGGCTAGGCCGTGGCCCGAGCGGCCCGTGAGCGCAGCGAACAAGAGCGGGATCAGCTGCTGGCGGCCCGAGCGGTCCAGCGGCCGTGGCGGCGTTCCAGGGTGAGGTCCAGTCCGAAGCACTCCGAGAGGTTCTTGCTCGTCAGCGTCTCGTCCGTCGGGCCCGCCGCCAGCACCGCGCCGTCTCTCAGCAGCAGCGCGTGGGTGAACCCGTCCGGTATCTCATCGGTGTGGTGGGTCACCAGCACCATCGGCGGAGTCTCCGGGTCGGCGGCCAGGCCGCTCAGGGTGACGATCAGCTGCTCGCGGCCGGCCAGGTCGAGCCCGGCGTTGGGTTCGTCGAGGACGATCACCCCCGGCTCCATCGACAGGGCTCGAGCCAGCAGCACCCGCTGCTGCTCGCCCGAGGACAGCGTCCCGAAGCGCTGGTCGAGGCGGTCTCCGCAGCCGACGCGCTCCAGGGCGGCCCGAGCCCGACCGGCGTCGCCGGCGTCGTAGGTGTGCCACCACGGGGCCAGCGCTGCGTGCTTGGCCGTCATCACCACCTCGGCCGCGGTCAGCGACGGCCGCAGCATGGCCGCCATCGCCGCGCTGGTGAACCCGACCCTGGCTCGCAGCCGTCGCACGTCGGTTCGTCCCAGACGCTCACCGAGCAGTTCGACGACACCGGCGGAGGGGTGATCCCACATCGTGGCGATCCGCACGAGGGTGGTCTTGCCCGAGCCGTTCGGACCCAGCACCACCCACCTCTGGGTCGGTCGCACCTCCCAGTCGACGTCCCGCAGCAGGCGGGCCCCGTCGATCGTGCGCTGAACCCCACGCAGCGACAGCACCGCGCCGTCGGCGGCCGCAGACGGCGCCGACGCAGACCGAGCCGATGACTTCTTCGCCGTCACAGCGTCGCCCCGTCGCGGTGATGGCCCGGCGCAGCTCGGGACCCTTTGGCGTGGCTCTCCCACATGTCGAACATCGTCGCATAGCGCCCGCCCAACGCCACCAGTTCGCGGTGGCTCCCGATCTCGACGATCCGACCCGAGTCGACCACCGCTATCCGGTCGGCCCGGCGGGCCGTGGCCAGGCGGTGGGCGATGATCACCGCGGTACGCCCTCTCAGCATCACGTCGAGCGCCTGCTCGATCTGGGCCTCCGAGCGCAGGTCGAGATTGCTGGTGGCCTCGTCGAGCACCAGCATGCGGGGCCCGGAGACGAAGGTCCGGGCCAGAGCCAGCAGTTGACGCTCTCCCGCCGACAGCGTGGCCCCCCGCTCGTGGACGATGCCGTCGAGGCCGCCCAGCCGCTCCACCACCTCGCTCATGCCGACGGCGCTGAGAGCCTCTTGCAACTCGGCGTCGGTCGCTCCGGGGCGGGCGAAGCCCACGTTGTCCCGCACCGTGCCCGCGAACAGGAAGGGCTCCTGGGACACGACCCCGATCTGGGACCGCAGGCTCGTGACGGTGACATCGCGCAGGTCGTGGCCGTCGATGCGCACCGCACCCTCCGTCGGGTCGTACAACCGGGCGATGAGGCGGGCGACGGTCGACTTGCCGGCCCCGGTCTCGCCCACCAGCGCGATCGTCTCGCCCGGCGAGACGTGCAGGCTGACGTCGTGGAGCACGCGGTCGCCGCCGCGGTACGAGAAGCACACGCCGTCCAGGACGATCTCGCCCCGCACCTCCGAGAGGGCCGCAGCGCCGGGACGATCCGTCACCGTCGGTCTGGTGCTGAACAGCTCGCGCAGCTTGGCTATGGCCGCGCCGCCCTGCTGGTAGGAGTTGTACAGCTGCACCAGCGCCTGCACGGGGGCGAAGAAGGCGGTCAGGAACAGCAGGTAGGCGGCCAGCTCTCCCACTGTGATCCGGCCGCTGGCGGTCATTGCGCCGCCGACGGCCAGAAGCACCGCCTGGGTTGCGATGCCGATGGCCTCGCTGCCCGGCCCGTAGATGGAGTTGGCCCGCGAGGCCCGCAGGTTGGCGTCGCGGTGGCGGTTCACCACCCGGCGATGCTCGGCGACGTTGGTATCCCGCCGATCATGGGCGGCGATGACCCGGATGCCGGCCAGGGACTCCTGGAGATTGCCGAGCAGGTCGCCGATGCGGTCTCGCACGCTGCGGTAGTCGGCCGCGGCCCGCCGCCGGAACCACATCGACGACGCCAGTGTCGGCGGCACGGCCGCGGCCAGGGTGATGAGGGCCAGCAGGGGGTCGTAGTAGAACAGCAGGACGGTGATCACCACCAGGGTGAGGCCCTGGACCGCGAAGTTGACGATGCCCTCGTTGAACAGCACCGACAGCGCCTCGATGTCGGACGTCATGCGGGTCAGCAGCACTCCGGCCCTCTCGGTGGTGTAGAAGTCCATCTGCTGGCGCTGCATGTGCTCGAACGTCCGGACTCGCAGGCGCTCCATCAGCCGCTCGCCGAGCCTGCCGGTGAACGACGTCCTGATCGCGCCGGCTCCGGCGGCCACCGCCAGCAGGCCCACATAGGCAAGAGCGGCGATGACCAGCACGCTGCGGTCGCGGGCCACGATGCCGTCGTCCACCCCGATCTGGGTAAGCACGGGACCGAGCTGCAGCGCGATGGTCTCGGCGGTCACCAGCAGGAAAGCCACCGCCAGCCGGTAGCGGTGCGGCCACAGGAACCGCCCCAGCCCGAACCGGCTGCCGGGCTCGTCGGTGGTGCGGGCCCACCGCACCCCTGGATCGGGATGGATCGGCTCGTCGGCCAGCACCCGCTCGACCCGGGCCCTCAGGTCGCCGGGCACATCCGCGTGGGGCAGACCGGCCTGGGCCGCGGCCTGGACCGAGGTCGGTCCGCTGCGCATCCCGACGGGCGACTGGAACATCAGTCCGCGTGCCGGCCGGAGCGGGCCGCATCGTCGGTGGCACCGATATCTGTCAGCACCTCGGCGTAGGCGGGAACGGTCTGCAACAGATGGCGGTGGCTGCCGCTGGCCGCCACCTTCCCGTCGGCGATGAACACCACCCTGTCGGCCATAGCGATCGTGGACAGCCGGTGGGCGATGAGGATGGTGGTGCGGTGGGAGCGGCGCCGGCGCAGGGCTGAGTGGATGCGCTCCTCCACCTCGGTGTCGATGGCGCTGGTGGCATCGTCCAGCACCAGCACGGTCGGGTCGGCGACCAGGGCGCGGGCGATGGCGAGCCGCTGGCGCTGGCCCCCGGAGATGGTCGAGCCCCGCTCGCCGAGCTTGGTCTCGGTGCCACCGGGCATGGCCGTCACGAAGCCGCCGGCGGCTGCGTCGACCAGCGCTACGGCCACCGACGCCTCATCCGCGTCGGGACGGGCGAAGGCCACGTTGTCGCGGACGCTGGTCGCGAACAGGAACGGGTCGTCGGTGGCCACCGTCACGGCCCTGCGCAGATCCGGGATGCGCAGGTCCCGCACGTCGATGCCGTCGATTCGCACCTCGCCCCGGTCGACGTCGTAGAAGCGGGGCAGGAGCCGGCCGAGGGTGCTCTTGCCGCTGCCGGTGCGGCCCACGACCGCCACCGTCTCGCCGGGCTCGACGGTCAGCGAGAAGCCGTCGAGGATCGAGGTGCCGTCCCCGGTGGAGTAGGTGAAGCCCACGTCGTCGAACTCCACCCGGCCGGCCGGCTCCGTCATCCGCACGGCGTCGGGACGCTCGATGATCTCGGGGGACTCGTCGAGTATCTCGAACACCCGCTGGGCGGCCGCCGAGGCTCGCTGCCATTGGATCAGGACGAAGCCGATCATCCGGAACGGGGCTGCCATGAGCAGCACGTACGCGTTGAAGGCGACGATGTCTCCCACCGCGATGCTGCCGTCGATGGCCAGCAGACCGCCGGTGAGCAGCACCAGGGCCAGTCCGAACCGGGGGAGCGCCTCCATGAGGGGGGCGTGGCGGGCCCGGGCGTCGGCGGTGGCCGTGCCGGCCCAGCGGAGCCGTTGAGCCGACCGGGCCAACAGGTCCACCTGGGCCTGCTCCTGGGCGAAGGTGCGCACCACCTGGGCGCCCTGGATGTTCTCGTCCACGATCATGGCTACGTCGGCCATCCGGGCCTGTGTCACCCAGGTCAGGGGGAAGACCTTGTTCCGAAGCCGCAGGCCGACGTACAGGACCAGCGGCAACGGTGCCATGGCCACCAGCGTCAGCGGCAGCGACAGCGCCACCATCGCGGTCGTGCCCATGACCAGCAACGCCAGCTGCATGGCCACGAGGGGACTGAACGCGAAGAGCAGCTGGATGGAGCGGATGTCGCTGTTGGCCCGCGAGATGACCTGGCCCGTCTGGGTCCTGTCCCAGTAGGAGAACGACAGCTCGGTGAGACGCTCATAGACGAGGTTGCGCAGATCGGCCTCTATGCAGTGGGCGGTGCGGAACAGCCCGTACCGGTAGGCGAAACCCAACACGAAGCGAGTGCCGGCCAGGGCGAGCAGGGCCAGCACCCACGGCTTCAGCGCGTCACCGGCTGCGGCTGCGTCCACCCCCCGCCCGATTACCACCGGCACTGCCGCGGTGGCTGCCACCGAGATCAGGCCGCCCGTCACGGAGGCCGCGAACACGGCCCGGTAGGTGGCCACTACCGGCAGGATCCGCCGGAGCCACCCGAGGCTGCGGTCGGGGTGCAGGCCAGGCGACGGCATCAGGTCAACCTACGGCTTGGTGCTGTAGATTCGTGGCTGACGGGTCCGGACGATCCTGGGAGGAGCGATAGAGACCGCGCTGTGGCTCTTGGCTGCTCTCGCGCTGATTGCAGCCAATGCCTTCTTCGTCGCCATGGAGTTCGCTCTGGTGGCGGTGGACCGGACCCGAGTGGACGAGCGGGCGGGGGCGGGCGACCGGCGGGCTCGCATGGTCCAGCGCCTGGTGGCTCGGTTGTCGTTCCACCTGTCCGGTGCTCAGATCGGCATCACTGTGTCGTCGTTGCTGCTCGGCTTCATGATCGAACCGGCCCTGGCGCCGATGATCGCGCCCGGAGTCGAGGCGCTGTTCGGGGCCAACACGCCCTGGGGCGTCTCGGTGGCGGTCGCGCTGGTCCTGGCCACCGTCGTGCAAATGATGATGGGTGAACTCGTCCCCAAGGCCGTGGCCACCACCAAGCCCTTCGGGATGGCGGTGGCCGTGGCCGTGCCGACCACGGTGTACGGCGTGCTGGCTCGCCCCGTGGTGGCGTTCCTCAACGGCTCGGCCAACTGGATGGTGCGCCGCCTCGGCATGGAGCCGCGCGAGGAGATCGACACGATGCCCGACCGCGACGAGCTCGAGCACCTCTTCGTCTCCTCGGGGCAGGAGGGGATGCTCGACGAGGGCGAGGTGCGGCTGCTCACCCGGTCGATCCGGTTGGCCGACAAGCAGGCCGACGACGCCATGGTGCCGAGGGTGGAGGTGATCGCCATCGAGGCCGACGCCTCGGTGGCCGACCTGGCCGAGCTGGCCGCCCGTACCGGCCATTCCCGGTTCCCGGTCATGGCGGGCCATCTCGACAACGTGGCCGGCGTGGTCCACGTGAAGTCGCTGTTCGCCGTGCCGGTCCCGGAGCGGCCGTCCACGCCGGTGTCGCAGTTGATGCGGCCGGTGCTGGCCGTGCCCGAGTCCCGGGACCTCGATGACATGCTGGACGACCTGCGTACCGGCGCTGGGCTGCTCGCGGTCGTGGTCGACGAGCACGGCGGCACGGCGGGGATCATCACTCTCGAGGACGTGCTGGAGGAGATCGTCGGCGAGATCGACGACGAGCACGACTCGTCCACTCCTGAGCGCACCCGGTCCGAGTCTCGGGGCTCCACCGTGCTGCCCGCGTCGCTCCACATCGACGAGGTACTCGACGCCACTGGCTTCACGATGCCCGAGGGCGACTACGAGACGCTGGCCGGGTTGGTGCTGGACCGGTTGGGCCACATCCCGGTGCCCGGCGAGATCGTCAGCGTCGACGGCTGGCGCCTCGAGGTTGTGGCTGTCGACGGGCTGAGGATCGCCGCTGTGAGGGTGGTGACCCCACCGGTGGCGCCGTGAGCACGGGCACGATCGTGGCCCTGGTGGTGGCGGTGGTGATGCTCGCGGCCAACGCCTTCTTCGTGGCGGCCGAGTTCGCGCTGGTCGCGGCTCGTGCCGCTCGCCTCGAGACAGCCGCAGCCGGTGGGGACCGCCGCAGCCGGGTTGCGCTGGCTGCGGTGCGCGACCTGCAAGCCCAGCTCGCGGGAGCCCAACTCGGGATCACCATGGCCTCGCTGGTGCTGGGCTATGTGGCCGAGCCGGCCATCGCCCATCTCATAGAGCCCGTCATCGAGGGGGTCGTCGAGGTCCCTTCGGGCGTTCTGCACACCATCTCGTTCGCGGTGGCGCTGTTCGTGGTCACCACGCTGCATGTGGTGGTGGGCGAGATGGTCCCCAAGAACATGGCCATCACCGAACCCGAGTCGTCGGCGAGACTGCTGGCGCCGGCCATGCGGATCTACGGCGTCGTGTTCAGGCCGGCCATCTGGTCACTCAATGCGGTGTCGGCCGGCATCGTGCGCCTGATGGGCATCAAACCGGTGGACGAGATCAACACCGCGCTCACCATCAACGAGTTCCACACGCTGCTGGCCGGCGCCCGCCAGGAGGGGGTGATCGAGTCCACCGAGCACGAGTTGCTCTCGGGCGCGCTGGAGTTCCGCGCCCAGTCGGTCGGGTCGGTGATGGTGCCCGCCGACCGGCTGGTGGCCGTGTCCCGGGGAGCGTCGGTCGCCCAGCTCGAGGACACGGTGGCCGCCACCGGCCACACCCGCGTGCCGGTATGGGGATCCGACCCCGGCGACGTGCTGGGCTTCGTGCACGCCAAGGACCTGCTCCGCATGCCGGCCGAGGCCCGCGACGATCCGGTGCCGCTGGAACTGGTGCGCCGCATGCGGGTGGTGAGTCCCGACCTGGCCGGCCAGGACCTGCTGCTCTACATGCGCCGGTCCCGGGTGCACATGGCGCTGGTGCGCAACGACGCCGGGAAGATGCTCGGCGTTGTCACCCTTGAGGACGTCCTGGAGGCGCTGGTGGGCGCCATCTTCGACGAGACCGACGACAACGGCGCCTGAATCGCTCCGCGGTTACGCGCCTATGGCGTGGTAGCCGCCGTCGGCCTGGATGATCGATCCTGTGGTGGCCGGCAGCCAGTCGCTCAGCATGGCCACGATCGTGCGCGACACCCCGGCGGGGTCGGTGACGCTCCAACCGAGCGGCGCCCGCAGTTCCCAGGCGTCCTCGAATTCGGCGAACCCCGGGATCGAGCGGGCGGCCATCGTCTTCATCGGCCCGGCCGACACCAGATTCACCCGGATGCCCTGCGGCCCCAGGTAGCGGGCCAGGTACCGGCAGGTGGACTCGAGGCCGGCCTTGGCCACTCCCATCCAGTCGTAGGCGGGCCAGGCCCGGGTGGCGTCGAAGTCCAGGCCCACGATCGAGCCTCCGACCGGCATGAGCGGGGCGACCGCGTCGGCGAGCATTTTGAGCGAGTAGGTGGAGATCTCCAGGGCCACCTTGACGTCTTCCCAGGTGGCGTCCATGAACGTGCCGCCCAGGCAGATCTCGGGAGCGAACCCGATGGCATGGAGCGCGCCGTCCACCTGCCCCCAGCTGCCGGCCAGATGGTCGCGCAGGGCATCGGCATGGGACGGCTCGGTGACGTCGAACTCCACCACCTCGATGCCGTCGCCTAGCTTGCGGGCCGTGCGCTGGGTGAGGCGCATCGCCCGGCCGGCCCCGGTGACGAGGATCTCGGCGCCCTCGGCCAGCGCCAGTTCGGCCGCGCCGTAGGCGAGCGAGGCGTCGGTGAGCACGCCGGTGATGACGATGCGCTTGCCGTCGAGGATGCCCACGGCCGGCAACGGTACCTTGAGAACGTGCGGCTCTACGACACAGCCCGGGGCGCGGTGGTGGACTTTGATGCTCCGCCGGTGGTGCGCATGTACGTGTGCGGCATCACGCCCTATGACGCCACCCACCTGGGGCACGCCGCCACCTACATCACCTACGACGTGCTGCAGCGACGCCTTCGGGACATGGGCCGCGAGACCTGCTGCGTGCGCAACATCACCGACGTCGACGACGACATCCTGGCCGCAGCCGACCGCCGGGGGGTCCACTATCTCGACCTGGCCTTCGACCAGACGGCCCGCTTCGACGACGACATGGCCGCGCTGAACACCCTTCCGCCGGCCTCCGAGCCCAGGGCGACGTCGGCCATCCCCGACATCCGGGGCTTCATTCACGCCGCCCTGGAGCGGGGCTTCGCGTACCGCTCCGGCGGAAGCGTGTACTTCGACACGCAGGCCTTCCACGGCTTCGGATCGCTGTCGGGATTCGGGCGCGACCACATGGTCGAGCTGGCCCGCCAGTGGCGCGACGACCCCGACGACCCGGCCAAGCGGGACCGGCTCGACTTCGTGCTGTGGCAGCAGGCCCAACCCGGCGAGCCGTCGTGGGAGTCCCGCTGGGGTCCGGGGCGGCCCGGCTGGCATGTCGAGTGCTCGACGCTGGCGCTGCGAGAGCTGGGCGAGACCATCGACCTGCACGGCGGGGGAGCGGACCTGCTCTACCCCCACCACGAGTGCGAGCGGGCCCAGTCCGAGGCGGTGACGGGCAAGCCGTTCGCCCGGCACTGGCTGCATCAGGCGCTGGTGCACTACCAGGGATCCAAGATGTCGAAGTCGCTCGGCAACCTGGTGTTCGTCCACGACCTGCGGCGGGACCATGAGCCGATGGCCATTCGCCTGGCCCTCATGTCGCAGCACTACCGCACCCCATGGCCCTGGCACGACGGCCTGCTGCAGGAGGCCGAGCAACGCCTGACCCTGTGGCGCAGCGCCGGAACCGGAGGCGACAGCCGTGCCGACCTTCTCGACGAGGTACGCCAACGCCTTGACGACGACCTGGACGTCCCGGGCGCCCTCATCGCCGTGGACGGCGCCGCCGGCGCTGACCGCGGCGTACGCGCCGCCGCGAACCTCCTCGGTGTCGCGCTCTAGGGTCCATAGCGCTATAGTGTGAGTCGATTAGATCCCCGGGCAGTTTCGCTGTCGAGGCGCTGTCCGAATTTGATCCCCGGGGAGCGGCGCTGCCGCTCCCCGCATTTTCTTGTCATGGGTGATTGTTGGGGATCTCCGCAAAAGACGTGATCGACGCAAGCGTCGATCTGACCCTAAGGAGACACCATGCGTCTAAGGACCCGTATCTTCCTAGACTTCTGGAACTTCCAGCTCAACTGGAATGAGCGCACCGGTAAGGCGCCTTGTGATTGGAAGGCGTTGCCGAATGTTCTGATGGCGGAGTCAAGAAGGATGCTCGAAAGCGCTGGCTTGGACGACGACGTTGTGCTTGACGAGACGCTCGTCTACGCCAGCGTCAAGCCCGGCGACGCTGACAAGAACCTCAAGACCTGGCTTACGACGTTCGTCGATCGCCAGCCGAGTTTCCGCGTCAAGATCCGCGACCGTCGGGTTCGATCGGGAGGAGTGTGGTGCAACTCTTGTCGTACGCAGATTGCGGAGTGCCCCCACTGCCACACTGCATTCGAGAGGTCGCCAGAGAAGGGTATAGACGCGGCCATCGCTACGGATCTCTTGTCGCTGGCCTGGGAAGGTGTGCTTGATGCTGCCGTGCTCGTCTCTGGTGACTCCGATTTTGTGCCAGCGGTCGAACGCGTTCAGGAGAAGGGCCTCAAGGTGGTAAACGCCACATGGCAGAATCATGGGCACGAGTTGGCCCACACCTGTTGGGCGTCCTTCGACTTGGACTCAGTCATCCGGAGCTTGCTTCGCGAGTAGCTGCTCGGCCACAAGGGCAGCGGTAGCCTCGGAGTCGATGTCTGTCATCTCGGTGTCGCTGCCCGACGGCTCGGAGCGTGAGCTGGCCGAGGGGTCCAGCGCGGCTGATCTGGCCGCGGCCATCGGCCCCCGGCTGGCCGCCGACGCAGTCGTCGCGGTCGTGGACGGTGCCGAGAGAGACCTGGTCGCTCCGCTGGTCGACGGAGCGTCGGTGGAGATCGTGACCGCGTCGACGGACCGGGGCCTGCACACCATCCGGCACTCCACCGCGCACGTGCTGGCCCAAGCGGTGCTGGATCTGTACCCGGGAGCCACCTTCGCCATCGGGCCGCCCATCGAGCACGGCTTCTACTACGACTTCGAGCTGCCCGACGGCGGCACCTTCACCGACGCCGACCTGGAGCGCATCGAGGCCCGGATGCGGGAGATCATCGAGGCCGACCAGCTCTTCCGGCGGGTCGAGATGGCGGCCGAGGACGCCCTGGAGCTCTTCGCGGAGCACCCGTACAAGCGGGCCATCATCGAGGCGGTGGCCAAGGGCGCGGACGCCGGCGGCGACCTTGCCTCGGAGGCCTCCGGGGACGGCAGCGTCAGCTGCTACCGCAACGACGCCGGCGACGGCGACTCCGACGGGTTTGTGGACCTATGCCTCGGCCCCCATGTGCCCTCCACCGGACGACTGGGACACTTCGCCCTGCAGCGGGTCAGCGGGGCCTACTGGCGGGGCAGCGAGCGCAACCCGATGCTGCAGCGCATCTACGGCACCGCCTGGGCCACCGGCAAGGACCTCAGAGCCCACCTGCATCGCCTGGCCGAGGCCGAGCGGCGCGACCACCGGCGGCTGGCCGCCGAACTCGACCTGGTGTCGTGGCCGACCGAGCTGGGACCGGGACTGGCGGTGTGGCATCCCAAGGGCGCCCTGGTGCGCACGCTCATGGAGGACTACTCCCGCCAGCGCCACGCCGACGGCGGCTACGAGTCTGTGTTCTCGCCCCACATCGCCAAGTCGGTGCTGTGGGAGACCTCGGGGCACCTCGACTTCTACGCCGAGAGCATGTACCCGCCCATGGAGGTCGACGGCACCAACTACTACCCCAAGCCGATGAACTGCCCGTTCCACGTGATGATCTACCGGTCGTCGCAGCGCAGCTACCGGGACCTGCCCATGCGGCTGTTCGAGTTGGGGACGGTCTACCGCTACGAGCTGTCGGGCGCGGTGCACGGCCTGCTCCGCAGCCGGGGCTTCACCCAGGACGACAGCCACATCTTCTGCACCCGCGACGACATTGCCGCGGAGCTGGCCTCGCTGCTCGAGTTCGTGTTGAGCGTGCTTCGGGCCTTTGGATTCACGGACTTCGTGGCCAAGCTCTCCACCCGCCCCGCGGACAAGTCTGTGGGGGAGCCGGCCCTGTGGGACGAGGCCACCGCCGGGCTGCGCGCCGCGCTGGACACCAACGGGCTCGCCTACAAGATCGACGAGGGAGCCGGCGCCTTCTACGGCCCCAAGATCGACGTCGACGTGCGCGACGCCATCGGCCGGTCGTGGCAGCTGTCGACCATCCAGCTTGACTTCAACCTGCCGGAGCGTTTCGGGCTGGAGTATGTGGCCGCTGACGGCTCCCGACCTCGTCCCGTGATGATCCATCGAGCGCTGTTCGGTGCGGTGGAGCGCTTCTTCGGGTTGCTGGTCGAGCACTACGCCGGCGCCTTCCCGGCCTGGTTGGCACCGGTGCAGGCCGTGGTGCTCCCGGTGGCCGCGGCACACGCCGACTACGCCATCGAGGTGGCCGGGACCCTGCGTTCCCACGGTTTCAGGGTGGAGACCAGCCCGGCGGAGGAGCCCTTGGGCAAGCGGGTGCGCAACGCCAAGGTGGCCAAGGTCCCCTACGTACTGGTGGTGGGAGACGACGACGTGGCCGGTGGCACGGTCGGGGTCAACGCCCGTGGCACGAAGAAGCCCGAGCGCGACGTGCCGCTGGAGGCCTTCGCGGCCCGCCTGGCGGCCGAGGTCGAGGCTCGTAGCTGACATGGTCGAGCGCCTCTGGGCCGGCTGGCGGATCCCCGCCATGATGGAGGACCGGGAGGCGGCCGCCACCGGGATCGCGGACTCTTCCGGCACCATTCCGGGGACCGTCCCCGGAGCCGGCACCGGCCCCGACGGCGGGGACGGCCAGAGCCTGTTCGAGGCCATCCTCAACTCGGGCCTGCCCGACGACAAGACCCACATCGTGCACCGCGGCGAGCTGGTCTTCGCCATCCTGAACCGCTACCCGTATTCGACGGGCCACCTGCTGATCCTGCCCTACCGTGCAGTACCCGACCTCGAGGGCCTGGACCCGGACGAGCGCCGCGAGCTGTGGGACACCGTCCACGACGCGGTGGCCGCGGTGAAGGCCGCCTTCTCGCCCGACGGGGTGAACGTAGGCGTCAACCTCGGCGAGGGCGCCGGACCCAGCGTGTTCGACCACGTCCACATCCACGTGCTTCCCCGCTGGCGCTCCGACACCAACTTCATGACCGCCATCGCCGACGTGAGGGTCCTCCCCCAGAGCCTCCAGGACTGCTGGGAACGCCTAACAGCCGCCTGGCCGAGATAGCTGGCCCGTCCAAGGGCGAGCGAGACGAGTGTCCGCCTTGCTCGAACTCGGCCTCTAACCGAGCGCTACCGTGCGGGCCGGGAGCACAGCTGAACTCTGCGGCTTGATCCCTCCATGGCTACTACTGGATGGCGTCGGCTATTGCCCTTGCCGCCTTTCTGGCCTCAGCGGGCGAGATCCGGTAGGGCGAGTCGAGCGCGAGCTCGCCGGGGACATAGCTGACCGAATGGAGGGTCCCCTGGTAGGGGAATGAGCCGTGGGCCACGTAGAGGTCCCAGATGACCGGTGATCTGCGGTCCGCACCGATATCGATGCCCTGAAACGGGGCCAACCCCCACAGCATCGGCAACGCGACCGGGGACGACCTCGCCGACGAGCCAACCCTCAGGGTCACTCGCCAAGTCTGATGCGTCTGAGCGTCCACGTTCACAACAACCGTTTGAGGCCCGGGTTGCAGGGGTGCGCCAGACTCGATCTTCGTGACCGTGCCTCGATGGTTGTGGCCCATCGTCACCATGTCATTCTCCACGTACACCAGATATCCGCCGCCCTGGTCTCCGTGGGCTACGAGCACGCCCTCGGACCCGATCGTGTGATCCAGCCGGATCTCGATCGTGAAGGACCGCGTGTTGATGAGGCTCAGGCTGGCGAAGTGCGACATCGTCGAAGCTCCTGGAAGGAGCGTGACGGCGCCCAGTCGTTCACTCGCGGCCGCCGAGCCCCATGCGACGCGGAGTCCGGTCCTGTCGTCCAGTGGGAACACCTGATTCTCCCAGGCAGCCGCCTCCCAACGTTGTTCCAGCCGCGACACCTTGTCAGGGCGCTTGCGGGCAAGATTGTCGGACTCGGTGGGGTCCTCATCGAGGCGGTAGAGCTCCCAGGCCGGCTGCTCGAGGCCAGGATGCCGGCGCGCTCGCGCCACTATCTCCCAGCCTCGGCTGTAGTAGGCGAGGTTCCCGCCCCTCTCGTAGTACTGCTCGTCGTGGCGGGTCGGCTGGTCGGCGTCAAGCAGGAAACCCGCGGCGGTGACGCCGGACGGGGGCACAGTGCGCGTGCCGTTGCGTTCCGTCGGTGCGGTCGCGCCGATCAGGTCGAGGACCGTGGGGAGCACATCAGTGACGTGGCTGTACTGGCTGCGCAGAGAGCCGTGGTCCAGGAGCCGATCCGGCCAACTGATGATGCAGGGCACCTGGCGGCCACCGGCGTGGGTGAAGGACTTGTACAGCCGGAAGGGCGTGTTGCTCGCCTGAGCCCATCCGCGTGGCCGTACCGGCATCGTGCGCGGCCCGCCCAGCTCGTCCAGCATCCGGTAGGCGCTCTCGATCGAGACCTCAACCGAGAGGTCGGACGGAGCGAGGTAGAACGCCGGTATGTGATCGAAGTACTGGCACGAACCTGCTTGCCCGCCTTCGTGCGTGGCGCCGTTGTCCGACATCAGGATGATGATCGTGTTGTCGAGTTCCCCCAGATCCTCGAGCAGGGAGACGATCCGGCCGACGCTCCGGTCGATGCTCTCCACCATCGCTGCATACACCGCCATGTAGCGGGCGAAGACGGACTGCGCCTTGGGTGCCAGCGTCTCCCAGGCGGCCACGTCCAGACCGTTCTCACGATTGTCGGGGAGTGCGGTGTCCGGGCGCAGGATGCCGAGTTCGACCAGCCGCTCGTAGCGTCTGCGCCTGATCACGTCCCATCCGTCCACGTAGCTGTCGGCGTGCCTCGCGATGTCGCCTCGTTTCGCGTGCAGCGGCGCGTGGACGGCCAGGTGGGCGAAGTACAGGAAGAACGGCGCAACGGGATCGTGGCTGCGGTGGTCCCTGATCATCCGGAGGGCGCGGTCGGTCAAGTCGTCCGTCAGGTAGTAGCCGTCGGGATAGGTGTCGACGTGGACGGTGGAGTTGCCGTCGGTGAGCTGGTGGGGGTGATGCAGGTTGGTCAGGGCGGTCAGCACCCCGTAGTACTCGTCGAAGCCTCGCTGGAGCGGCCATGACCGGCGCGGCGAGCCCGATGAGGTGTGTGACTCCCTGCACAGGTGCCACTTGCCGACCATCATCGTCCCGTAGCCGGCGGCTCTGAGTGCCTCGGGCAGCGTGACGATGTCCTCGCGCAGCTCGCCCAGGTAGCCCGGGAACCCCGGATTGTCGTCGAGCACGTCGGCTACGCCAGCCAGATGATGGTTGACTCCGGTCAGCAGCGACGCCCTGGTCGGCGCACACATCGGAGTGGCATGGAAGTTCGTCAGGCGGACGCCCCGATCAGCCAGCCGGTCGGCATGGGGCGTGGTGATCTCGCCGCCGTAGCAGCCGAGGTCGGAGTACCCCATGTCGTCGATCAGGACGATCACGACGTTGGGCGACCCGGGAGCAGGCGCCCGCTCCGGGGGCCACCCCGGTTCGGAGTCAAGAAAGGTGCGTCCGATCGAGCCCTTGAAGTCGAGGTATGCGTGCGGGGAGTTGATTCCCTCGGGCATTGGGCGCCGCGCCCGGGTCATCGCTCGTGGCTGACCATCACATGCTTCACGTGGGTCATGTCCTCGATGCTGTACATGGAGAGGTCCTTGCCGTAGCCGGAGGCGCGGACCCCGCCGTGGGGCATCTCGGGCGTAACGACATCGTGGCAGTTGACCCAGACCGCGCCCACCGCCAGCCTCCGGGACACGTCCATGGCGCGGCCGACGTTGCGAGTCCACACCGACGCACCCAGTCCGTAGCGGGTGCTGTTGGCCAGTTCGACTGCTTCAGCGTCGGTGTTGAACCGCTGAACGGAGACCACGGGCCCGAACACTTCGGACTGAACGATCTCGTCGTTGGCGCCGACATCGGAGATGACGGTAGGGGCGATGAAGTAGCCGGAGCCGGGGACCTCACTGCTGGAACGGACGGTCGACCCCCTGTCGCCGGCCCGCTCGATGAAGCCCGAGACGCGGTCCTGCTGCTCGCTGCTGACCAGGGGGCCCATGTCGGCTGCGTCAGCGGGGCCTCCCAGCCGGATCCCGCTGGCCGATGCGCTCAATCGATCCACCACCTCGTCGTAGACGCCGGCCGCGGCCAGCACCCTGGAAGCAGCCGTGCAGTCCTGACCCGAGTTGTAGAACGCCCCGTGGGAGACTCCTCGTGCGGTGAGGTCCATGTCGGCGTCGTCGAACACCACAACCGGTGACTTGCCCCCCAGTTCCAGCACGACGCGCTTGAGCGTCGCGGCGGCCTCGCGTGCAACCAGCTTTCCGGTCTCCGTCTCGCCGGTGAGGGTGACAAGAGCAACATCGGGATGCCGCACCATCGCGGTGCCAGTCGTCGGCCCGTCGCCGAGCACCAGGTTGACCACTCCCGCGGGGAGGGTCTCCTGGGCTCGTGCCGCGATGAAGGCGGTGCTCAGAGGGGTCTGCTCGGCAGGCTTGACGACGAGCGTGTTCCCGGCGGCGAGGGCGGGCGCGAGCTTGTAGGCGAGCATCACGACGGGGTAGTTCCAAGGAGTGATGCCGGCGACCACCCCGAGGGGCTCGCGCCGGACGAAGGAAGTCTTTCCCGCCGCGTACTCCTGGGCGGCCTTGCCCTCCATGCAGCGCCCGGCACCCGCGCAGAAGCGGATCAGGTCGATGGCGAACTTCGACTCCTCGCGGGCGTTCTGGAGCGGCTTGCCGCAGTCGAGGGTCTCGAGCTCGACTATGCGGTCGAGGTTCTCCTCCAGGCAGTCGGCCAAGTCCATCATGCGGCCGGCCCGCTGTGACGGGGTCAATTCGCTCCATGCCGCCAGAGCGGCCGTGGCTGCGGCCACGGCCGCGTCGACGGTCTCCGCGGAGGCGTTGGGAATGTCCGCGACGGTGGTCCCCGTACTCGGATCGAAGACTGGCAGCGTCGGTCCGGCGTCATCGTCGGGTCGGCCTGCTATCACGTGTGTCAACTCGGGTAGGTCAGTCACTGGTGCCCTCCTGACTTGAATCGGTCTCGGCCATGGTCGCGATCACCACGAACTCGCCCGTGCACGAGAGCCCCACTCGATCGCCGACAGCCCGAGGTGGGTCGCCGGCCGCGGCTTCAGCCCTGACGAGCTGCCCATCGGCCGTGAGCTGAACCCGGTAGGCGACCGTCGACCCACGGAACACACGGTCCAGGACGGTCCCCTCGAGCGAGTCCGGACTTCCGTGGTTCCCGATGGCCCATGCCTCGGCGCGGATGACGACCGAGCAGGGTCCCGGCTCGTGGCGGGTGGGTCCGATCGGGCATCCGTGGATCGCGGCGATGTTCTCGCCGTGATCCTTCCCACTGATGACCTCGCCCGCGAGGACGTTGGCGTCGCCCACGAAGCGGGCCACGAAGGCGGAGGCTGGCGTGCGGTAGACATCCTCGGGCCGGTCGATCTGGGCGACCGATCCGTTGTCGAAGACGACCACCCTGTCGGCCAGGGCCAGCGCTTCGCGCTGGTCGTGGGTGACATAAAGGAACGTGGCCCCGATCTCGCGGTGCACCCTCCGCAGTTCTACTTCGAGCTCCAGGCGGATCTGCATGTCGAGTGCCGAGAGGGGCTCGTCTAGCAGCAGGACCTCGGGCCGGTTGACGAGTGCCCGCGCCAGCGAGACGCGCTGCATCTGCCCTCCGGACAACTCGAAGGGGCGGCGTCGCTCCAGCCCGCCCAGATGGAGCAGGTCGATGACCTCTTGGATCCTGGTGGCGCGCTCCGCCTTGGCCAGCTTGGCCAGCTTGAGCCCGAACTCGATATTGCCGCGAACATCGAGGTGAGGAAAAAGGGTCGGACGCTGGAAGACCAGGTTCGTCGGTCGGCGATTGGCGGGCACGGACGTGATGTCGGCCCCGTTGAGGACGATCCGCCCCTCAGTCGGCGACAGGAGCCCGGCCACTATCCGCAGCAGCGTCGTCTTGCCGCATCCCGACGGCCCCACGAGCGTGACGAACTCTCCCTTGGCGACGCCGATGTTCACCGCCACCAGGGCGTCCTGGTCCCCGTAGCGGTGCGAGACCCCGTCGATGTGGAGGTGTGCTTCGGTGGTCATGCGGGATTCGCCAATGTGTTCGTCTGGTCGGACCGCCGTCGCTGAGCGGCGAGGACCATGAGCGCTCCGATCACGCACAGCAGCATCATTACCCCGAGCAGCAGGGTTGAGACGGCATTGATGGTGGGATCGATGGTCTTCCTGGCCCGGGCGTAGATGTACAGCGGCAACGTCATCTCGGGGCCGCTGAGGAACACCGTCACCGGGAACTCATCGAACGAGACCGCGAAGGTCAGAGCGGACGCGCCCACGATCGTGGGCCATATCTGGGGCAGCGTGGAGCGGGTCAGGACCTGGAACGGCCGCGCGCCGAGATCGGCGGACACCTCGTCGAGGGCGGGGTCGAGCCGGTCGAGGGCGGTCTTGAGCATGAGCAGGAACAGCGGCAGGGTCATCACCAGGTGGCCCAGCAGGATCGTGCGCGTCGACAGTGTGTAGCCGAGCGCGGCCACGTAGGTGAGCAGGGCGGCGCCGACGAAGATGGGAGGAAGTGCGATCGGGGCCAGGAACGCGCCGGTGAGGGTGGTGCGCGCCAGAGGCCGGATCCGGGTGAGCCCGAAGGCGGCCAGGGTGCCGACGACGGCGGTGATGGCGGTTACGAGGGCGGCCATCCGGAGACTGCGGAAGAAGGCCTCGGACGCGATCCCGTCGTCGAACAGCGTCCGGTACCAGCGCAGGGAGAACCCTTCGAAGGGCAACGACAGCCCGGCGGTTCGGTGGAACGAGAACAGGATCACCAGTACCAGCGGAACCCACAGGAAGACCAGCGTGATCGCCGTCCACGCCCCCGCTAGCGGCGCCTGGCGGGGTGGACCGGGGGCGGCATCACCCATGCGCAGGTTGTTGAGCCCCGCCAGTCGCAGCCCGGCCGCGATGATGCCGAAGGACGCCGCCAGCACAGCCAGGAGCAGGATGGTGTAGGCGGCGCCGCGCGGGTAGTTGCCGGCCTGCTGGAAGGTGCGCAGTATCTCCTGCCCGATCAGGGTGTCCCGACCGCCGCCGAGGAACGTCGCGGTGGCCCAGTCCGAGGACGCGATGATCAGGATCAGCATGAAAGCTCCGAGAATCGGCTGAGCGAGAATCGGAAGGACGACCCGGCGCCATACCGTCAGGCTGCCCGCACCCAGATCGCGGCCGACTTCCAGATACCCGGACTCGAGCGGCTGGAAGGCACCCAGGAGCAGCATCACGACAATCGGCAGGAACAGGTGGGTGAGTCCGATCACCGTCGCGAAGCGTGAGAACAGCAGGAAGCCGAGCGGTTCGTCGATCAGTCCCACCTCCTGAAGTCCGACGTTGATGATTCCGTTCTGACCCAGCAGCGTGCGCCACGCATAGATGCGCACCAGGTAGCTGGCGAAGAGCGTCGCGATCAGCAGGAAGATGACGGGGATGCGGGCCCGGCGGGCCGCGAAGCGGAGCCAGTAGGCGACCGGGATGGCTGCGGCGACCGTGACTGCCGCGGTCGGAAACCCGATGTACAGGGCGTTCTTGACGAAGGTCCAGGTGAGCGGAGACTCGAAGATGTCGCGGAAGCCGTCGAGGGTGAGCGGCAGCGAGGACCCGAAGCGCTCTGCGGTGAGGACGCTGGTCGCCAGCAGCCAGAGGGCCGGCAGGACGAAGATGGCGATGAAGAGGACAGCGCCGGGGCCGACCGCGAGGATTCCGCCTCGCGGTCTGTCACCCCGACGCTGCCGAGTCAGCACCTTTCAGCTAGTTGCCGGCGTTGGCCTTCAGCTCGGCCCACGCGGCCGCGATGTCGTCCGCGTCCATTACGTCGTCCGAGGAGGCAGGCCAGTCGGTGATTATCTCCGACGACTCCAGGTATCCGGCGAGGTCGTCATAGGGATAGCGGGCCCGGAGCTCATCGTTGATCAGCTCGACGGCCCCCTCGACGGTGGCGATGCCGCCCTGCAGTTCGGCGTTTGCCGCCGACACCTCGGGCGACAGGAGGTTGTTGAGCCAGGCGTGGGCCGCCTCGAGGTTGTCGGCGGTGCTGGCGATGCCCTGGCAGGAAGCCAGGATCGGCACGCCCTCCGCGAGGTTGATGGTCAGAGCGGCGTTGTCGTTCCCGCTCAGCTTGGCGAAGTTGACTATGAAGTCGAATCCTGGCATCACCGCGTCGACCTCGCCGGAGGCCAGCAGCCCGATCACGTCGCCGAAGCTCGGCGCGAACACCTTCATCTGGGCCATGTACGGCGTCAGCCAGTCGACCAGCACCTGGAGGTCGGCCTCGGACATCTGCGAGGGGTCGATGCCGTTGGCCACCGCGGCCGAATAGAAGATGGGGTTCGGGAAGTCGACGGTGGTGATCCGGCCGGTGAGGCTCGGGTCGAGCAGGTCGGCCCAGGCCGAGGGCGTCGCCATGGCGCTGGAGTCGTAGGCGATGCCGATCGCGCCCCAATAGCCGGGAATGCAGACCAGGTCCCCGTTCTCGTTCAGGAAGACGTTCGGCGCGACGTCCTCGAAGAAGGGGAACATTCCCGCGGCGTTCGGAAGCTTGGAGCGGTCGATGGGCTGCAACAGCCCCGAGGCCTGGAACACGGGCGAGTTGGTGGAGGTGAACGAAATGATGTCCACACCGCTGGCCGCGCCGCTGAGGATCTTCGCCTCGGTCTCCAGCTCCGACGCGATGTAGGTCGGTCTGAAGTCGACGCCGTTGGCCTCACGCCACTCGGCGGTGAAGTCGGGGATGTCGTCGCCCTCGAAGCCCATGAAGTCCAGCTGGCCGAGCACCATCGGCTCCTCGGCGGAGGCTTCCTGGGCCGCTTCGGCGGCAGCCATCGCCTCCTCGGCCGCGGCCGCGGCCTCCGCGGCCTCTGCCGCTTGAGCCTCGGCCTCGGCTGCAGCCTGCTGGGCGTCCGCGAGTTGCTGCTCGAGGTCGGCCACAACCTCGGGGTCTACCGTGCCGGATTCGGCCTCGGCCATCGCAGCCGCGAGCGCCTCCTCGGCTGCGGTGGCCTCGGCGGCAGCTGCGGCTGCCGCCTCCTCGGCTGCAGCCGCTTCGGCTTCGGCTGCGGTGGCCTCAGCGGCGGCCGCATCGGCTTCAGCGCGAGCCGCGTCCGCCTGCGCTTGCGCCTGCGCTAGGGCCGCGTCGGCCTCTGCGGTGGTGTCCTCCGCGCCGTCGCCACAGGAGGCAGCCAGCAGGCTGAACACCACGCCAACGGCGACGAGCCACCTCCATGTTGCTCGATGAGGGTCCCTGGACCTGTAGTCGCTGGTGGTGGTTTGTCTCATGTCGAACGTCCTCCTAGCCGAACGATATGTTCAGTACAGTGACCGAGATAGTAGGAAGGGTGCGAACCTCTGTCAAGAGCGTGCGGTCGACTACAGCGAACGCTGCGGTCTCTTGACCGAACGGATCTAGGCCTGGAAGGATCAACGCCTTGAGGTGAGGAGGGAAACGCAATATGGCCCACGACAGAAGGTCCCAGCGCTTACGGTGCGAGTCGGGCGAGGATGCGCTCAGCCGCCGTGTCAGGATCGAAGTCGGAGACTATGCGGGTCGAAGAGGCGGGATCCGGTGTGACTCTGGTCGCCCCGTCGTCGGAGACCTCCACCCGCACCGCCTCGAGTTCGAACAGGTCCGGCTCGAGCATCGTCAGCAGGGCCAGCGGGTCATGAGGCATGTTCCCGCCCCGGTGCTCAGGAGGGGCCCACTCGTCGATGAAGTCCCAGAATCGCGTCATCTGGTCTGCGACGAGCCTGCCGGAGGGCCCGGAGCCGGCGATGCGGTCCCGCTCCGATTCTCTGAACATGATCCGGCTGGTGCTGTCGAAGCCGCAGAGGACGATTGGAATGTGTGCGGCCGTCACGATCTGGGCGGCCCGAGGGTCGCAGGCGAAGTTGTGTTCGGGCCCTTCGAGTGCTCCGGTGAAGTCGCCGCCCATGACATGCAGGGAGCGGATCCGGCCGGCCGCCGAAGGATCCTCGAGCAGCACCGAAGCGATATTGGTGAGCGGCGCAATGGCCAGGATCTCGAGACGTCCCTGCCAGCGGTGGGAAGCCTCGATGATGGCTTCGACGGCGTTTCCGTCTCCGCCGGCGTCGAGCCGGATGCTGCGCTCGCCGATCTCGATGATCCCCTCGCCCTCGTGGCCGGCCCAGAACACCTCTCCACCGCTGAGCGGGGTGGACAACCCGGCCGCGAGCGGGAGACTCAGCCCGAGCGTTCGGCATGCCGCGTCGGCTATGTCGCGGCGGAGACTGACATCTCCGTACACCGTAGTGACCAGCATGGGCTCCAACTCCGGAGTACGGGCCAGCATGGCCAGTACCATCAGGTCGTCGACGTCGGTGCCGATGTCGGTGTCCACCAGCAGTGGCCGCATGGTCAGAAGACTCCAAGCATCGGTAACGGACGGTAGGAACAGTGACAATCGGAACACGGGTTGGAACGAACCTGAAGCGGATCCGCAACGAGCGAAACATCTCCCTGTCGGAGCTGTCGAGGCGATCGGGAATCGCCAAGGCGACGCTGTCCACCCTCGAAAGCGGCATCGGCAACCCCACCGTGCAGACGCTGTCGGAGTTGAGCGACGCGCTCGGGATCCTGCCCGGCGACCTGATCGCCGACCGGACGCCGCGCCTGGTCAGGGCGGCGGACAGCGAGGTCATTGAGAGCGACGCCACGCGGGGGCGCTTGGTGACCCGCATCAACGCCTCGGCCGTCGATGCCTACGAGGTGACCTTCCTCGACGGTGTTCCTCACCTGTCCGTGCTGCACGTTCCCGGTGCCTGCGAGAATGTCTACGTCATTTCCGGGCGTCTGCACTTGGCCTTCGGCGAGGAAGAGATTGTTCTCGAGTCGGGCGATTCGATCCAGTACCCGCTGGAGGAAGGCGTCAGTATCACCGCGCTGGACGGTGACGCCCTGACACTGCTGTTCATGTCTTTCAACAGCCGCGATCATGGCGGAGTTCCGGGCTCGCTGTTCGACGTCATCAGGAATCACGCCCCGAGCTGACGTCGCTCACGAGCCTTATCGGGTCCGGCGCCGCATGACGGCCCGCGTCAGGGGGCGGAGCGTCGGGCTGGCTGCGGCCCGCGCGACCACCCGCTGGACCCGCCGGTTGCGGAGGCTCCTTGACAGGGTTCGGCTGGCCCTCGACCTGAGGTTGCTGCCGCGGCGCCGCTGCCACGGTCGAGGCGTCGGCAGTCCTCTGTCGGTGAGCACGGCCATGGCTGCGTTGTAGCCGCAGGCACCCATGACGCCTCCACCGGGATGGGTGCCCGCACTGCAGAGGTAGAGGTCTCGTACGGGAGTGTGGTAGCCGGCCGCTTCGGGGAAGGGGCGCAGGCCGAACATCTGGTCCAGTCCCATCGCGCCGTGGAAGATGTTGCCGCCCGTCACTCCATAGTCCCGCTCCAGGTCGAGCGGTGTGAGGGCCCGCGTCGCGAGGATACGACCGGAGAGGTTGGGCGCGTAGCGAGTGATGGTGTCGACGGTCACCCTTGTGAGTTCGTCCCGGGCGTCGTCCCAGGTCCTGCCGGCCAACTCGAAAGGCAGCTGCTGGATCCCGGTGGTGATGACGAAGCTGCTGCCATTGGCGAGCTGCGGGTCGCGAACGGCTTCGATCACAACCTCGAGGGTCGGATCGTCCGGAATCTCGCCCCGCCTCTGAGCCTCCCATGCCCGCTCGAATCGCTCGAGGTCGGGACCGAGGAACGTATGTCCCACATGGGCAGGGCCAGGAGACGTCCCGGATCCCCCGAAGTAGTCGGGCAGTGTGTCCGTCTCCAGGAAGACACGCGCCATCGAACCTCTGACATCGAATCGCTCCAGGGCTTCCACGGCAGACGCCGGCAGGTGCTCGGCGCCTACCAGGCCGAGCAGGGTGCGCTGCGGATCGGCGTTGGAGACGACTACGTCGGCTCGGTGCTCCGTGCCGTCAGCCGTGACCGCGCCGACGGCACGACCACGCTCGACGAGGATGGACTCCACCGGTGATCCCGTCTCGATGGTCGCTCCGTGCGAGCGGGCGGCGGATGCAAGCGCATCGGCGACGTTGCCCATGCCACCCCGCGCCCACCCCCACTGTCCGAACCGGCCGTTGAACTCGCCGACGGAATGATGGGCCAGCACATAGGCCGAGCCAGGCGTCGAGGGGCCGCCGTAGATGGACACCACGCCCGGATACGCGAAATGGCCCCGCAGCAGCGGATCCTCGAAGTACTGCTCGACCACGTCTCGGACGGGTCCGACAATGAAGCGCGAGTAGTGGTCCTGGGCACGAGCTTCCTCGAAGATCTGGACGAACTCCTCGGGCGTAGGCGGCGGCGCCAGCAGCGTGGGAACGAGCAGGTCGCCGACGAGTTGCATGTCGGCTCCGAACCTGACGAACCCGTCCCGGTCCACCGCTCCGCCTATGCGGTGCATCTCCGCGGCTGTCCGGTCGACGTCCGCGTACATGGCAAAGCTGCGCCCGGCGCCGTCCGTGGTCCACGTCAGAGTGTCGTCCGTGCTCAGGTAGAGGCTCAGGCCGTGATCCGATAGCGCGAGATCCGCGATCACCTCCGGTCGGAGCAGTCCCACGGTGAAGGCGCAGGTCGAGGCCTGCAGCCCGGGGAACACCTCCTCAGTAACGGAGCAGCCCCCGATCACGGGGCGAGACTCGAGGATCGACACCGACAGTCCGGACTTCGCAAGGTAGGCACCGGCCACCAGGCCGTTGTGCCCGGCTCCGATCACGAGAACCTTCGTCATAGGTCTTCCACGGTCGTGGTCATGCGATGCGCTCCACCACCCCGACCCCTGCATCAGCCATCTCGGCCAGCACGGATGAGGCGACCTCGATCGACTCCTCGACCTCGGTGGCCCCATGGGCGGCCGACAGCAGCCAGGCTCCCCTGGGCTGGATGTGGATGCCCCGCTGCAGCAGTCGGGCCCCGAAGTGCTGGTTGGCCCCTTGGTCCGCCCGCTGGACGGCGGCGTAGGAGTCGAGGTCCTCGTGCCCGAACCAGGTCCAGATCATCGGGCCCAGTTGGCGGACCTTGAGCGTCGATCCGGTGGCTACGGCTGCGGCGGTGAGCCCGTCGGCGAGGTCGCTCGAGAGTTCCTCGAGCCGTTCGTAGAGCCCCTCGGCACGGTAGGCCTCGATGGCCGCGCAGGCGGCGGCGAACGAAGGCGGGTGACCGTTGAACGTGCCCATGTGCCCGACCGTGCCGTTGGCGACGACATCCATGATTTCGACCCGACCCGCGACCGCGCTCACTGGGAATCCGGCACCGAGCGCCTTGGCAAGAACCGTCAGGTCAGGCTCGGCTCTGTAGCGCTGCTGAGCTCCGCCCAGTGCGAGCCGGAAGCCGGTGACCACCTCGTCGAATATCACTACCGCGCCGACCGACTTCGCCAACCGGGTCGCGGATTCGAGGAACCCTGGCAGGGGCTCGATCAGTCCCGTCTGAGGCACCGGCTCGAGGATCAGCGCAGCCAGTTCGCCGCCTCGCGACGCCACCAGGCGCCGCAGAGCCTGCTCGTCGTTCCATCGCAGTACGGCGACCGCGTCGCTGACGGCGACCCCTCCCGTGGAGGGGAGCGGCTCGATCTCCCCGGTGCCGGCAGCGGCCGGGGTCCCCGGCGTATTCACAGCCACACCGTCCAGCCAGCCGTGGTAGTGGCCTTCGAACTTCGCGATCAGGGGTCGGCCCGTATGGGCGCGCGCGATGCGCAGCGCCGCGGCAACCGCTTCCGAGCCCGTCGTGGAGAAGCAGGCCATCTCCGCGGACGGGACCGTCGTAGTGACCAGCTCACCGAGGCGGGCCTCGAGCCGGTGCTGCCCGCCCAACAGGAGATGGGATTCGATGCTGCCCTTGACCGCGTCGATCACATCGCGGGGATCGTGTCCGAGCATCAGGGGTCCGTAGCCCAGCACGTAGTCGATGTAGGAATGTCCGTCGATGTCGGTGAGCCGCGGCCCGGCGCCGCGCTCGAACACCACCGGCGTGGGCCGGGTTGCGAGGCGAACGGCACTGGTCACGCCCGTCGGGATCACCCGCCGAGCGGCGCCGAGCGCGGCCTCGCTAGCTGCGAAGTGGCTGTTCATGACGCGCGGTCTCCGAGGTGGATCTGCAGTCCACCCACCGGCCGGACGAGGGTGAACCAACTGATCGGGGGGAGTTCGACCGGCCGCAAGTCGGGGTACATCTCGAAGAGCTTCTCGACCGCCACCGCCCCTTCCAGGCGGGCAAGGTTGTAGCCGAGGCAGAAGTGCACTCCCTGGCTGAAGGAGAGGTACTGGCCGGCTCGGCCCCGCCGCACGAGGAACTCGTCCGGCTCGTCGACGAATCCGGGGTCGCGGTTGGCGGCGAGGATGCTTGCGAACACCTGGTCGCCCTCCTTGATGGCGGCGCCGTGAAGTTGTGCGTCGCGTCGTGCGATTCGGCCTACGAACGCGATGGGTGGCGCGAACCGCAGGGCTTCGTCGACGGCGGCCTGCCAGGCATCCTGGCGACGGGTGTACGCGAGCTCGTGCGGTTGGGACAGAAGGCACCAGGTGGTGTTGACGATGGTCGACTCGACGGTCTCGATACCGCCGAACAGGACAACCAGCGAGTTGGCCAGGACCTCCTCCTCGGTCAGGTCGCTGCCGCTGGTGAGGACGTCGCCCAGCAGGCCTTCACCAGTCCGGGCGGCACGCGCCAGCTCAGGTGCCAGCGCTTCGGCGAAGACGGCCCGCGCGCCGCGCGCCGCGGCCATGGTGTCGGGGTCGTTGCGGTAGTCGCCGATCGCGGCTGCGAGCGTGTTGTAGACCCCGCGCACCTCGTCGATCGGGAGGGCGAGCCCGAGCGCATCGGTGACAACCGACACCGCCAGGCGACTCGCGTACCCGGCACCCAGGTCGCACGGTGATCGGTCGGCGAGCTCCGCGAGCAGGTGCTCAGCTGTGTCCGTGACGAGGTCCATGTAGCGGTCCCGCACGGTGCGGAGTCGAAATCCGGGATCGAACGGGCAACGATGCCGGGTGTGTTCCTCGTCGTCGAGGTTCAGCATTGTCGGCCCGAACACCTCCCGGGGCTTGAACTCCGGGGAATCGGTTCCGAACTGCTCCTCATCTCGGAGCACGGTGTCAATGGCGTCGCGATCGGTGACGAACCATCCGTCCAGCGCGTCGAGCCAGACGACGGGATGACTCTCGCGGAGAGCGCGCGTCACCGCAACCCCTCGACCTTCGAAGTCGTCTGCTGTCAAGGCATTCGGATCCATGTCCGTCGTCCTCCGTCGCCCGAGGCATATTGACAGCCAGGCTGGCGTTCGGTCAAGAGATCATAACGTTCGACAGAGCTAGCCGCCGCAGGGTTCATTCCGGACTGGCTGCTACTGGTGCCGGGTGTCCGCGGGCTGTTCTAGGCTTGACGGAACTAAGCCCAAGAGGTAATTTCAACGGACGATACGTTCGATCAACAGAACGCACCCGAGGGGGTCGGGAAGTAGTCGCTCAGATGCAAGTTGACCTCGTGTCGATCGGCGCGGGAGGTACCGGCCTCGGCGCGGCCTGCGCAGCGGTCGAGGCTGGACTCTCTGCCGCCGTGTTTGAGAAGCGACCCAAGATCGGTGGCAACTCGCTTCTAGGGACCGGGATCTTCGCGACCGAGAGCCCGGTCCTCGAACGGCTCAACATGCATGCGTCGTCCGACGAGATGTTCCGGATCGCGATGGAATACTCCCATTGGAGCATCGACCCGATCCTGCTGAGGACCTTCATCGACCGCAGCGGCGAGACAGTGGCGTGGCTCGAGGACATGGGCGTCGACTTCTACGGGATCACGCCTCTCGCCCTGGACCAGCTGCCGCCCACCTGGCACTGCCCTAGGGGAGGAGGGCCGGCCATCGTCGACGCCATGGCGGCGTTCTGCACCGATCGAGGAGCTGAGATCATCACCGATGCCGCGGTCACCGAGATCCTCGTCGATGACGGCCAGGTCGAAGGGGTAGTGGTCGACCGAAGGAACGGGGAGCAGCTGCGGGTCTCCAGCAGGGCGGTCGTCATCGGCACCGGCGGCTTCGGCGGCAACAAGGAGATGCTCCGGAAGTGGGTGCCGGGCTACCAGGACTCGATGCCCTGCCTGGGAGTACCCCACGACGGCGACGGGATCCAGATGGCGCTCGGTCTGGGCGCGGGGACCGAAGGGCTCGGTCACATGCAGTACGAGGCCCCGAGCGCCAAGGGGTCGCTCTTCTTGAACCTCTGCATACGCGAGCCCGGTGCGCTGATCGTCAACGGCCGGGGCCGGCGCTTCATGGACGAGGCCCTGGTCGACAATCCGTTCGAGTCCGCCAACGCATTGATGCGACAGCCCGGCAAGTACTCCTGGACGATCTTCGACGAGAGCCAACGCCGCGAGATCCTCCGCAAGGGAAAGAATAAGGCGCTGGGACCCCTCTACGAGGACCAGATGCGCAAGCCGGAGCTCTTCGACAACGCGATCAGGCCTCGCAAGGGCAAGATCGTGGTGGCCGACACGCTCGACGAGCTCGCCGAGGGCTGCGGCCTCGATCCGGCCGTCCTGGCCGGGACAGTCGAGGAGTACAACCAGGCCGCTCGGGCCGGACGCGATCCTGTGTTCGCCAAGCCACGCAGGTTCATGACCCCCCTGGCGGAGGGGCCCTACTACGCGATCCGGGGCGAGCTCGGCTACCTCGAGACCATGGGCGGCATCCGCATCAACGAGCAGATGCGGGTATTGACCGACGACGGGTCGGAACTGGCCCGCGGTCTCTTCGCCGGGGGAGCAGACGTCGGGGGCTGGGAGAGCGAGACGTACTGCTTCCGTCTGGCAGGTAGCTCGTTCGGCTTCGCGATCAACTCCGGCCGCATTGCCGGTGAGCAGGCGGCGCTCGACAAACAGGCAAGGGCCGGCGGCCCGTGAGCCACAACGGCTCACCTTGCCGGATCGGGCAACCCCAACGAAAGGAATAGCAATGCTGGCAGAGTTCTCGCTCGAGGGGAAGAAGGCGTTCGTCACTGGGGCGGGGCGCGGGATCGGCAAGGCGATCGCCGTGGCTTTCGCCGAGGCGGGCGCAGAGGTCACGCTCGTGGCCCGGACCGAGGAGCAGCTCCAGGCGTCCCGGGACGAGATCCGAGACATGGGATACGCAGCCCACTACCAGTGTGCCGACGTGATGGATCGCGCCCAGATCAAGGCCGCGGTGGCGGGCGCCATGGAGGACATGGGCGACCTGGACATCATCATGAACTCAGCGGGCGCGGGCGTGCTGAAGCCGATCGTCTTCATGGGGCAGAAGTACCCGGGCTGGGAGAACGCCATCCCCGAGTACTCCAGCGACTGGAGTTCGAACGTCCTCGACAGCGACGTCGAGTGGATGTTCAACGCCAACTGCCGGAGCATCCTGTACACGGCGCAGGAGGCGGGGCCGGTTCTCCTCTCCAAGCGCGCCGGGACAGTCATCAGCGTCATCTCCTGCTACTACGACGTCGCTCCGCCGTACCACATGGCGTACTGCGTGTCGAAGGCGGCTGCGCACATGTTGACCCGGTGCATGGCCACCGAATTCGCGCACTTCGGCGTGACGGTGAACGCCATCGCCCCGGGCAACGTCGACACCGAGCTCAACGAGTTCGCGCTCAGCAACCCGGAATACGCCAAGTACCTCGAGCCGATCCCGCTCCAGCGGGCCGCGCAGCCCCGTGAGATCGCCACCGCGGCGACGTTCCTGGCGAGCGAAGCGGCCTCGTTCATGACCGGTGAGACCATGGTGGTCGACGGCGGCGAACTGTCACGAGGCCTCGGTCTGTGACCCGGAGGCGGCGCCGTTGCGGAAGGAGGAGGACCGCCCGATGACCGCATCATCCGCACCCGCACAACCCGCCGAATCCGACTGGAAGCCCGAGTTCATCGAGTACCCGCCCGTCTTCGTCTGGCCGCCGCGCCCGCTGGACACACTGCGGTTCCTTTGGCTGCTCTACCGTCGCCGGGAGCAGGGCAATCTCTACAAGTTCAACGACCGGTGGCCGGCTCCCAGGCGGCGCGGCCGGACCTTCGGCAACCAGACCAGAGAGAACGTCTTCTGGGCACTGGCGAGTGGCGTCACCATCTGGACCGGCTGGGAGGTCGTGACGCTCTGGCTGCAGGCCAGCGGCCGGATCCCGACGATGACCTGGGCCTCCAACCCGGCCTGGTTCGTTGCCCTCTTCCCGGTTGTCGTGCTGGGTCGCGAGATTCACTTCTTCGCGATCCACCGCCTCATCCACTGGCCACCGCTCTACCGGCGGAGACCGGCGGGGTACCAGTGAGCCTGGAGGAGCGGCTCGACCCGGAGTACCGGCCGATCTTCTCGGTCGTGCCCGACGATCTGTTCGACATGTCCGACATCGGTGCCGCTCGCCGGAGGATGTCGGCCGGGGAGGTCGCGCCCCCCGTCGAGTATCCGGAGGGTCTCGACGTCGAGGACTTCGGGATCCCGGCTAGCGACGGCCACACGATCGGCGTGAGGGTCTACCGGCCGGAGGCGGCGCGGTCGCCTGCGCCCGCTCTGTGCTGGATGCACGGCGGCGGGTTCGTGATGGGCGACCTGGGGACCGACGACGCCGCCTGCGCGGCCATGGCCGCGCAGCTAGGGGTTGTCGTGGTGTCGGTGGACTACCGGCTGGCCCCCGAGCATCCCTACCCGGCGCCCTTGGAGGATTGCTTCGAAGTCTTGATGTGGATGTTCTCCGCCGCGGCCGATATGGGCATAGATCCGTCCCGCGTCGCGGCGGGAGGCGCGAGCACGGGCGGAACCCTCGCGGCGGGTCTCTGCCTGCTGACGCGGGATCGGGGCCGTGCACTGCCATGCTTCCAGCTGTTGACCTACGCGCCGCTCGATGATCGACATCTGACCCCTTCGAGCAGGTCGATTACCGATGGCCGGTTCTGGAACCTCGACGCCAACAAGATCTGCTGGGACGCCTATCTGGACGGGAGGGCGGGCAGCGCCGATGTATTGGCCTATGCGGCTCCGGCTCGCGCCGAGGACCTGTCTGGCCTGCCCCCGGCGTTCATCAGCGTTGGCGAGGTGGATCTCTTCGTCGACGAGAACGTCGAGCATGCCCAGCGTCTGATGCGCGCCGGGGTGCCGACCGACCTTCACGTCTATGCGGGTGCATTCCACGGTGCGAACGTGGTCGTTCCCCAGGCGCAGACTTCGCAGAGATGGAACCGCGAGATACTCGGAGCCCTCGATAGGGCTCTCAATCAGTAGCTAGCCCTCGGCGTGCCGCAGGCCGGCTAGGACGCGGTCGGGGGTGAGGGGGAAGCTGTCGAACCAGACTCCGGTGGCGTCGTGGAGGGCGGCCGTCACCGCGGGGGCGTAGGGGATCATGCCCATCTCGGCCATGCCCCGGGCGCCCCACGGGCCCAGCGGGTCGGCCAGCTCCAGCACGACACTGTCGACGGTGGTGGGGATGTCGCCGATGCCGGGCATCAGGTAGGTGCTCAGGCGCATGTTCTGCAGGCGGCCACCGTCTGATCGGAGGTTCTCGCTCAGCGCGTATCCGTGAGCCTGGATGACCGCACCCTCGATCTGGCCCACCACCAGGTCCGGGTTGATGGCCCGCCCCACGTCGTGGGCGCTCACCACCCGGTCGACCCGGATGTGACCCGTGCCGGTATCCACCGTGAGCTCCACGTGCTGGGCCACATAGCCGTAGCTGAAGTTGGGGACGCAGTGGCCGTCGACGGGGTCGAGCGACTCGGTGGGCGGCGGCACGAAGCGGAAACGGCCCGCCGCCGGGCGCTGGCCGTCCCGCCAGGCCTTCTCGGCCTCCTCGGCCGCGCCCAGGATGGCGTTGCCCGACATCCACGTGAGCCTCGACGCCGACGCCGAGCCCGCGTCGCCGGAGGTAGCCGTGTCACTGAACCGGTGCTCGATGCGGTCCGCGGGCAGCCCGGTGGCCTCGGCGGCCATCTGCACCAGCGCGGTGTGGGCGCCCTGGCCTACCTCGGCGCCCGCGTGGTACAGCTCGGCCCATTCAGGCACGTCGGAATCCTGGCCGCCGTGGAGCACGATCTCGGCCTCGCTCCGCTCCGGGAAGCCGAAGGAGAACCCGACGTTCTTGAACGAGCAGGCGAAACCCCGGCCCCGGCGCAGAGCCGACGGCTCGGGCGGCAGAGAGGGGAACGGGCTGAAGGCCGCGCCACCGCCATTGGAGGCGGTCTCCGCCGCGGCCTCGGCGCAGCGGTCGATCACCTCGGGCATGGTCACGCCCTCGGGCATCGCCGTCTGGGTGATGCCGGCGCTGCCCTCGCGCAGGGTGTTGATGCGGCGGATCTCCACCGGATCCATACCCAGCGCCTCGGCCAGCTTGTTGATCTGGCTCTCGGCCGCGAAGGCAGCCTGGGGGGCGCCGAAACCCCGGAACGCGCCGGCCGGAGTGGCGTTGGTGTACACCGCGATGCTGTCGATCTCGGCGTTGGGCACCTCGTAGGGCCCCGCCTGGTGCAGGTGGCAATTGCCGAGCACCTTGTTGGAGGTGAAGTTGTAGGCCCCCGCGTCGAGCCAGGCCGTGCTGCTCACCGCGGTGATGCGACCGTCGCGCCGGGCACCCCAGCGGGCGGTGATGCGGCCCCGGTGGCGCTTGCCGTGCCCGACGATCGACTCCTCGCGCGACCACACAGTGGCCACCGGGCGGTCGATGCCCCGCTCGTGGAGCTTCACCGCGGCCAGGCCCAGCACGATCTGGACCGATATGTCCTCGCGGCCTCCGAAGGCACCGCCGATGGCCGGATAGATCACCCGGACCCGCTCGGCGGGCAGGTCGAGGGCGTGAGCGATCTGCTCCTGGTCCTCGTGAGTCCACTGGCCCGCGGCCTCCACCGTCACCCGGCCCTCGCCGTCGATGTAGGCCATGCCCGCCTCGGGCTGCAGGTAGGCGTGCTCCTGGTAGGGGAACTCGTAGGTCGACTCCACCACCACATCGGCGTCGGCCCAGCCCTGATCCAAGTCCCCCTTGCGGATGCGCAGCGAGTAGTAGGCGTTGGAGGGCTCGCCGTTCTCGGGGTGGATCATCGTCTCCGAGGACAGCGACTGGTCGATGTCGGCCAGGACCGGCAACGGCTCCCACTGGGCCTCGATGGCGGCCGCCCCGGCCCGGGCCGCGTCCGCCGTCTCGGCCACGACCAGCGCCAGCCGGTCCGCCTCCCAGCGGGACACGTCGCAGGGCAGGTGACTGCGGCCGGTGTGCTCGAGGCCGACGAACACGGGATGGTCGGCCATGGTGAGGCCGAACTCGTTCACCGGCACGTCGGCCGAGCCGAACACGTCGACCACGCCCTCGACGGCCCGAGCAGACTCCAGATCGAGGCTGATCAGGCGGGCGTGGGGCTGGTCGGTGAACACCGCCATGGCCCACAGCGCGTCGGCCGGGATCCTGTCGCTCGGATAATCGGCCGCGCCGGTGAGCTTGGCCGGCGCATCGATGCGGGCCGGAGAGGCGCCGACGGCCATCAGACCGCGGCCTCGCCGTTGCCGGTGAGGGCGAGAGCGTCGATGATCGAGTAGTACCCCGTGCAGCGGCACAGGTTCCCGGCCAGGCCGTGCTCCACCTGCTCCCGGCTCGGGTGGGGCTCCTCGTCGGCCAGCATGGCCGCGCTCATCACGAACCCGGGCGTGCAGAAGCCGCACTGGACGCCCCCGCAGTCGGCCAGAGCCTGCTGGACGGGGTGCAGGCCCCCGTCGGGCGGGGCGACGCCCTCGACCGTAGTGACGTCCGTGCCGTCGGCACGGGCGGCGGGCACCAGGCACGCCAGCACGGCCCGGCCGTCGAGGTGGACGGTGCAGGCGCCGCACTCGCCCTCGGCGCAGCCCTCCTTGGTGCCGGTCAGCCCGAGATCGAATCGCAGCCAGTCGAGCAGGGTGCGGCCTGCGGCGTTGGCTGCGCTGCGCTCGACGCCGTTGATGGTGGCGGTGATGGTCCCAGCGTCGGTGACCTCCCGCCGGGAGGGCTCCTCCGTCACCGAACGTGTCGCCGAATCCGGGACGCGTACCAGACGGGGAGGGCTCTGGGGCCAGGTGGCGGCTTCAGTGCCGGCCGCCAGGGAGCGCAGCGCCCGCTCCACCACAACCTCGACGGTGTGGCTGCGGTACTCGGCCGTGGAGCGCAGATCGTCGATGGGTGTGACCGCAGCCCGGGACGCGGCCGCGACGTCGGCGGCCGCATCGGCGAGGAGCCGGCCCCTGGCGATGCCGGCGGCCTCATCCACCAGCTCGATGGTCGGGCCGACACTGCCGAGAGCCACCACCAGGTCGGACACGGTGCCGTCGCTGCCCTCGGTGACGACCGCGGCGGCGTGGACCACCGAGATGGCCTGCGCCCTCCTCAGCCCGAGCTTCACGAATATGCCCCGGCGGCCCCCGCCGAGCGCGTCGAAGGAGATCCTGGTCACCAGTTCTCCCGGCTCCAGCGCGGTGGTGCGGAAACCGGTGAAGAAGTCCTCGATCGGCATGGTCCGTTGGCCGCCTCCGGCCGACGAGACGGTCACGTCGGCGCCGAGCGCGTACAGCGCGGAGATGGTGTCGTTGGCGGGGCTGGCCGTGACGATGTTGCCGACGATCGTGGCCCGGTTGCGAAGCTGCGGGCCCCCGACCTCCAGGCAGGCCTGCGCCAGCGGGAGCCCCACCGACAGCATCCGCTCGAATCCGACTACGTCGCCGTGGGTGACCAGGGGCCCCAACTCGACCCGCCCGCGGTGCTCGGTGATGGTGTCGAGCCCGTCGAGCACGCTCAGATCAACGAGCGTGTCGATGCCGGTCCTAGCGCCGCGGCTGAGTTCCAGCAGCAGGTCGGTGCCGCCGGCGACGGCACGGGCCGAGGGGCCGCGCGCCGCGAGCACGGCCAAGGCGTCCTCCAACGACTCGGGCGCTACATATCGCTTGATCGGATCGGCCCGGCGTTGGGCTTCGTGAAGTTGGCTCATGGGTTGGTCGGGACGGCCGGATTTGAACCGGCGACCCCCTGCTCCCAAAGCAGGTGCGCTACCTGGCTGCGCCACGTCCCGTGCGACTGATCAGGCTACCCGTGGAGGGGCATAGCACCCCAAGCTCGCTCAGCGCGAGCGGGGCAGGCCCAGCCAACCCTCGGCCACCAGGTTGCGGTTGATCTCGCTGGTGCCGCCGTAGATGGCGGTCACCGGGGCGTGGCGGAAGTGCTCTTCGATCCGGCCGTCCATGTGGGCGCCCGGATCGTCGTGGGTAAGCAGCCCCTTGGCGCCCATCATGTCGAGGAACCAGGCGCAGTGCTTCTTGTACGACTCCGAGGCGAACAGCTTGGTCATCGACCCCTCCACCCCGAACATGGCCCCCTCCGACGCCAGCGCGGCGGTGTGGTAGGCGAAGCTGCGGCACACCTCCACGTCGATGGCGGCCCGCACCAGCTTGTGGCGCACCTCGTCGTCGTCGATGAGGGAGGCGCCGTCGGCCCGGCAAGCACCGCGGGCCCAGTCGATGGCCGCCTCGATCACCGGCGGCGACGGGAACTGGCCGCCGGCGATGCCCCGCTCGTACTTGAGAGCGGTCTTCATCACCGCCCAGCCGTCGTTCACCTCGCCGAGGCGCCACTCGTCGCCCAGCACCACGTTGTCGTAGAAGGTGGCGTTGGACCGCTCGTTGCCCATGGTCTCGACCGGGCGGATCTCGATGCCGTCGGCGTCGAGGGGGGCCACGAAGAAGGTGAGGCCCCGATGCTTGGGGGCGTCGGGATCGGTGCGGGTGAGCAGCACCACATAGTCGGCCACATGGGCCAGGGTGGTCCACATCTTGGCGCCGTTGATGATCCAGCGGTCGCCGCGGCGCTCGGCCCGGGTGCGGGCCGCGGCCACGTCGGAGCCCGACTCGGGCTCGCTGTAGCCGAGGCAGGCCAGCGCCTCACCGGCCATGAGCCGGGGCGCCACCGCGGTGCGCAGGTGCTCGCCGCCGTGCTCGAGGATCATCGACACCGCCACCACGGCCACGCCCAGCGCGTCGGCGGGCGCCTGATGGAGCTGCAGTTCCTCCACCAGCACGCACAGCTCCACCGGGTCCATGCCGCCCCCGCCCAGCTCGGCCGGCACCGCGCCCGACAGCCAGCCCCGCTCGGCGATGGCCCGGTGTAGGGCAGCCGAGTGGATGGTGCCGTCGCGTCCAGCCGCGATGGTCTCGGCATCGACGTGCTCGGCCAGGAACTGCTGGACTTCGCTCCGGAACTCTTCGGCCCGTGCCGACATGGCGAAGTCCATCAAGCGGCCTGTTGGGCTTCAGTGCGGCCGATGAGCCGGCCGTGGGTCAGCTCGGGAATGCCCATCGGGCGTGGGTCGGCGGTCGGTGCGGTCAAGTCGAAATCCATCAAGCGGCCTCGGTTGCCTTGGGGCCGAGGTCGTTCTGGGCGAGCCGGGCGATCTCGGCGGAGGGCTCGCCGAGCTGCAGCAGCCAGCCGGCCGCCCGCCGGTAGTAGAGCTGCACGTCGTATTCGGCGCTGTAGCCGTAGCCGCCGTGATACTGCAGCGCCCGGTCGGCCGCGAACCGGGCCGACTCAGCCCCGAACAGCAGCGCCATAGAGGCGAGCCGCCCCCCGTCGGATCGGCCGGCCTCCGAGCGCGAGCGCGAGTCGCTGAGGCCCGGATGCGTCGCAGCGGTGTATTTCCCGCTCTTGTTCGCTGCGCTCACGGGCCGCTCAGGCCACGGCCTCGCCCGTATGGGCGGGGTTGGCTTGCCCGTCAGCTCGGCCTCCAGCGCACAGACGGCTCGGAAGGCGAGGAGCCGGGCGCCCTCGGTGCGGGTGGCCGCGTCGGCCAGCCCGTGCTGCACGGCCTGGAACGACCCGACCGGCACGCCGAACTGGCGGCGCTGTTTGGTGTAGTCCACCCCCATTGCCAGCACTTCTGCGGCCAGCCCGGCGTAGGCCACCGCCGTCAGCGCCTTCCACTCCGACAGGGCCCGTTCCCAGGCATCCTCGGCCGCGGCCCCGGATGCGACGGTCTGCGCATCGGACAGGTCGCGGTCGGCGAGGGGCAGGTCGGCGGTGTTGGGCCGGGCCGTGGCGGGAGGCCGGCTTCGGGTGACAACCACATCGTCGGCGCGGCGAGCGGCCACCACATCGGCCACCGCGCCGGCGGGGACCAGCCGGGCAACGCCGCCGGAGTCGAGCGGCCCCGGCGCGAGCGTGGCGATCAGCTCGCCGACAGCCACCGCCGCGACCGCGTCGCGGTGCCAGTCCCCGCCGACTGCGGCCAGCAGCCGGGCACACACGGCGTGCTCCACCAGCGGCACCGGCGCGATCCGCCGCCCCCATTCGTACACCATCACAGCCAGATCCACCAGCGATCCGCCGCCGCCCCCGTAGTCGGCGGCCACCGCCATCCCAGGCGCCCCCGCCGCGGCCAGCGTGCGCCACAACCCCGCATCGAACCCGCACCCCGCCTCGGCGGCCCGCACCGCATCGGTGCTCGCCTCGCGGGCGAACAGTTCGCCGAAGGCCTCGGCGACAGCCTGCTGATCCTCGGAGTATCGGGTCCGCACGACCTGTCTCGCCTCCCAGCGTCCGCTTCCCTCGTCAAGCGGCCTGTAGTTTCTACCCGATGCCCGAGCAGACGGCGGCGTTCAACCTAGATGCCAGCCCCTACACCATCGAAGCCACCGGCCACCATGTGGTAGCGGACGCGACCCGCCTGCAGCAGCGGGCGGATCTCCTGCGTGAGAGCGGAACGCTCACCGAGGCCACGCTGCGGGACTACTTCGGCGACAAGCGCTTCGAGCAGATTGCCGAGTCCAACGCGATCGAGGGCAGCACTCTCAGCATTGGCGAGACCGAGTTGGCCGTCAGCAGGGGCATCACCGTCACCGGCCACGATCCGGCCTACACCGCGGATGCGATCAACCTGTCGAAGGCGCTCGAACACATGGTGGTCCTGGCGCGAGACCGCACGCCCACGGACTGCCGACAGGTGAAGGAGCTGCACAGCCTGGTGCTCGGCGGCGGTCCGTCGGCGGGCCTGTTCCGGTCGAGACCGGTGCGCATTTCGGGCTCGCCGCATACGCCGCCCGAGACCTGGAGTCAGGTGGTGGACGCGATGGAGGACTGGGAGCGCTGGTCGCGCGCCCAGGCCGGCTCCTTGGCCATCTTGCGCGCCATCGTCCTGCACGCCTGGCTGACCCACATCCACCCCTTCAGAGATGGCAACGGGCGCACTGCCCGAGCCGTGATGAACCTCGAGTTGATTCGAGCGGGCCTTCCGAGTGTGATCATCAGGCGCGCGGACCGTCTGCGCTACTACGACGCACTGGCGGAGTCGGACCTCGGCGGTGACCTTGAGCCTCTGGCCGAGCTGATCCTCGACCGGGCGGAGCATTCTCTTCAGGACTTGGAGCGCGCCGCGAAGCGCCAACAGGGTTACGACGCCGACCAACAGTTGCTGCGCAAGGCACAGCAGCGCCGTGCCGACATCTGGAACGACGCGGTGCGCTTGCTGTTCTCCCTGGTTGGCGAGGCCGTTGACGCTGCGCTGGGCGGCACCGGCGATATCGACACCCGCTGGTATGACGCCGAGTTGTCACTGGACGACTACGTTGCCTTGTCGCGGCGTGACTCTTCGGGCAACTCCTGGCTGTTTCGCATCGACGTCGAGGTGCCCGGCTTGGGCCGCAACCGGTTCCTGGCCTGGACGGGCTACAGAAGTCCAGAACTGTGCGGAGCGACCGGACTCGATGCGGGGCCGTCTGTGTTCTGGTCGATGCCGGACCCGGCCGGCAATCGCATGTGGTCACATGCCTACGAGCGTTCGCCCGGAGCGACGGAGTTGACGCTGGAGCTTCCGAAGGTGGACCGCTGGGTGGCGATGCTGCCCGACGGCAAGGTGGCGCGCCTCGCGCCGAGCGCGGTCGCAGACCGTGTCGCGCGGGGCGTCGCCGAGTCCCTCACCGCGGCATGATGCCCGTGGACCGCAGCCGATTGAGGCCGATGTGCGGGGCGTTGAGCCGCATCCGCGGGCGGGGGCTGTATACCTAGCCGTGGAATCGCCTAGACGTAGGAGGCATGACATGAGGCTGCAACTGGCTTTGAACGTGGCCGACATCGACGAGGCCGTGGACTTCTACTCGCGCATGTTCGCCACCGAGCCGGCCCGGCGCAGGCCGGGATACGCCAACTTCGCCATCGACGAGCCGCCGCTGAAGCTGGTGCTCTTCGAGACGGCCGACAGCGCCGACGACTGCTGCGGCGCCGGCGGCGTGGGCGGCACCATCAACCACCTCGGGGTGGAGACCGAGACGGTCGAGCAGGTGATGCAGGCCGAGCGCCGCCTCAGCGCCGAGGGCCTTGAAACAACTGGGGTGGACGACACGCAGTGCTGCTACGCGGAGAAGTCCGAGACGTGGGTCACCGACCCCGACGGATGCCGCTGGGAGTGGTACGTTCGCACCGGCGACAGCGAGGTCCTAGACAACGTGGTACTCGCCTCCCACTGAGCTTGCTCTCGCCCGCACGCCGAACGTCGCGCCGGGACCTGCACAGCGGACGCGCCGTCGGCGCGTGCTTGGCGGTGTGGCGGTTCCAGCACCCGGTCCAGGTCGCCTGCTATGCCTGGGTACCCCTGAAGATGCGGGCGGGTCGCTGCTGTCCCTGGTCGCAGGTGTGCGGGTCATTATGGTGTGCCCAATGTCGTCTCGATCCTCCTCAAGGACGGTCAACTCCGGGTCGGCGGTGAAACCTGCGTCGGAGACTTCCCAATCGAGCGTGCTCGATGCCGCCACGCTCGACTCCGGCCTTTCTGCGGCGGAGTCGGCCGCAGAGCGGCTGCTGCATCTCCACGCGATGGCCACCAACCAGCCCGCCGAGGTCCGTTCCAGCGAAGCTGACCTCGTGGCTGGCATCGTCGACTTGTTGGTGGCAGCGGGGATTGCTTCCCGTGCCGCCGTCCGCCTGAAGCCGACCGGAACGACATCCGAACTGAGGACCTGATCATCGAGGTCAAGCGCCGCACGGCGGGATCGGGCACCAATCCCGATCCGACACATCTCGCCCAGCTCGAAGAATATCTCACCCGGCCCGGGGCCGAAGCTCGATTAGGGGTCCTCACTGACGGCCGAAACTGGTTTGTGCGCCTGCCTGGCGAAGCTGCGGAAGAGGTAGTGCCCGAGTCCACGTTCATGCTGCGTGATGCCAGTGGCGCATCCGACTGGATCGAGTGGATCACCTCACGCACCCAGGTGCTTCCCGGGCATCAGCGCGCGCCCGCGCCCGATCTTGTCGCGGCGGCATTCGGTGCCAGTCTGCGGGCACGAGGCCACATTGCTGCTCTCCAAGCCCTCTATGGCGTCAATCGCAACTCGCCGACCGTAGCTGTCAAGCGTGAACTGTGGCAGACCTTGCTTGCCGTTGCTCTCGGGGAGGCTGTGAACGCCGAGGCCGATCTCGACGAGTTGTTCGTGCGCCACACCTACCTGTCGACGGTTGTGGCGTTGGCCGTGCAGGCCGCGTTCGGTGTGAGCTTGGAGGACCGCGCCGAAAGGAATCCCGGCCACTTGCTCGACGGCTCGGCGTTCGTTGACTCCGTGGGGGTGGCGGGCGTGGTGGAGTCGGATTTCTTCGGCTGGCCGGTCGAGTTCGACTCGGGTTCCGAGGAGGTTGCCTCGCTGGCCCGCTGGGTGGCGCGGTTCGACTGGGCCTCGGCCGACTACGACGTCGCCCGGGTTCTCTACCAGAGCGTCATCGGGCCGGGGGAGCGCAAGCGCCTCGGCGAGTACTACACACCCGACTGGCTCGCCGAGGCGGTGGTCGGCGATGTGGTGGATGAGCCGCTGTCGCAGCGGGTGCTCGATCCGGCCTGCGGCTCCGGCACGTTCCTGAGGGCGGCGGTTGTCCGTTACACCGCAGCCGCAGACCGAACGGGCATGACTCCCGAGGACGCCCTCGCTGGCTTGCAGCGGTCGGTGATCGGCGTCGATATACATCCGGTGGCGGTACATCTCGCCAGGGCCACCTGGGTGCTGGCGGCGCGCGAAGTGATCGGGAGCGCAGCCAACGTTGGTGAACTGGCTGTTCCCGTGTATCTCGGCGACAGCATGCAGCTGCGCTCCGACGCGGGAACCCTGCTGGGCGACGCGCCCGACATACATGTCGAGGTTCTGCCAGAGCACTCTGGGGAGGGCACGCTTCAACTGGCCTTCCCGAAGCGCCTGGTGGCGCAGCGCGGGCGCTTCGACCGTCTGATGATCCGCGCTGCGACCGAAGTGGCCGCTGGTCTCGATCCGGTGACCGTTCTCGACGAGTTCAATGTGACAGTGGGCCGCGACCGCGATGTGCTGTCGCAGACACTCGACACTCTCAGAGGACTCCACGCCCGCAACCGCAACCACGTCTGGGCGTACTACACCCGCAACCTGGTGCGGCCCTGGTGGTTGACCACCGTCGAAGGAAGGGTCGATCGGATCGTTGGCAATCCGCCCTGGCTCACCTACAGCCAGGCCGAGGCAAGCATCCGTGACTCGCTTCGGCAGCTATCGGCGGGCCTCTATGAGATCTGGGCTGGCGGAAAGTATGCACCGCACCAGGATCTCGCCGCGCTGTTCTACGCTCGCTGCTTCGATCTGTACCTGGCTGAGGGCGGGCGTTCGGCCATGGTGATGCCGCACTCCGCGCTCGGGCAGGACCAGTACCGCAAGTGGCGCAGCGGGCGATGGGGCTCCGTGCTGGCCGATCTGAGCGAGCCGCCGTGGGATCTGGAGAGGATCGTGCCGAACGACTTCTTCCCCGTGCCGGGCTCGGTGGTGTTCGCTCGCCGCAGCCAGGGCGACAAGCCCCTGCCGGATCAAGTCGTGCTGTGGGAAGGTCCGGTGGGAGGGCCGAACACGCGCACACCGACCGTTGGCGCGGCGAGGGGGTCGGACTTGTCGCCCTATGCCGACCGGGCCAAGCAGGGGGCGTCGCTCATGCCGCGTCGCTTCTTCTTCGTGAAGGCCTGGCCGTCGGAGATCTCGCTGGCTCGCGGGGTGTACCAGGTATCGACGGTGCGGTCCCCGCAAGAGAAGCAGCCGTGGAAGGACCTCGATGTCTCCGACTTGGAGGTCGTCGGCTCGGTCGAGGGCGAGCATGTGTTTGAGGTTCACCGCGGCGACACGATCGCGCCGTTCGTGACGATGGAGCCCTGTCAGGCGGTTCTCCCGATCAGAGCAGGCGACGATTCGGTGCCCCGGCAGGCTGACGGAACCCTCGACTATCTCAAGGTCGGCGAGCGGGCGCGCCGGCGTTGGCGGACCATCGAGCAGCTCTGGGAGCAGCACAAGTCTGGCCACAACAAGCTCAGCCTCCTTGACCAGATCGACTACTTCGGAAAGCTCGAGTCCCAGATGCCGGTACACGAGGCTCGTCTCCTGTACTCGAAGTCGGGTCAGCCCACCGCCGTGGCACTCATCGCCAGTTCGGCCATAGTGGACAGTTCGCTGTATCGGATCGACTGTTCAGGATTGGCCGAGGCATGCTTCCTCTCGGCAGTCATCAACTCGCGGACTCTGGCGGACGCAGTCAAGCCCTACATGTCCAAGGGCCAGTACGGTGCCCGAGATCTCCACAAGCACCTCTGGCGTCTGCCAGTGCCCTCTTACGATCCGAAGCTGACGGCGCATCGGGAGTTGGCGGTCGCCGGCCATCAGGCCACCTACCAGGCTGCCGCTCGGTTTGGACGGTTCCAGCGCCGGCTTCGGGCCGAGGGCAGGTCAGTCACCAACGCTGCGGCCCGTGCTGAGTTGCGGACCTGGCTGGATTCCTCAGCGATCGGTCTTCGCATCGAGACGCTGGTCGGGCGTCTCGGCATCTGACCGCCTGCCGTGTCGGCGTCGCAGCCCGTTCAGCAGTGCATCGAGGGTGCGGAAGCGTCCGCCGCGTTCCGAGCGGCCACCGCTCCAGCGGTGTATCGACGCGTGAAGCGTCAGACGGACTATCGGCCGGCAGCCCGAGATGTGAGCGCGGGCCGGGTGGGGTTGGTGTCGTGGGGTGTAGCAGACTGGGCTTGTTGGCGTTGTCTCCGGGAAGGTTGGCGCGGTGGGTGGAAGCGATAGTGGCACTTCTTTCTTGATTGCCGGCGGCATTGTGCTGCCGTTGGAGGGTCAACGGGTCAGCCATGATCCCGGCTCGGTGCTGGTGGTGGACGGCAAGATCACCGCCGTTGGCAGCGTTGAGGAGGTGGCGGCCCATCCGGCGGCCGCGAGCGTGCCGGTGGTCGATGCGGCCGGCCATGTGGTGATCCCCGGCATGCACAATGCCCACCTGCACTCTGGGCTGCTGCGGGGCACCGCCGAGCAGCTCGCCCTGTTCGAGTGGCTGGAGAACTATGTCGACCCGGCCCATCGGGCGCTCACCCCCGAGATCGCCAAAGCGGCCTCATACATGGCCTACACCGAGTGCCTGCGCGGCGGCACTACTTCGGTGCTCGACATGTGGCGGTTCATGGAGGGCTCCGCCGAAGCCGCCGAGCGCATCGGCATCCGGGCCACGCTGGCCCCCTACACCGCCGACCGCTACGACTACTTCGAGACCCTCGAGTCCAACCGCCGCCTGCTGGAGACCCACCGCCGAGCCGCCGGCGGCCGGGTGAGGGCCTGGGTCGGCCTCGAGCACATGTTCTACTGCTCGCCGCAAATGTTCCGCGACGCCGCCGCGCTGGCCGAGGAGTTCGACACCGGCATCCACACCCACTCCTCGGAGACGGTGTGGGAGGTGCAGGAAAGCCTGCGCCAGTTCGGACGGAGGCCCATCGAGGAGTTCTACAACCGGGGGATCCTCGGTGAGCAGACCGTGGTGGCCCACTGCGTGTGGCTAGACGACCGCGAGGTCGAGCTGATGGCCCGCACCGGCACCGCGGCCACCCACTGCCCGTGCTCCAACATGAAGATCGCCTCCGGCCCGGCCCGCATCGACCACTACCGGGCCTCGGGCATGACCCTGGGCCTCGGCACCGACGGCGAGAAGGAGAACAACAACCTCGACATGCTCGGCGAGATGAAGTTCGCGTCGCTGCTGGCCAAGGTCAGCACCCTCGACCCGGCCGCCGCCGACCCCTGGGACATGCTCGACATGGCCACCCGCTCCGGCGCGGCGGCGCTCGGCCTCGACGACATGACCGGCACCCTCGAAGCCGGCAAGGACGCCGACATCGCCATGGTCGACATCGGCGGGCTGCACTTCGTGCCGGTGATGCACGGCCAGCACTTCAACGCCGTTGCCCACCTGGTGTTCACCGCCCACGCCCACGACGTGAGCGACGTGTGGGTACAGGGGCGCCGCCTGGTGCAAGCCGGCGAGGTGGTCTCAGTTGACGTGGCCGCCGTCGCTGCCGAGGCGCAGGCTGCGGCCGAGGAGTTGTTCGAGCGCCGCGAGGCCGTCAAGTCAGGCCCGCCCCCACAAGCCCTCTGGTGAGAGGGGCCGACGGACTCGCCAGCCATCGGCCCGGGCGGCGTCGCGGCACCAGTCGGCACCGCTGACGCTGCCCGAGGCTTCGAACCTGCGACTGCTTGCGAGGCTAGTCGTTGTCGATGATCGTGCCGACCGCCTCCCTGTCGCTGAGCCTCGCCTGGACCGCGCCGAAGAGCGAGAAGACAAACGTTTCGTCGCCCTCCGACTGAGTGTCGTCGGTCAGGCTCACCGTGACCGTCTTCGACGTCTCGCCGGGATTGAAGGTGAGCGTCCCGTAGACGCTGCCGAAGTCGGCATAGTTCGCCGACGTCGCATCGCCGTACGCGGGACGC
>JAJEJB010000035.1 GCA_022828135.1 Acidimicrobiia bacterium | reverse complement strand
CGCTGTCATCGCGTTGCCTCCCTGACCCAGAAGACCGTCGATCGTTTGAGCACATCACGCCCCCGTCTCCAACTCGGCGCAGCGCTTGCGCAGCCGCACCAGCTCGGCTCTGTCGTCGGCGGTCAGGCCCTCGGCCTCGCCTGCGACGAGCCGCATCCTCCGACACGGATCATCGCGCTGGACCGGTTCCCCACAGACGAGCACGACACCGACACGCTGCACTCGCATCTGCTGTCCACCGAAGACGGGACGCTGCCCGACGGGTGGGGCGAGGTGTCGCTATGGCCCGCCGAGAGGGTCGCTGCGGGCGACTGGACCGCCGCGGTGTGGCGATCCCCCGAACTCGCTGCCGTCGCCGCTCAGTTCGCCGAGCACGATGACCTCGCAGCGCTGCAGAGAGAGAGAGCGGTGCACAAGACCGGGCCAACGCTCAGCGCCCAATACCGCAGAGCGAAGCACAAAGCAGACAGCGACAGGTGATGGTGCACGCCACGCTGCCGCCGCTCTACGCCGACTACCGCAAGACGGGAAGTCGGCGAGACACGAAGAGCTAGCAGTACACGCGACAGGACAAGCCATGCGTGACGACTACAACAAGCAGCCCAGCGGCGACTTCGAGCCGTTCCCCGTGCTGCAATCCAAGGGAGCGGACGGCCAGCAGCGGATCGAGGCCCACCCCGACGCAGAGTGGGAGTGGAAGAAACCTGGCGAACCCCCGATCCTGGAGAAGGCAGGACATCTGTTGGTGTCAATGGGACACGGCCTATCGACGGCACCGCTTACCGCGGTCGCGTCCGATGAACGCTATGTCGGGCAGGGCTGGATGCCCGTCACCGGCTTGAACGCGGCGCAGGCGAAGGCTGCCGCAGTGTTCCTGAACTCCACCCCCGGACGGTTGCTGATCCTGCGGTGTCCGGGCAAGAAGCTGAGATTCCCGTTCTACAACCCCGCCGTTTGGCGCGACATCCCGATCCCTGACCTGGAGGATGATCGCATCCGTGAGACGTTGGCTTGCTGCTGGGAGGCAACCCGCTACACAGAGGTGCCGCAGTTCCGTGACGGCTACTGCGACGTGCGCCGCCGCTGGGACGAGGCGGTCGCATCGGTGCTCAATTGGGACGCCGAACATCTCGCCGAACTCGGCAATCTGCTCGCCCAAGAACCGTACGTGAGAGGACTCGCGTACGGGCAGTACGCCGATGAGGCCGAAGAAGACCGTCCCGAGTGACCGCAGTATCACCACCCCCCGCAGTTATTGTCCATAGGTGACAGGACCTGACCCGAGGAGTGACAGCGGACGGGATCCTCCGTACCGTGGCCGACGGCACCGAGCAGTTCTACCGACATATCCACGTCCAAGTGTGGAATCGCCTGTCGAACCTCACAAGAGGTTCCGGGCGGCGATGCCCACCGGCCCGCGACCATCGCCGTCACCGGCATCGGCCAGCACTGGGGCCATAGCCCGCGTAGTTGCAGCTCCCTCCGCAAGCAACTGGTCGCCCCGCTGTCAGCAGCAACTCAATCGGGCAATCCTCAGATCGGTGGAGTAGTCCTAGTCTGCGTACCTTCGTTGAGAGTTCAGAGCCGTATGTTGTTGCATCACCCGGGTGTCAAGTCCCGGTGTCAAGTCCCGGTACAACACAGATGAGTTGGATAAATTGTTGGATAACTGAAGAACAGATCAGTCCAAAAATAGCATCTGAACTAGGATTATACCCTCACTCAAAGGCTCCGGGGGTGGGGCTCGAACCCACAACCTAGCGGTTAACAGCCGCTTGCTCTGCCAGTTGAGCTACCCCGGATCAGCCTGTGAGGCTACCAGCGCCCCCGACACGGACGCCTCGGATCGGCGTCCATGCTCGATCAGCCACGGCAGAAGGACCGCCAGGGTGTCGGCGCGGGTGTTCCGCTCATCGAGCTGCTCGGACCGAGACTTCAGCCAGGCGACGCTGGTGCTGTACTGCTGGCGCATGGCCGGATCGTCGGCGGAGGCCGCCATGCGGCGCAGGTCGTTCATGGCGCGGCCGGAGGTGAGGCGGGCCACTCGGGCGAGCACATCCTCGACGGACGCGTTGCCCGGGTCGACGGCCAGCCGGTGCAGCAGCTGCGCCGCCGGCCCCGACACCCGATCAGACGCCTCCACCACTCCCCCGGTGCGCTCGAGGGCCTCGAAGGCCTCGCGGTGCACCGGATCTCCGAACAGGGTGGAGTGCAGACGACGGGCCACCTCACCCGGCCGGTGAATGGCCAACTGCAGCGCCTCGTCCTCGGGAGTCAGGCGCTCACCGGCCGGGGGCCGGAACCTGTCGCCGTCCGCGGCACGAGCCGGCGCCATGCTCGGTCCGCCGGCCGCGAAGCGGCGCAGATGGTCGGGATCCACATGGCAACGGTCGGCGATCTCGATCACATGGGGGTCGCGCACCATCGGGTCGGGATGCTCGTTGACCACGGCCACCGCCCTCTCCGCGGACCGGGCCCGGCTCTCGATAGTGGACAGGTCCGCGCCGGCCAGGGCCCGGTCCACCCGGAACTGCAGGAAGGGCAGGGCGTTCTCGATCGCCCCATGGAGAGTCTCCGGTTCGGAGCGACCCAGATCTCCGGGATCCTTGCCGGGAGGCAGGTCGGCCACCAGCACCTCCAGCTCGTACTCGCGCTCCCAGGCGTAGACGCGGCCTGCGGCCGCGGCTCCCGCGGCGTCGGCGTCGAAGGCCAGCACCAGCCGGCCGGCGGAGAACCGCTTCAGCAACCGCACATGCTCCTCCGTCAAGGCGGTGCCGCAGGTGGCCACGGCCAGCTCGATGCCGGCCTCCGTGCATCCGATCACGTCGGTGTAGCCCTCGCACACCACCGCCTGGCCCGCCTTGACGATCTGCTTGCGGTGCTCGTGCAGCCCGTACAGCACCCGGCTCTTGTCGTAGGTCTTGGCGTCGGTCGAGGTGTTCAGGTACTTGGGGCCTTCGACCCCTGGCATGATCCGGCCACCGAAGCCGACCGGATCGCCCCGCTCGTCGCTGATGGGGAACAGGATCCGGCCCCGGAAGAAGTCCTGCTGGCGCCCGCCGCGGTTCACGAACCCGAGGCCCGAGTCGCGCAGGTCCTCGTCGGAGAGCCTCAGGTGTTTCGCCAGATGGTCCCAGCCGTCCGGCGCCCATCCGATCTTCCAGCGGCGCACGAGGTCGCCGTCGTAGCCTCGGGATCTGAGATAGTGCCGGGCCGATCCTGCGTCGCGCCCGTCGAGCAGCCGCTGGTGGTAGAAGTCCCGGGCCTTGGCCACCGCCTCCAGCAGCCGTCGCCGACGGCTCCGGGCCGCGCCCTCGTCGCGGCTGGTGTAGTGCAGCTGGATCCCGGCCCGTCCGGCCAGCATCTCGACCGCACCCCCGAAGTCGAGTCCCTCGATCTCCTGCACGAAGGTGATGGCGTCGCCGCTGCGCTGGCAGCCGAAGCAGTAGTACACGCCCTTGTCGGGTGACACCGACATTGACGGTGTGCGCTCGCCGTGCAGCGGGCAGCGTGCCATCCACTGCCTCCCGGACCGCTTGATCTCGGTGTGCTCGCCGATGATCGCGACGATGTCGGTGGCCGCCCGAACCCTGGCAATGTCGTCGTCGACGATCCCCATCCCGGCCGAACATACCAGTCCGGCCCGACACCGAACCGCCCGCCGGCGGTGGATTACTGGAGCCGGTCGGTGAGGTAGTCGACGAGCCGGTCGATGCCTACCCGGTCCTGGGCCATGGAGTCGCGGTCGCGCACCGTGACCGCGTCGTCGTCGAGGGTGTCGAAGTCGACGGTCACGCACAGCGGCGTGCCGATCTCGTCCTGGCGCCGGTAGCGGCGCCCGATGGCCTGGGTCTCGTCGTAGTCGCAGCTCCAGCGGCCCTTGAGCAGGTCGAACACCCGTTGCGCCACGGGCACCAGCACGTCCTTGCGCGACAGGGGCAGCACCGCCACCTGGTACGGCGCCAGCCGGCGGTCGAGCCGGAGCACGACCCGCTCGGCGTCGTTGACCACCTCGGTGTGGTAGGCGTCCATCAGGAACGCCATGGCGGCCCGGGTCGCGCCCGCGGCCGGCTCGATCACATGGGGCGCGTAGTGCTCGCCGGTGGCCGGATCGAAGAACTCGAGACGCTCGCCCGAGCGCTCGGAGTGGCAGCGCAGGTCGTAGTCGCCCCGGTTGGCGATGCCCTCGAGCTCGTCCCAGCCCCAGGGGAACAGGAACTCCACGTCGGCGGTGGCCGACGAGTAGTGGCTCAGTTCGTCGGCGTCGTGGGCCCTCAGCCGCAGCATCTCGGGGTTGATGCCCAGGTCCAGGTACCACTGGTGGCGGGCCTCGCACCAGTGCTCGAACCAGGCTGTGGCCTCGTCCGGCGGTACGAAGTACTCCATCTCCATCTGCTCGAACTCGCGGGTGCGGAACACGAAGTTGCCCGGCGTGATCTCGTTGCGGAACGACTTCCCGATCTGGGCGATGCCGAAAGGTGGGCTCTTGCGGCTGGTCCGGAGGACGTTGGCGAAGTTGATGAACATGCCCTGGGCCGTCTCGGGGCGGAGGTAGACCTGCGCCGCGGAGTCGGCCACCGGCCCGGCGTGGGTGGCGAACATGAGATTGAACTGCCGGGGCTCGGTGAACTGGCCCCGCGCGCCGCACTCGGGGCAGGTATCCGGATCCTCCAGCTTGTCGGAACGGTGACGAATCCCGCAGGCGCGGCAGTCCACCATCGGGTCGGTGAAGTTCTCGAGATGACCGGAGGCCTCCCACACTGCGGGCGGCGACAGGATCGAAGCATCCAGGCCGACCACGTCGTGGCGCAGTTGCACCATCGATCGCCACCACTGCTCCTTGACATTGCGCAGCAGCAGCACTCCCAGCGGTCCGTAGTCGTAGGCCGAGCGGAAGCCGCCGTAGATCTCCGCGGAGCGGAACACGAAGCCGCGCCGCACACAGAGGTTGACGATGGCGTCGAACAATTCCGGGTCTGGGCGGGACTCTGTCACAGACGGCAAGGTTAAGAGCTAAGTGCGGTCCAGCACGGCCACCGATCGCAGCTGCCGCTCCAGATGGGACTCGATCGCCGCGGTGGCGATGGCCGTCACCTCGGCGGTGGCGTCGTCGGCCGGCCGGCGCAGTGCCGCTCCCAGCCGGCCGCCGAGGATCTGGCGGAGCATCTCCAGGCCCTCCCGGCTGATCGGCCGACCATGGCGGCACTGGTGGCACAGCACGCCGCCGGCTTCGATGTCGAGAGCCTCGAAGGGCTCGCCCGCTCCGCAGGCCACGCAGCTGTCGAGCTCGGGCTGCACGCCCTCCAGTGCCAGCAGCTTCAGGAAGAATCCCGCCACGACCATTTCGCTGTCGACGCGGTCCAGGGTGGTCAGGGCCCGAACGAGCATCAGATGGCGGTCGGGGTCGCCGCCGGTCTCGGGCGCCAGATGATCGACGGCCTCCAGCATGGCGGAGGCGCGGGCGAACCTGTCGGGGTCGGACCGGAGGCTCGTGAAGCGGTCGATGGTCTCAGCCTGGGTGAGGGTGTCGAGCTCGCCGCGGCCACGGTACAGCTGCACCGCCACGTGGCAGGCCGGCTCCAGGCGGGCGCCGAACCTCGAGCGGGTGCGCCGCACCCCCTTGGCCACGGCGCGGACCTTGCCATGAGCCAGGGTGTGCAAGTTCACGATGCGGTCTGCCTCGCCCAGCTTCCAGGTGCGCAGCACCACCGCCTCGTCGCGGTAGAGGGCCACGCCGCGGCCTCTCAGCCGTCGCCGTTGGACGTGATGGCCGAGTTCGCGCCGTTGGGCGAGACCTGCCCGAACCGCCGCTCACGCTCCTGGTAGACCCTTATCGCCTGATAGAGGTCGCCGCGGCGGAAGTCGGGCCACGCGGTGTCGGTGAAGTACAGCTCGCTGTAGGCCAGCTCCCAGAGCAGGAAGTTGGAGGTGCGGAACTCTCCGGAGGTGCGGATCATCAGGTCGGGCTCCGGCATCTCAGGGTCATAGAGGCGGCAGGCGATGGTGCGCTCGGTGATCCTGTCGGCCGATATCCCGGAGTTCACGACCGCCCTGACCGCGTCGACGATCTCTGCCCGCCCGCCGTAGTTGAAGGCGATCGTGAGGGTCATACGGCGGTTGCGCCTGGTCAGTTCCACGGCGTCGTCCATGAGCTGGATCAGCTTCTTGGGCACCCGGCGGTCGCGGCGTCCCACGAACCGGATCCGCACGCCCCGCTCGTGCAGGTCGTCCCGGCGCCTCAGCAGGATGTCCTCGTTGAATTCGAGCAGGAAGCGGACCTCGTCGGGTGGGCGCCGCCAATTCTCAGTGCTGAACGCATACACGGTGAGCCACTCGACACCGATGTCGAGAGCCCCGTCCACCACGTCGAACAGCGCCTCCTCGCCGGCCCGGTGACCCTCGGTGCGGGGCAGGCCCCGAGACAGGGCCCAGCGCCCGTTGCCGTCCATCACGCACGCGACATGCGAGGGGACGCGGTCCAAGTCCAACTCCGCAGTGATCATCACCGTGAAGCTACCGCGTGACCCGCCGCGCCGTCGCCACTACGCGAGGCGTTGTTGCCAGTTCTTGTCCACCCGTACTGTGAGTTGCAGGTAGACGCCTTCAGGGAGCTGCGGGCGCACCGCCGTCCCGACCGTTTTGAGCATCGATCCGCCCTTGCCGATCACGATCGCTTTCTGGGAGGGGCGCTCGACGATGATCTCGCAACGGATCAGGGGCCAATCCCATTCCGTCACCCGGGTCGCGATCGAATGGGGCAACTCGTCGCGGGTGGCGGCCAGGAGCCGTTCCCGCACCAGCTCGGCTACCCGGAAGGCCTCCGGGGCATCCGAGACTGTGTCTGCGGGGTAGAGGGCCGGGCCCTCGGGCAGGCGGTCTACAAGGTGCTCCACCAGCGCCTCGACACCCTGGCCGGTACGCCCGCTCACCGGATAGTAGGCCTCGAAGTCCAACTCTCCCAGCGCTGCGAGCTGTTCCAGCATCGTCTGCGGTCCCACCAGGTCGGCCTTGGTCACGACCACGACGGAGTCCGCCGGCAGCGACCGGGCGATGAAGGCGTCGCCGCGGCCGTAGGGAGCCGATGCGTCGATCACCAGGCACGTCACGTCGATTCCGTGCAGCGCCTCGTTGGCGGCGGCGTTCATCCGGCGCCCGAGCGCGGTGCGGGGCTTGTGTATGCCGGGTGTGTCGACCAGGATCATCTGGGCGTCACGGCGGGTGAGCACCCCCCGCAGCTCGGTGCGGGTCGTCTGGGGCTTGTCGGAGACGATCGACACCTTCTGCCCGACGATCCTGTTGATCAGCGTCGACTTGCCCGCATTGGGACGGCCCGCCAGCCCGACGATCCCGCACCGGTGACCGCCGAGCCCGGGATCGGTCTTTGTCATGTGCGGGTGAGTCTGACCCGGGTGATGCGGCGGCCCTCCATGTGCTCCACCCGCAGCCTGAGGCCGTCGACCTCCACTGTCTCGCCCACTTCGGGCACATGGCCCAGCGTGCTGAATATCAGGCCGCCGACGGTGTCCCAGTCGTCGTCGGGCAAGGCCGCTCCGACGAGGGTGTTCAGCTGGTCGACCGGCATGCGGCCGTGCACCAGCGCCTCGCCGCCCGCGAGGGGCTCCATGAGCGGCTCGGGCCGGTCGAATTCGTCGACGATCTCGCCCACCAGCTCCTCGACGAGGTCTTCGAGGGTGACGAGACCGGCCGTGCCCCCGTACTCGTCGACGACGATGGCCAGGTGCCCTCCGGCGGTGCGCATCTCGGAGAGCAGCTCGTCCACCCGCTTGGTCTCGGGCACGAACATGGCGCGGCGCATCGACTCCTGGACGGGACGGTCGCCGCCGCCCGAGCGCTCGGTGCGGGCCAGATCCTTCAGCAGCACGACGCCGACGACGTCGTCGATGTCGTTCCGGCACACCGGAAGACGGCTGAGGCCGCGGCTGATGGCGATCTCGAGCGAGGCAGTCACCGTCATGTCTGCGTCGACGGTGACCATGTCGGCGCGGGGCGCCATGACCTCACGAACCACGGTGCGGTCCAAGGCAAGGGCGGAGGCGATCATGTCGCGCTCGGCGTCCTCGATGGCGTCTGCCTCGGCCGCGGCGTCGGTGAGGGCGATCAACTCGTCCTCGCTGACCGGCGGCGCCCCGTTCCTCACCCGTGCGACCCGTCTTCGAACTAGACGCGACATCGGGCCGGCACCGGGCTCGTTCTGGCCGGTCACGGTTGTCGGTGGTGTGCAGCCAAGAGCTGCTGTTCGCGGGTCTGCATGGCTGCGGCCTCCGCTTCGTGGGCGTGGTCGTATCCCAGTACGTGCAGCACGCCGTGCACGACCAGCAGGGCCAACTCGTCCGCGGGGCCGCCGGTTGGCCGCGGGTTGCCGGATGCGGCGGGGCCGCCGTTGGTTCGTGCCGCGTATGCGGGACAGACCACAACGTCGCCCAGCAGCACGGTCGGTCCGGATGCGGGCGCGCCGCCGTGGCCGCCGTCTATGGGAAAGGCGAGAACGTCGGTGGGTCCGGCCGTGCCCATATGGGCCAGGTTGAGCTCGGCCATGGCGCCGGTGTCCACGAACCGCAGGCCCAGCTCGCCGGAGGCGACCCCCTCGTCGCGCAGCACGGCTCGGGCCAGCCTGGCCCAGCGCTCGGTGTCCACCAGGTCGTTTCCTGCTGCCGGCCCGGAGGTCTCGTCGAAGGCGCGGACCACCGCTCCGCGGGCAGGTTCGTCCGAGGAGGACGCTGTCACCATCTAGGCGGAGTCTCCGCGCGTGAGCCCGACCCGGTCGTAGGCGGTGACGATGTCGGCGACGATGCGGTGACGAACGACGTCGCGGCTGCTCAGATGGACGAACCCGATTCCCTCGATGCCTCCCAGCAGCTCCTCGATGCCGGCCAGGCCGCTGCGCCCGCCGTCCACGTCCACCTGGGTGACATCGCCGGTGACCACAGCCCGGGAGCCGAAGCCGATGCGGGTCAGGAACATCTTCATCTGCTCGGGGGTGGTGTTCTGGGCCTCGTCGAGGATGATGAAGCTCGAATTGAGCGTGCGGCCCCGCATGAACGCCAGTGGCGCCACCTCGACGGCGCCGCGCTCCAGAAGCCGCTCCATTCCCTCGCTGCCCACCATGTCGTACAGCGCGTCGTAGAGGGGGCGCAGGTAGGGATCGACCTTGGCCATCAGGTCGCCGGGGAGGAATCCGAGCCTCTCCCCCGCCTCGACCGCGGGACGGGTGAGGATGATGCGGGTCACCTCGCCGTCGTTGAGCGCCCGCACGGCCATCGCAACCGCCAGCCAACTCTTGCCCGTTCCGGCCGGCCCGATCCCGAAGGTGATGATGCTCTGGCCCATCACGTCGGTGTAGCGCTTCTGTCCGGCCGACTTCGGGCGCACAACCCGCCCTCCGGCCGTTCTCAGCACATCGTGGGTCAGGACCTCCGAGGCTCGGACGTTGCTGCGCACCATGTCGATCGTACGGTCGATGGTGCGGCCGTCGAGGCGCTGCCCGTGCTCGAGGAGCAGGATCAGCTCCTCGAAGGCCCGGGCGACGGTCTCGGCCTCGTCCCCGAGGACGCTTACCTCGTTGCCCCTCAGATGGATGCGACTGCCGGGGAAGGCGCTCTCGAGCTGGCGGAGGTTGGCGTCGTGCTCGCCCACCAGAGGTCCGAGCAGGTGGTTGGCGGGGACGCGGATGGTGGCGGCGGTCTCAGGCATGCGCTGTGTCGGAGGCGAGGCTACACGACGCGGCCGTGCACCAGCGAGCCCTAGGCCTGGCGGCGACGCCTCTGCCGGTCCAGGAAGCGGTAGACGTCGAGCAGGTCGATGCCGGGGAACGGCACGAAGGAGCGCTGCGACGGTGGCAGCGCCGACAGCACATGGCTGCGCTCGGCCGCCGACGGCCAGGCCACGCTCTCCCAGTCGCGCACGAGCCGGGGGTCGGGCTCCACGTCCCTGGAGCGGGCGTGCTCACGCCGAAGCGTCTCGGAGCCGCGAAAGTGCTGGGCGTGCTCGACCGTCGTGCCCAGCGTGATCGCATAGGGGTAGCGATCATGCTCGGTCTCTATGTAGGTGATGCAGAAGTACTCGCCCACGTCGAGCACCGTGTACTGCTCGTGCAACAGGAAGTGCCCCTCGGCTCCCCAGGCTTGCCGGGCTCCCCACTGGCGGGGAACCCGCTCTCCCTCCAGTCCCCCGTCGGAGGTCACCGGGAACGGAAGCCCGTCGTTCTCGTACGCCTTGGTGATCACGCCTTCGGGGTCGGTTCGCAGGAAGTGGACGGGAATGTCCAGGTGGACCGTGGCCAGGTTCGTGAAGCGGTGGGCCGCCATCTCGTAGGAGATGTAGAACGTCTCCTTGAGGTCCTCGACGCTGATGTCGCCCTGGCGTTTCGCCTCGCTCAGCAGTTCCACCGCGGGCGCCTCGGGGGCGAGGACGGCGGCCGAGAAGTAGTTGGACTCGATGCGCTGGCGGAGGTAGTCGCCGAAGTCTGAGGTGTCGGAGTGCTCCAGCGCGAAGTGTCCGAGCGTCTGCAGCACTACGGAGCGGGCCTGGCGCACCTTCAGATCGTCCTGGTCGCCGATGAAGATCACCCGGTCGCGAGTGTCGGTGATCGAGCGGGCCGTGCGGGGCAGGCCGGCGACTCGCTCTATGCGGAAGCCGTAGCTGCTCACCAACTCGGTGAGCACCCGCTCGCTGATCGGGCCGGAACCTGGGTATCCGGCGCGGGCCAGCCCTTCGGCCGCGGTCTGCTCGATATCGGTGAAGTAGTTGTTCCGGTCGCGCATCTCGCCGCGCAGCTCCGAGTTGGCCCTCCGGGCGCTCTCGGTGGTGTCGGCCGGGGCGCTCCGTTCGCAGACGGCGCGGCTCAGGCCGGCCAGGTGCTCGAGGACCTCGTCGCTGAGCCGTCTGGACGGCTTGAGCGGCGGCAGCCCGAGCTCCGCGTACGCCGGGTGGTCCTGGGCCCGCAGCAGTTCCAGCTCTAGTCCGGCTCGGCGGTCCGGCGGGGCGTCTTCGAGAAGGTCGGCCGTGGTGGTGTCGAGCGCCTCGGCGAGATCGCTGAGCACGCCGAGGCGGGGCTCCACTCTCCCGTTCTCGAGCCGCGACAGGTAGGCCGGCGGCCGCCCGGTGCGCTCAGCCAGGTCCGCGAGGGTGAGGCCCCGGGTGCGGCGGACGTGACGCAGGCGCCGGCCGAGCACGAGAAGGTCAGGTTCGGTGCCCATATGCGAAAGAATTGCAGAACTTGTGTCATCCAACAACTTGGGCGCTTCTCTGCGGTGCAGATTCTGGCTTCTGTGGTCTGACGCGACGAGCATTGGGGGCGGCACGGGCCCCGTGGGTCATCAGCCGGCGCCGCACCGCTCCACCGGGAGGGCGATCGATGGTGAAGGTCACGAACGCAAGTCCGAGCTTCGCACAGCAGGTCGAGGCTCTAGAGGCCGACTGGGAGAACAACCCCCGTTGGCACGGCACCCGTCGCGACTACTCCGCGACCGAGGTGGTACGGCTGCGCGGCTCGGTGACGCCCGAGTGCACCGTGGCCCGCGCCGGCGCGGCCAAGCTCTGGCGGCGCCTCCACAGCATGGACTACGTGCACGCCCTGGGCGCCATGACCGGCGGGCAGGCGATCCAGTTCGCCAAGGCGGGGCTGCCCGCGCTGTACCTGTCGGGCTGGCAGGTGGCCGGCGACGCCAACCTCGCCGGGCAGGTGTATCCCGACCAGTCCCTCTATCCGGCGGACTCCGTGCCATCGCTGGTCGCTCGACTCAACAACGCGCTCAGGAGGGCCGACCAGATCGAGTGGAGCGAGACCGACGGCAACCCGAGCCGCGACTACATGCTGCCGATCCTGGCCGACGCCGAGGCGGGTTTCGGAGGCCCGCTCAATGCCTTCGAGTTGATGAATGCCATGATCGAGTCCGGCGCGGCCGGGGTCCACTTCGAGGATCAGCTCAGCTCGGCCAAGAAGTGCGGCCACATGGGCGGCAAGGTGCTGGTGCCCACATCGCAGCATCTCGCCACCCTGAGGGCGGCCAGGCTGGCTGCCGATGTCATGGGTGTCGAGACCGTCCTGGTCGCCCGCACCGACGCGCTCAGCGCCGGCCTGATCACCAGCGACGTCGACGTCAGGGACCGGGCCGGGCTGACCGGCGAGCGCACCGCAGAGGGGTTCTTCGTGACGACGCCGGGACTGCAGGCGCCGATCCAGCGCGGCCTCGCCTACGCGCCCTACTGCGACCTGCTCTGGTGCGAGACCTCCACTCCCGATCTCGACGAGGCCAGGGAGTTCGCCGAGGCCATCCACGCGGTGTACCCGAACAAGATGCTGGCCTACAACTGCTCGCCCTCGTTCAACTGGCGGGCGCACCTGGACGACGCTCAGATCGCCATGTTCCAGAAGGAGTTGGGCGCCATGGGCTACGCTTTCCAGTTCATCACTCTCGCCGGCTGGCATGCGCTCAACGCGTCGGCGTTCGAGTTGGCGCATGCCTACCAGTCCGACGACATGAAGGCCTACGTCGCGCTGCAGCAGGGCGAACTGGCGATGGAGGCCCTCGGCTACACCGCCACCCGCCACCAGCGTGAGGTCGGAGCCGGATACTTCGATCAGGTGGCCACCGTGATCTCCGGGGGAACCGCGTCCACCCTCGCCCTCGAAGGCAGCACCGAGCAGGCGCAGTTCTAGAGCAGCTTCAGGGACGGGCGAGATCGCAGTTCCAGAGCAGCTTCAGGGACGGGCGAGGCCGCAGGTCCCAGAGCAGCCGCCGCGTCCGGGTCAGTCCGGCCGGTGGTACACCTCGGAGCGGCGACGGCTGCGGGTGAACACAATCTGCCAGAGTTGCAGGGCCCGGGCTCGGAACGATCCGGCTGAACTCAGCAGGTAGTAGTCCCAGGTTCGGCGGAAGCGCTCGTCATAGCCGGTGAGGTCCGTCCAGGCCTCGGTCACGTTGCGGTGCCAGGCCATGAGCGTTCGGTCGTAGTACGGCCCGAAGTTCTGCACGTCCTCGATGACCCAGTCCTGCTCGCAGGCTGACGTGATCTGGGCCAGCGACGGAACTACGCCCCCCGGGAAGATGTACTTGTCGAACCACGGGTCGGTGTGGTGTTTCGATTCCAGCGACCCGATGGTGTGGTGCAGCATCATGCCGTCGCTGGACAGCAAGCGGTCGCAGCGCCCGAAGAAGGTCTTGAGGTTGCGCGGGCCGACGTGCTCCATCATCCCTATCGACACGATCCGATCGAAGGAGCCCTCCACATCGCGGTAGTCGCATTCCTGGATCTCGACGGGCAGGCCTGCGCAGGCTTCCCGCGCCCAACGGGCCTGCTCGCGTGCCGGTGTGACGCCGGTGACCGTCACTCCGTGCTCGGCGGCCGCGAACCGGGCGAAACCGCCCCAGCCGCAGCCGATGTCGAGCAGCCTCATCCCCGGCTCCAGCTGCAGCTTGCGACAGATGAGCTCGAGCTTGTCCTCCTGGGCCTGGTCCAGGTCCTCGGCGCGCCGCCAGTAGCCGCACGAGTAGATCATGCGCTTGTCGAGCATCCGCTCGTAGAGGTCGTTTCCGATGTCGTAGTGGGCGCCCGCGTTCCTGCGGGCCCGGTGCACGGTCTGGTGGTTCGATGCGCGGGCCCTGGCGATGTGCACCAGCAGCCCGGGCCCGGGCCGCACCAGCGAACGCAGGTCGAGGGTCTGCACATGGGCGACGAACTCGTCGAGTTGGTTGGCGTCCCACCAGCCGTCCTGGTACGACTCGCCCAGCCCCAGTTCGCGCTTTGCCAGCACCCGCGCCCAGAAGCGGTCGTCGAGCACGGCGATGTCGCGAGGCTGATCTCCTCCGACATCGATCCCGGCCCGGCCGAGGATCTCCAGGCCCAGGCTCTTGGCTTTGTCGAGGTCGGCCACGGCGCGTCTCGCTTCCTAAGTCCGTCTTGCTGTCTCTACCAGCGCCCGTACCCCCGACAGGACTCGAACCCGCAACCTGAGGGGTAGAAACCCTCCGCTCTTTCCAGTTGAGCTACGGGGGCCTCCCAAGGCTATCGCCAGGGCCCGAGCGGCCCGTGAGCGAAGCGAACAAGAGCGGAAACCAGGCCCGAGCGGCCCGTGAGCGAAGCGAACAAGAGCGGAAACCAGGCCCGAGCGGCCCGTGAGCGAAGCGAACAAGAGCGGGAGATGCAGGCCGGATGCGGGGATCGGTAGGCTGTGATCTCCCGCTTCGGCGGTCGTGGTGGCCGTAGCTCAGTAGGTTAGAGCGCCGGGTTGTGGTCCCGGAGGTCGGGGGTTCGACTCCCCTCGGTCACCCGCGCGCTATCGTTGGACGCTCACCGAGCGCCTCTAGCTCAATTTGGCAGAGCAACGGACTCTTAATCCGCAGGTTCTGGGTTCGAGTCCCAGGGGGCGTACCACGCTGGATGCAGGGATCATCTGTGGGTCGGCTAAGCTGTCGGGACCCTTTGGGATCCCGGCCCAACGGCGTGGGGCCCGGCTGGACGTCGCGCTGATGTGAAGGGTGACGCCGACATGGACCGCTACGCAATATTCGTTGACGCCGAGTACCTCTACACAGAGGGCGGCATGTTGTGTTGCAACAGCCCGGACCGCCAGGAGATCCTTCTGTACGGCCTCGGTGCCAACGACTTCCTCATCGGCCTCGCCACCGACGTGTGCGATCTCCAGCCGCTTCGCACCTACTGGTACGACACTTCCGGTGACGGCGTGCCCACCCCGGCCCAGCAGTTGGTGGCGACGCTGCCCAACATGAAGCTGCGACTCCAGACCGGCACCGGTCGGGATCCGCAGTCCTCGCTGGGCGCGGCCATCAGGCGCGACCTGTCCACGCTCGCCCGCGAGCGGGCCATCTGCGACGCCTTCCTGCTGTCGGCCGACGAGGATCTGCTCGACTGCGTCAGCGACGTCCAGGACCTGGGACTGCGCGTGATCCTGATCACCATCGCATCCCGTGACGAGCGCAGGGATCCGCCCGCCGGCCTGATCACCGAGTCGGACGAGGTCATCAAGTTGACCAAGGACGACTTGTCAAGGTTCATCAGGCGCCGGCGCACTCCCGATGACGCGGCCTCCGACACCTACGACCCGGTCGATTCGGTCGCCGCCGCCGCGACTGAGTTCGCCGAGAGCTGGCTCTACCGGGCCAGCGACGACGAGTTCGATGCCCTGCTCGACCAGCGCCCGCGCATACCCGAGTCCCTGGACGGCGACCTGCTCTACGCGGTGGAGAACGTGATCGGGGGCAGCCTGCGAGGCCAGGACCGTCTCAGGAGGGCTGTGCGCCAGGCCTTCTGGAACCGGATCGACCAGGAAGTCCAGGACTGGCCTCCGGACGAGGGCCGCTAGACAAAGGAGATGTCCGCCGGCCGGGAGATAGCCGCTGACGCCGCCCGTGCGCAGGGCGGCAGGTTGCCGGTCACCATCCTGACCGGCTTCCTCGGGTCGGGAAAGACGACCCTGCTCAATTACATCCTGCGCGAGAGCCACGGCAAGCGCATCGCCATCATCGAGAACGAGTTTGGCGAGATCAGCATCGACTCGGATCTGGTGGTCTCCTCCGATGAGGAGATATACGAGATGGTCAACGGCTGCATCTGCTGCGTCGCGTCCGTCCGCGGCGATCTGCTCGACGTGATCCGCAAGCTGATGAGCCGCCGTGACCGCCTCGATTACATCCTCGTCGAGACCAGCGGTCTCGCCGATCCAATGCCGGTCGCTCAGGCCTTCTTCGTGGACGACGCGGTCCTCGACGAGGTCGCTCTGGACGCCATCGTCACGTTGATCGACTCCAAGCACATCGAGCAGCACCTGGACGACGTCCGCTACGACGGCATCAACAGCCAGGCGGTCGACCAGATCGTCAGCGCGGACCGGATCATCGTGAACAAGGTCGACCTAGTCGACGAGGCGACCGTCGAGCGGATCGAGCGCCGCATCCGAGGGTTCAATCAACGGTCGGAGATCGATCGGTCGAGCTACGCAGAGGTCAACCTGGACGCCATCCTGGGCATCCAGGCCTTCGAAGTGTCGCAGCGGGCCGCCACCGATCCGGCGTTCCTCGAGAACCACTTCGTGCACAGCCACGATCCCGACGTTGAGACCTGCTCGGTCAGGATCGCGGGGGAACTCGACGCCGAACGGGTGGAGGCGGCCGCCCGGGCCATCGCCGCCGACTACGGCGCCGACCTGCTGCGGTGGAAGGGAGTGCTGGCCGTCGCGGGCAACGACCGGCGGGTCGCGCTGCAGGGCGTGCACCGGATCTTCGAGATCCACGATCTCAACCGGTGGGAGGGTCCGCACCGCGACAGCCGGGCGGTCTTCATCGGGAAGAACCTGGAGCGCGAGGAGTTGACCGAGCGCCTCCGGCGCTGTGTTGTGGGCTCGCATCCCGAGGTGCCACTCTCATGACCAGCAGATCAACGCCTGTTCGGCAAGGCAAGGAGCCATCGGCATGATTATCGACACCCACCTGCATCCCACCAACGTCGTGGACGAGGCCTGGCGCCATACCGGTGAGCCGTTCACCGGGGAGCGCATGCTCAAGATGATGGATGGGCCCTACTGGATCAACGGCAAGCCGCGCCGCATCGACATGGGCTTCATCCAGCCTCCACCCGGCAACACCGCCTGGCGCGACGGTTCCCGGGGCGGCCGCGAGGGCATCCGCGACTACATGGCCTATGTCGCCGAACTCACCCAGAAGTACCCCGACCGCTTCATCGGCAACTTCAACTACAACCCGCGTTTCGGGCCTGAGAACGGCGCGGCCGAGCTCGAGTTCCATGTGAAGGAGTACGGGTTCAAGATGCTCAAGCTCCACGCCAACATGCATGCCTACCGGCCCGACCGGGCCCTGGACTGGCTGCGCCCGGTGATGCGCAAGTGCGACGAGTTGGGCGTGGTGGTGCTGATCCACACCGGCGACGGCCCGTACTCGATCCCGACGCAGTTCTACCCCATCATCCGCGAGTTCCCGAACGTGGACTTCATCATCGGGCACTTCGGGGTTCAGACCGGCGGCGTCTACTGCTTTGAGGCGTTCTGGATGATCATGGACTCCCCCAACGTGTATGGCGAGTCGGGCTGGCTGCTGCAGTCCCGCATCGTCGAGTTCGCCAAGGAAATGCCGCGGGACCGCCTCGTGTTCGGCACCGACTCACCCCCGAACGATCCGGGCATGTGGCTGACCCATCTCGAGGTGTTGTGCCACGACGCCCCCCAGGGCATCAATGCCAGCGAGGATCAGTTGGAGGACTACATGGGCAACAACATCGCCCGGCTCGTCGGGGTCACCCCCACGGCCCCTCCCGCCACTGTCGAAGACGCCAAGAAGCAGTTGGCCGAAGGCAGCTACGGCACCCCGATCGCCTAGAGGCGGCTCCTCAGCTGTGACCGGCCAAGGGCTCCAGGACTTCCTACGCGGCTACCAGCACGCGCACCCGGACGACGTCTACACCGTCGATCGTCCGGTCTCGCTGGACCAACACATCACCGCGGTCGTGTGGGAGTTGGCCGAGCGGGGCCGCCATCCGCTGCTGCGCTTCCCCAGCGTCGAGGGCTCTGACCGGGAGGTGGTCACCAACCTCTTCGCCTCCCGCCTGCGCATCGAGCGGATGCTGGGCGCTCAACCGGGCGAACTCCACGACACCTACCAGCGGCTGGCTGCAGATGCCATGGAGATGGCTGAGACGGACGACGGACCCATCACCGACCGGGTTGATGTCGGCGACCGCGTCGACTTAGGAAGCCTGCCGCTGCTGACCCATTTCGAGACCGACATCGGCCCCTACATCACGAGCGGGATCGTGGTGGCCGAGGACGCCGAGACCGGGCGCGGCAATCTGAGCTACCACCGGTCGGTGGTGGCCTCACCGACCTCGCTCGGCACGAGCCTCCACTCCCGTGGTGACCTCTGGCGCCTGCTGCAGGACGCGGCCGCGATGGGTAGGAGGCTTCCGGTGGCCATGGTCATAGGCGCCCACCCGCTGTTCATGCTGGCGGCGTCGGCCCGGGTCGCCTTCGGTGTCGACGAGCGCGAGATCGCGGGCGGGCTGCTGGGAGAGCCCCTCGAGGTTGTGCACACCCCCAAGCACGGCCTGAGGGTTCCGGCCGCGGCCGAGGTCGTCCTTGAGGGCGAGATCGACCCCGCCGCCGACGAGGACGAGGGACCCTTCGGCGAATTCTCCGGGTACTCGTCGGACCGCTCGACCCGCAACCGCGTCGACGTGTGCACGGTGATGCAGCGCAACGGCGCGGTCTGGGTCGACGTGGTCGGCGGGAACTCCCACGAGCACCTCAACCTCGGACGGGTGCCCCGCGAGGCGGAGATGATCGCCAAGCTCAAGGACCGCTTCGGATCAGTCGCCGCGGTGCACTATCCCCATTCGGGTACGCACTTCCACTGCTACATCGCGGTCGACCAGCGCCGGCCGGGCGAGGCCCGCCAGGCGCTGCTGGGACTGTTGGGCTGGGACCCGTACCTCAAGACGGTTGTGGCCGTCGACGCGGACGTCGATGTCACCAGGGACGAGGAGGTGCTCTGGGCGCTGGCCACCCACTTCCAGCCGGACCGGGACATGATCGTGATCGACGGGCTGCCGGGCAGCGCCCTCGACCCGTCGGCAGACAAGCTGGGCACGACATCGCGGCTGGCGCTCGACGCCACCCGGGGGGAGGGATTCGACGCCCAGCGCATCGAGATCTCATCGTCGGCTCGCTCCATCGGCCGTGAGATCGTCGACGACCGTGCTGGCCAGCGCAGGGACTAGCGCATCGGGATGAACTCCAACCCCCAGCAACTCGACGCAGCCCGGACCGACCGGCTGGCCGAACTGCGCCGTGAGGTTGACTCGCATCGGGGCGATCGGCCCCACGACGAGTGGTCGCGCATAGCCGTCAGTGAAGCGATCGAGGCTGCCTTCGAGGGGAACGCGGCCATCGGCGTGCTGCTGGTCGGCCCCGGTGGCGAGGTCATTGCCCGCGATCACAACCGCATGTTCCGGCCGCACTTTCGCAGCGACTTCCACGCCGAGATGGTGCTGCTCACCGCGTTCGAGGAAACGAACCGCGATGCCGACCTCATCGGGCACACCCTGGTCAGCTCGCTCGAGCCGTGCGAGATGTGCATGATACGTATCATCAACGCGGGCGTGACCAACGTGCTGTACGTCTCTCCCGACCTCGGCAAGGGAGCGATAACCGGCCCCAATGCGCTGGCACCACACTGGGCCCGGCTAGCAGAGCATCAGCACTTCTCGGCGGCCGACTGCGACCCACGTCTCGCTGAGATCGCGCTCGAGGCATTCGGGCTGGCTATAGGCGATGTGGTGGAGAAGCTCATGGCCCGGCGGTCTCAGCCCTAGCCGAGTCCGAGTCACCCCGCCGCGGCCGCGTGGGAGTGTCCGCGGTGCACCCCGAATGCGCTCAGCGTCGCCTTGACGGTCAGCACCGCCATGAAGACGACGACAGTGGCCAGGGCCATGGTGGCTCCGGCTGCCGTGTCGTAGTGGTAGCTGGCCAGCAGTCCGACGACTACGGACACGGTCCCGACCGCGGCCGCGGCAACCATGATGCGCGGTACTCGGCGCACCAGCAGGACCGCAGTGGCCGGCGGCGCGATGAGGAAGGCGAACACCAGCAGGTTCCCGACGGCCTCGAATGAGGCGATGATCGAGATCGCCAGCAGTACCAGCAGCACGCCGTGGGCGAGGCGGGGGCGAAGGCCGAGGACCTGGGCCTGGGCGTGGTCGAACGTCATGACCAGGAACGCCCGGTAGAACACGACCACCCCGCCGACCGAGATGACCGCGGCGATGGCCTGGCGGCGGAGGTCGCCCGCGTCGACTCCGGTCACGGATCCGAACAGGAAGCGGTTCAGGTCCCCGACGTATGCCCCCGACGAGCTGGACATGATGGCCACGGCCAGGGCCAGGAAACCGACGAACAGCACCCCGATGGAGGTGTCCTCCGGGAGCGGCGAGTGGCTGCGGATCATGTTGATGCCCCACACCATGGCAATGGCTGCCACGAAGGCGCCGATGGTGGTGTCAACCCCGATGATGAACGCCAGCGCGATCCCGGGCAGCACGCCGTGGGCCAGAGCGTCCCCCAGGAAGCTCATGCCCCGCAGCACTACCCAGGTGCCCACCACCGAGGTGGTGAGGACCACCAGCAGGCCCGCGTAGAGAGCCCGGCGCATGAAGATGTTGGATGTGAACGGGTCGATCCACCATGCCACGGGGTCGGTCAGGAACTCCATAGCCGGATGTTCTAGTTCGGCTCCGCCGGGGGCGCAGGGCCCGCCAAGGGTGCCGGCTCAGCCGAGGGCGTCGACGATGAGATCGGCGTTGGTGCGCATGAAGTCGACGTAGGTCTCGGCACCGCTGCCCGGGGGACCGAGGCTGCCGGTGTAGAGCGTGACCACATCGACGTCGCCGACCCGGTCGGCCAGCGCCTCCACGTCGTCCACGGAGTGCAGGGTCTCGGCGAAGATCGCCTTGATCCCCTCGTGCTCGATGATCTCGGCCAACTCTTCAAGTCCGGCGGGACTGGCCTGAGCCATGCTGGCCGGCGTCGGGATGACAGTGCCGATGAGCTCGAACCCGTAGCGGTCGGCGAAGTACCCGAGCGCCTCGTGGTTGGTGACCAGCTTGCGGCTCGCGGCGGGAAGCTGCTCGACCTTGGCGGCGACCTCTGCGTCTACCGCCTCCAGTTCGGCCAGATAGCCGGACAGGCATGCCTCGACGGCGGCTGAGTCGAGGCCCACGTCGCTCGTCAGCAGATGGGCGAGGTTCGGCAGCGCCCCCGACACCCGCTGCGGATCGAACCACACATGGGGGTCGCCCCCGCTGCCGTGGCCGTCGCCCTCTTCGTCGTGGCCTTCTTCTTCGGCTTCGTCGTCGTCTTCGTCGTGGTGTCCTTCTTCTTCTTCTTCTTCGGCTTCGTCGTCGTCTTCGTCGTGGTGTCCTTCTTCTTCTTCTTCTTCGGCTTCGTCGTCGTGGTGGCCTTCTTCTTCGTCGGCTTCGTCGTCGTCTTCGTCGTGGTGGCCTTCTTCTTCTTCTTCTTCTTCGGCTTCGTCGTCGTGGTGGCCCTCTTCCTCGTCGGCTTCGCCCTCGTCGTGGCCCTCTTCCTCTTCGCCCTCGTCGTGGCCCTCGTCTTCTCCACCCTCTCCGTGGTGGTGAGCGCCCTCGAATGAGAACGCGATGGTGTCCATGCCCTCTGCGAATTCGAACACCGGCGTGCCGCCCTCAGCGACCGCCTCGAGTGTGTCCTCAAGGGCCTCCTCCAACTCCAGGCCGTTGGCCACCACCAGCGCGGCGTTCTCCATGCGGGCCCGGTCCTGCAGGGACGGCTCGTAGCTGTGCGGGTCGCCGCCGACCGGGATGATCGTCTCGATGTCGGCCAGCCCGCCACAGGTTATGTTAGAGACGATGTCGGCCCAGATGCCGGTCGTGACGAGGATGGTAGGAGTATCGGGTGCCGCTGCCGGCGCGTCCCCACCTTCTGAGTCCCCGCTGCACGCCGCGGCGACCATCGCAATTGCGGCGAAACCGGCGAGCGCCGCCCATCGGGGTCGCCGCCACCGACTCCCACCGCCATTCATTCTCAGGTTGTCCGGGTCTTGGAGATGCTTCACGGGTTGGCTCCTTGGCGAGAACGACGAGACACTGACCGCCGAAGTCTATATTGAGAATGAGTCCCAGTGGCAACTAACCTGGAGCCATGTCCCGTAGATCAGGCAAGCCCGACCGGACCCCCGGCCTTAGGGAACTCCACGCAATGGTGCGCGCCCGCTTGGCCCTACACGACTCCCGCTACACGCCGGGCCGGCGGCGGTTGGTCGAGGCGCTAGTGGACGCGGGGCGCCCGGTGACGCTGACCGAGATCGCCTCGTCCGCCCCGGATCTGCCTGTCAGCTCGACCTACCGCAACCTCGGCGTGCTTGAACGCTCGGGCGTGGTCAACCGGATCTCGATCCGAAGCGATCGTGCCTATTTCGAGCTGGCCGAACCGCTGCTGTCGCACCACCACCATCTGGTGTGCATTGCCTGCGGCGCGATCACCGACGTACACCTGGACGACGAGTTGGAGGAGATGATCGACCGCCGTCTCGCCGAGGCGGCGCGTCGGGCCTCCTTCACGCCCCTACGTCACGTGCTCGACCTGCACGGCCATTGCTCTCGCTGCGTTCATTTCGTCGAAGACTTGACATTGGAAGATGGCGCTACCAATATATTGAGAATCAACCCCCCGGCACAGTACGCCGGTGACGCAACGAAAAGAGAGTTTGCAATGGCCCATGTCCACACCGATACGTGCTACGACCATCCGGAGCATACGCACGCCGACCATGCCGACCACTGCGGCATGGAGGAGCATTCGCACGCCGACCACTGTGACGACGATCACGACCACGGCGACCACTGCGATACGCCGGAGCACTCGCACGCCGACCACGCCGACCACTGCGATACGCCGGAGCACTCGCACGCGGACCATGCCGACCACTGCGACATTGAAGTGCACACTCACACCGAAGAGTGCTGTAACGCTGCATAGTGGCCGCTGCTGAGACGGGCGCTCACGCGGCGCCCGGCCACGAACATCCTGAGGGCTGCGAGCACGCGGGGCATGATCACGCGCACGGCGACGACTGTGGGCACGGTCATTCCCACGAGCATCCCGACGATTGCGATCACGCGGGGCATGATCACGCGCACGGCGACGACTGCGGCCACGATCACGGCCACGGGCATGATCATCATGGCCACGATCACGGGCACGATCACGCCCACGGCCACGGGCATGATCATCATGGCCACGATCACGGGCACGATCACGACCATGGTCATGGCCACCACCATCATCACGGCCATGGCCACGACCACGACCACGATCACCACCACCACGACCTGAGGGAGACCTCTAGGCGCGTCCTCCTCGGGGCGCTCACCATGACCGCCACGTTCATGGTGGTCGAGGTGATCGGCGGGGTCATATCAGGAAGCCTGGCCCTCATAGCCGATGCCGGCCACATGCTGACCGACAGCGCCTCCATCGCGCTGGCCCTGCTGGCGATATGGCTCGCCAAGCGGCCGGCCTCGGCCGAGCGGACCTATGGCTACAACCGGGCCGAGATCCTGGCCGCGGCCGTCAATGCGCTGTCGCTGTGGCTCATCGCGGCCTGGATCGTCTGGGAGGCCATCCACCGGTTCATGTCGCCCGAGGAGATCAAGGGCGGCACGGTCCTGATCGTGGGCGGGATCGGCCTGCTAGTGAACGTGGTGGCGGCCTACATGCTGCACGGGGCGTCAGGGCACAGCCTCAACGTCGAGGGAGCCCTCCAGCACGTGCTCGCCGACCTCATGGGGTCGGTGGCCGTCATCATCTCCGCGGTCATCATCATCCTGTTCGGGTGGAACATCGTCGACCCCATCCTGAGCGTGCTGATCGCGCTGTTGATCGTGTTCAGCTCCTGGCACCTGGTCACCTCGGTGCTGCAAGTGCTGGTCGAGGGCACTCCCGAGCACCTTGACCTCTACAAGCTGTGCCACGACATGGAGGAAGTGCCCGGCGTGACCGTAATCCACGACGTGCACGCCTGGACGGTGACGTCCGGCTACGTGTCGCTGACCGCCCACGTGCTGGCCGACCCGGAGCATGCGGGCAACTTGGACGACATGCTGCGGGAGCTCAGGCGGATCGCCAACGAGGAGCACGGCATCGCCCACAGCACGATCCAGCTGGAGACCTCCGTGAGGGGATGCACCTCCGAGGATCACCATGTGGACCATCTGCTGGAGCGCCAGATGGCCCGCAAGAAGCGCAAGCTCGCCTTCTTCGGACACCATCACTGAGAGGTCCGGCGGCGAACGCCGCCGGACCCGTCGAAGCCTCTAGCCGTCGCCGCTCATCACGGCGGCCGCAGGCACCTCGATCTCGCTGCTGCGGAACCAGACCCCGACGGGGGCCTCGGCCGGCAGGAAGGCGATGTCAGGAGTGATCACCTCGCCGTCGGCGCCCCTGAAGCTCACCTCGGCACGGCCGCCGGCGACGTGTCTTGCCCTGATCTTCCCGATGGCGTCTCCGTCCACCTCGACGTCTCCGCTCATGTGCCAATGGCCGACGGCGGCGCCGGCGGGCAGGAACCGGTTCGGCGGCAGGATCCTCTCGCCGCCGGCCAGCTCGACGCCGTATTCCAACCGCCCGTCGTCTGCTGGCCGGACGACGATGTGCAGTCGGTGGGGTTCGGGCGTCGCCGCTGGTGCCGGTGGCGGCGTCAGCCCGAGCACCTCGCGAAGCTCGGCGCTGCCGTCGACCGAGAGGCGCTGCAGGAACCGCCAGAGCGCCGCGTCGCCGGCCGCTGCCGCGCACAGCGTCTGATCGACGGCCAGGCCGTGGACGGGCCGCGCCAGCCGCAGATAGGAGTCAAGCGTGACGAGTTCGTCGATGTTGTCGGCCTCGGCTGCCTCGAGCGCCTCGCGCAGGGCGTCCTCTCCGGGGCTACAGCCCGACTGCTCTGCCATCATCGCCCAGACGCCGGGGTCCTCCCATCCCCCATCGGCGCTGCGGGCCGCAGTGATGATGTCACCGGCCGCTACCGCGGGCGCGACGATGCTCTCGACGTAGGCGACCTGGGAATGGACGGTGGCCGCCTCCTGGAACGACAGCTCCGGCTGACCGTCGGCCCGGTCCAGCAGCGATCGCCAGTCGGCGGCCATCGACGCGTAGTGGGAGGACGCGGCGCCGGCCGCTTCGAGCCAGAGTTCCTCGATCGCAGTGGGATTGATCGCTTCCCTGGCCCGCCATCCGTCGATCAGTCCTGAAGCGTTCAACAAGGCCGCGTACTGCTGCCCGAACGCGTTGATGAGACTGCTCGAGGAGGGGTCTGCCACGTCGATCCGCTCGGGGTCCGACTCCCCGGACAGTTTGGAGATCGCCGGCCGCTCGGAGACGCCGTCCAGGATCTGGGTCAGCACGCCCGCCGTGTAGACGGCCTGGAGCCGAACCTGGGGGTCGACGTCCGCGTCCGGGTCGGCGACCAGGGCCACCGTCGTCGTGACCTCGCCATCGCTGTCGGCCTCAGCGGTCACGGTGTAGTCGCTGAAGCCGACGGTGACCTCTACGGGCTCGAACGTGGGGCCGCTCAGCACCATCAGGTTGTGCCAGAGGCCGTGGAATCCGATCTCGTTCTCGTCGGCGTCCTCGGTGACGACCCCGACGAAGATCCACGACGGGCCGTGCTCGTAGAAGGTTGCCCGAAACGGTGTCACTTCGTAGATCGCGGTGCTCGATGCGCTGGCGGTCTCATCGCCGGTGTGGTACGCGACGCCGGCGTCCCAGATGCCCGACACGGGGCCCAGCAGGTCGAACACCCGTCGCCCGACGACATAGATGAAGGCGTAGCCGTCGTCGTCGGGCAGCTCGCCGCCGCCGATGTTGCCGATCCGGTAGTGGACGCCGAACGGATCGCCGGCGACCACCTCCGCGGGAGTTCGGACTTCCTCGATCTTCAGCAGGGGCTCCTGCTGGCGGGCCGGCTCGTCCACCAGGCGGACGGTGAGGGTGAAGTCGGCCTGCAGCGGCTGGCGGTCGCGCTCCAGGTAGGTCGTCGCCTCGATGAGGTAGGCGCCGGCCTGCAGGTACTGCTCGATGCGGGAGTTGCGGATCGCCCCGCCGTCGTCGTTGGCGCCGATGATGCCGTGCTCGATCGACGCCAGTGACAGGACCGGGTCGCCGTTCTCGGACTCGAGATCGATGCGTACCCGGGCGGCCTCGGCCAGGTTGAACGAGTAGGAGTGGGCGGGGTGCGCCGACACATAGCGTGAGCCGCACGTCTCGAGCGACCAGGCTCCCTCCGCCGTCAGGTCGACGCCGGGCTCGAGCGTGCCGAGATGGACGAAGTCGCAGCCCTCCACCCGGCTCACCGTGAGCGTGAAGTCGGCCGGGCCCCGGTCGCGCCCGCCGACGGTGGTGGCCTCGACCAGGTAGATGCCGGGTGCGAGGTCGCGCTCGACGCGGGCATCGAGGCGCGCCCCGCTGTCGTCGTTGTCGGCGATGCGGCCGCCTTCCTCGGTGAGCAGGTAGAGGTAGGAGTCGGCCTCCGCAGACGAGAGGCCGATCCTGACCCGGCCCGCATCGGCGACTTCGAAGCGGTAGGTGTGGGCGTCACTGCCGGCGCGGAAACGCGAGTCGCAGTCCTCGGTCGTCCAGCGGCCCTCTGCCTCCAGCACGCGGTCGAAGAAGCTGCCCAGCGTGCCCAGGTCAGTGACCTCGCAGTCAGCCGTTTCTTGGCCAAGTGCGGTGCTCGATCCGGCTAGTACCAGCGAAGTGGCGACCAGGGCAACGACCGCCCCCGACGTCACCAGAGCTCGGACGGGCTTGAGGAGAAGGGAGCGGTGCATGATCGAAACCTCCATTCGCGACCGATCACGCGGGCGAGCGAATGCTACGTGTAACGCTCCGCTCAGCGAACAACCGGCCCAGGAATCATGGTTGGAACGGTCCGCGGCCCATCTGGTCGCGCACCGTGACCACCGGGGGGTTGGTCATGGAGCGGCGCTGCCAGTTGGCCCCGTCCACCACCAGCGTGTGCCCCGAGATGAACCGCCCGTAGGGCGAGGCCAGGAAGGTGGCCGCCCAGCCCAGCTCCTGGCGCTCCCCCACCCGAAGCGCGGGCTGGCAGGCGTCCTTGGTGCTGGTGCGGTCCAGGCTGGAGCGGATGTCGCTGGTCATGTCCTCGTGAGGGAACAGGCCGGGCACCAGGCAGTTCACCTGGATGCCGTAGGGGCCCCACTCCACCGCCAGCGACTCGGTGAGGCTCTTGACCCCGGCCTTGGCCGCGGCCGAGTGGGCGAAGCCCGGGCCTCCGGTCCAGGCGTAGGAGGCGCCGACGTTGATCACCGAGCCAGGAGTGCCTGCCGCCAGATGGCGGCGGCCCATCTCCCGGGTGCAGTTGAAGGTGCCGTTGAGGGTGATGTCCACCACGGCGCGCCACGCGTTGGGCGACATGTCCTCGGCCGGAACGGGGAAGTTGGCCGCCGCGTTGTTGACCAGAACGTCGGGCAGTCCGAAGGCCGCCTCGGCCGTGTCGAAGGCGGCCGCGACGGCTTCCGGATCGCGGATGTCGCAGACCGCGGTGGCCACCGCCGCGCCGAGGTCCTCCATCGCGGCCTGTCCCGCCTCCAGGTGCTCGGTAGAGCGGCTGGCGATCACGATCGCCGCCCCCAGCCGGGCGAACTCCGAGGCGATGGCCTTGCCCAGGCCGGTCCCGCCGCCGGTGACGAGAACAGTCTGGCCGTCGAAGGTTCCCGGCCGCAGCGCGGTCTCTCCGGCCGGCGGCGGCGAGGGAAGACCGGGGTGCACGGCCGGATCAGCTCCCGGTGTAGCGGGGGTCCCGGCCCTCGGCCCGGGCCGCCCTCATCTCTGCGAAGTCGTCGCTGCGGTTGAGGAACGTCTGGAAGATCAGCTCGTCGGCCATGGAGGCCCGCTGCTGGGGCCGGGCCAACTGCGAGATCACCCGGCGGACCAGCTTCACCGTGACTGCCGGAGCGGCCGCGATGGCCTCGGCCATGGCCCGTGCCTCGGCGTCGAGGTCGTGGGGGGCGACCACCCGCGACACGATGCCGTGGGCCAGTGCTTCCTCGGCGGACAGCACACGTCCGGTCAACACCATGTCGCTGACCAGCCCGTGGCCGCACATCTCGTACAGCACGCTCACGCCCCCGGTGTCGGGGATCACCCCGTGGCTCACCTCGGGCAGCCTGAACCGGGCGTTGTCGGCCGCGATGCGGATGTCGCACAGCAGGGCCCGCTGGAACGATCCGCCCATGGCCCAGCCCTGGATGGCCACGATCACCGGAGCCTCGAGCTCCCACAGCCGCTGGATGCCCCGGTGGCCCCGGACCATCAACTCGTGATGGGTGATGTCGGTCACGTTGCCGATGGCGGACACGTCCCGGCCGGAGGACCAGCTGCGGCCCTCGCCCCTCCAGATCACGGCCCGGATCTCCGGTCGATGGGACAGTTCCTCGAGGATCTCGAACAGCCGGACGTCCATCTCGTCATCGAAGGCGTTGTGCTTGTCCGGGTTGTTGTAGGTGATGGTGGCGATGGCGCCGTCGATGTCGAGACGCACCCTGTCGGTCACGCAGCCTCCCTGGTTCAGTTCTTGGGCAGCTCGCTGAAGGGCGTTTCCCGGGGCGGTCCGGGCTCCTTGGGCAGCCCGAGCACGCGCTCGCCGATGATGTTGCGCTGGACCTGGTCGGTGCCGCCGTAGATGGAGGGCGCGGGCGAGAACAGCGCCACCTCGCCGATGTGGCCGCCGGTCTGGCCGTCGGAGTCGCCCATGAGCATCCCGTCCGCTCCGACCACCCGCATGCCGACGTCGCGGAAAGACCGGTTCAGCTCGCTCATGGTGAGCTTGGCGATGTTCGGCGCAGCCGCGCTGGTCGATCCCGCCTTGGCCCGCTGGATCGACAGCCGGTTGATCTCGATGAGCCCGTACAGGCGCATCAGATCGTCGCGCAGCACCTTGCTGGTGACACTGCCGTTCTTGCGGGCCAAGTCCACCAGCCACCACCACATGTCGATGCCGAGCGGCGGTACGCCGCCCAGAGCCTCCATCGATCGGGCGACGAAGTTCCCTGCCCGCTCGCCGAGCACGCCGCCCTTGGGGCCGGGTATGAGCTCCGGCGGCTTGCGGCCCGAGGATCCCAGCGATGCCCGCTCCACCATCAGGGTGGTGTTGCCCACCCTCCAGCCGTTGTTGAGGCCGCCGATGAGAGCGCTGTCGGCCACCCGGGCCTCGTCGATGAATACCTCGTTGAACAGGGCCCGTCCGGTCATCTCCGTCAGGGGTCGGACCTCCACCCCCGGCTGGTCCATGTCGAAAGCGAACCATGAGATGCCGGCATGCTTGGGCAGGTCGGTGTCGGTGCGGGCCAGCAGCATGCCCTTGTCGGAGACTTGGCCCCCGGAGGTCCACACCTTCTGGCCGGTGATCACCCACTCGTCGCCGTCGCGCTCGGCCCGGCACTGCAGGCTGGCCAGGTCGGACCCGGCGTTGGGCTCGCTGAAGAGCTGGCACCATCCCACCCGGCCGTCGAGGATCTCAGGAACGAACCGCTCGATCTGCTCCGGCGTGCCGTGAATGGCGATGGTCGGCGCGGCCAGCATCCGGCCCAGCCCCCCGGGCGGTCCCAGCACGTTGCGCTCGGCCAGCACCAGCGACACCAGCGCGGCCTGGTCCTGCCCGTAGCCGAGCCCGCCTGCGCCCGCTGGCAGCATCGGGTGGGAGTAGCCCGCTCCGGCCAGCAGTCTCCACCACTGCTCGACGGTCGCGTCGGGGTCCCAGTGCTCTTCGCAGAAGGCCTCGACCTCGGCCCGTACCGTGGCCGCGTCGACCTCGGCTGCGGGTGGGGCGGCGGTGTCGGTCATGGTCCTGGCTCTTAGGTGGGTTGGGGCTGGTTCAGGTAGGCGACGTTGTCGAGCATGATGGCGCGGCGGTCGGCGTCGGAGAAGCCCTTCAGCTCGGCCAGGTAGTCGAGGGGCTCGGGCATCCCCTCGATGTGGGGCCAGTCCGAGCCGAAGATCACCCGGTCGGCGCCCATCAAGGCGGTGACCTCATTGACATCGTCCTCCCAGAACGGGTTGACCCAGACGTGGGCCTTGAACGTGTCGATCGGGTGGTCGTCGAACCACCAGTAGTTCTTCTTGGCGATCTGCGAGAACTTCCGGAACATCGGGCCCAGATAGTCGGAGCCGTTCTCCACCGACGCCACCCGCAGGTTCGGGAAGCGGTCGTAGATCTTCTCGAACACCGACTGCATCAGCCAGTCCTGAGCGGCTCGCTCGATGGCGAAGGCCCGCAGGTTCGGCCCGCCTGCCATCCCGGCCCCCAAGCCGGCCGAGGAGAATTCGTCGTCGGCGTAGCCCTGGGATGAGTAGCCCGAGTCAGCGGCGTGGACCACGACCGTCACGCCGGCGTCGTTGATGAGCTGCCATATGCCGTCGAAGGTGGTGTGGAACGGCGAGAGCTGGCCGGTGCGGGTGGTGACCGCCGCCGGTCGCATGACGATGACGCGGGCTCCGAGCCCCAGCACCCGCTCCACTTCGGCGACGGCCGCCGCGGGGTCGCCGAGCGCGATATAGGGGGCGCCGAAGATGCGCTCGGAGCAGTTGTAACCCCAATCCTCCAGCAGCCACTGGTTGAAGCCCCGCATCATTGCAACCACCGCATCGACGTCGCGGCGGAGCAGCTCCTCGTAGAGCACGCCCAGGGTGGGAAAGAGCCACACGGCCTCCAGTCCCTGGGCGTCCATCACCTTGAGCCGAGCCTGCGGGTCCATGTAGTGGTCGGGCAGAGGCTCGCGGTCGCGCAGCATCTCGGCCGGGTTGCGCCCCTCGGGATTGCCCTTGAAGTAGTCGCGCAGCGCTCCCGGCTTGGCGATGGGGTTCCAGGTCGGGTTGGCCACCGCCCGGGCCAGCTTGCCCCCGACGAGGTGATGCTTGCGGCCGCCCATGTCCACCCACTGCACCACCCGGGGCTGCATGCGGGGATCGACGTGGCGGGTGAACGCGTCGAGGGCCTCGTAGTAGTGGTTGTCGGCGTCGAAGGGCCGGTAACCGAGGTCGTCAGCGGTGAGCGGGGGCGACTGGTCGGGCGCCGCGGATAGGTCGTCGGGTGCCACGGGGTCACGCTACCGTGTGGGTCGATGCCGCCCAAGGTCTTCACCACGACACAGCTGCAGTCCCGCACGCTCAAGCGGGGCGAGAAGGTGAGGCTCGTGTCGGAACTGCCCGGCGTTCCCCAGGGCACCGAGGGCAAGGTGGCCATGGCCAACGGGTTCACCTGGAACCGCTACTGGGTGAGACTGGTCGACGGCCGGGTGGTGGGCCACATCGACCACGACGATCTGGTGCGCACCAGGGACTATGAGCGGTTTCTCGTGGCCCGCGACCGGGAGGCGGAGGAGGCCGAACTGGCCGCGCTGGCGGCAGCCGAGGCGGCGGCCGCAGGACCGCAGGACGGACCAGCCGACGACGCCGGCGCGGACGGCGACTCGGAAGAGGCCGTCGTCAACGGCGTGCCCGTTCCCGCATTCCTCCTGCAGCGCTCGGCCGACGCCCGGGCACGCCTCGGCGCCTGAGCCGAGCCGCGCTACAGTAGGCGTCGGCGAACCGGAGCCGTCCGTCGGCTCAGTGGTCAATTGATGCTCTCGATGGACGACTCCGGCCAGCCACGAGCGTACAGTAAACACACTGAGTTGTATTGATGTTGTCTATGAGTAGGCTCGCGCGGTCGGCCTACCCGCCCCACTTCCTCAAGCGGCGCATGGCCTCGGCGATGTCCTCCGTCGCTCCTGCGTAGGAGAATCGGGCGTAGCGGTGGCCTTCCGCCGGGTCGAAGTCGATGCCGGGGGTGACCGCCACCCCGAGTTCGTCGAGCCAGCGCTTGCACAGCGCCTGGCTGTCAGCAGCTAGGTGGTCGACAGCCGCGTACACGTAGAAGGCTCCGTCGCTGGGAGCCAGGCGGTCGATTCCGGCCGCGGGGAGCCCGTCGAGAAGCACCGCCCGGCTGACCGCGTAGCGGGCCACGTTGGCTTGCAACTCCTCGTGGCAGTCGAAGGCGGCCACTGCGGCCAGCTGCGACAGAGTGGGTGCCGAGATGAAGAAGTTCTGGGCCAGCCGGCGGACGGGCTCGACCAGGTCGTCGGGGGCGACCACCCACCCGAGGCGCCAGCCCGTCATGGAGAAGTACTTGGAGAAGCTGTTGACCACCAGCGCGTCGGCGTTGAGGTTCAGCGCGGTGGGGGCCGGGTCGCCGAAGGTGATGCCGTGGTAGATCTCGTCGGCCACCAGGCGCACCCCATGGGCGGTGCACCAGTCCGACACGGCCGCCAGTGCGGGGCCGTCGAGCATGGTCCCCGACGGGTTGGACGGGGAGGCCAGCACCAGGCCGTCGACGGAGCCGGTGCGCCGGACAAGGTCCTCCAGCAGGTCAGGTGAGGGCTGGAATCGCGTCTCCGCCGCGGTTGGAAGGGTCACGACCTCGGCGTTGAGGGCTTGCAGGGCGTTGCGGTAGCACGGATAGCCCGGGGAGGACACCACGACCCGGTCGCCGGCGTCGAAGGCGGCCAGGAATGCGAGCACGAACGCGCCGGACGCGCCGAAGGTCACGACAATGCGGCCGGGGTCGACGTCGGCGCCGTACCAGGACTGGTAGTGCTCCGAGATCCGCCGTCTCAACGCCTCCAGGCCCGCGGCGGTGGTGTAGCCGAGCAGGTCCGATTCGAGCGCGGCCCTGGCGGCCCGGATGACGCCCGCGGGTGCCGGTGTGGACGGCTGGCCCACCTCGAGGTGCAGCACTTCGCCCCCGGCGGCTTCGCGCTCCTCGGCGGCCCGCATCACCTCCATCACGTAGAACGGGCTGATGTTCGATCGCCGGGATTCCTGTAGCGCCACGCCGGCCATGATGCCACCGGTGCGGCCCGGTATGGTGTCGGCCCGTGGACATGTTCGTGTTCGGGATCTGTGGCGGCACCGGCGCGGGCAAGACCACCCTCACCAGGTGCCTGCTGGAGCGTCTCGACGAGCGGGACGTGAGCGTTCTTGCCTTCGACGCCTATTACCGCGACCTTTCGCATCTGCCGTTCGACGAGCGGCGCCGCGGCAACTTCGATCATCCCGACTCTCTGGACAGCGAGCTGTTCCTGCAGCATCTCGACGCCCTGAGGCAAGGCATCGATGTGGACGTGCCCATCTACGACTTCTCGACCCACTCCCTCACCGGCCGCTTCCAGCGGGTGGAGGCCGCTCCCCTGCTGCTGGTGGAGGGCATCCTGCTGCTGGCCTTCGAGGACGCCGCGGCGCGGCTCGATTACTCGATCTTCATGGACGTGCCCGAAGAGGTGAGGCTTCAGCGCCGAATCTATCGGGACGTGACCGAGCGGGGCCGGCCCGAGGATCATGTGCGCCGGCAATTCGCGGCCACGGTCGCCCCCATGCACGACGCCTTCGTGCAGCCCAGCCGCCACCGGGCCGACCGGATCGTCGCAGGCGCCGGCGCTGACGAGTTGGCCGACGAGTTGATGACGATGCTGGCGCCGGCCACGGCCGCGGCCGGCGCGGGCTGACCGGCTAGAGCACTACTCCCTCGCCGGCGAGCAGCTTGGCCTTCATCTCGGGGTTGTCGCCGTAGTTGCCCACTCCCCCGCTGCTGGGCACCACCCGGTGGCAGGGAACCAGCAGCGGCACCGGGTTGCGGGCCATGGCCGTGCCGACCGCCCTGGCGGCCCTGGGCCGGCCCACGATCTCGGCCAGTTCCCCGTAGGTGCGCACCTCGCCTCTGGGGATGCGGGCGGTGGCCCTCAGAACCTCCTGCTGGAACGGCGAGCGCGACGACAGGTCGACGGGCACGTCGGTGCGGCCAGTGGCCAGGGCCTCGCTCACCCGGGCGACGAGCTTCGGGTCCGGGTCGGGGTCGGGCTCGATGTCGGTGCCCACCTCGTCGCGCATGTAGTCGACGAAGCGCCCCGGATCGGGCTCGCGCCCGTCCGGTGTGATCAGGAGACCGGACACCCATCCGTTGGTGTGGGCCACGAACACAGGCCCCACGGGACTCTCGGCTGCGAACCAGAGGTGGGTATGGCCTGCCTTCTCGGGCACTGACTCGGGCGCGTCCATGGCCGTACCGTAGTTAAGGGCTACGACAGCTCACCGATGGCCCAGTCCACCGGCTCGCGGCCCGCGGCGACCAGGGCCTCGTTGGCCCGGCTGAAGGGCCGGCTGCCGAAGAACCCGCCCGAGGCCGACAGCGGCGACGGATGGGCCGACTCGATCACGACATGGCGGCCGGTGTCCACCAACACCTTCTTGCGGCGGGCCGAGCCGCCCCACAGGATGAACACCACCCGCTCGTCCTTGTCGTTGACCACCCGGATCACCTCGTCCGTGAAGGTCTCCCAGCCCCTGCGCTGGTGGCTGGCCGCCTGCCGGGCCCGGACTGTGAGGGTGGCGTTGAGCAGCAGCACCCCCTGGCGGGCCCAGTGCTCCAGCGAGCCGTGGCCGGGCACGGGAGCGCCGATGTCGTCGTGCAGTTCGGCGTGAATGTTCTCCAGCGACGGCGGCTTGGCCACTCCGGGCCGCACCGAGAAGCAGAGCCCGTGGGCCTGCCGGGGTCCATGGTAGGGATCCTGGCCCAGGATCAGCACCTTCACCGAGGCGTACGGGGTGAGGTGCAGGGCCGCGAAGACTTCGTCGTGGGGCGGGAACACCTGGTGCCGGTCCCGCTCGGCTCGCACGTAGTCCTGCAGCTCGCGCCAGTAGGGCTTGTCGAACTCGCCCCGCAGCAGCGGGTTCCAGTCGGTCTTGGGCGCCATCGGCGCCACAGTAGATCAGCTCGAGCGGGGCGCGGGCGCGATCCCGGGACCGCGCCCGTTCTCAGGCCGGGCGTGTGCCTACGATGCTGGCCCGCTCCATGATCCGGACGTCGGGGTAGTAGTCGCTGGCCGCATAGTGCTGCACGGAGCGGTTGTCCCAGAACACGACCGTGTCGGGTTCCCAGTGGACCCTGAACTGGTACTCGACCACCTTGGCCTGGCCGGCCAGGTGCCTGATCAGCTCGACGCCCTCGTCGAAGTCCATCCCGTCGATGTGGGAGGTGAAGTAGCAGTTGACGAAGATCAGCTTGCGGCCCGTCTCGGGATGGGTGCACACCACCGGGTGGCGGGCCTGCGGGTAGCGGGCCCGGAACTCCTCCTGCTTGCCCTCGGGAACCTGGTGCTTGAAGGCGAGCATGAAGTCGTGGATCGCGAACAGGCCGTCGATGCGCCTCTTGGTGTCGCCGTCCAGCCCTTCGTAGGCCGCTCCCATGTCGCAGAACAACGTGTCGCCGCCGGTGGCCGGGACCTGGATGGCGTGCAGGATCGCGCCCATCGACGGAACCTCGCGCCAGGTGACGTCATGGTGCCAGCCGTTCTCGAATCCGCCGGTGTCCACGCCCTTCTCGAATCGCACCAGCTCGGGGTGCTCGGCGTTGCCGGTGATGAACGGGTGGATCTCCAGCTCCCCGAACCGGCGGGCGAAGGCGACGTGCTGCGCCGGCGCGATGGGCTGGTTGCGGAACACCAGGACCTTGTAGTCGAGCAGCGCCCGCCGGATCTCGGCGGTCACCTCGTCGGGCAATTCGGCCCCTAGGTCAACCCCGCTGACCTCGGCGCCCAGCGTGGCGCCCTGGGGTGTGACGCTGATGTGGGCGAACGACGGCCGGGAAAGCCGGGTTCTCTCCTCGGCTAGGTGCAGCCACGGGCCGAGGTCGAGACCGTACCGGTCTATGCGGACCCTGCCTGGAACGACACGGGACGCGGGATCGGATGTTCCGGCCTGCTCGGCGCCGCGGTTGGAACCAACTTCGTCGCCGTCCACGGTGATCGAGGTGGTGGCGGATGACATGGTGGGAATATACCGTTGCAGCCAGAGGCCGAGCGAACGGGGAGGGATCCGTGGGCGACGCCGCGAGAATCCGAGCGAGGCCGTGGCCCGAGCGGCCCGTGAGCGAAGCGAACAAGAGCGGGAGACACCGCGCCACACCGCGAGGCGCCCACACCTGTCGGCGAGCCCTGTGATGGTCAGCGCCGTGGAGGTCACAGACCTGACCGTCAAATTCGACGCGGTCACCGCCCTCGATGGTGTGACCCATTCCTTCGAGCCGGGCACGGCCACCGCGGTCATGGGGGTCAACGGTTCGGGCAAGACCACGATGCTGGAGTGCCTGGCCGGGCTGCAGAAGCCCACCTCGGGCACCGTCAGCGGCATGTCCGACAACCTGGCCTACGTGTGCCAGCACCTCCCGGCCTGCTGGATGCCCATTACCGCGGGCGAGGTGCTGGCCATGGGCCGCTACGGCAAGCGGGGGCTGCTCGGGCGGCTGCGGGGCGAGGATCGGTCCGCCATGCGCCGCGCCGGTGAGCAGCTCGATGTCAACCAGTTCACCAATCGGAGCTTCGGCGACCTCAGCGGAGGACAGCAGCAGAGGGTGCGTATCGCCCAGGTGCTGGCGGGCGAGCCCGATGTCATCATGCTGGACGAACCGGTGACCGGCCTCGACATCCCCAGCCAGGAGCGGATCCTGGAGGTGATCGAGGACTACTCGAGCCGGGGCGCCATCGTGATCATCACCACCCACCACCTGGACGAGGCCCGGCACTGCGACTCGGTCATGCTCATGGCCAACCGGCTGGTCGCCGCCGGCACCCCCGACGAGATGCTCACCGAGGAGCGGCTCCGGGAGGCGTTCGGAGACCGGCTGCTCGGGGACCACGCCGACCACGAACACGATCAGGACTTCATCGTGCTCGACGATCACGGCCATCACGGCCAAGGGCACGACCACCACGGGCACGACCACCACGGAACCGGTCACAGTCACGGTCACAGTCACGGCCACGACCACAGCCATCGGGACCACGGCCACGACCACGGCCACCACGGCCATCAGGACCACGGACCCCACGCCCATTAGAGACAACGCGGCACGATGAGAGCGGTTCGGCGGGATGTGGCCGTCATCGGTGCCGGTCCGGCCGGAGCGGCGGCAGCCATCCGGGCCGCTCGGGGCGGCGCCCGGGTGACGGTCTTCGAGAAGGGGTCTCCCGGTCGGGACAAGGTGTGCGGCGACGGGCTGACTCCCCGGGCTGTGGCCGCCCTCAAAGAACTCGGCATCGCCCTCGACGGCGCGCACCGCATCGACGGGCTGCGGATGATCGCGGGCAGCACCCGGCGCGAACTGCTATGGCCCGCCGATAATCGATTCGGGGCCCACGGAGCGGTGTGGCCCCGCCGCGCACTTGACAAGCATCTCGTCGAGGCGGCCGAGGAGGCCGGCGCCGAGATCCTGTGGAACACCGAGGTGATGCCCACCCTCGCGGACGACGGCACGGCCGCCGGCGTGGAGAGCGCCAAGGACGGTGGGCGCTGGCTGGCCGACCTCGTAGTGCTGGCCACCGGCGCGCCGGGCGCCGCAGCCCGTGTGCTCGGCGCCGAGAGGGCCGACGCCGAGCCCTTCGGCCTCGCCATCCGGACATACGCCCCCAGCCCCCGCCACGCCGACCGGCACCTCGAGGCCTGCCTCACTCTGCGGGGCGCCGAGGGCGGATGGGTCCCGGGCTACGGGTGGATGTTCCCGGCCGGTGACGGCACCGTGAACATCGGTGCGGGCTCGATGTCCACCATGAAGGGCTTTCAAAAGCTCAACCTCAACCAACTGTTGAGTGATTACCGGGATCTGGTGGCCGACGAGTGGGAGCTCGGCGACTTCCTGGAGCGACCCCGGGCCTGGAGGCTGCCCATGAGCACCGTCCGGCGCTACGGTCGAGGGTGGGCCGCGGTGGGTGACGCGGCCGGGTTGATCAACCCGATGAACGGTGAGGGCATCGACTACGGCCTGGAGTCGGGGATGATCCTGGCCGATCTGTTCCTTGAGGACCCGGCCGCCGCCCCCCGCGCCTACGACCGCATCATCGGAGAACGCTTCGATGGCTTCCTTCGCACCGGGCGGCGCTTCAGCTTCCTCATCGGTCATCCCTGGATCCTGCGAAACGGCCTGCGCTTGGCCGTCGGCACCCAGGCTGTCGCCAACATCACCCTTCAGGTGATGGGCAACCTCATCGATGGCGAAACGGAGGGGCTGGCGCCGCGGGTCCTGGATGTAGTCGACCGGGGACTGAAGCTCGCCGATCCGCTGCTGCGCCGTACCCGCGCGGCCGCATAGCGGCGAGGAACGCAATGAGCGCGGTGGACAGCACAGGGGCCCGAGCGGCCCGTGAGCGCGGCGAAGAAGAGCGGGAGACACGGCTCGACGGGCCGCTCGGAGAACTCGACTCCGCCCTGCGGGGCGACATCCGGCGTATCGGCGCCCAGCTCGGCGACACGCTGGTCCGCCAGCACGGCCCCGGGCTGCTCGAACGGGTGGAGCAGGTCCGCGGCCTGGCCCGGGGTCTGCGCCGCAGCGACGAGGACAGCACGGCGCTGGCCGAGCTGCTGGCCGATGTCGACGTGGCCGAGGCCGGCCTGCTGGCCAGGGCCTTCACCGTCTACTTCCACCTTGCCAACACCGCCGAGCAGGTGCACCGCATCGACGACCTCACCGAGAAGCGGGCGGCCGGCTCCAACCGCTTCGGCGAGATGGTCGGCCGGCTGCGCGAGATGGGCTACGCCGACGACGAGATAGTCGCCACCGTCAACTCGGCCGAGCTGCGGCCCGTCTTCACCGCCCATCCGACCGAGGCGTCGCGCCGGTCGATCCTCGACAAGCTGGCCGAGATCTCCAGCCTGATCGAGCAGCGAGCCCATGCCGGGGCCGACGACACGGCCCGTCGCAGAGTCGACCGCAGGGTGGACGAGTTGATCGACGCCATCTGGCAGACCGACGAGCTGCGCCGGCAGCGTCCCGACCCGGTGGACGAGGCCCGGTCGATCCTCTACTTCCTCACCGAGATCGCGGTGGAGGGTGTGCCCGAACTGCTCGACGACATCGACTCCGTGCTCGAGTCCGTGGGAGGGGAACTCGATCCAGACCGGTCGCCCATCCGCTTCGGTTCGTGGGTGGGCGGCGACCGGGACGGCAACCCCAACGTCACCCCGTCCACCACCGTGGAGGTGCTCGAGTTCCAGCGCCATCGGGCTCTGCGCATCCTGGTGGAGGAGATCGAGGGGCTGTCGTCGGAGTTGAGCGTGGGACTGGCGGTCCGCGGCGTCTCCGAGGAGCTGGCCGAGCGGCTCGCGGCCGACCACGAGCAGTTTCCCGACGTCACGGCCCGGTTCGACACGCTCAGCGCGGGCGAGCCCTACCGCCAGAGGCTGGCAGTGGTCCACCGGCGCCTGACCGAGGCGGACCAGCCGGCGCCGGGAGCCGGGGCCTACCGCTCGGCAGGCGAGCTGGCCCACGATCTGGGCGTGATCGCGCGATCGCTGGAGGCCAACCAAGGCCGACTGCTGGCCCACGGTCGGCTGGCCCGCGTGCGGCGCATCGTGGCCATGATCGGATTCGACCTCGCCACCCTGGACATCCGCGAGCATTCCGAGCGTCACCATCGGGCCCTGGCCCGCCTGTTCACGCCACTGGGGATCGACTACGGCGGGCTCTCGGGAGCCGATCGGGCCGAGCTGCTCGCCGGTGAGCTGGCCGGCCCCCGGCCGCTGGCGCCCCGCGGGCGGTCCTTGGGGGACGGCGTCGAGGACGTGCTGGAGCTGTTCCGGGTACTGCGCCGTCAGATGGACGCGCGGGGCGACCAGATCGTGCGCAGCTACATCGTGTCCATGACCCGGGGCGTCGATGACGTACTGGCGCCGGCCGTCCTGGCCCGGGAGGCCGGGCTCGTCGACCTGACCGCGGGAGTGGCCCGGCTGGGGTTCGTGCCCCTGTTCGAGACCATCGACGATCTGCGATCGGTCGGACCGGTCCTGCGGGATCTGCTGGCCCTGGAGCCCTACCGGCGCCTCGTCGAGTTGCGGGGCGGCGTCCAGGAAGTGATGGTCGGATACTCCGACTCCAACAAGGACGGCGGGATCACCACGTCGCAGTGGGAGATCCACAAGGCGCTGAGGGCCATCGCGGAGGTCTCGGACGCCACCGGGGTTCAGATAACGGTGTTCCACGGTCGGGGAGGCACCGTCGGGCGGGGCGGCGGACCCACCCACGCGTCGATCCTGGGCCAGCCGCCCGGTGCGGTGCGCGGCTCGGTCAAGATCACCGAGCAGGGCGAGGTGATAGCCGACAAGTACGGGCTGCCCCGGCTGGCTCATCGCAACCTCGACCTGGCCTTCGCAGCTGTGGTGGAGGCGTCGATGGCCCACCGGTCGCCCCGCCACGACCCCGCGGTGACCCGGCGGTGGGACCAGGTGATGGAAGTCGCCTCGGGCGCGGCCTACGACGCCTACCGGGCCTTCCTGCAGGCCCCCGGCCTGGTCGAGTACTTCCAATCGTCCACTCCGGTGGAGGAGCTGGCCGAGATGAACATCGGTTCCCGCCCGGCCCGGCGCAGCCGAGCCGACGAGGGGATCGACGGCCTGCGAGCCATCCCCTGGGTGTTCGGCTGGACCCAGTCCCGCCAGATCGTGCCGGGCTGGTTCGGAGTCGGCGCAGGGCTGGCCGCGGCCCGCTCCGCCGGCATGGGGTCGGAGCTGGACGACATGTACGAGTCCTGGCAGTTCTTCCGCACGTTCGTGTCCAATGTGGAGATGACCCTGTTCAAGACCGACCTGGCCATCGCCCGCCACTACGTGGCCACGCTCGTGGAGCCGGCCCTGCACGGCCACTTCGACGCGGTGTGCGCCGAGTACGACCGGACGGTGGCCGAGGTCACCGCGCTCACCGGCAGGGGCCTGCTCGAGGACCTTCCCATCCTGCGCCGCACGCTGGCGGTGCGCGACGCCTATCTCGACCCGATCAACGTGTTGCAGGCCGACCTCCTGGCCCGGCACCGGGCCGGGCGGGCCGGAAGCTCCGCTGAGGACGAGCTGCTGCTCCGCACGCTGCTGCTCACCGTCAACGGGGTGGCCGCCGGCATGCGCAACACCGGCTGACCACGAGGCAGGGGCTACAACAATTCGAAGTCGGCCGGGTCGGGCAGGCGGGTCTGGCGCCAGTAGTCGACCAGCGGGAGCGGCCAGTTCTGGGCGATCCGGCCGCTGGGGCTCTTGTACCAGCTGTTGACCGGCGAGATGCCCCAAGCCATCTGCGAGTTGTGCTCGTCCATCCTTGCCGCGTAACGGTCGTAGGCGTCGGGCCGGCAGTCCATGGCCGCCGCGCCCTGTGAGGCCAGGAGACGCAGGCACTCGACCATGTAGTGGGTGGCGCACTCCGCGAAGTAGATGATGCTGCCGTTGACGACGATGTTGGTGTTGGGTCCGTAGATGCAGAACAGGTTGGGGAAGCCGGGGACGCAGACGCCGTTGTAGGCCCGGGCGTCACCCGCCCAGGTCTGGTGCAGGTCGGCGCCACTGCGCCCGGTCACCCGCATCGGCATCAGGAACTCCGACGCACGGAAGCCGGTGCCGAACACGATCACGTCGACGGTGTGGAGCCGGCCGTCGGCTCCCCGCACGCCCGCCGGCTCGATCCGCTCGATGCCGTCGCTCACCAGCTCCACGTTGGGCCGTTTGAGCGTGCTGGCCCAGATGCCGTTGTCGAGCACGACCCTCTTGGACCCCACCGGGTAGTCGGGCACGACCTTGGACAGCAGGTCCGGGCGGTCGCCGAACTGCGACCTCAGGTAGAGGGTCAGCAGGCGGCGGGTCTCTTCGTTGCGGCGGCTCACAGCCTGATCAAGCGGTCCGTCCCAGGCCGGGTCGCGTCGCAGCGCACCGACGGTGCCCTCGTGGGTGCACCAGAACAGCCGCAGCCGGAACCAATGGGCGTAGCCGGGGATCAGCCGGAAGAGCTCCAGCAGGCCCTCGGCCAGCGGCTCGTGGTAGACGGGCCGCGGGATCAGCCACGGCGGCGTGCGCTGGAACACCGTGACGTGGGCGGCCTCCTCTGCCAGGTGCGGGATGAATTGCAGAGCGCTGGCCCCGGTGCCGATCACGGCCACCCGCAAGCCGTCCCAGTCGATGTCGTGGCGCCACGAGGAGCTGTGGAACTTCTCCCCCGCGAAGTCGTCCGTCCCCTCGATGCGGGGTATCAGCGGCCGGTTGAGCTGGCCGACTGCCGACACGACCGCCCCGGCCGTGACAGCCTTCCCGCCGTCCAGCTGCAGGGTCCAGCGCCGAGCCTGCTCGTCCCAGGACATAGCGTCGACTCCGGTGCCGAAGCGGAGGCGGTCGTGAATACCCCAGCGGCGGGCGCAGTCCTGGAAGTAGTCGAGCAGGACCGGCTGGCTGGAGTGGTACTCGGGCCAGTCCGGACGCTGCTCTCCGGCGTATGAGTACACGTGGTTGAACACGTCCACCCGGCAGCCGGGATAGGTGTTCTCCAACCAGGTGCCGCCCACGTCGCCGTTCTTCTCGAGGACCACGCAGTCCACTCCGGCCTGCTTGAGCCGATGGGCGGCGAGGATGCCCGACATCCCCGCCCCGATCACCGCCACCGGGTGGTCGGCGTCGATAGGCGGCCAGCCGTCCCCGCCGATCGGTTCGGGCACTCGCAGATCCCCGGTGACGGCCAGTTCCTCGGCGAGCATCCTGCGGTAGCCGACGTCGAGGTCGGCGCCGGTGAGCCAGTCGATCAGGGACGCGACCAACTCGTCGGCGGGTCCGGCTCTGCCTCCGACCCGGGCCACGACACGCTCGATGCCTCGTGCTGCGAGGTCTCTGGCTCGCTCGACCTGCTGCTCGTCCCATCCGCCGTCGGGTTGGAGGGCCAGATCCGGGTTCAGCCAGAGGTCTCCGGGCACCAGGCCGGGATCGCCGGTGGCGTGGGCCAGCGCGGCCAGCAGGCTGGGAAGGTCGGCCGCGTCTAGCAGCCGCTCGACCCGCTCGGTGTCCATCTCCGCTTCCTGCCGGTGCTACGAGCGATCGAAGGTGATGACCTCGCCCCGGTTGATGCTCACCCAGTCGCGGGCCTCGATATATGGGCGGAACACCTCCGCTATGACCTGCTCATCGTGGCGGGACTTGGGCCGCTGGATCTCGTAGAGGTGCGGGAACTCCAGCCATGCCGTCACCGCGTCCCACAGCCGCAGCGCCTCATCCCCGAATGGCGGGTCGATCAGCACCGGTCCGAACAGCGACTGATCTCCGAAGAACAGCGTGGGCACTCCGAAGCCGCCCGCGGCCACGACCCGGTCGTGCTCGACCTTGACCTCGTCGTGGGTGCTGGCGTCCTCGAGGGCCTCGTCGACCGTGGCCGGGTCGAGGCCGATTTCTCCCAGCAGCTCCCGGGCCACGTCGGGCTCGTGAACTCGCAGCCCCTCCTCGTGCAGGGCCCGCCCGGAGCGTTCGTACCAGGCGTCGAGCTGGTCCATGCTCTGGCGGCGCAGCACCGCGCCGATGCGCATGAGCGACCACCCGTAGGACCAGGGCCGCTCCCACGGGTGCTTCTTGCCCTCGAAGCGGTTGATCTCCTCCAGGCTGAAGAAGCGCCAGTTGATCTCCAGCCCGTTCTGGCTGCGCACGTCCCGGATCCACCTGGACGTCTGGTAGGCCCACGGGCAGAGCACGTCGAAGTGGAAGTCCACCACGCTGGTGTCGACGGGGTCACTCATGGCGCCCATCATGGCACCGCGGCAGCCGTCCCCCACCGGTCCCGGAGCACGGGACCCAGGCTCACCCGCCGTAGTGCTCGGTCATCCTCTCGCCGGTTCGCATCTCGTCGATGGCGCGCTGGACATCATCTACCGCCGATTCGAGTTGCGCGATCACGGTGTCGCGGTCGCTGGTGAACTCGAGTTCGTCGATCAGGCTGGTGAGCCGGCCTTTGGACCGCCAGGCGGCCGCCTTGGCCCACTCGGTCCAGAGCGACTCGTGATCGTCGACGATGATCAAGTCGGCGGTGCGGCTCTGGTCGTCGCGTGACACGTCCAGCGCCACATAGCCGTTCACCATGGAGATCCGCTCGGTCAGCCTGTCGAGCGGAGCGGCCCTGTGGACCACCATGTCGCCGTGAAGGGCGATGGCGAAGCCCGCACCGCCGAACTCCGGAGCAACGATGCGCTCAGGCGACGGGGTGCAATCGGCTGCGGCCAGGGCCGCGGCCTCGTGCTTGGTGCCGAGGAAGTACTCGAAGCGCCCGCCGGGCACCTGGGCCGGATCGGTGACCGTCATCACGTAGTCGAGCGGCAGGGTGTCGTGGTGCCACTTGTCGATGGCTGCGTCGATGCTCGAGGGTTCGTAGTTGATGTGGCCGAGGTGCACCGGCATCGGGTGGGGCGAGATGGCGATGCCATAGATGCGTTCGAGATGGTCGCTGACCTCCGGGCTGGTGCACAGGTCGCGCAGCCACCGCGACCGGTAGCAGCCGCCCCGGCTCATCCGCTCGATGCGGTTTCCGGCGGGTCGGGCGAAGCTCCGCAGCCGCCGGGCGACATCGAGCATCACGGCCGCGCCCTCGTCGCTCAGGACCCGGAACGGCGAGGAGGCGGCCACCGGGGTGGCCTTGGTGGCGACCTCGGCCCGGTCGTAGCCGAGGTCCGCGAGCATGACGACCCCTTCGGGCTCCTCGAGTTGGAGATGGCGCTCCGGGTCGAAGACCGCCTCGCCCTCGAACCACTCGTAGCCGGCCGGCTGCGTCTCCGGAAACGGCACCGCGACACCCATGCCCGCAGGCTAGGCGGCGCGCATCTGGGCTCGCGTCAAGGCTCGCGGCCGCGGCTCGGGCCGGACACGGCTGCCGCTACACGCGGACGCGGGGCCGTTGCAGCGAGCGGGCCGCGGTAGTTTTGCTGCGGTGAAGATCGACGCTGGCGGCCCGGCCAGCCTGCCCCGCCTGCTGGCACCCGCGCTGCCGACAGCGGTGAACGCGGCAAGCGAGGCGTTCCGCCAGAACCGCGACGACGTGCTGGAGCAGCTCGCCGAGATCGAGGAACTGCTCGACGAGGCCGATGCGGGCGGTGGTCCTGCATCGATGGAGCGGCTGCGATCGCGGGGCAAGCTGCCCATCCGGGAGCGCATCGCCAACGTGATCGATCCCAACAGCCCGTTCCTCGAGATCAGCGCGCTGGCCGCCTACCACTCCGACTACACCATGGGCGGCGGGATGGTGGTGGGTGTCGGCGTCATCGGCGGCGCCGAGTGCGTGATCATGGGCAACGACCCCAGCGTGCTGGCCGGCGCCCTCACCCCGTACGCCAGCAAGAAGTGGATGCGGGCCCTGGAGATCGCCCGCGACAACCACATTCCGTATGTCAGCTTCGTCGAGTCGGCCGGCGCGGACCTGCGCCTCGGGGGCAGCGACGGCGGCGGCTCGCAGTTCACCGGCGGGGGCAGCAGCCGGGTCCAGACCACTCACTTCGCGGAGTCGGGCCGGTTCTTCTACGAGATGATCGAGCTGTCCAAGATGCGTATACCGACGGTGTGCGTGGTGTTCGGGTCGTCCACCGCCGGAGGCGCCTACCAGCCGGGCCTGTCCGACTACAACATCGTGGTGGCCGACCAGTCCAAGATCTTCCTGGCCGGTCCGCCGCTGGTGAAGATGGCCACCGGCGAGGAGTCCGACGACGAGACCCTGGGCGGCGCCCGCCTCCACGCCGAGGTGTCCGGTCTGGGCGACTACTTCGCCACCGACGAGATGGACGCCATCCGCATGTGCCGCGAGGTGGTCTCGCACCTCGACCGGCGCAAACCCCATCCCAGCCCGACCATGGCCGCCGATCCCCCGGTCCACGATCCCGAGGAGCTGCTGGGGCTGGTGAGCCGGGACCTGCGCCAGCCCTTCGACATGCGCGAGGTGATAGCCCGGGTGGTGGACGGCTCGCGCTTCGAGGAGTACAAGGCCCGTTTCGGAACCACGCTTGTGTGCGGCTGGGCGTCGATCTGCGGCTACCCGGTGGGGATCCTGGCCAACAACGGCGTGCTCTACCCCGACTCGGCCCAGAAGGCCGCCACCTTCATCCAGCTCTGCAACCAGATCGACGTCCCGCTGGTCTTCCTCCAGAACATCACCGGCTACATGGTCGGGCGGGACTACGAGGCCGACGGCATGGTGAAGAAGGGCTCGCAGATGATCAACGCGGTGACCAACTCCACGGTCCCCCACTTGACCGTGATCATCGGGTCTTCCTACGGCGCGGGAACGTACGGCATGTCGGGACGGGCCTTCGGCAACCGCTTCACCTGGCTGTGGCCCACGGCCAAGATCGCGGTGATGGGCCCAAAGCAGATCGCCGGGGTGATGTCGCAGGTGCGACGGGCCCGGGCAGCCCGCAAGGGCGAGCCCTTCGACGAGGAGGAGGACGCCCGGATCGTGGCCCAGGCCGAGGCCATCCAGGAGCGGGGCTCGCTGGCGTTGCGGGCCACCGGCGCCATCAGCGACGACGGGATCATCGACCCCCGCGACACCCGCAACGTGCTGGGCATGTGCCTGTCGGTCGTGGGCAACCGGCCTATCGCCGGCGCCGAGGGCTACGGGGTGTTCCGGCTGTGAGGGCCATCAACACGCTGCTGATGGCCAACCGGGGCGAGATCGCCCGCCGGGTGTTCCGCACGGCCCGGGCCATGGGAATGCGCTGCGTGGCCGTGTTCTCCGACTCCGATGCGGACGCGCCGTTCGTGACTGAGGCCGATGTGGCCGTTCGGCTGCCCGGTGGCTACCTCGACGGCGACTCCGTGGTGGCCGCGGCGGTCGAGGCCGGCGCCGACGCCGTGCATCCCGGCTACGGCTTCCTGGCCGAGAACGCCGGCTTCGCCCGGGCCGTGACCGCCGCCGGCCTGGTGTGGGTCGGCCCCACCCCCGGTGCCATCGAGACCATGGGCGACAAGCTGGCGGCCAAGGCCGCAGCCGAGGCCGCGGGCGTGCCCACGCTGCCGTCGTCCGAGGATCCCGGCGACCCGGGCGATGTCGGTTTCCCGCTCATGGTGAAGGCGGCCGCGGGCGGGGGCGGCAAGGGCATGCGCCTGGTGTCGGACCCTGCGGACCTGCCGGCTGCGGTGGCTGCCGCCCGGCGAGAGGCCATGGGCGGCTTCGGCGACGACACCGTGTTCCTTGAGCGCTACCTGCGGAGGTGCCGCCACATCGAGGTCCAGATCCTGGGCGACACGCACGGCAACGTCGTCCATCTCGGCGAGCGGGAGTGCTCGATCCAGCGCCGCCACCAGAAGATCGTCGAGGAGTCGCCGTCGTCCGCGGTGGACGACGGCTTGAGAGCGGCCATGGGCGACGCCGCCGTGGGGCTGGCCCAGTCGATCGGCTATCACTCGGCGGGAACGGTGGAGTTGCTGCTCGACGACGACACCGGCGAGTTCTTCTTCCTGGAGGTCAATACCCGCCTCCAGGTGGAGCACCCGGTCACCGAGGCCGTCACCGGAATCGACCTGGTACGCGAGCAGCTTCGGATAGCCGCGGGTGAGCCGTTGGGCTACGGCCAGGACGACATCGCCTTCGCAGGCCACGCCGTCGAGGCCCGGCTCTACGCCGAGGACCCCGCGGCCGGCTTCCTGCCCGCCGTGGGCACCCTGGCCGCCTTCGCTCCCCCGTCCGATCCGGCCGTGCGGTGGGACCGCGGCGTGGAGGCCGGCAGCGAGGTCGGGCTCGACTTCGACCCGATGCTGGCCAAGGTCATCGCCCACGCCCCCACCCGGTCCGAGGCGGCCGGGCGCCTCGCCCTAGCCCTGGAGCGCCTGCACATCGGCGGGGTGACCACCAACCGCCACTTCCTAGTGACCACTCTGAGGGCAGACGCCTTCCTGGCCGGCGACACCACCACCGACTTCATCGAGCGGGTCGATCCGAGCCGGGCCGCGGCGCTGTCGGTCAGCGACTGCCAGCAGGCTGCGGCGGCTGCCGCCATGTGGCTCCAGGCCGCCGAGCGGAAGGAGGCCCGGACACTGGGTTGGATGCCCAGCGGGTGGCGTCACGGCCGCCTCCCGCCCGAGCGGGCAGAGCTGGCCGTCGAGACCGCGGCCGGCCCCGTCGAAGTGCGCGTCTCGTACCGGCCCCGGCGCGACGGCTCCTTCGTTGTCCGGGCCGAATGCGTCGACGCCGAAGTCGAGGCCCCGGCAACGATCGCGGCCTGGTCGCCCGAGGGTCTCGACCTGGAGTGGTCCGGCCGCCGCATCGGCTACGCGGTCACCGCCGACGGCGAACGGCTGCACCTGACCGGCGACTCCGAGACGGTCACGGTGACGGTGCTGCCCCGCTTTGGTGCTCCCGACCGCGGCCTGGCCGCGGGCGGGTTCGCGGCGCCCATGCCCGGCGTGATCATCGAGGTGCGGGTCACCCCTGGTGAGCAGGTGGCCTCGGGCAGCACTCTGGTGGTGATGGAGGGGATGAAGATGGAGCACCACGTCAATGCCCCATGCGACGGCACCGTGACCGAGGTGCTGGTCAACCCCGGAGACCAGGTGGACAACGGCTCGCCGCTGCTGGTGTTCGAAGCGGCCGGAGCCTCAGCCGCAGAGGACTCGGACGGTGGCTGAGCCCATCCGGATCGCCAACTGCTCCGGCTTCTACGGCGACCGCCTCTCGGCCGCGGCCGAGATGGTGAACGACGGACCCATCGATGTCCTCACCGGCGACTGGCTGGCCGAGCTGACCATGCTGATACTGGCCCGGACCCGTTCCCGGCGCCCCGGCGGCGGGTACGCCCGCAGTTTCGTCAAGCAGATGGAACAGGTGATGGGGGCCTGCCTGGACGCGGGCATCAAGGTCGTGTCCAACGCGGGCGGGCTCGATCCCCGCGGCTGCGCGGAGGCGGTCGCGGATGTGGCCGAGCGGCTGGGACTGCGCCCGAGGATTGCCTGTGTGGAAGGCGACGACCTCATGGCGCGGCTGGACCCAGGAGTGGCCGACGCAGTGACCCTGCGGTCGTTCGTCACCGGCGAGCCGATGGACGACACTTCCGATCTCGTCACCGCCAACGCCTACCTGGGTGGTTGGGGCATCGCCGAGGCCCTGCGCCGCGGCGCCGACATCGTGGTGACCGGACGGGTCACCGACGCCGCGGTGGCCTGCGGCCCCGCCGCCTGGCACCACGACTGGGCGGTCGACGACTGGGACGCGCTGGCCGGCGCGGTGGCGGCCGGGCACGTCATCGAGTGCGGCACCCAGGCCACCGGCGGCAACTACTCGTTCTTCACCGAGGTTGCGGGCATGGACCGGACCGGCTTCCCATGGGCCGAGATTGCGGCCGACGGCTCGTCGGTTATAGGCAAGCACGACGGCACCGGCGGCGCGGTCGCCGTGGGGACGGTCACCGCGCAGTTGCTCTACGAGATCGATGCGCCCGGCTACCTGGGCCCCGACGTCACCACCCGCTTCGACACGATCCGGCTGACCCAGGCCGGAAGTGACCGGGTGCGGATCGACTCGGTGCGGGGTGAGCCGCCCCCGCCCACTCTCAAGGTGGCCACCAACGAGTTGGGCGGATACCGGAGCGAGATCAACGTCGCGCTCACCGGTCTCGACATCGACGCCAAGGCCGCCCTGGTGCACGACGCGTTCTGGCGGGCCTGTCCCCACGATCCGGGCGACTACGCCAAGGTCACCGAGCGGGTGGTGCGAACCGACAAGACGGATCCGGGCACCAATGAGGAAGCCGTCGCAGTGTGGCGGCTGACCGTGTTCGACCACGACGAGGACCGGCTCGGGCGCACCCTGTCCGATGCCATGAACGAGCTGGCCCTGGCCACTATCCCGGGCATGTTCTCGGCTGGCTCCGCGGCCCGTCCCCGCGCTTTCGGCATCTACCGGCCGGCCACGGTGCCCGCTGAGGCGGTGCCCCAGTACGTGACCTTTCTCGACGGCGAACGCACGGTCGTCGACCCGGTGCCGGCCGCGGCTGCGCCGCCGGTGCCGGTTCCCTCCGCCGCCCCAGCCGCAGCCGTCCGGGACTGGGGCCCGACGGTGCGAGCGCCGCTGGGCCGTGTCGTGGGCACTCGCTCCGGGGACAAGGGCGGCAACGCCAACCTGGGCGTGTTCGCCCGCTCCGCTGAGGCTTTCGAGTGGCTCGACGGTTTCCTTACCACCGAGCGGGTTCGCGAGCTGTTGCCGGAGGCTGCCGCGCTGCGAGTGGACCGGCACCGGCTCCCCAACATCTGGTCGCTCAACTTCGTGGTCCACGGTCTGCTGGGCGACGGGGTGGCCGCCTCCGATCGCCAGGATCCTCAGGCCAAGAGCCTCGGCGAATGGCTCCGGGCCCGGGTGGTGGCCGTTCCGGAGATCCTCCTCAGACAGTGAGTGGGCAGGAACCACGGGATTCGCTACCGCGACGGTGCCAGACGCGGTATCTTCCTGGGACGGTAACTTCCTAGGAAGGGACTCACGGACTGTGAACTTGGCCGACCTGCTGCAGGATCTGCTCGACGAGCAGGCCAGCCTCGACGAGGTTGTGGCGTCGCTGGATGAAGGCGGCTGGGACCTGCCCACCCCGAGCCCCCGCTGGTCGGTGACCGACCAGATCGGCCATCTGTGCTACTTCGATCGGTCCGCGGCACTGGCCATCCGCGATCCCGATGCGTTCTCGGCCGAGGCCAAGCGGCTCATGGAGGCTTCGCTGGTGAGCGAGACCTCCGGAGACGACTTCACGCTGGGCGAATTCCGCAGCCTGTCCCCCGCCGGCCGTCTGGAGCGATGGCGGCAGGGCCGCGCCGAACTGGCCGCAGCCGCGGGCACCCTCGGCGAGCGCGACCGGGTGAGCTGGTACGGGCCCTCGATGGGGGCCAAGTCCTTCGTCACCGCCCGGCTCATGGAGGCGTGGGCCCACGGCACCGACGTGTGCGACACCGTGGAGGCGCGCCGCGAGCCCACCCACCGGCTCCGCCATGTGGCCCAGCTCGGCTACATCACCCGGGCCTGGACCTACGTCAACCGAGGCCTCGCACCGCCCGAAGGCGATGTCCAGGTGGAGTTGGTCGCCCCATCCGGAGACCTGTGGAACTGGGGCGACGCCGACGCGGCCGGAGAGGACGCCGTAACTGGACCGGCACTCGACTTCTGCTTGGTGGTAACCCAGCGCCGTCACTTGTCCGACACAGTCCTGAAGGTCAGCGGGGAACGCGCCCGTGAGTGGTTGACCATGGCGCAGGCCTTCGCCGGACCGCCGACCGATGGACCATCCGCACGTGAGAGGATCGGCGCGTGAGCTTGGTCGAGGCGGCCCGGGACGGCCGTGGCGTGGTCACCGTCACGCTGGCCGACGAGGCCAACCGCAACGCCCTGAGCCGCCGGCTGCTGGCCGAGCTGTCCGCGGTCCTGGACGATGTTGACGCCGACCCGGCGGTGCGGGTGGTGGTCCTCACCAACACGGGACGGGTGTTCTGCGCCGGCGCTGATCTGCGGGAGAGCTCGGCCCCCGCCGACGACAACGTCGTGGTGGTCAGGGCCAGCGAACTCTTCGGCCGGTTCCGCCGGTCGCCGAAGCCCTACGTGGGACGCATCGCGGGACATTGCGTGGCCGGCGGGATGGGCCTGGCCGCGGCGATGGACATCTCCATCGCCCGCGACGACGTCCGGTTCGGGTTCACCGAGGTGCGGGTGGGGGTGGCTCCCGCCATGATCTCGGTGCTCTGCCTGCCCAAGATGCGGCGGGCGGAGGCGATCGCGGCCTTCCTGCGGGGCAACCGCTTCAGTGCCGCCGAGGCCGCCCGGCTGGGACTCGTCAACGGGGCCGTGCCCGCGGCGAGCCTCGACGACGAGGTGGAGGCGGTGGTCACCGACCTGCTGGCCGGAGGGCCCTCCGCGCTGGCCGCAGCCAAACAGCTCGTGGATCGAGTCCCTGAGATGTCCTTCGACGACGCCCTTGCTTGGGCTGAACGGTTCTCGGCCGAGCTGTTCGCCAGCGACGAGGCGGCCGAGGGAATGGACGCCTTCTTGAACAAGCGCACCCCCGAATGGGTGCCGGACAACGGGGAGAACCCATGACAGAGATCCTCAATTCGGTGTCGACGATGACTCCACAATGGCTCCAAGGGGCGCTTACCGAGGCCGGTCACGCCCCGCCGTCCATCACGTCGGTCGAGGTGCGCCCCATGGACGACTTCCTGGGCGCCATGGGCGAGGTGGTGATCGTGTCCGTCAGCTACGCCAGCGACACCGACCTGCCGTCCGAGTTCGTGGCCAAGTGTCCCATGGACAACGAGTTCGCCCGCCAGAACGCCCAGGTGATGGTGTCGTACCAGCGCGAGCACGGGTTCTACGACCACCTGGCGGGACAGGTGGCCGCCCGCACCGACATCACCATCCCCACGTGCTTCGTCAACCTGTTCGACCCCGAGACCCACGCCGCCACGCTGGTAATCGAGCGGATCCATCCGGCCACCAAGGGCGACATCCTCGACGGCACCACCTTCGAGCGGATGCACACCCTGGTCGGGAACCTGGCCGGGATGCACGGCGCCTACTGGATGGACAGGTCGCTGAACGAGCAGGCCTGGCTGATCGACTGGAACGCACCGACGCTGCTGGCGGGCATCCCGCGTACCCAGGAGTGTTGGCGCAACATGCGCGAGCAGTACCCGCAGTACCACTCCGACGACCTCGCCGCGATGGCGGATGTCTTCCTGGCCGACGTCCCGGGGTGGCTCGGGCGCTTGGCCCAGCGACCCTGGACGCTCATCCACCAGGACTATGAGCTGGACAACGTCCTGTTCCGGGCCGACGGCCCGGTGATAGTCGACTGGCAGTCGCCGATGCGTTCGTTCCCCGGCATGGACCTGGGCTGGCTGCTGATGGCCAGCCACAACGACGAGACGCTGGCCCGCGAGCCCGCGCTGCTGGACCACTACCGCCGCGAGCTGGCCGCGGCCGGCGGACCCCAGTGGAGCGCCGAGGACCTGGCCGAGGACCTGGCCTGGGCCGCCTTCTTCTGGGTGTCAGTCTCGCACGTTCCCTACATGGAGACGGTTCAATTCGGCGAGGAGTTCCGCTTCCATCGCCGCTTCAAGGCGATGCTGGAGGGCACCATCGCCGGGGCCGAGCGCTGGAATGCGGCCGAGCGCATGAAGGCCCACATCTGATCCGGCCATAGGTTGATCTGGCCGTAGGCTGGATCGAACGGCTACACCACAGAGGAGCCCGCGCCGTGCAGGGACTGATACTGGAGGGCACCACTGAGGACAGTGTCCGCCTGTCCGACGATCTGGAACTGGTCGGGTCGCTGGCCCCTCGCCAGGTGCGGGTGGAGGTCCGGGCCGCCGGGGTCTGTGGCAGCGACCTGAGCTGCGTGCTGGGCAAGTACTACATGCCCACTCCCCTGGTCCCCGGACACGAGGCTGCCGGAGTGGTGGTGGAGGTCGGCTCGGCTGTCACCTACTGCTCGGTGGGCGACCATGTGATCCTGTCCACGTTCGGCAACTGCGGGCACTGCGGTGACTGCGAGGGCGGCGACCCGGGCAACTGCACCAACGTGGCGCTGGGGTCACTGAGCCAGCCCTTCGCCGAGAATGGGAAGCCCATCTACAACTTCGCCAACATCGGCGCCTTCGCCCAGCAGGTCGTGGTCGGCGAGAACCAGTGCATCCCCGTACCTGCGGAGATGCCCCTGGCCGCGGCCGCGCTTATCGGCTGCGGGGTGGTCACCGGCACCGGCGCGGTGTTCAACCGGGCCAGGGTGCAGATCGGCGACACCGTGGCCGTGATCGGCGCGGGCGGGGTGGGCCTCAACGTGATCCAGGCCGCCCGGCTGGTCGGCGCTTCCGCCATCATCGCCATCGACCGGGTCGCGGCCAAGGAAGCTCTGGCCCGCGAGTTCGGCGCCACCGACTTCGTGCTGGCCGAGGGCGACGACTTCGACCCGGTGGCCGCGGTCAAGTCGCTGTGCCCCGCTGGCGTGCACCATGCCTTCGAAGTGGTGGGCAGCACGGCACTGCTGGCTCAGGCCATCTCGATGACCCGCCCCGGGGGCAACGTGTGCGCGGTGGGGGTGCCGGACTTGGGGGCCAAGGTCACCTACCCGTTCCTGGACCTGCACCAGAACAAGAGCCTGCTGGGCATCCGGGCCGGCGGCGCCCGTCCCCGCAAGGACTTTCCCATGCTGGCCGACCTCTACCTGAGGGGCCGGCTCAAGCTGGACGAGATGATCTCTCGCACTGCCGGCCTCGACGGCCTGCAGGAGGCGTTCGACGCTCTCAAGACCGGCGCCGAGGCCCGCACCGTCCTGCTTCCCAACGGCTGAGCATCCCACGGTCTCCTTCAGGGCGCCGCCTCGTCGAGGCAGCGGGTCAGTTGCTCCATCTCGGCGACCAGGCAGGCCGACACCGATGCTCGGGCGACGGCTTCGCAGCGGTCGAGGTCCTTGATGTCGAACGGGCTGATCACCACCAGCGTCACGCCGAGCCCGTCGTCGCGGACGAGGCTGACGCACAGCGCTACCCCGTCCTCGTCCGAGGTTCCTGGAGTGTCGGCTGCGCATCCTGCTGCCGGAGCCGTGTTCAGGCTCGTCAGCAGGTCGTCCACCCGGGATGCGGGCAGCGACGTTGTGAAGGCGAAAGACGTGGTCTCACTGCCCACCACTCGGTATAGGCCGCCCCCGAGGTGGCCCATGTCGAGACCGGATGAGGTGAGGGTCAGCGTCGGCTCGTCCACCAGGGCGAAGCCCAGCAGCGTGCCGAGCAGCTGGAAGTCTCCGGCGGCCACCACCAGCTCGCGGAACTCAGCGGGGTGCAGGGTGCATCGGGGATCGGTCATCGGGCCGATCGAGCAGCGGTGGCCGCTGGGGCTGCTCAACTCGAGCCGGGCGCCCGGCAGGTGGAATACCAGGGCGGCTGCTATCTGAAGGGTTCCGGCCGTGGGGACGGGCGAGGGCATGGGTGTGCTCCTTTCGGCGTGGGGAGTGCCGCAGCCAGAGCTGCGGCGGCGAAGGGAGCGGGCTTCATGCGGGCGCTCCGACCCAGGGCTTGGTCCGTCGCGCGGGGCGAGGGGCTCAGCGATCGGCGGGTGACTCTAGCCACCAACCCGGCCGGCCCGCGTCGCTAATTCCTGAGGGCGCGCCAGCCGTCGCGCAGTTCGCGCATGGTGGTCGGATCGTAGGGGCGGGACTCCAGCCAGTCCTTCCACCCGGCCGTCCTGAACAGCTCGTACTCGTCGGTGCGGACATGGAACTGGTCCGGCTCGATGACCTCGATCTCGGCTCCGCCGGGGGCGTTGGGGTGGAAGGCGCAGTAGATGAGGCCGGCATCGAGGTCACCGAGCACGGCCCGGTAGTCGGCCGGTCGGCCGCGGGGCCGGGAGAAGTCCGTCTCCAGCACCCGGTCGAACACGGGCATCCCCGCCGACCGGGCGGCAACGACCGCGTCATCGAAGGGGCCTTCGTCGACGCCGGCCAGGTGGTTGCACGGTCCGTAGTCGCCAAGGGTGCCGGTGATCAGCACCGGCACGCGGTAGTCGATCCCGACGGCCACATAGCGTTCGCACCACTCCGGGGCGAGAGCCGAGCCCATGTGCGCGTCGAGGTGGGTGACGTCGATGCCTGCGGCCAGCGCCCGGTCGATCTGGGCTCGCCACTCGGCTTCGACTGCTTCGGGGTGGGCGTGGCGGCGCACCGACACCACATCGGGCCACAGGTACCCGTGGTCGTCGACGAGTCCGGACGCCGGCCCCGGTCGGGTGATCGGACCCCAGCGATAGTGGGTCATCTCGGAGTTGAGGGTCAGGTGGACGCCGCAGTCGAGGCTGGGATCGGCCGCGGCCTCCTCGGCGATCTCGACGAACCACGGGCACGGCACCATCACCGAGCCGGCGGTGACGGTGCCGAGGCGGGACAGCTCCACGAAGGCCCGGTTGGCGCCGTGGTTCATCCCGACGTCGTCGGCGTGGATGACAAGCCTGGTGGCCGCTGAAGCGGGCGGCGGCGCACCTGGGTCTGCCATGCGGATGAGGCTAGACGGCGCATCTCCCCAAATTGGCGACGAAACTGGCCCTGCAGGCACAGTCTCCGCACCAATTTCGGATTGGGGTCAGAGGGGCCGCGTGGCCCTACCATGCCCGCCGTGGGCCTGCACCACTTCGCTCCTGATGTCGACCCGGAAGAGGTCAGCGACCATCTGCGCCGCTTCGGCTACGCCATCATGGACGATGTGGCCGACCACAGGCTGCTGGATCGGCTGGAGGCCGAGGCCATGCCCTACATCGAGGCGTCGGCCGCGGGGCGTGACGAATACGACGGGCGCTTCACCCGCCGGACCGGCGCGCTGGTGGCCCGCTGCCCGTCGGTCCGGCCGCTGGTGATGCATCCGCTCGTGGTCGGAGCGGTGAGCCACTTCCTTGGTCACGCCAGCACGGTGCAGCTGCACCTCACCCAGATCATCTCGGTCGAGCCGGGCGAGACCCGTCAGAAGCTCCATCGCGATGAGATGGCCTTCGACTTCTTCGACTTCGGGCCGGGGTATCACGTCCAGTGCAACACCATGTGGGCTCTGACCGACTTCACCGCGGCCAACGGGGCCACCTGGATCCTGCCCGGCACCTCCGGCCTGGACGACGAATCGGCCGGCGAAGTGGCGGGCGCCCAGGCCGAGATGAGCCGGGGCAGTGTGCTCTTCTACGAGGGCAAGGTGCTGCACGGTGCCGGGGCCAACACCTCGGGCGAGGTGCGCCGGGGCGTGAACATCACCTACGCGGTGGGTTGGGTGCGCCAGGAGGAGAACCAGTACCTGGCCTGCCCGCCGGAGATCGCCCGCACCCTCGACGACGACCTGTTGCGCATGATGGGCTACACCCAGGGCGCCTTCGCGCTGGGGTACGTGGGTGACCAGACCGACCCCCTGGCTGCGCTGCGGGGCGGGACGGCCAAGGCCAAAACCATCGGCCAGGTCGCCGAGCACAACGTCGACGCCCACCGCTTCGTGTCCGACATCGACGACCCTAGAGACGGCTGAGGCTGTCGAGTGGGCCGCTACCGTTCACGACAGGTCTAGTTGAGGCAGGGTGATGAGCCATGCAACGGATGCACATCGGACTGCAGGTCGACGACCTGGAAGAGTCGATCGCGTTCTACACCCGGCTGTTCGGGGTGGAGCCCACCCTGCGGCGCTCCGACTACGCCAAGTGGATGCTGGACGACCCGCGGGTGAACTTCTCGCTCGACACCCACGGCGAGGGCGCCCCCGGTTCGGCCCACTACGGCATCCAGGTCGAGACCCGTCCCGAATTGGAGGACCTGCGGGAGCACATCGACTCGGCCGGCATGCCCCGCGCCGACCAGGATGATCTCGTCTGCGGCTACCAGCTCCAGCACAAGTCGTGGGTCACCGACCCCGACGGAGTCATGTGGGAGGCCTTCTTCACTGAGGGCGTGGTCGACTCCGGCTACGGCACCGCCGAGATGCCCGACCCCGCCTGAATCGGTACTGCGGCGGCCGCCCTGCTAGTCGAGGCTGGGTCCGGTGGTGTGGGTGCCTGAGCGCAGCAGCGTGCCGGGGCGGGCGCCGGTGAACTGTCCGCCGCGCACGATCTCGGTGCCGTTGCAGACCACGTGCTCGATGCCGGTGGCCCCGGCGTACAGCCGGGACGCTCCCGCGGGCAGGTCGGAACGGAACTCGGTGGGCCCTGAGCCGACCTCACTCTCGTCCAACACCACCACATCGGCGTAGGTGCCCTCGGCCAGCACTCCCCTGTCGACCAGGCCGTAGAGGTCGGCCGGCACCTCGGTGAGCATGTGCACGGCCTCCTCCAGTGAGATGAGCCCCCGCTTGACCACGGCCTCGTTCAGCATCGTGGTCGCGTAGTTGGCCGACAGGAACAGGTCGAGGTGAGCCCCCGCGTCGGAGGCACCGACAACGGCCCGCGGGTCTCGCCAGATCTCGACCCTGGCCTCCCAGTCGGCGGTCGGCTCAGGCATGGCCGGATTCCCGAACGACGTCTCCAGGTCGTCGGCCAGCGCCATGTCGCACAGCGTGTCCCACGGGTCCTGGCCCCGCTCCTCGGCGATCTCGCCCACCGTGCGGCCCGCGCAGCCCTCGTTCTCCGGCGCGGGCGAGTGGAACACGACCTTGCGCGCCCAGTGCGCCAGCCGACGCAGAGGGTGGTCCCCCTGGGCCAGTTCGTCGAGCCTGCGCCGCTCGGCCGGGTCGGCCAGGACGCGGAGCTTCTCCTCCTTTCCGAGGAGCATCACCTCCTCCCAGCCGGGCAGGGCGTCGAGCACGAAGCCGCTGTTGAAGTTCAGGTGCAGCGAGAGCGTGAGGGGCACGGTCAGAGCCACGATCTTTCCACCCCGGGCCGCGGCCTGGTCACCTGCGGCCAGTTCGGCCCGGTTCGTCTCCAACGAGCGGGCGCTGACCGCCAGCACGTTCCAGTTGAGCGGCCGGCGGGCTGCGGCCGACATGTCGGCCATGAGGTCGAAGGCCCACGGCTCGAACGGCCTCAGCGCGGGGTTGAACTCGACGGAGGTGCCGTCGTAGCCGGCCAGCACCGAGCACAGAGATGTCAGCTCGTCGCGCTCCGCGTACCGGCTGGGGACCATGTTCCCCATCGGGTCGTTGTGGGTGCGCGACCACGACGACGAGAACCCCAGCGCCCCGGCCTCCAGGCCGTCGCGCAACAGCCCCTTCATCGCCTCCAGCTCCTCGTCGGTGCAGGTCCGGCGGACGCTGTCGTCGCCCATCACCACCCGGCGCAGGGCCGAGTGGCCCACCTTGAACCCGGCGTTGACGGTCACGTTCCCGTCGATGGCGTCGAAGTACTCGGCCGTGGTCTGCCAACTCCACGGCACGCCCTGCTGCAACGCCTCCAGCGGGATGCCCTCAACCCGGGCCAGCATCCGCATCAGGTAGTCGCCGTGGGCCGGGTCGTCGCCCAAGGGTGCGATGGTGAACCCGCAGTTGCCGCCGATCACGGTCGTCACGCCGTGCAGCGGCGACGGCGACAGGTCCGGGTCCCAGAACACCTGAGCGTCGAAATGGGTGTGCACGTCGATGAACCCCGGCGTGACCGCCAGGCCGGTGGCGTCGATGGTGGCCGCGGCCTCCGCGCCTCCGTTGACCAGGTTCCCGATGGCCGAGATCCGGTCGCCGACGATGCCGATGTCGGCTCGGCGCCGGGGCCCGCCCCGGCCGTCGATCACGTCGCCGCCCTGGATGAGAAGGTCGAGCATGGTGCCGACGCTAGCCGAGCGACCGACTGGTCCAGATGGACCTGGTCAGGCTCCGGACCCAATCACTCCTGGGCGCGTATGACGCCGTAGTTCAAGCCGATCTCGGTCAGGTAGCGCCGATAGGCGATCGACGACTTGTCCGCTCTCACAGGAGTCTCAGCGCGGGGGTCCAGGGGGAGTCGCCTCGGATTCTGATTCTCGAGGATCGACTTGTCCTGGCCGACGATGGTCTGAACGAATCGCCGGACATCACCAGCGGTCGCATTCCCCTCCACGACGCAATCGAAGAGGTGGAGCCGAATCCGTTCCTCGGACAGTGCATGCACGAACCCCGCGTAGATGTCCATGCGGTCGCTGGCTGTCTCGGTCCTCTTGTAGAGCACGGCGCAGTGCGGATGGGGTACCCGGTAGATGTACTCCGCCACCCCCGCGCTCGTCGACTCGGCCGCCATCCTCGGCTGGTAGAGAAGGATGTCCGACGCCCAGATGTCACCGTCCACCGTACGGACTTCATAGTCCCGGATCTCCGTGTGGGGCTCCTCCCCCAGCGACCCGGGATGCACGAATGCCAAGTGGGCGACATCGAGGAAGTTCTCCACGGCACGCGGCGCGGACACGTTGATGCCGATCGTGATCGCGTTGTGGACGATCCGGCCGGGCTCATCGACCTCCGGAAGCGAGAACAGCCGCGCCGGTGGAGAGCCGATGCTGGTCCACAGGTATCCGAACTTGGTTCGGGCTGGCAGCCGCCGGCCCTCTTCGGGGATCGGCGTCTCGCCGACCTCGGTGTGCTCGACGCGCCAGACGACCGGCGCGCCGTCGTCGCCTCGGGTGTAGGCGATCGGCTCGCCGAGCAGAAGGGTCTCCTTGACGGCCGCGGGAGGGATCTCGCCGATCGCGGCAACCGGATGCCACTGATTCAGGATCACCGGATCGTCGCACCTGCGATCGTGCTGGGCATCGAGGCCAGGTTCGTGAGCCATGGTGCGCACTGTGGTCTCGCCTAGCCGCGGTCCGAGTCGGCCCCGGCCTCGGTGATGATCCTGGGGTGAAGGTCGTGCCAGCCGGTTGCTTGCTCGTAGGCGGCCGCGACTCGCAAGACCTGTGACTCCCCGAACTCCGGCCCCACGACTTGGAGCCCCACGGGCATCCCTTCGGACGTGAAGCCGCACGGCACGCTGATGGCCGGCTGTCCGGTGAGGTTGAACGGGCAGGTGTAGGGGATGAGGGTTCCCAGTTCCTCCCCGGGATCGAACGCGTCGAGCGGCATCGCAGCCCGGGGCGTAGTCGGGCTCACCAAGGCATCGATCTTGGCCGCACGGAAGCTCTGGGTGACCTCGTGTCGCAGCCGCGTGCGCGTGTCCACCGCATGTTCGATCTGTTCGGCTGGAGTGTCGAGGGCCAGGGTGAGCATCGCGCCCACCGCGGGGTGGTACTGCTCCTGCTTGTGAGTCAGGAGTTGACGGTGCGCCGCGGCCAGCTCGGTCGAGAAGAAGGTGACGATCGCCTCGGTGCTGTGAACCAGCATCGGGAGCTCGATCGGCACCAGCGTCGCCCCGAGAGCCTGCAGCTGCCGGTAGGCCGCATGCACCGCTTCGACCACGTCCGGCTCGGGCGCGACCAATCCGTCGAGCGCTGACTGCGTGCCCTCCCCGAGCACAGCCAGTCGAGTGCCTTCGATCGACGCTCGGAGCCGGCTCAGCCCCTCGGCCGACGAGGGCGCGGGCGTAGCCCGAAGGGTGGCCGCGTCGGCGGGGTCAGGCCCCGCGATCACCTCGAGCACGTCAGCCGCGTCGCCGACGCTCCGAGCGAGGATGCCGACGTGGTCGATGGACGGTGCCGTTGCGCCGCGCACGACACCGTGGGAGCTCACGTAGCCCGCGGTCGGCTTGAGCCCGACCACGCCGGTCATGGCGCCCGGAATGCGGACGGACCCGGCGGCGTCGGTTCCTAGCGCAAAATGTGCGGAACCGACGGCCACGGAGACACCGCCCCCGGCACTCGATCCACCCGGATAGCGTCGGAGGTCCCACGGGTTGCGTGTCGGCGGCTGGTCGAGCCCGCAGGTCAGCTCGTGGGAGACTTGAGTGCCGACCAGCACTGCGCCGGCCCGTCGAAGCCGCTGCACGACGGTTGCATCCTGCTTCGGGACGTGGTCGGCGAGCACCCGCGAACCACCCGACGTCGGGATCCCCGACACCTCGATGACTTCCTTGACCGCGAACGGCAAGCCGTGCAGTGCGCCCACCGCCTCGGTGGCGTCGGCTGCCTGGGCGGCCGCCCGGGCTCCGCCGGCGTCGACATTCACGTATGCGTGCACGAGCGCTTCGGTTGCTCGTAGCCGCTCCAGCGTGTGCTCGATGCGGTGAGCCGCCGACTCAGGCACGGGCGATCGCCCGCATCGCTGCCGATGCCGCGCCGTCGATGCGGAGGGTCGCTCCGCTGACGTGCTCGGCGGCGCCGGACGCCAGCCAGAGGACAGCCTCCGCGATATCGGTTCCGGATCCGTGCCTGCCCGATGGGGCTGGCCCCCACGTCGATGCATCCTCGGCATGATGGTCGTAGCCCGCGATGGTGGATTGGACCCCCGGAACTGTCGCACCGGGGCAGACGGCGTTGACTCGCACACCGTGGGGGGCTGCCTCCGCCGCCAGCACCTCGGACATTGCGAGAAGACCCGTCTTGGAGATCGTGTACACGGGGATGTGGTGTATGCCGCGGATGGCAGCGTCAGACACGATGTGCACGATCGACCCGCGACCTTGCGCCCGCATGACCCTCAGGCAGGCGCGGGAGTACCGGAACGCGGCGGTGAGGTTGACCTCCAGCAGTTCGCGGTAGACGGCCTCGGGCGTCTCTTCCAGCGGGGCCGCGAATACGAGCCCTGCGTTGGACACGAAGAGGTCCAACCGGCCCCCTAGCGCGGCCAGCGCTTCGTCGATCGATTCGTCGCATCGACCACGATCGGTCGCGTCGGCCTGCAGGAACGTCGCTCCCGTAGCCGCGGCTACCTCGGTGCCGCGCCCCACGTCGCGACCAGTGAACGCCAACTGCATCCCCGCACCGCTCAAGTGCTCGACGATGGCGCGGCCGATGCCCGATGTGCCACCGGTGACGAGAGCGGTGCGGCCGCCCATCGTGTCGCTCATCCCCTTACACGGTGAGCCCGCAGGGCGGCCCGCATGGCTCCGTCGACGGCCAGGACGGCGCCCGAGCAGAACGCCGAGTCGGGCGACAGCAGGAAGGCCACGGCCGAGGCGGCGTCGGCCGGCGTTGCCAGTCGTCCCGCGGGCGGCATCACCGGCGGGCCGTGGTCGCGTGGACCCCCTCCGTTCACCAGCGCGCTCATTCCCGCCGCGGTATCGCCGGGGCAGACCGCATTGACCCTCACACCGTGATGAGCGCTCTCGACCGCCAGCATCTGGGTCATCGACAGCAGCGCCCGCTTGGAGACCGAGTAGGCCCCGAGTTCCATCTCAGGCCACAGCGCGGTACCCGACGCGATGGTCACGATGGCCCCGCCGCTGGCGTGTAGATGCCGCAGGCAGGCCCGGGTCACGAGGAACGGCGCCACGACGTTCAGGTCGATGATCTTGTCCCACTCGTCGTCGGAGGTCTCGGAGAGCCGCGCCCGGTGCAACACCCCGGCGGAGAGCACCAGTCCGTCCAGTCCGCCCAACGAGTCGACGGCCTCCTCGACCATGTCGCGGATCGCGGCCGAGTCGGACAGGTCGGCGGCGACGAAGGCCGCGCCGGTCGCCTGTCCGAGCGTCGAGCCCCGACGGTGGCTGCGGCCGGTGAACGCCACCGACGCACCCTCGGCGCGCAGATGCTCGACGATGCCCGAGCCGATTCCGGAAGTCCCGCCGGTGACCAGGACGCGCAGCCCGACCAGCGAGCCCATCGACTCAGTCGACCATGGATGGCAGCGCTGCGATGGACCCGTCGCCGGCCAGTTCCGGGTTCCGGCTCCGCCACTCGCCGCGGGGGTTCAGGGCGCGCCACGCATCGACGTAGTCGGACTGGCGCTGGAAGACCACATCGCCGGCTTCGGATGCCCGCCCGATGAGCCGCTCGAGCATCTCCAGTCTCGGTCCGCGGCCGATCACCTGGGGATGCACGGTCAGGTTGAACACACCGCCCGGGCAGTGCTTGTAGGCGTAGTCGAACTCGCCGGTCCACATCTCCTCCGCCGCGGACGCCGGTGCTAGACCGCTGATCTCGCCCCAGACGAACTCGAAGATCGGAACGTCGTCCATGGGCCAGGCCACTGGGATGCCGACAACGTCGGTGAGCTCGCCGAACTGGAAGGCGCCGTCGGTCGGCCAGCGGTCACCCTTGCGGACGTACACCGGCATGAAGTCCGTGGACATGCGACTGCCGTCGAAGTCGAAGCCGAACTCTTCGACCAGGTCCATGGTGTGCTCGCTCATGTTCCAGGCGGGCGCGACATGGCCGCGGGGTCGCACTCCGGCCACGTGGTCGAGCGCCTCCAGTCCCCGTTCGATCACCAGCCGCTGGCCGGCGACGTCGAAGTCGCGCGCGTCCTCGTGCATCCACCCGTGGTAGGCGAGCTCGTGCCCCTGATCGACGATTCGGCGGATGAGGTCGGGATAGGCCAGCGCGGTGTGGCCCGGAACGAGGAACGTGGACTTGATGCCGTAGCGGTCCATCAACTCGAGCACCCGGTGGGTGCCGGTGATGTCCATCTCGCCTCGCGAGATCATGCTGGCGTTCGTGCTCTTGAACGACGTGACCCACAGCGACAGGGCGTCCAGCCCGATCGTGAGGCAGAAGGTGAGCCTGGGTAGCGCGGCCACCCCTCAGGCTCCCGCCGCGGCGCTGCGGTCGAACCCGGCGGGCGGGTGTACCTCGCAGATGTGCATCACGTTTCCCTCTGGGTCGTAGAAGGAGCGGAAGCGGTACCAGATCCCTTCGAAGTCGTCGCCCGGGAGCTCCTCGAGGAAGTCTCCGGCGCCGTAGATGTTCGTGTCGCCCGCCCACTCGATGCCGTGCTGGTCGAGTTCGGCGATGGCCTCGTCGATGTCGTCCACCTGTGCCGCGAAGGAGTGGACGCCGGCGGGGTCCTCCGCATAGTTCGCCGTTCGCCGCCTCTCGGCTCGGTCTGCATCGGGAACCGACAGCAGGACTAGGTCGACGTCGCCGCACATGAACATCGCCCATCCCTTCTCCGGCTCGTAGCCGTGGGGATGCAGCGGAAGGCCGAGCACGTTCCGGTAGAAGTCGACCATCGTCGGGAAGTCGTTCACGACGATGTCCATGTTGTCGAGTCGGCGCAGCTTCAACATGGCTGCTACCTCAGCGGTACGGCCACCGAGGGCATGGGAGCGCCGGTGGCGCCGCGGATCTTCATCGGGAAGCCCAGGAAGGCGAACTCGTACATCTCTTCCGCCGCGATCTCCTGCATGTTCACGACCTCGATGATCTGGCAGCCGGCGGTGGCGAACATGTAGCAGTGCACCGGCGCGTACTGGCCGTAGTAGGGCTGTGGCTCGAGACCGATGTTGTCGCCCGCGATGGCCATGGCGCCGGTCTCCTCGCACAGGTACTTGGCCCCGTCGACGTTGATGCCCGGCGAGGCCGCCAGGTATTCCATCGACGGCCACATGTTCATGCGGCCGGTGCGAATGAGGACCACATCGCCCTTGCGGAGTTCCGTGCCTTGCTTCCTGGCGGTCTCCTGGAGGTCCTTCGAGTCGATCTCGTAGTGGTCTTCCAGGATGTCGACGCCGTGCATGTCGGCGACGTCGAGCAGGACCCCCCGTGCGATGATGGGCGGGTAGCGATCGGTTCCGCCCTTGGTCCAGACCATGCTCCCGAGGTGCTCGTCCTGGGTCCAGCCGTTCCAGAAGGTGCCGTAGTACCCCATGTGGTTGAGCGTGTCGATGTGGGTCCCGCAGTGGGTGTACATCGAGATCGAGTCACCCGAGTAGGCGTACTCCTCGTGGATCTCGGGCCCGTACCCGGAGCGGCCGTCGAGGATCGAGCCCTTGGGCGTGTGGGTCATCCAGATGCTGAACGGCGGATCGCCGGCCTCGGTCCACGACGGCATGCCCGACCAGTAGTCCACGGCAAGGTCGAACACGTGGCGGCCGTCGAGCCGCGAGATGATGGCCTGAACGGATTCCGGCTTCACCCAGTTGAGCCGGCCGATCTCGTCGTCGGGACCCCAAGGACTCTTCGACACCTGGTGGCCGTTGCCTTCGAGCAGCGGTTCTGGATGAAGTTCTGGATCGGAATGGTCCTCCTGGTGCTCCGGATCGAGGACCGCGACATCGTCCAAGCCACACATGGCATACCCCTTGTTTCGTCAGTATCTGGGAGGCGGTTTGCAGAGTCCAACCTAGGTTCTGCCCATGGTGTACGTCAAAGACAGAAATCGGATGTCTGGCATAAGAGGTAACTAATGTGACAGTGGTTACCCGGCTTTGGGCTTGCCGTCGACACTCGCGGGCAGATCGCCCCAGCCACCGTGGACCGACGCCCAGTCGGCGAACATCTGCACACAAGATCGATCGTTCAGGCGGATGGTGACCACGCCGGCATCGCTCAGCCACTCCAGCGCCTCGTCGGACCAGCTCTCGCTGTCGCCCACCACCACTTCGCCGATCCCGAGGAACCGGACCATTCCTGCGCAGTACCAGCACGGCGTCATCGTGGTCACCAGCGAGGTGCGGGAGTAGTCCTCGAGTTCGCCCGCCGCTCGGACGGCGGCTGTCTCGGCGTGGGTCATGAACTCCGTGCCGTCCTCTCCGCCGGCCCGTCCGGACCCGAGGACCGTCCCGTCGGCACCGGCCAGAACCGCGCCGATCGGCAAGGCTCCCCGCGCCGCCGCGGCGTCTGCCTCGCCGATCGCCAACCGAAGCAGCTCGCGATGCTGGGCCGTCACGTCGTCGCGGCGACCTTGTTCATGATCCATTCGCCGGCAGGAATCGGCTCCTGCGGCTGCTCGCCGGGCCCGAGGCACGTGGGGACGGTCTGCACCAGTGCATCGAGGCTGGGGTTGAAGAAGAGCGGGACCGACAATCGGTCCGCGGACATGTCGTCGGGGCAGACCACCCGGTGCAGGCTAGACCGCCACCGGCTGTTACTCCACACGACCATCATGTCGGCCAGGTTGATCACGTAACCACCCTCCACGGTGGGGACGTCGTGCCACTCGCCATCGGGGGTCTTGACCTGGAGGCCGGTCTTCCCGTCCGTGTACAGCACGGTGAGGCCGCCGTAATCGGTGTGCTCGCCCCGGCGGAATCGTCCGGGCTCGGCGACATCTTCACTGGCCGGGTAGTAGTTGATGGACAAGGCTGAACCGGGCTGGTCGAAGAGGCCGTCGAACCAGTCCGGGGCCAGTTCGAGCGCAGTGGCCAGGATGTGAAGCAGCCGGAAGGCGAGCTTGGTCGCTTCGTCGTAGTAGCGCTCGATGGCCGGTCTCAGCCCCTCTGTGTCGGGCCACACGTTGTCGGCGAAGAAGCTGTCGACGTGTTTGACGCCTCGCTGGTGGTAGTCGGCACGCTGTTGGGGGGGCAGTTCGGGCCCGAAGGCGAGGAACTCGAGGTAGTCCGGCGGCGTGTCGATTTCCAGGCTGCGGGCGGTCGCCATCGACCCCACTCCCCACCAGCCGCGCAGAACATCACCTTGCTCCGGGGCGAAGGCGGACTTCTTCTCGACCGACTGGCGGAAGAAGCGGCGTGCCGCCGCATCCATGTCGTCGTTCACTTCAGGTGAGATCCCGTGCCCGACAACGACGAAGAAGCCGTGCTGCTCGCAGGCACTCCGGACGGCGTCCACTACCGCTTCGGCGGCCCGACCGCCGGACTCGAACGGTGAGATGTCAATGACTGGTATCGCCGTGCCCGCAGCCATGGTGCACGCCTCCGGTTGCCGTTGCCGCGCTCGTAGTCAAGCTAGGAACGACTGTGCTTATATGTCAAAGACAGGGATCTGATACCAACCATAAGGATTACCTAATGTCTGAGTTGTTCGACCACGCCGACCTAGTCAATCTCCGTCACCTGAGAGCCTGGTTGACGGTGGTGGAGGAAGGATCGGTGACCGCCGGGGCCAGGCGCCTCTCGATCTCCCAACCGGCTCTGTCCCAGCAGTTGAGGGCGCTCGAGCGGTTCTTCGGCAGCGAGCTGCTCGAGCGCCTGCACAGGGGGGTCCAGCCGACACCGCTCGGCCGGGCCCTGCTCGACGACGCGCGGGCCACCCTCGTGGCCGCCACCCGGCTCGCCCGCCAGGCTCACAGCATCGCCGGCTTCGAGGCCGGCATCCTCGAGATCGCGACGCTGCCGACACTCGTCGATGCGACCCTGCTGGAGCCGATCAGGCGCTGGCATCGCGAGCACCCAGACGTCGCCATACGGCTGCACGAGTTCCCTCTCCAGTCGATGATGGCCGAGGAAGTGGCGATGGGAGTGGCCGACCTGGCGATCGGGGTTCGTCCCCTTCGCTGGTCGGGTCCTGTCGTCACGCTGGGCTGGGAACAGTTCGTCGTGGTGTTGCCGCCGGGGGATCCGCTCTCAGGGACGAAGGAGCCCGTCTCCCTCGGGGAACTCGCCGATCGCAGTTGGGTGCTGTACGACCCGTCTCAAGGGCTGTCGGACTACGTGACGGCGGCGTGCGCCCACGCCGGCTTCCGGCCGCGGGAGGCGGTCTCGACGTCGCAGGTGCAAGCGGCGGTTCATCTCGCGCTGGCTGGAGTCGGACCGGTGCTCGTACCGTCGGAGAATGTGCCGCTGGAGCTCGCTCACGCGGCGCGACCCCTCGACCCGCCGATCGTGTGGGAGCTGGCCGCCATCACCCGCACGATGTTCTCGCCGCCGGCCGCGGCGTTCGTCGAGTTGCTCCGCGACCGCAAGAGGGTGGATCCGCCGGCCGACGCGGTGGTGTTGCCCACCGGGTGAGCCGGTCGTCAGCCTTCCCGGCGGACATCGGCGAGTGCTATGTCCTCGGGTCGGACGGGAACCCTGGACAATTCCAGTCCCGTCGCCGCTCGGATCGCGGCCACGACCGCGGGAGTGGACGAGAGGCACGCTGTCTCACCCACGCCCTTCGCTCCGAAGGGAGCCCCGTCCTCGGGCTCCTCGATCAGGGTGATCTCCACGGGCGGCATGTCCGCGGTGGTCGGAATGAGGTAGTCGGTGAACGAGGGGTTCCGCACGATGCCGTCGGTGGTCACCACCTCCTCCATCACGGCCAATCCGAGCCCCTGGGAGACGGCCCCCTCGATCTGACCAACAACCGACAGCGGATTCAGTGCCTTCCCGACGTCCTGGCCGGTCGCCATCTGGACTACCCGTACGAGGCCGAGGTCGAGATCGACGTCGACAACCGCGCGGTTGGCGGCGAACACCCAGGAGACGTCGGTGTCCCCCTGGCCGGTGACCGGGTCCATCGGGAACGTCTCCCGATGGTGATGGTTCACCTCCGCCTCGAGCGGCTCCTCGCTGGCGCGCCCGATCGGGATGTCGATGGAGAGATCACGGCTCACGATCCGGCCTTCGTCGATCTCGAGCGCTTCGACGGCCACAGCATGCCGATGCGCCACCGCCCGCCGAGCCCCCTCCGCCACCTGGCGGCAGGCCATCGCGATGGCCGCTCCTGACATGTAGGTCTGGCGACTGGAGGCCGACGATCCCGCCGAGCCGATCGTCGCAGTGGAGGCCGGAGCGAGAACGACTTGGTCGACGCCGAGCACGGTCCGGGTGATCTGCTCCGCGACGGTCACGAACCCCTGGCCCAGCTCCGCGGCCGCGCAGGTGATGGTGGCCACCCCTCCGTCGAGCCGGCATCTGGCCCTCGTGTCGTCGTCGTACCCCTCGGCGTAGGCGAGGTTCTTGAACCCGACCGCGTAGCCGACCCCTCGCCGGATTCGCGCCCGGTCCGCGGTCCGACCCGCCCCTCCAGGCAGACCGTAGTCGTCCACGTCGCTGGCGGGCGGCGGCATCGGGACACTGGCCGCGGCCTCTAGACACTCCCGGACGGGGGCGGGCACATCCACCGTCTGGCCGGTGACGAGCTCGTCGCCCCGCGCCAGCACGTTGCGGAGCCGGATCTCGACCGGGTCGAGCCCGACCGCCGCGGCCAGCTTGTCCATCTGGCTCTCATGGGCGTAGCACACCTGCACTACGCCGAACCCCCTCATCGCCCCGGAGGGAGCGTTGTTGGTGCGGACACAGGTCGCGTCGATCACCGCGTTGGGGACCCGGTACGGCCCGCACGCGAACCGCGCTGAGTTGGCTGCGGTGTAGGCCGAGGTAGAGGCATAGGCCCCGCCGTCGAGGAGGATCTGGGCCTCCACTTTGACGAGTCTCCCCTCCGGAGTGGCGTGGTGCCGGAACCACATATGAGCCGGATGGCGGCGGACGTGGCCGACGAAGGACTCGTCTCGCAAGTAGCTCATCTTCACCGGCCGGTTGACGTGAAGGGCCAGCATGCACGCGTGGACATGCATGGACAGGTCTTCCCTCGCTCCGAATGCGCCTCCGGTACCGGCCAGATGAAGTCGCACCTGCTCCGGCGCCAGCCCGAGACAGGGGGCGACTTGAGCATGATCCTGGTGCAGCCCCTGGGTGGCGACGTAGAGGTCGACCCCGCCGGCTCCGTCAGGGACGGCCATCCCCGACTCCGGGCCCAGGAAGGCCTGGTCCTGGATGCCCATCTCGTATGTGCCCTCGACGACGACGCTTCCCACCGCGTCGACATCTCCCCGCCGGATCGGCACGGTCCGGATCAGGTTCCCGTCGGGATGAATGGCGGGCGACTGGAGAGCCCTCTGAGGGTCGGTGATCGCCTCTAGAACCTCGTACTCGACGACGATCGAAGCGATGGCGCGGCGTGCAGTGTCGGGATGGTCGGCAGCCACGATCGCGACCGGTTCCCCCTCGTACCGCACGATGTCGCGGGCCAGCACGGGCTGATCCGGCACCGTCAGCCCGTAGGTCGGCCGGCCGGGAACGTCGTCGGCCGTGAGCACGGCCGAGACGCCCGGGATGGTCAGGGCCGGTCCGATGTCGATGCTGAGTATCCGAGCATGGGCATGAGGCGACCGCAGCGTCCGACCCCACAGCATCCGGTCGGCGTGGAGATCCGACGAGTACGCGAACTCGCCCCTGACCTTCGGCCCGCCGTCCGGGCGGCGGGTGGACACACCGATCCCGGTACGCGGACGGTCGACTACACGGACACCGTCAGCCACGGCGCAACTCCACCACGCGCTCGACCGCAGCCTCGATCCGGCCGTAGCCGGTGCACCGGCAGAGATTGCCGGCTAGCGCCTCCTTGGTCTCGAGCGGGCTCGGACTCGCGTTCCCGTCGAGGAGGTCGTGTACCGCGACGACGAAGCCGGGCGTGCAGAACCCGCACTGAACCCCACCCTCGGCGACTAGCGCCTCCTGCACGTCGGAGAGCGTGCCGTCGGGTGAGAGCCCTTCCACGGTGATGATCTCGGTCCCTTCCGCGGCGGCTGCCAACTCCAGGCAGGAGCACACCAGACGACCGTCCACGAGGACCGAGCACGAACCGCACTCGCCCTCCTCGCAGGCGTTCTTGCTCCCAACCAGCCCGAGCCGTTCCCGCAGGACGTAGAGAAGGCTCTCGCCCAGCCACGACGATTCGACGGCGTGGTCTGCTCCGTTGATCTGGAGCCGGTAGGTGACCGCCCCGGTCAAGGGTCAGGCACCGGGCTCGAAGGCGCGCATCAGCGCCCGCGTGGCGAGAACGTATACGCCGTGTCGTCGGTATCGGCTGGTTGACCGGTGGTCGTCGATGGGCGATGACGCGGCCGCGCACATGGCACCGAACGTCTCGTAGACGCGCGGGTCGGGCAGGTGGAGGCGGTCCCAGTCGATCTCTGCCTCAGCCATCGCCTCGGCTTCGGAGCAGCGAATGATCGTCGGTCCGACCGAGCCGAGCGCACACCCGATGTGCCTGTTGTCCCCGTCCACGACCAGCGCGACGCTCGCCACCGCGATCACCATCGCGTTGCGAACTCCGATCTTCAGGAACTCCTGAGGTCCCTTGGACACCGGAATGCTGATCGACACGATCAACTCATCAGGGGCGAGAGTGGTCCGCTTCGGCCCCACGATCAACTCTTGAATGGGAACGACGCGGTCGCCGCGGGTGCTGGAAACGGTCACCTCGGCGTCCAGCGCGTACAGGACCGGAAGGGTGTCGCCGGCCGGCGATGCGGTCGCGACGTTGCCGCCGATGGTCCCGGTGTTGCGGATCTGGGGAGAGCCTACGGTACGGGCCGCCTGCGCCAGGGCGGGGGCCGACACCTCGAACTCGGACTCGAGCATGTCGACGTAGCGCAGCCCGGCACCCACCGTCAGGCGGTCCCCGTGCCGGCGCCAGCCCCGCAGTTCGTCGACCCGCCGGAGACTCATGACCGCGGTCGGGCGGCGATGGTCGTAGTTGACTTCGACCATGAAGTCGGTGCCACCGGCCAGCACCTGCGGGCGCGGGTCGGCGGCCATGAATTCGAGTGCCTCCTCAAGCCCTTTCGGCAGGAGGACGCTACTCATGGGGCGATCGCCCCCGGGTACCGGTTGGAGGGACCGGGACCCAGGGGCGTCCTGTCACGAACGGCCGATCAGAGTCCTTCCACTCCATCAACGTTGGGCATGACCCAGGCCATGGACCGGAGCGCCTCGACACCGAGCGACTCACCTTCCTCCGCGATCACGTTGCCGTGGATGTCCACGAGCGGACCGACGAACACCGCCCCCGGAGCGCTCGCAACGCGAGCCAACTCAGCCTCGACATCGGCCTTGGCCTCATCCGACAACTGGTCGAAGAGGGGTCCCCAGTCGGTCATTGTGACGACTCCGTCGCTCATTCCCTGGTAGGCGAACGAGGTGTCGAAGTTCCCGTCGAAGATCGATCCCAGATACCTCTCGAGCATCGGCGTCCAGGTGTACTCCCGCGTGGTGAGAGTCGTATTCGGCGCGTACTCGCTCGCGTCGAGGTAGACCCCCGTGTGCGGGGTTCCGGAACTTTCGGCGATCTCGCCGATGGTGGCGCCGCCGATGCTGGAGGCGATGAAGCTCACGCCCGAGTCGACGAGGCTTCGCGCCGCCTGGGCGAAGAGATTCTGGTCTACCCAGTCGTTGGTGAAGACGGTGCTGACCCTCGCGGTCGGGTTGCTGTGCATCAGTCCGAGGGCGAACCCGTTGATTGTCCGGATGTCGTAGGGAATCGCGAATGCGTCCACCCATCCGACGGTCTCGCCCTCGCCGATCAGGTGGCCGGCGATGACGCCCTCGATGTAGGCACCGTCCTCCGGCGCGTTCACGTACCCGGCGAAGTTGTCGAGGTCACCGGGGTTGTCCCACTGGCTGACGATGAAGAACACGTCCGGATTCTCGGCCGCGGCCGCGAGCATGGGTTCCCCCTGCCCGAAGCTGGTACCGACGATCACATCAGCGCCATCGAGAAGCCCCTGGTCGATGACCTGAGAGATCAACTCCGCGCCGAAGAGGTTCTCCTTGAACGTGGTCTCGATACGACCGGCGAATGCGACCTCGAGTTCCTGGCGCGCGATGTCGAACGCCTCTGTCCATCCGCCGTCATTGATGACACCCGAGTACAGGAACAGAACCTGCAGGGGCTCGGCGGCGGGCTCTTCAGCGGCCGGTTCTTCGGCGGCAGGTTCCTCCGCGGCGGGCTCTTCAGCGGCCGGTTCTTCGGCGGCGGGTTCCTCCGCGGCGGGTTCCTCCGCGGCTGGCTCCGCGGCAGCCGGCTCGGCGACGGGCTGATCCGCCGGCTCGTCGTCGCCGCAACCGGCCGCGATCAACGCCCCCACGGCGAACATGGCCATGAGTCGCAGGAGCAGACGTATGGCTCTATGGCTGTTGGCTGAGCTTTGCATTAAGACGTGAACCTCCGCTTTGCGTGGCGCGTGCGAGAGGTCAATGGATCTCCGCAGAGCGGCGCCCCAGGGACCCCAGCGGCTCGCACCCCCTTCGTTGTGCACCAGCCTGACCGATCAGTTGGCAAATGTCAAAGAACAATATCCTTTGATTGACATAATCGAATACTTATGATGCGGGTTGTTGCGTCAGGCATCCTCGCGGCTGTACGGATCACCGAGCGCCCCAGGGGGATGCAGGCGGCCGCGGCCCCAACCGCTGGAGACTAGGACGACGGCCACGATGGTCAACAGGTATGGCATGGCGCTGAAGATCTGGGAGGGGAGGTCCACGCCCCGGGTCTGGAGGGTGAAGCCCAGGCTGGTCACGATCCCGAACAGGTAGGCGCCGACCAGCAGCAGCCCCGGTCGCCAGAAGGAGGTAATGACCAGCGCTATCGCGATCCAGCCCGCCCCCGCGGTGATGTTGTCAACCCAGTTCGGAGCGATGGCGAGGGTGTAGTAGGCCCCCGCCATACCGGCCATGGCCCCACCGAACATGGTGTGGGCGTAGCGGTACGCAACGACGTTGACTCCCATGGCGTCGGCCGACTTGGGATCCTCGCCGACAGCGCGGAGATGCAGCCCTGGCCGGGTCCGGTAGAGGTAGAGGCTGGCTATGACGACCAGCGCCCAGGAGCCGTACACGAGGATGTTCTGATCGAACAGCAACGGCCCGACGACCGGAAGATCGGCGAGCCCGAACGGGTCGTAGTCCGGCAGACGGTGCTTCCCGGTATCCCGCGCGAGGTCGCCGATTGAGGCTATGTAGCTCGACAGCCCGGTCGCCCCTCCGAGTATCAGCAGCGCCAGGCCCGCCACGATCTGGCTGGCTCGCAGGGTCACCACGGTGAAGGCGTAGATCGCAGCCAGCGCCGTGCCGGTGGCGGCGGCCACCGCCAGCGAGACGGTCAGCGCGATCCATCCAGGGCCATCGAACGACTGCGATGTCCAGAACGCGGTGGCGGCACCCATGAGCATCATCGCCTCGACCCCGAGGTTCATGACGCCGCTGCGTTCGGCGAAGAGCTCGCCGATGCCGGCCAGCACCAGGGGTGTCCCGTAGAGGACCCCGGCTGCCAGAAGGGTGACGAGGAGGGTCTCGTTCATGGCGCCGCTTCCTGGCCCGTACCCGCGGCTGTCTGTTCGTCGATCTCTCGAAGGGGCTCTGTGCCATGGGGCTCGGGTCTGGCCCGGCGCCCGAAGACGAATCGGTAACGGGAGCTGACCTCGCTGGCCGCGACGAGCAGGAGTATCAGCCCCTGGATCAGCCCGATCAGCCCCAGCGGGAGATCGACACCCTGGATGGCGAAGCCCGCGTTGGTCATGCCGCCCACGAGGAAAGCGCTCAGGACCACGCCGAGCGGGTTGTACCGGGCCAGAGCTGCGACCGCGATGCCGGTGTAGCCGTACGTCGCGAACTGGAGCGCCTTGGGCTCGATGCGATGGGAGAAGTCGCCCACCTGGGAGGCGCCCGCGACCCCGGCGAGCGCGCCCGAGATGACCATCACGAGTATCAGCAGCCGGACAGTGCGGATGCCGGCGTAGTGGCCGGCGGCCTCGCTGTCGGCCGCAACTTTCATCTGGAACCCCAGGCGGGTGCTGCGGAGCAGGACAGCCAGGAGAACTGCGAGGACCACGCCCACGACCAGACCGAAGGGGACGGAGATTCCCTCGCCGTACTCGGGCCAGAAGTCGGATTCGGCCAGGGTCTTGCCCTGGGGGAACACCCGGGCGCTGGGACTCTCCAGATCCCTCCAGTAGGAGGTCGAGTCGATTATCAGGTAGAAGAGGATGAGCGGCGCCACGTAGTTCAGCATCAGCGTCGTCAGCACTTCGCTCGTTCGCAGGTAGGCGCGCAGCAGAGCGGGTATGAGAGCCCAGGCGACGCCTCCGATCACACCGGCCACGAGCATGGCCGGAAGGCTGATGGCGATGCTCCGCTCGCCGAGGGCGATCCCGACGCCGGCGGCGAGAACCGCCGCGATCATCAGCTGACCGTCGGCTCCGATGTTCCAGACCCGCATGCGGAAGGCGACCGCGGCGGCGAGGCCGGTCAGCAACAGCGGCGTCGCGGCGGTCAGCGTCGCCGACAGTGCCCCCGGGTTCGTGAACGCGGCCTGGAACATGCGCTGGTAAATGACGACCGGATTGCGTCCGCTCACTAGGAGGATCACGGCACCCAGGAAGAGCGCCGCCGAGACGGCAATGAACGGCATCGAGGGTCCGAGCCAGCGTGGAGGCTCGAGCCGCTTCTCCAGCCGGAACTCAATCCACTGCATCGGCGGTCCCCTCGGCTCGCTCCACTGAGCCACCCATCATGAGCAGGCCGATCTCCTCCACGTCTGCCTCTTCGGCGTCGAGCACGCCCTGGATCCGACCGGCGCAGATCACCGCCACCCGATCCGCCAGATCGAGGATCTCGCCGAGATCCTCCGAGATCAACAGGATGGCGACGCCCGCATCCGCCGCGTCGATGAGCAGTCCGCGAATCGTCTCCATGGCCGATACATCGAGGCCCCGGGTGGGGGTGGCCACCACCAGCAGGCGGGGCTGGGACGAGATCTCTCGAGCCAGCACGACCCTCTGGGCGTTGCCGCCCGAGAGTTGTCGGGCCAGCGTGTCGACTGTTCCCTTCACGTCGAATTCGGTGATGAGAACGTTGGTCCGCTCCTCGATCCGGGGCCTGCTGAGGAATGGTCCGCGGCCGTACTCCGGGCGCCGGAACGCCTTCAGCGCGATGTTGTCGGCGACCGACAACCCCGGCGCCAGACCGGTGCCCATCCGATCCTCGGGCACGTAGGCGATCCCCCGGTCGACCGCGGCGCGGACATCGCCGGACGGGATCGGCTCGCCGTCGAGCGCGATATCGCCGCTGGCGCTCGGTCTGACGCCCGTGATGACCTCGGCGAGCGCCAGCTGGCCGTTGCCGGCGACTCCGGCCAGCCCGAGGATCTCGCCGGCTCCGATGCTCAACTCGATGTCGGTGAGCACTCGGCTGCCGTCCTCATCCACCGCGCTCACGCCGCTCATCTCCAGAACGGCAGCTCCCTCGCCGGCCGCTGCGAGCCGCGAGCGACGCTCGAAGTGGATGTCACGGCCGACCATCAGTCGAGCAAGTCCCCGGGCGTCGACTCGTTCCTCGCGCAGGTCCGCCGAACCGGAAGTCCGACCCTGCCGGAGAACGGTGACGCGATCGCACAGCGCCGACACCTCGTCGAGCTTGTGCGAGATGAAGACGACCGATTCGCCGGCATCGGCCATCCGCCGTAGCGAGATGAACAGCTGATCGGCCTCCTGCGGAGTCAGGACGGTGGTCGGCTCGTCGAGTATGAGGGTCCTGGCTCCCCGGTACAGCGCCTTGAGGATCTCGACCCGCTGCCTCTCGCCGACGGACAGCCTCGAGATCTGAGCCCGGGGGTCGACGTGCATCTCGAGACGCTCGGCGACCGCCGCGACCTGATCCTCGACATCGGCCCGGTTGAAACGGAACCCGCCCTCGCGGGTCCAGCCGAGCACGACGTTCTCGGCGACCGTGAGCGGTCCGACCAGGCTGAAGTGCTGGTGGACCATGAAGATGCCAGCGGCGTAGGCCTCAGCGGGGGACCGGAAATGCACGGGCTGACCGTCCACGAGGACTAGGCCGGCATCGGGCCGGTAGAGGCCGGTGAGGATCTTGCACAGCGTGGTCTTGCCCGAACCGTTCTCGCCCAGGAGGGCGTGGACCTCGCCCGGGACCACGTCGAAGTCGATCCGATCGTTGGCCAGCACACCGGGAAAGGCCTTGGTGATGCCCCGCGCCGCCAGCGCAGACGAGCCGGCAGGTGCCGAGTCGGCGACCGACTCCTCGATCATCTTCAGCATCTCGCGGTCTTCCATGTACTCATGAGGCTGCATGCCGCTGGGTCCCATTCGACGGGTTCAGTCGTCGATCATCAGCTCGGCCGCGGCGTCGGCGATGGCCTTGGCCGCCGTCTCAAGTTGTTTCAGTTCCACCCTCTCGTCGGCGCAATGACACTCGGCAACGTTCCCTGGGCCGAAGTTCACTGCGTCTATGCCGGCGTCGTTGACCAGATTGCGGACGTCGCTGGAGTACGGAGCGCCGTAGACCTCGCCGGGACGGCCGGTCACCCTCTCGACGCTGCGGACCAGCTGATGGACGAGCGGAGAGTCGACACATATCTCGGCCGGTTCGAACCGGTTGTAGGCGACGCTCACCTCGACCTCCACCTGCGAGTCGGCGGGCCGGGCGGCCGACAACCGCTGGGAAACCTCCCGCAACTCGCCGTCCACCGTCTCGCCCGGGATGAGGCGCCGGTCCACCCACAGGTCGATCGAGTCGGCCACGGCGTTGGGGGTCACTCCCCCGCTGACCACCGTGGGAGTGCACGATCCGTGCGACAGGAGCGGGTGATTGCGTTTCTCGAGATCATGCCGGTATTGCTCGAGGGCCTCGAGGACCCACTTGAGACCCCAGGCCGGGTTGACGCCGAGGTGGCCTCGACTGGCGTGGATCGACCGACCCTTGAGGTGGATCTGCAGCGGCGCGAGACCACGGGTGGCGGCCGCGATGCGCAGCTCGGTCGGCTCGGTGACGATCCCGTAGTCGCCCCGGTAGCCGGCCTCCAGCAATGACAGCGTTCCAGGCTCGGCCCGTTCCTCGCCGGCGGCGAAGTGCAGCACGAGGGTGCCGTTGAGGCGATCTCGTCGCTTGGCAAGGTGATGAGCAACTGCGATCTGCACCGCCAGGCCGGCCTTCATGTCGCAGGCGCCGCGTCCGTACATGAAGCCGCCGCGCACGGACGCACCGAACGGATCGACCGTCCAGAGGTCCTCGTCGTCGATCGGCACGGTGTCGAGGTGGCCGTTCAGTATCAGACTAGGCCCCTCTCCCCTCCCCTCCAGGACTGCGCCGACCGAAGGGCGGCCCGGCATCGACTCGACCAACTCGGCCTCGACTGGTGTCGGGTCGAACCACTCGACGACTCTTCGGGCCAGGTCGGCCTCGTAGGCGCCCGGGTTGGTGCTGGGGATGCGCACGAGGTCGGTGAGGACGTTGGCAACGTACGCCTCCGACAACGGATCGGTTGCGGCCTCAGTCTCGTCGAGTGCTGTCATGAGTCATGGAATGTAATTTGCTTCGAGTATTGGCACTGTCGAACTGGCCGTCGAGTCGGGCGCAAGGACGCGGTAGGCCTGTTTCAACATCTCCTCGGTTGCGGTGAGGTGGGCAGCCAATGCCTGGCGCGACACGACCCGGTCGCCCGCCTCGAACACCGTTGCCAGCAGGTGATGCTCCGAGTGGAAGGACTCCAATCTGTCAGAGCTGGAGAATTCCGGGAGCCTTCTCGCCGCGAGTGCGACGTAGCGGTCGACGCTCTGCCACAGACGCTCCAGCACCCGGCGGGCCACGTCGCTGCTGGCGGGTGCGATCAACTGCCAGTGGAAGGCGCGATGGGCTTCGAAGAACTCCGGAGAGTACGGCTCCGATTCGCTCAACCGCTGCAGCGCTGCGCGGCAGCGCCGGTGATCCTCCTCAGTCGAGAGCTCCGCGGCACGTCCGGCCAGCTCCGCCTCCAGGATCCGTCTCAGTTCGTAGACGCCGGCGAGGTCCTCCAGGCCGATCTCCGCCGCGTAGGTGGCGCGCTGGGGAGACGCCACAACGAGGTCCTCAGCCTCGAGCCGGCGCAGGGCCTCGCGGACGGGCACCACGCTGAGGCCGAACCGGTCAGCCAAGTCCTTGGGCATGATGCGAGAGCCGGGACTGATGGTGCCGTCGAGAAGCTCCCGGCGCAGTTGGTTGGTGACCGCCTCGGCCGCGCTGGTCCGCAGATCGATGGCTTCACCCGGTCCGCTCATCAGATTGACTCCGCTCGGTTGGTGAGGAACGCGTCGACCTTGGCGTGGAGAGCGGCACGGTCGGTCTCGTCGCAGAAGGCGGCGTCGGCGGCGCGCCGCGTCGCCGCGACCAGATCATCGAAACTCCAGTCGTGAATGCGAGCCACCGCCTCGAACTCGCCCGACAGCGACACGCTCATCGCCAGTGGATCGTCGGAGTTGACGGTGACCGGGACGCCCGCTTCGATGAACCTGCCGATCGGATGACTCGGCAGGTCGGGATATAGCCCGGTGATCACGTTCGATGTCGGTGTGATGTTCAACGTGATCCCCTCGTCGGCGAGTCTCGCGGTGAGAGCGGGATCCTCGATGGCGCGCACTCCATGGTCGATGCGGTCGACGTGGAGGTAATCGAGCACGTCGCGCACCCCCTCGGGTCCCGACGACTCGCCCGCGTGCACGGTTCGGCCCAAGCCGAGCTCTCCGGCCCGGGCGTAGGCCTCCTCGAACTTCGGCGTCGTCCGGCCGAGCACCGCTTCGTTGCCGTCGAGACCGAGGCCCACGACACGGGTTGGACGCTCGGCGCCGATCCATTCGACCAGCTCCATGGCCCACTGCGCGGATTGCTCACGGCTGATCGACGGCACCAGCCGGCAGTCGGTGAGGCCGTCGCGGTGAGCCCGCTCGAAGCCGGCGCCGAGGGCCAGGATGAGTTCCTGGTCGTCCAGGTGTTCCCAGTACCGCGGACCGGTCAGCACGTCGGCGTAGACGATGCCATCGGCAGCCAGGAGCGCGGCCGCCTCGTAGGCGATGCCCTCGGCCGTCTCGGGCGTTCGGAGCAGGTCGCACCACCACTCGTACGTCTCCAGGAACTCGGCGAGCGTGCTGTACTCGAACAGTCGCTCTACCGGCCGAAGCATGGGCACGCCCGCCTCGGCCGCAAGACTCTCGATCCGGCTCCCGCTGATGCAGGCTTCGACGTGGACGTGCAACTCCATCTTCGGAAAGGCACGAATCAGATCTCGACTGAGTTGTGTCGTCACCTGTGATAAAATATCATCAACATCGGCCAGGCTTCAAGGCTCCTGTGTGCTTCGCCATGAAGCCGTTGGCACCTTTGGGCGTCTACGCCGGGTTTTCGGTGAACTCGGGCAGCGGTTCGAGATCGGGATCGGCGACCAAGATGCTGAAGCGGTCGTACATGGCTGCGAGGACTTGATTGCTGAACAGGTCGATGCTCGGTATCAGGGTGGCCTCCCCGGCCGCGACCTCCTCCATGCCGTCGGCCACCTCGGTCAGGAACGCCGGATCGATCGTCGTCCTGCCGTAGTGGTGAGGGACGACCAGGCTCACGTCGCCGGCCATGTTGGCGAGTCGCCGCGTTGACGCCGCATAGGCGTCGAGGTTGGCCTCGTTGAACTGCGCCAGATTCGCGCCGGTGAGGACCGTGTCGCCGGTGAATAGCAGACCGTCGCGCTCGTCGTACAAGCAGATCGAGTCGGGGGTGTGACCGGGCGTATGCATCACGACCAGAGTCCGGTCGCCCAGTTCGATCCGGTCTCCGTCGACGACGGTAGCCGTCGGCGGAGCGGTGACGATGTCCCACGAATCCAGGTCGAACCCCGGTGGGAGCGGCCCGATGTCGTTGAACGACTCAAGCAAGTGGAAGTGCTTCCGATCGATCGCTCGGTACGCGTCGGCGCACGCCAGGAGGTCGCGCACGTAACTCGCGAACCCTGAACGCCATTCCTCCGCAAGGGGTGCGGCTATCAGTTCCGCACCGTGCTCGTGGGTGATGACCTCGTCGAACTCACAGTTCCCGCCAATGTGATCGGAGTGATAGTGGGTGTTGATCACGGTGACCGGCAGATCCGTCAGAGCGTCGACGACGGGCCGGAGCGGCGAGATGCCACAACCCGTGTCGAGCAGGACGGCGCGCTCTGTGCCCGCGATGAGCCACAGATTGACAAGGGACGGCTCGGCGACCAGCCAGACACCTTGGGAGAGCTTCCGGGTGCGGAACCAGTCCATTCGCCTCCCCCTTTCTTGGCCGACCATGAGCGTCCTAGACCGTAGTTCTACGGCGCGTCGGCTGGGACTTCCACCTCGTGGAGCTTGCCGTCGGCGACGTCGTACACGAAGCCCCGGATGTGGTCCTTGCAGGGCAGGAACGGGGAGGTGTGCAGGCGCCGCATCGACTCCGCAACGTCGTCATAGGGGTCCGCGAACGCTTCGAGCGGCCATGAGGGTCTGACCCCGGTCTCCGCTTCGAGCTCGGCCAGGAACCGGTGCTCGTCGAGCAGCTCAAGCCCGCAGCCGGTGTGGTGCACCAGCACCACCTCCCGCGTGCCCAGCAGCCGCTGCGACAGGCACAGCGACCGGATCACGTCGTCGGTGACCACTCCCCCGGCGTTGCGAATGATGTGGGCCTCTCCGGATCGCAGGCCGAGGAGTCCGAGCACGTCGAGCCGGGCGTCCATGCAGGCCACCACGGCCAGCCGGCGGGCCGGCGCCGCCGGCATCCCGGCCCCGTCGAAGCCCCGGGCGAAGGCGGCGTTGCCGGCGAGCAGCTCCGGCGTGCTGGGATGGAAGCCGTCCGTCACAGCAGCCCCGTCAGGAGATCTCCAGCTGGACGAGCAGCTGGCCCGAGCCCTCGAACTCCACCTCGAACACGCCGGGGATCTCGGCGGTGAAGGCGAAGTGGGCGGGATGGTCCGCGGACACGGCCCGCAGGATGTCGTAGCCGTGGACGTGGACCTCTTCGGCGGTGTCGGAGGTGACCATCAGCGCCACCACCGAGCCGAGGCCGACCTCCACCCGCTGGACGCCGCTCACAGGCTCGCCGCCGACGATCTCCACTGCGACGGTCTGGGAGGCGTCGGCCACATCCGCGTCGTACCGGGTCGGCGAACCCGCCATCGCATGTCCGCCATCGTCGCCGCTGCCGGCTGGCAGGGTGGCCTCGTCCGCGGACACTTCCAGCGTGATGAACGCCGCGATCGCGACACCGCCCCTGGTGAGCGGGGCGTGGTCGTTGGTCTGCAGGGTCACCGTGATGTCGTGAGTCCCGGCGGGCAGAGGCGGCATCTGGGACCACGTCTCGTACACCCGGGCCACCTTCTCGCCGTTGATGTACAGGTGCATGTGGCCCTCGCCGTCGACGTGGTCGCCGGAGGCGTTCTCGGGGGACAGGCGGAAATTGGAGGGCACCGCGTGGAGGCTCCATCCCCCGGCCGGGTCGTCCACCAACTCCGCGGTAACCGACGGGTGTGGCCGCTGGGCCTCCCTAGCCGCGGGGCCGTCGTGGCCCATGGCCTGACCGCCCATCTCTCCGGCCACGATGACGGCGGTGGCGTCGATGACTTCGCCGTCCACGGCCATCGCCGAATGGTCGTTGGCCGACAGCTCGACCCGTACCTCGTGCTCGCCGGGCGCCAGCGGGCCGATGTGGTGCCATTCGCCGTAGAGCCGCGTCACCTTCTCCCCGTCGATGTAGAGGTGCATGTGGCCCTCGCCGTCGACGTGGGCGGTGGAGACGTTCTCGGGGACGATCCGGAAGTCGGTGGTCACGGTCCGGAGGTTCCAGCCCTCAACCGGATCCTCGGTGACTTCGATGGCGATGGTCGGCACCGGCACGCCCTCGGCCACCTCGACGGAGTTGCCATGCTCATGATGGCTGTCGCCGTTCGCGGCGGCCGTGTCGTCACCGCTGCAGGCCACGGGCGCGAGCACGATGAGAGCCAGCACCGCAATCCAGAGATGTCGACCGGCGGGCGTCACGGGATTCTTCAAGTCTGGGCCTCGTGTCCGGGGGTCCGCTTGGCCCGCACGCTAACGACCTGGGTCTAGATTGGGGCATGTGACGAGCATCGAGACCCGAGCATCCGAGCATCAGTCAGCCTCCAACGGCGACAGCTCCGCCACCGCGGGAATCGCCGCCGGCTACGACCCCGATCCGACCCGTTCGATGTCGCTGCACGCCGACGCCTACATCGAGCCCCGCTGGCACGAGATCGAGCAGCGCGAGGTCTTCGCCCGCTCCTGGCAGTGGGTGTGCCACGTCGAGTCGCTGCGGGAGCCGGGCTCGTATCTGGCGCTGGAGGTGGCCGGCATGCCGATCGCGCTGGTGCGGGGCGGCGACGGCGAGCTGCGGGCGTTCTACAACGTGTGCCAGCACCGCGCCCACGAGCTGCTGGCCGGATCGGGCCGCACCGACAGCATCGTCTGCCCGTACCACGGCTGGACCTACGAGCTGACCGGCCGGCTCGCCCAGGCCCGCCGCACCGCGGACGTGGCCGGGTTCGACGCCTCGAGCATCTGCCTCAGCGAGGTTCAGGCGGAGGAGTTCGGCGGCTTCGTGTACGTCAACCTCGACCCGGAGGCGGTGTCACTGGCCGAACAGTCCGAGGACCTGGGCGACGAGATCGCCCGCTGCGCGCCCGACGTGAACGACCTCACCCATGTGCGCCGCATCCACTACGACATCGCCTCCAACTGGAAGAACGTGATCGACAACTTCCTGGAGTGCTACCACTGCCATGTCGCCCACAAGGACTTCGTGACGCTGGTGGAGATGGACACCTACGAGGTCACCACCCACGGCATCTACTCCAGCCAGATGGCCAGGGCCGGGTATTCGGCCAACGCCGCCTACGACGTGTCCGGGTCCACGGTGAAGGACTTGGCTGTGTGGTGGCTGTGGCCGAACACCTGCTTGATGCGGTATCCGGGCCGGGGCAACTTCAGCGTCATGCAGATGGTCCCGGCCGGGCCGGAGCGCACGCTGGAGACCCTCGACTTCTACTTCGAGACGTCAGAGCTGACCGAGGCCGACACCGAGTCGATCCGCTACATGGACGATGTCCTCCAGCCCGAGGACATCGCCATCGTCGAGAGCGTGCAGCGGGGTATGCGCACCCCGGCCTTCGACCAGGGCCGCATCGTCTGCGACCCGGGCGGTTCGGGCCTCTCCGAGCACGGCGTGCACCACTTCCACGGCCTGGTGCTCGACGCCTACCGCCGGGCCGGCGCAACCGATTAGCGGGCGGTCCAGCCGCCGTCTACGAGGATCGTCTGGCCGGTGATGTAGCTGCCCGCGTCGGAGGCCAGCAGCAGCAGCGCCCCGTCGAACTCGTGGATCTCCCCGGCCCGCCGCATGAGGGTGTTGCGCTCGATGTGGCGCAGGCCGGGAGCGTCGTCGGCCGCGAACATCTCCTCGGTCAGCTCGCTGCGGAAGTAGCCGGGGGCGATGGCGTTGACCCTGATGCCCTCGGGTGCCCACTGCTTGGCCAGCTCCCGCGTGAGTCCGATCATCCCGCTCTTGGAGGCGACGTAGCCGGCCTGGTGATTGCCGCCCGAAGCCACCGTTCCCAGCATCGAGGCCACGTTGACGATGCTGCCGCCCCGGCCGTGTTCGATCATCCGGCGGGCCGCGGCCGCCGACAGCACGAAGGCGGCGGTGAGGTTGATGTCCACCACCCGCCGGAACTGGTCCGGGTCCTGCTCGTGGGCCCGTACCACGGCGTCGGTGATGCCCGCGTTGTTGACCACGATGTCGGGGCCGCCGTGGGTGGCGGCCACCTGGACCAGCCGCTCGAGCTGCGAGTCGTCGGCCACGTCGCAGCCCACCGGCACGACGCCATCGACCTCGCCGGCCAGGGCCTCCAGCCGGTCCTGCCTGCGGGCCGCCGCGACGACGGTCGCCCCCCGGCCGGCCAGCACCCGGCAGTAGCGCTCCCCCAGGCTCCCGCTGGCCCCGGTGACGATGGCGACCCTGCCCTCCACCGAGAAGATGTCCCCGGAGGGGTCAGCCGTGGATGATGCCATGCGGCGTTCTAGCGGTGGATATGGCCGGTGGCGCTGGTCGGCGTGAAGCGGGCTACCAGCCGGCCTTCGTCGATCATGGCCCGGCGGTACTCGTCCCAGTCGGGGTGCGGTCCGCCCGCCACCCGCTCGTAGTAGTCGACCAGCGCGTCGCTGGTGGCGTCGCCGGGTGTCGTGGTGGGGGGAGACAGCTCGACCGTGCCGTCCAGCGAAACGTACGACCACGCCTTCTCGTCGGAGATGTGCAGCACGGCCCTCGGGTCGCGTCTCAGGTTGGCCGTCTTCGCCCTGCCGGCGGTGACCGAGATGGTGAACACTCCGGCGTCGATGAAGTAGACGATGTCGGACGACTGGGGCCGGCCGTCGGAGCGGATCGTGATCAACACCCCGAGCGTGCGCTCGGCTGCCCAGCTGGTTGCTTCGGACAGTTCCATGCCCGTCTTCCTAGCGGCCCGTCCGGCTCAACCCTCAGCCGGGTCCCGGGAGGCCGGGTCCGTCGAGGTGCGGTCCAGTGGTGCCGCCCACGTCGATGGCGCCGAGCCCGAGTTTGCGGTGGTCCCAGCTGCGGACGCGTTCGACGTCGAGGCGCACCGCCACCCGCTTGTGCAGCATGGCCTCCACCAGGGGCCGCACGTCCTCGGAGTAGGGCGCGGTGTAGCGCTCCCAGACGTTGACCCCGACCCGCCAGACCTCCTCGGGATCCTCCACGATCACCCCGCGGCCCTCCAGCGACGCCCCCCGCAGGGTGTCGTAGGTGTTGCCCGCCTCGATCATCACCGACAGCCGGTCGTCGCGCCGCAGGTTGACGATCTTCTGGGCCTTGGCCTTCGACTCCAGCCACACCTGGCCGTCGAGCCAGGCGTACCACATGGCCACGACGTGGGGCATTCCACTGGGGCCGACGGTGGCCATCGTGCAGGTGCGAGACTGGTCGATGAACCGGACGAGCTCCTCGTTTGTCATCTCGATCTGCGATCGCTGGTTCTGTCCCACCGCGCTCCCCTCCTCTTCGGGCCGACGACTCTAGCCACCGGTCCGGTAGCTTCTCGGCGCCGGGTCGCGTCCGGCAGCTTCGTCACCAGAAAGGGCGAGAAGAATGTCGAAGGTTTCAGTGTTCGCCAAGTTCTCCTGCAAGGAGGGCAAGGGCGCCGAGATGGACCAGGCGCTGCGGGCCGTGGTCGCGGCCAGCGAGTCGGTGGACGGCGTCGAGTCGTACTCCTACCACCGGGGCGACGACGGCACCTACTGGTTCTTCGCCCTCATGTCGAGCATGGAAGCCGCTCAGCAGCACGCCGGCAACGAGGCCATGCAGGCGGCGATGCCGGCCATGATGGCCCTGCTGGACGGCCCGCCCGACATGGGCATGACCACCCCGGTAGCGGCCAACGGCTTCGACTTCTAGCCGGGTTCGCCCGCCGAGCCGCAGCGATCAGGAGACCAGCACGTCGGTCTGGGCGAAATCGTCCCCCACGAACAACAGCGGCAGACCGAGCCGGCGAGCCAACGCGTAGGAGAACGTGTCGCCGTAGTTGAGACCAGCCGGGTGCCTGCCCTTGCCGAACCGGCGCCAGCACACCATCGCCTCGTCTGCCAGTCCCTCATCGACGGGCTCGATCCGGACCGCGACTCGGGCGAGGAGTTCCTCGAGCAGCTGAGCGCCCGCCGGTCCCGCTTGCGCCTCGACGACGATCCCCAACTCCACCCTGGTCGCGGCCGACATGACGCAGGGCGACTCCAGCAGCCTGCGTTCGATGTCCTTGCTGCCGGGCTCACCGAACAGCACCGCGACTATCGCCGAAGTGTCGACCACGTTCACGACGGCAAGCCGCGGCCGTCGTATCCGATGATGTCCTCGGGGCTTCGTTCATCGAGCACCGGCAGCCGCTGGAAGCGCTCGATGATGTCGTCCAAGGTTCGGTCTCGCTGGCGTCGACGCTCCAAGTCGAGTCGCGCTCGCAATGAGGCCACGACGGCGTCCGTGATGGACTCCCCGGTCAGTTCGGCCAGTTCGCGGGCCAGATGGTCGGCGGTCTCGCTCTTGATGCTCAACACCATAGTACCAATATAGTCATCTAGGTACCTGGCAACCAATATCGATGATCGCCCTCCCGGTTATCGTGCCGTCGATGCAGACCGCGGCCGGCGAGGAGCCGGTGCATGTAGTCGGGGTCGCAGAGCTGACCGGGTTCGCAGCCGGCGTGATGGCCCGGGTCGGCTGCGCCCCGGACATAGCGGCCGAGATCGCCCAGCACCTGGTGGCCGCCGACCTGCGCGGCGTGGAGTCGCACGGCGTCATGCGGCTCACCCAGTACGCCAGGATGGCCGATACCGGCTACCTCGACGCCGGTGCCCGCCCGAGCGCGGCGCGGAACGCGGCCGGCCGCCTAGTGGTCGACGGCAACGGCGGCTTCGGCCACCCCGCCTTGGGTCTGGGAACGCGGCTGGCCGTCGAGGAGTGCGGCGAAGCCGGGATGTCGGTGGTGTTGGTGCAGAACTGCGGCCATACCGGCCGGATCGGCACCTACTCGGAGACGGCCGCCGCAGCCGGGATGTTCTCGATGATCTGCGGTGGCGGGATGCGGCTGCGATGGCGTCAGGTGGCGCCCCACGGCGGCATCGACCCCAAGCTGCCCACCAATCCGTACTCGTTCGGGTTCCCGGCCGGTGAGGACGGCCCGGTGATCGCCGATTTCGCCACTGGCATGGTGTCGGGCGGCAAGGTCATGAACGCCCGGGTGCGGGGCATGCAACTGGACGGCGAGTACCTGCTGACGGCCGACGGCGCTCCCAGTGCCGATCCCGGTGCGTACCTCGACGGCGGCGCCATCCGGCCCTTCGCCGGCGCCCGGGGCTACGGCATGGGGTTGATGGCCGAGATCGTCGCCTCCGCGCTGATGGGCACCGACACCGTCGAGGGAAACTGGCTCATCATGCTGGTGGACACCGCCTGCTATCGGGCACCTGAAGCGGTGGTCGCAACGGTCGCCGAGATACTCGACGACGTGCGCTCATCCCGGCCCGCCCCCGGGTTCGACCGGGTGGAGATCCCCGGCCAGCGGGAGCACGCCCTGGCCGAGCAGCGCCGCCGCGACGGCATCCCCATCCCGGAATCGGTATGGACCGGCCTCGTGGAACTGCACGCGAGGCTTGATGGACACGAGCCCAGGCATCACCCCCAACGCCAGTAGTCGACCGCCCTAGCTGCAGCTTCCACGAAGGCGGTCGAGCGCGATCTCGGCGGCCTCGCCGGCGGCGGAGAGGCCGCCGACGCGGGCGCACAGCGAGGCCGATCCCGACACGAGCTCGGTGCAGCCGACGGCGACGGCGTCCCGGGTCTGTTCGATCATGGCGTTGCCCAGCCATTGTCCCGCGCTCGCCGCCGCGGGGCTCGGCTCGGCCAGGTCCCCCTCAGTGGCCGTCCCGAGCCGGTCGAGGTACTCCTGCTGGAGCACGGCCCACCGGTCGGCCAGCGCCTCGCATCCGAGCGCGGCCTCGAAGCGGGCCGCCGTCGATCCGCCCGTCATCGCCGGCTCGTCGTTGGTCGTGCTGCACGCGCCCACGACGACCATCAGAAGCGCCGCCACACAATGTCGGCGGCGCCAACGCCCGTGCAGGAGGGTCGTGGGCAATCTGGCCCGGCTACGAAACCCGACGACCAAGCTCCACCCGTCGTTCGGTGAGGTCGAAGTGGCGCAGGCCCCCGCCGCCACACATCTCGGCCAGCCAGTGGGGCTCGGCCGGCTCCGCTTGGGGGTCGATGCGCAGGTCCCATGACCGGTCGCCTGTCCGGGTTGCCACGCATCGAGGGTTGACGGCCTGGGCCATGTGGATGAACCCGTCGAGCCAGTCGAGGGGGCTCCGGCAGGCGTCGTCGCCGATACCGGCGCACTCACTGAACGAGATCGACCCCCTGGCTTCGTCGCGCACCTCCACCGAGTAGTCCACGTAGTCGTCCACCAGGAACGGGTCGACTTGAAGGACCTTGCCGATCGCGGCCATGTCGTCGCCCTCGATGCCCAGCGCCTCCCGCAGGCGGGCCACCAACACGGGGGCGATCGCAGCCCGGTGCTGGGGCGCGACCTCATCGAGCAGTTCCGGACCGAAGTTCTCGTCGACCGAGAAGTAGGCCGCCCGCATCAGCAGGTGCACGTCCAGCGCGAACTCCTTGGCCTGCCGTACCAGCAGCGCGTGCGAGAGGTCCTCCAGCCGGAGGTCGGGCCGCATCGGTCCGGCGTAGTCCTCCATCCCGCCGGCCTCGCGGGATGCTCCCAACTCGAACGTGAACGTGGCTGCGGTCGACTGTCTCACCACCTCCAGCGACAGCTCGCCGGAGCGGGGGCCGGGCTCGTCGTCGACCACCCGGACCTCCCACCGGCAGTGGTCGCCGGTGAACTCGTCCGGCTTGGGCGGCCGGTGCACCGGGATCGCCCGCAGCTTCGGGTTGGTGACGGCGAGGGTGGCGTCGAACGTTCGGTCCTCCATGTGATGGCACATGTTGGTCACCAGCTGAGGGTCGTTGGCGGTCAGCTCCCGCAGGTAGTGGTGCGCACCGCAGAACGGCAGCCAGAAGTAGCCGAGATCGTGGTCGATCACCTCGAAATGGAAGTCCAGGAAGTGGTGCGGCGCGCCGACGTCGAACTGGAACCCCTTGAAGGCCTCGCCCACACCGTCACCGACGATCCCGAGGTTCCGTTTGTTGCGCTCGGTGTAGACCGGGCTCGACCCCATCCACTCGCTGTCGGCCTGGCGGATGGTCGCCGCCTGCCCCGCCGACATCGCGATGTGGGGCATCAGCGCCCGATCGTGGTACATCGCCACCACCATGTACTCCCGGCACAGGCGTGCCAGTGCGGCCCGTGACAGGCGGTCGAGGGTCCAGTCCGGGTCGAACGGACCGGCGTAGTCGCCCGTGACGACATTCTCGGGCATGGGGCTACTACCTTCCCTGTGTTGGGCTGCGGCGACAAGCTACTGGAGGTTCGTAGGCGGCAATGAGCGACCCTGACATGCAGATCGGCTTCACGCTGGCCGAGTCGTCGGCGTCGCGTCCTGCGAGTCCGTTCCCCCCGGGCGGGCCCAACGTCCTGCTGGTCGTGCTCGACGACTGCGGCTTCGCCCAGCTCGGGTGCTACGGCAGCCCGATCGCCACCCCCACCATCGACCGGCTGGCCGCCGAGGGGTTGCGGTACACCAACTTCCACACCACCGCGTTCTGCTCACCCACCCGAGCCTGCGTCCTCACCGGTCGCAACCACCACCGCGTCGGCATGGGAGTGTTCCCCGACCTGCCGCTGGTGTTCCCCGGCTACACGAGCGTGATCCCGCCCGAGGCCGCCACCCTTCCGGCCGTGCTCCGCGAGTCGGGCTGGGCGACCTGGGCCGTCGGCAAGTGGCACCTCACGCCCCGCGACCATCGTGGCCCCGGCGGGCCGTTCCACACCTGGCCCACCGGGCAGGGGTTCGACCGGTACTACGGATTCCTCGGCGGCGAGGAGTCGCAGTGGACCCCCGACCTCGTGCGTGACCAGAGCTACGTCAACCCGCCCCGGACGCCCGAGGAGGGCTACCACTTCACTGAGGACATGGCCGACGAGGCCATCGGCATGATCCGCGGGCTGCGGCTGCACCAGCCCGGCCGGCCGTTCGTGCTGTATTGGGCCACCGCGGCGGTCCACGCCCCGCACCATGTGCACGATGAGTGGATCAAGCCGTACGAGGGCGCGTTCGACGGCGGCTGGGACTTGCTGCGTGAGCGCACTCTGGCCCGCCAGATCGAGCTCGGCGTGGTGCCGGACGGCACCGAGCTGAGCCCGCGACCGGACTGGATCGAGGCATGGGACGGCATCGACGCCAGCACGCGGCGGCTGTACGCCAGGCTTCAGGAGGTGTTCGCGGGCTATCTCACCCACACCGATGCGCAACTTGGTCGGATCATCGACTGCCTTGAGGAGTTGGGCGAGCTCGACAACACCATCGTCATCGTGATGTCCGACAACGGCGCGTCGGGTGAGGGCGGACCCCACGGCTCGACCAACCACCTGACCCAGATCAACGAGGGCCTCGAGTCGCTCGACCGGCTGAAGGAAACCGTGCACACGGCGGGCGGCCACCGCGGCTACAGCCACTATCCGTGGGGTTGGGCCCACGCCGGCAACACACCTCTGCGGCGCTGGAAGCGCTACACCCTGGAAGGCGGGGTGCGGGATCCGCTGGTCGTCCGCTGGCCGGCCGCGGTCAGCGATCCCGGAGGGTTGCGCTCCCAGTACTGCCACGCCATCGATGTCCTGCCGACCGTGCTCGACCTGCTCGACGTCGAGATGCCGGCGTCGGTGCGCAGCGTGCCCCAGATGTCGGTTGACGGCCGGTCTATGGTCCCGTCGATCGCCGACCCCGGCTCACCCGAGTTCCGCACCACCCAGTACTACGAGTGCTGGGGCAGTCGGGCCATCTACCACGACGGCTGGAAGGCCGTGACCAACCACGTCAACCAGTTCAACCCCCACGAGCGGGACATGATCGACGGCAGCGTCGACTTCCGTGCCGATGAGTGGATGCTGTTCGACTCCGACCGGGACTTCGCCGAGTCCACGGACCTGGCCGAGACCCACCCGGAGCGCCTCGCCGAGCTTCGATCTCGTTGGGATGACGAGGCTGAGCGGAACGAGGTGCTCCCCCTCCAGGACGGCCCGGCGTACCTACAGAACCCGCACCTCATTCACATGCCCTTCGGGGGGTACCGGCGCAGCTACGAGCTCCGCGCCGGGGAGCGCATGAACTTCCAGGCCGGTCCGTTGATCTTCGGCGGGCTCAACATCGCGGCCGAGTTCGACGGCCCGCTCGGCGGCGATGACGGCGTGATCGTCGAGCACGGCAACTGGACCGCCGGATGGGCGTGGGTTGCTCTCGGCACCGAGCTGGTGGCGTTCATCCACGCGCCCGATCGCGGGCTCCGCCGGTTCGCCGTGCCCCGGCCCTCGGGTGCCACCGAGCTCGGGTTGAGGATCGCCGAAGTCGGCGGCGGCAGCACGGTCGAGCAGTTCGCCGACGGCTCGTCGCTGGGCTCGACGACCATCGACGCCACCATCCCCTTCATTTCCACGGCCAACGGCACCTGGACCACGGCCGGTTACAGCACCCCGTTCCCGGTCAGCGACGAGTACGAGCCGCCGCTGCGGATGGCCGGTCTCAAACGGATCGTGATCGACACCGACACGTCGAGCCTCCCCGGTCTCGACGACCTGCTCAACGAGGTCATGCGCCACCAATGAACTCCGATCCCGACGAAGCCCCGGCACCGCCGAAGGGGTTCCGCGGATCTGGTCGCCTGCTGGTGTCGCGGCCCTTCCGCATCATCGGGCCCCGCGTCATCCCTCCGCTCCACCGGACCATCAACCGGCTCACCGGGGGCCGCACCCTGCTCGACACCCCGGCGCAGCCCATGCTCATGCTCACCACAAGGGGCGCCAGGACGGGTCGACTACGGGACACGCCGCTGGGCGCCGTCCCGCTGGAAGGGGGCCGGTTCCTGCTGGTGGGCAGCAACTTCGCGCGCGAGCACCATCCGGCGTGGACGGCCAACCTCATCGCCAACCCCGATGCCGAGATCGTGTTCCGGGGCAAGCGGACGCGGGTGAAGGCCCGTCTGTTGGAGGGCGCCGAGCGCGAGCGGCGATGGCAGACCGCGGTGACCTGGTTCCCAGTCTGGACCCGGTACGTGACCGTCACCGATCGCGAATTCCGTCTGTTCGAACTCGAACCCGTTGCCTCCTAGCTGGAGCGCGGCGTGATCGACGGGCTGCTCCGGCGGATCGCTGAGTTCCACCGGAGCCGCCCGGTGGTCCCGGAGTTCCCCATGGTCGCGCCGGTGCTCGAAGTTCTCGACAACGCCCTCTGTCCCGCCGGCATCGAGCCTCGTTTCCTTCCGGTGGTGCGGCACCTTGACGCGGTCGAGCCCAGCGGCGATGCGGCCATCGATGCGGTCCTGGAGGAGTTACTGCGTCTCGCTCCGGTGCTGCCGTGGCGCCAGACCGTCGGCTACCTCGACGTGTTGAGCCGGGACTACCTCGACAACTATGGCTACGTGCAGCTGGTGGGTCCGAACGCAATCGTCGAGCACCCTGCCGTGAGGGTCGGGATCGGTCTGTGGGGGCCGCACCTGCACTACCCCGCCCACCAGCACGAGGCCGAGGAGCTGTACCACGTCTTGGCCGGGGAGCCGTCGTTCAGCGGCTGCGACGGAGCGATTCTCGCCACCCGGCCAGGCGACGCCGTCCACCACCCACCCTGGCAGGTGCACAGCCAGGACTTCGGCGCCACACCGACCGTGCTCCTGTACTGCTGGACCGGAGCAGTCGGACCCGACGCGATACTGGTTCAAGCCGGCTGACTCCTGACCGGGTTAGAGGACGGTCACTCGTTGGTCTTGGCAAAGTTTGCCAAAGCAGTACACTCGGAGGCTGTGACTACGATGAATGTGTCGCTACCGGACGATCTCAAGAGTTTCGTCGACTCCCAGGTCGATCACGGCAACTACGGATCGACCAGCGAGTATGTGCGAGATCTGATCCGAAGGGACCATGACCGCCGCCAACTCCGTGTTGCCCTTCTCGAAGGAGCCCGCGCTCCCGTCGTCGGCAACGCCGACGCCGCCTACTTCGCGTCACTCCGAGACCAGGCCCGCACCGACGCCTGAGTTCGGGGCGGTGCAAGTTGACCTTCGTGCCCCAGCGGCGGCCGACATCGAGAAGGCGGTGGCCCATTACCGCGACCAAGCCGGCCCGAAGACCGCACTCGACTTTGTCGACGCGCTCGAAGCCGCGATCGACCACCTCCGCCGCCATCCGCGCATCGGCTCTCTCCGATTCGCCTTCGAACTGGAGATCCCAGGGCTGCGAAGCTGGTCTCTGCAGAGGTTCCCGTACATCGTCTTCTACGTGACCGACGACCACCGCGTGGACATCTGGCGTGTCCTGCACTCCCGACGGGACATCCCGGCCTACCTGACATCGGACTCGCCCGGGTGAGCCTGCCGTGACTAGGACGCGGAACTCTGTGCGGGTCAGCCGTGGATGTAGTGGGACGGGTCCTCGGTGGGGTCGGGGGTGTGGCTGATCTCGCAGTCGTTGGCGATGTCGAGGATCGCCAGTGTCCGTCCCATGGCCACGCAGTAGCCGATCAGCGTTATCAGCTCAAGGATCTGCTGGTCGGTGAAGTGCTCCTTCATGCGGGCCCAGTAGTCCTCGTCGCTCATCATGGCCTCATGGGCCCAGCAGAACCGCTCGGCCGTCTCGGCCGCCAGCTTCTCGGCCTCGCTGAACGCACCGATCTCGGCGTACTCGGCGACCTGGTGGTACAGATCCTCGTCGAGTCCTTGCTGCATCGCCGATGCAGACCGGGTGTCAATTCAAATGTGGCACCGGTTGATCTGGGCCACTCGCATGCGGGCGATCTCGCGGACCCGCACATCCAACGAGATCTTGGTGTACAGCGTCTTGGCGGCGGCTCCCATGGCCATGCCCACATCGGGCTGGAGGCTCCACATCCGGATGCGCTCCAGCCCCTCGCCGTCGGGGAAGTCGATGCGAGCCATAGTCGTCCGTCTGCGGTTAGGGCTTCTCGGTGGTGGGATCGATGATCTTGCCGATCTCGGTCACCACCGTGGCCGGGAACCCGCTGCGCTCGGCGTGCTCGTCGATCAGCTCGGCGTCGTTGCAGACGTAGATGCAGAAGGTCTTGTCGCCGGCCACGTAGCTGTGCTCCCACTGGATGGCCTTGCCCTCGGACTGCATCGCCTGCAGGACCGAGTTGGACTGCCCGGCCGCGGCCCGCAGCTGCTCGCGCTCAGCCGAGCCGATGTCAGGTATGTCCCGTTCGATGACGAAGCGCCGCATAGTCCTCCCCTTCGGTACTCCTGGCCTGTGACTCTATCCCTTGAGGTCCACGGGAGATCAGTCGGTGTTCACGTCGTAGTGGCGGGCCGGGCCTTGGGCGGTGTGGCTTACGTGGAAGCGCTGCAGCCCGTCGACCCGCTCACTCATCCCGTCCGGGCTCACGTCGCTCTCGGACGGGTCGCGCGTGCCGTGGAGGTAGTCCTTGGGCGCCACATGGTCGACGAAGCCGAAGTTGGACGACCCGAGGGAGTACCCCATCAACTCCTGGAGCTCGTCGGGCAGCGTCCGGGCCTGCTCCTGGGTGACGGCCAGGTACTGGTTCTCCTCCTGGCGCAGCCACCCGAGGGAGTAGTGCAGCGCCACGCCGGTGCGGGCGTGGTCCGACCGGTTCGACCCGCCGCCGTGGACCACGTTGCCCAGGTAGATCAGGACCGAGCCCGCCGGCATCTCGGTGGCGACAACGTCGGCGCGCGCCGGCGCGCGGTCATTCGCCCACTGGTGACTGCCCGGGCAGATCCGGGTGCCGCCGTTCTGTCGGGTGAAGTCGGTGACCGCCCACATGGTCGCCACCGTCAGCGGGGGGCACGGGTTGGCGAAGGGGTACACCGACGTGTCGCGGTGCAGCACCTGCTGCTTCTCGCCGGGCTCGAGATGCATCACGCCGGTGTAGTGGAGCCGGTACGTCACACAGCTCGGCAGCAGGGCGTGGTCGGCGACCGCGAGCACGGTGGGGTGCATGATCAGCGCCTGCACCGCGGTCGACTTCGCGACGAGCGCGCCGAATCGCTTGGTAAGGCTGCCCATGAACTCCTCGTGGCCGGTGTGGGCGGCATCCAGGTACGGCTCGAGATCGGCGGCGACCGCGGCGAGCGTGCCGGCACCGATGGCGTCGCGTACGACCGCGTACCCGTCGCCGGTCACCGCGGCCGCAACCTCCGACGCGTCCGAGCCGGCCTCGAAGACGTTCCGCATGCTCAACCCCTCGGCCCCTTCCCGGCCCGCTCGCCGGCCGGAACCGGCCTAGCGGTCGCGAAGATGCGAAGGATCGCGGTCGTCGCCGGTGAGTACACGTCCAGGAAGACCGCCGGCTCGTCGCCGAGGACCTGGCCCCCGTGGGGCATGTCGGCGGGCGCGTACCAGCCGTCGCCCGGGCCGATCTCGCGGGTCTCGTCCCCGACGGTCAGAAGCAGGCGCCCCGACAGCAGCAGGCTGAACTGCTCGTAGGGATGGCTGTGCATCTCGTACGTCGTTCCCGGCTCGTAGACCGCCCGGATGAGGTGCATGTGCTCACCGGTGACGATCTGCGCGTCGATCCCCTCGGCGTCCCAGCGCACCTCGTCGAGCTCGTCCCAGCTGAAGATGCGCGGCGCGGTGATCTCGGCACCGTGCTGGTTCACTCGCGGCTGGCTCGTGATGCCCCCTTGTGCCGGCTCGACCTGGTCAATGCCCGCCGACTGTACAACCCGCAGCATTGGCGAGGCGTCAAGTCGTGGCCGTGATCGAGCCCGAACCGACGCCAGGGTAGCTGTAGATAGATATGCATGCAAAATGTAGACTCAGGTGTATGGCTACCACGACGATCCGCATCGACACCGACACCCACGCCCGTCTCGTCGAGCTCAGCGATATCGCAGGCGCCTCGCTCATCGACACGGTGCGGGACGCCGTCGAGGCGCTCCGGCGCCAGCGGTTCGCCCGACGGGTGACGGCCGAGATCGCCGAGTTGCGCAGCGACCCCGAAGCGTGGGCGTCCTATCTGGCCGATGCCGAGACCACGTCGGTGACCGATGGCGTCGGTTGACGATCTGTGGCTGGTCGACTTCGGTGATCCGTACCCCGGCGAGCCCGCCACCACCCGTCCCGCGCTCGTTCTCGGGCCGCCGGACACGTTCGGTCCCGACTTCCCGTTCGTGATCGTGGCGCCGCTGACGACAACCCGGCGCGGGCTCTCGCTCCATGTGGAGATCGAGCCGGGGGGCGAGACGGGTCTCGACGAGACCAGCTACGCCCAGTGCGAGTTGATCCGATCGATCAACCGCCGCCGCCTCGTGCACCGGCTGGGCCAGGTCGACTCCAGCGCGAGCCTCCAGGTCGCCTCAGTCGTCAAGACGCTGCTCAACCACTGACCGTCACGGCCAGGTCGAAGCCCTCGTCGAGCCATCCGATCTTGCCGCCGATCATCTTCTTGACCGGCCGTCCCAGCCGCGCCAGCCGGGCCGCCGCCTTGTCCGCCGCGTTGCAGTGCGGTCCTGCGCAGTAGACCACGAACAGCGTGCCGGCCGGATGGGGCGCGAGGGTCTGCTCATCGATGGTCGAGTGGTGCATGAAGGTGGCCCCCGGAACGTGGCCGGCGTCGAAGCCGGCTTGATCGCCATTGACGTGCAGCAGGACGAAGTCGCCGCCCCCGTCCTTCATCGACTCGTGCACGTCCCAGCAGTCGGTTTCCAACGCCAGGAGGCGCTCGAAGTGCGCGGCAGCCTCCTCGGGAGGGGCTGCCGGGACCTCGCTCACGTGGCTAGTGGTCGTCACAGTCATCGCTGTCTGCATCCCCTTCTTGTGGTTGATGACCGAGTCCCTGCCGGTGACAGGTCCGCTTTCTCAGAACGCCCGCAGGAGCACTTCACTGGGCTCTGACCAGGGAGGTTGCTGGTGTCGGAGGGGGGACTTGAACCCCCACGCCCATATTGGGCACTAGCCCCTCAAGCTAGCGCGTCTGCCAATTCCGCCACTCCGACGTGGGCGTCTGATGCTACCGGCGGGCATGCCTGCCACCACGGGCCTGGCTCAGCCGCAGCAGGTGTGCTCGAGGGAGTCGGCCCGCCAAGTGTTCACTGTCTCGTAGGCGGCCAGCGAGGCGATGAACAGCCCGGCCAGCGGGTCGGCCCACCACCAGCCCAGGGCCGCGTTGGCGGACAGCCCAACCAGCAACCCGCCCGACATGAGGGCACACAGCACGGTCTGTTTCGCCTCGGCCTCGACGGCCCGGGATCCCATCAGCGGGGCCATCCTGCGCTTGGCCCGGGCCAGGAGCGGCATGACCACGAGCGAGAGGGCGGCTATCGCTATGCCGACCACTGACTCGTCGGGCCGGTCCGCCGTCATCAGGTCGCGCACCGATTCGACGCCGACGTACAGGGCCAGCGCGGCGAAGCTGACTGCGATCAGGCGCTGGGCCCGCTTGTCGGCATCCTGCTTGCAGCCGGTGCGGCGCTCCTGGGCCAGCCGCCAGGCCAGGATCAGCGCGGCCGACACTTCGATGCCGGAGTCCAGGCCGAAGCCGATGAGGCTCACCGACCCCGCGGCAATTCCCGCGGCGATGGCGACCACTCCCTCGACGACGTTCCAGCCGATCGTGGTTCCGGTGAGCCACTTCTGCCGGGTGACGGCTTCGGCCCTGGTCGTGGGCTTCGTCAATACCATCCAGCCGCCACCTCCTCCAGCCTTCTCCGATCAACGAACCGGAACCTAGCGTGTGCTATTCCAGTGCCCCGCTGGAACATGTTGCATAACAGGATGTTGGCACTGTAGATTAAATGATATGACATCAGATGATACTGTCATGAATGTCACGTTCAATGAGTCCGTTCCCGCCGGGGGCACGTACGCCAACGGCGCGCTCGTATGGAATACGCCCCATGAGTTCACGATCGACTTCACCTCGCACCGCTCGCCCACCCACGACGGCGACGCCCACGACGTGCTGGTCGTGGCTCGAATGAAGATCCCGACCAGCGCCATGTTCTCGATCGTTCAGGCCATGTCCGCCAACATCGACCGCTACGAGCGGCAACACGGCCGCATCACGCCCAGACCACCGAAGGAGGCTCCATGAGTACCAACGGCAGCGACCCGGCCTTCACCAACGCCGGGCGCTTCGACTTCATTGTCAATGCCGACGCCGACAACGTCTCGATCTCACGGCCGGTCAGCCACGACGACGTCGACCGGGTCCGGCGCCAACTCGCCGAGTGGGCGACCCGCCGCCCCGCGCAACCCGCCTAGCGGTCTGGTCGTCCCGAGTAGCGCCGCCGGGACGCGGCCGCTCGCTAGCGATCGCCCACCGGGACTTCACGATCGCGCAGGGCTGTTGTGTGCTGCCGGTACCCTCCGACCGATGGGGAATGAACCGGGGCTGGGCGAGGCCGGGGGCGCGACCGAATTCGGGCTCGAGGAGGCCTATTCGGTGGACGGGCCCGACGACAACCGGGCCCTTTACGCCAACTGGGCCGCCACCTACGACGGCTTTCTGGAGCAGAACCGCTACATCTACGCCGGCCAGGTCGCTGAGCTGTTCAGCCGGCGGTCCTCGGTGCGGAGCGAGCCCGTGCTCGATGTCGGGTGCGGAACCGGAGTGGTAGGCGAAGCGCTGTGCCGTCTGGGCGTCCTGGTGATCGACGGCCTCGACATCTCGCCCGAGATGATGGCCAAGGCCCGGCATCGGACCGACCCCGACGGCCGCCGCGTCTACCGGCGCCTCATCGAGGCCGACCTGACCGGGCCGCTCGACATCCCGTCGGACAGCTACGCCGGGATCGTCAGCGCCGGCACCTTCACCCACGGCCACGTCGGGCCCGACGGAATGGCGGAACTACTGCGCATCGCCCGGCCCGGCGCAGCATGTTCGATCGGGATCAACGCCGCCCACTTCGATGAGCACGGCTTCCGCGAGCATCTCGACCGGTACTCGGTCGACGGTGCCGTCGACGGCTTGGAACTGGTGCTGCGACCCATGTACGAGGACGCCGACGGCCGCGAGCCCGATCACATGACCCAGATCGCGGTGTTCACCGTCAATTGATGTTGCCAGGCACGCGTCGCAGTCCTGTCCGAGTGGAGTGCGGCTGCCCGATGGCGTCCGTCGGGGCCGGCCGCCGGTCTCAGGACCCGACTTCGCTGCCCGGTAGCGTTTAGTCCGTGACCGGGGAGCACTCAGCCCAGGAGGCCGATCGGGCGGCCCTTCTCAGAGCGGCCTACGCCGTCAAGAGCGCCGACGACAACCGGGAGCTGTACGGGAAGTGGGCTGCCACCTACGAGTCCGAGTTCACCATTCCCCAGGGCTACATCGCCGACCGCAACACGGCCGAACTCCTGTGCGAGGGCTTCTCGGGCGCCGGACCGGTGCTCGACTGGGGGTGCGGCACGGGGCTGGTGGGCGTGCAACTGCGTCGCCGCGGCGTGGAGGTCATAGACGGCATCGACATCTCCCCGGAGATGCTGGCCCAGGCCCGCAGCAAGACCGACTCCGACGGCAGCCCCGTCTACCGCCGGCTCATGGAGGCCGACCTCAACGGCCCCATCGACATCCCCAGCGGGGTCTACTCGGGGATCGTGAGCATGGGCGTGTTCACCCACGGCCACGTCGGACCGGGCGGCATCGCAGAGCTCCTGCGGGTGGCCCGCCCCGGCGCCCGCGGCGTTGTCGGCGTCCACTCCGCGATCTTCGAGGCGAACGGCTTCAGGGACCGTTTCGAGCGCTACGCCGCCGACGGTGTCATCGAGGGCCTCGACGTGAAGCGGCGCCAGAGCTATGAGGACGCCGATGTCAATGAACCCAACCACGCGACCCTGATAGCGGTCTTCACGGTGGCCTGATCGCAACCGCAGGCAACTGCAAGCCTGCCCGCCCTCCCGGGGCTCGGGGGCCGCGATCGGCGCTCAGATGATCAGGGCGTAGGAGATCGAAGCGAAGGCGAAGACCAGCGCGGCGACCACGGTGATCCGGTCGAGGTTGCGCTCCACCACCGTGGAGCCGGCCGCCTGGGCGCCGAGCCCGCCGCCGAACATGTCCGACAGGCCCCCGCCCTTCCCGCTGTGCAGCAGCACGAGGAACACCAGCAGCAGCGCCGACAGCACATGCAGCGGGGCGACGAACCAGATCACGGCCCCGAGGCTACCAGTGCGCGATCCGTGCTCACGCCGCGTACAGGCGGTGGTTGACGATCCGGGCGAACTCGGTGGCGTCGAGGCTGGCCCCGCCCACCAGGGCACCGTCGATGTCGGGCTGCTCCATGAGGTCCGGGGCGTTGGACGGCTTGACGGAGCCCCCGTACTGGATGCGCACGTCAACCGCGGCTGCCCTCCCCCACCCGTCGGCCACCCGCGCCCGCACATGGGCGCACATGTCCTGGGCGTCGGCCGGCGTCGCTGTCTCGCCGGTGCCGATCGCCCAGACCGGCTCGTAGGCCATCACCAGCTTGGCGACCACACCGGCCTCGAGGCCGTCGAGGCTGCCGGCCAGCTGGCCGGACACCACGTCGTGGGCCTGGCCGGCCCGGCGCTGCTCGATGGTCTCGCCCACGCACACGATGGGCACCATGCCGTGGCGCAGCACCGCTCGGGCCTTGGCGTTGACCACCTCGTCGGTCTCGCCGAACAGCGCCCGGCGCTCGCTGTGGCCCACGATCACGTAGGACACGTCCAGCTTGGCCAGCATGGCCGCCGACACCTCGCCGGTGAAGGCGCCCGCGTCCTCGGGATGGCAGTCCTGGGCGCCCAGCGCTATGGGCACGTCGTCGGCCTGCAGAACGGTCTGCACCGAGCGCAGGTCGGTGAACGGCGGATGCACCGACACCTCCACATGTCGATAGTCGTCGCTGTTCAGCGCGTAGGCCAGCTTCTGGATGGTCTGGATCGCCTCGAAGTGGTTGTGGTTCATCTTCCAGTTGCCGCTGATGAGCGGCTTGCGGCCGCCGGCCGAGCCGTCGTCGCGGCCCGAGGCTTTGCGTCTAAGTGGCATTGACTCCCCCTCTCAGCGCCGCCAGTCCTGGCAGGTCGCCCTTCTCTATCAGTTCCAGGGAGGCGCCCCCGCCGGTGGACACGTGGTCCATGTCCCGGTCTACCCCGAAGCGGCGGGCCGCGGCCGCGCTGTCGCCCCCGCCCACCACGGTGAAGGCCCGGGTCTCGGCCATGGCCGCGGCCACCGCTCCGGTGCCGCCTCCGAAGCGGGGATCCTCGAACACGCCCATCGGGCCGTTCCACAGCACCGTCCCCGCCTCGTGGATCACGTCCCCGAATTGGGCCGCGCTCCCGGGGCCGATGTCCACACCCATCCAGCCGTCGGGCACGTCGGCCCCGACCTGGCGGACCTCCCCACCCGCGCCGGGATCGCCCGGCACCCCGCCGGGACCCAGCGCGGTGAGGTCGTAGGGCAGGTGGATCGGCGTGCCGCCCTCCAGCAGCTCGCCGCAGCGCTCCACCATCGAGTCCTCGCACAGCGAGGAACCCACCCGGTGCCCCCTGGCCTTCAGGAACGTGAAACACATGGCTCCACCGATGACCAGGGAATCCACCGTCTCCAGCAGCGCGTCGATCACCCCGAGCTTGTCCGACACCTTGGCCCCGCCCAGCACGGCCACGAACGGCCGCCGGGGCGCATCCCGCAAGCCGCCCAGCACCTCCATCTCCCGGGCCAGCAGCCGGCCCGCGGCCGACGGCAGCCATCGGGGCGGGCCCACGATGGAGGCATGAGCCCGGTGCGACGCCCCGAAGGCGTCGTTCACGAACGCGTCATGGCCCTCCACCAGGCGCTCGGCGAAGACGGGGTCGTTGGCGGTCTCGCCCGGGTCGAAACGCAGGTTCTCGAGCAGCTCCACCTCCGGGGCCAGCTCCGCCAGCCGCCGGCGCACCGGCTGCACCGAGTAGCGGGGATCGGACTGCCCCTCCGGGCGGCCCAGATGGGTACAGGCGGTGACGGTCGCCCCGCGGGCGAGCAGCCAGCGCAGCGTGGGAAGCGCAGCCCGGATGCGCCGGTCGTCGGCGATCTCGGCCGCTGTGCCCGGACCCCCGCCCGCGAGCGGGACGTTGAAATCGACACGCACCAGCACCGAGCGGCCCTCCAGCGGGCCCAAGTCCTCCAGGCAGGGAACGGGCAGCACAGAGCGGGCGATGCGGCGACGCGACCGCTCAGCGGTTGGCCGCGCCGACGATCGCGGCCATGTCCACCAGCCGGTTCGAGTAGCCCCACTCGTTGTCGTACCAGCCGTTGACCTTCACCAGGTCGCCCATGGCCATGGTCAGCCCGGCGTCGAAGGTGCACGACGCGGGGGATCCGACGATGTCGGCCGACACCAGCGGAGCCTCGCTGTAGTCGAGCACACCGGCCAGCGGTCCCTCGGCGGCCGCCTCGGCGAAGGCCTGGTTGATCTCGTCGACGCTGGGCTCGGAGTCCAGCCTGGCCGTGAAGTCGGTGATGGAGCCGTCGGGGATGGGAACCCTGAGCGAGATCCCGTCGAGGCGTCCCTGCATGGCCTGCAGCACCAGCCCGGTGGCCCGGGCCGCACCGGTGGAGGTCGGAACGATGTTGACGGCCGCCCCCCGGGCCCGGCGCAGGTCGGAATGGGGGCCGTCCACCAGGGCCTGGTCCCCGGTGTAGGCGTGGACGGTCGTCATCAGGCCCCGATCGACCCCGAAGGCGTCGTCGAGCACCTTGACCATGGGCACGAAGCAGTTGGTGGTGCACGACGCGTTCGACACCACCGTGTGCACCGCCGGGTCGAACTGGTCGTCGTTGACGCCGACCACGAAGGTGGCGTCCGCCCCCGAGCACGGCGCCGAGACCAGCACCCGGGGCGCGCCCCCGTCGAGGTGGCGGGCCGCCGTGTCGCGCTTGGTGAAGATGCCGGTGGACTCCACCACCACGTCCACTCCGAGGTCGCCCCACGGGAGCTCCTCGGGGTTGCGCACGGAGAGGACCCGCAGCGAGTCGTCGCCGACGCTCAGCACGTCCCCGTCGACCGACACGTCGTCGCCGAGGCGGCCGTGGACCGAGTCGTAGCTCAGCAGGTGGGCCATGGTGTCGATCGACCCGAGGTCGTTGACCGCCACCACGTCGAGGTCCGCACCCTGGTCCCGCGCGGCCCGGTAGAAGTTGCGTCCGATGCGGCCGAAGCCGTTGATGCCCACTCGAATGCTCATGGCGCAGAGGCTAGGCCGGGCCGGGCGGCCTCCGGGGGGATGTCCGCGCCTATTTGTCGATGTCGCGGTGCACCACCGCCGGCTCGTGAGCCATGGTGGCCAGCACCCCGGCGAAGTGTTCGGTCACGGCAACCGAGCGGTGCCGCCCGCCGGTGCAGCCGAAGGCCACCGTCAGGTACGACTTGCCCTCGGCCACGTACTGGGGAACCAGCAGCTCCAGCAGCGATTCCAGGCGGGCCAGGAACTCCCCCGTCACCGGCTGCTGCATCACGTAGCCGGAGACCTCGACATCGAGCCCGCTCAGAGGGCGCAGTTCGTCCACATAGTGGGGGTTGGGCAGGAACCGGCAGTCGATCACTATGTCCACGTCGAGGGGGATGCCGTGGGTGTAGCCGAACGACAGCACCGTGATCCGCATGGTCTGGCCCTCGCCGACGCCGAACAGCTCGGCCATGCGGTCCCGCAGCTGGTGGATGTTGAGATCCGAGGTGTCGATGACAACGTCGGCGGTGGCCCGCACCGGCTCCAGCGCCGCCCTCTCGGCCTCGATGGCCTCGGCCAGCGTGGTCGTGGAGGCCCCGCCCGCCTCCGAGAACGGGTGCCGGCGCCGGGTGGACTCGTACCGCCGGACGAGCACGTCGGTGGCGGCGTCGAGGAACAGGATCCGCATCTCCTCGATGCCGGAGCGCAGGCCGTCGATCGTGCTCACGATCTCGTCGTGGTAGCGGCCGGTGCCCACCACCAGAGCGAGGCGGTCGATGCCCGCGCCGGGAGCCGCGGCCAGCTCCGCCACCTTGGGGATGAGCGACGGCGGCAGGTTGTCCATCACGAACCAGCCGAGGTCCTCGAGGTTGTTGGCGGCGTGGCTGCGGCCCGCTCCCGACATCCCCGCGATGACGACGAATGCACTCACTCCCCGGTCATGGTAGTTGCGCCCAGAGGCCGAGCTTGCCGAGGCCCCCGGGCCCGAGCGGCCCGTGAGCGCAGCGAACAGGAGCGGGCAGCCGGCCCGAGCGGCCCGTGAGCGAAGCGAACAAGAGCGGGAAGTAAGGCGTCGGGCGCTAGATGATGGCTGTCTCGATGAAGGGCTCGCCCCGGGCGATGCGCTCGTAGCCGAGCTGCGACAGGTCGAGGGTTCGGTACTCGCCGTAGCAGAGCAGTTCCGCCACTGCCCGCCCCATCGCCGGGGACTGCTGCATGCCGTGGCCCGAGAAGCCGTTGATGAAGAGGAAGTTCCGCACCTCGGTGTGGGGTCCGACCACTGCGTTGTGGTCGAAGTGGTTGTAGGCGTAGTGCCCGGCCCAGCGGCTGGTGACCTTGATGCGCTCGAAGGCGGGGATCCGGTGCGCCAGGACGGGCCACACCTTGTCCTCGAAGATGTCATGGTCCATGTCGAAGTCGTCGTAGCCCACCGGCGGGTCGATGTCGGGCGGGCATCCGGCCATGTAGGCCGCGCCGTCGCTGCGCACGTGCACGCCGCTGGGATCGATGGTCAGGGGCAGGTCCTGGTCCAGCGGCTCGGCCGCCTCGAAGATCCACGTGAACCGCTTGCGGGGCTCCACCGGGAGCTCCAGGCCGGCCATCGACGCGGCACGAGCCGCCCGCGGGCCGGTGGCGTTGACCAGCGCGCCACAGCCGACGCGGCCCCCCGAAGCCAGCTCCACCCCGGTCACCGCGTCACCGGCGCGGTCGATGCCCACCACCTCGTCGGTGACGAATTCGACGCCGTTGCGGCGGGCCTGGCGCCGCCACCATTCGAACACCGTGCCGGAGTCGAACCAGCCTTCCCCGACGGGGTTGTGGCTGCCGCATACGATGCCGTCGACGTTGTAGAACGGGTAGGCATCGGCGATCTGGGCGGGGGTCATGATCACCGTGCCCGCGCCGAGCGAGGCCTGCACCCGCTGGTTGGCCTCCAGTACCGCGGCAGCCGCCTCGTCCGCGGCGAGGTACATGTAGCCGAAGTGGTTGACGGCCACCTCGGGCGCTTCCGGGTCGTCCATCCAGTCCTGGAAGTCGCGCACGAACTCGGCGCCGAACTGCGAGATGCGGATGTTGACTTCACGCGAGAACTGCTGGCGCATGCAGCTGTTGGTGCGCGACGTGGAGCTGTACTCGTAGGTCGGGTCGCGCTCCACCACGAGGATCGTGCCGTCGAAGTCGGGGTTGCGGGACAGGAAGAACGCGACCGAGGAGCCCATGATCGCCCCGCCGACGATCGCTACGTCGTAGCGGTCCCTCAAGTCACGTAGCCCTGAGCGAGATCGTTGGCCGCCGCGGCCGGGTCGCGCTGCGCCGGATCGCCGAAGCCGCCTCCACCGGGGAGCTCCAGGATCAGCCGCCGGCCGGCGGGCACGGTCTGCTTGCCCTTGGACCCGAAGGGCGTGCCATCGTCGAGGCGCACCGCGCCGGAGCCGCCGTGGAGGCCGCCGGCCCGGCCTCGGGCCGGGTTGTCGACCCGGTCGAACATGGCCGAGAACTCGAACAAGTACCCGTCGGCGGGAGCGACCTCGATGACCTGGCCCAGCCCGCCCCGGAACCGGCCGGCGCCGGCGCTGTTCTCGCGGATCTCCTTGCGCCACACGACTATCGGGCCGACCTGCTCGGTGGCCTCGACGCTCATGGTCCGCACGCCCGACGGGAAGGCGGTGGCGGTGAGGCCGTCGAGGCCGGGCCGGGCACCGCTGCCGCCGCTGTTGAACATCAGCATCTCGACGGGCGGGCGCGGGTCGCCCGGATCGGCGCTGCGGGCGCTGGCCTGGAAGTTCCACAGCGCACCGGACCCCTCGGCCGGAACGACATCGGGCAGGGCCGGGGCGATGGCGCCCAGGCACAGATCGGTGACGAAGTGGCCGATCACGTGGCGTATGGCCACCGGGTCGGGCTCGACCGCGTTGAGGATCGCTCCCGGCGGGGCGCTCACCGTGAAGGGCAGCAGCGAGGCGTAGTTGTTGGGGAGCTCCGGCGCGAGGGCCACCAGCATCCCGTAGGTGAAGTACGCCTGGGCGTAGGTGATGGGCACGTTGATGCCGAACGGGCTCACCGGCGACGTTCCGGTGAAGTCGGCGTGCATGCCCTCGTCGGAGACGGTCACCGCCGCGACCAGGGTGACCGGGTCGCCGTACCCGTCGACCCGCATGGTGTTGCGGTAGACGCCGTTGGGGACTCTCTCCAGCGCGTCGAGGGTGGCCCGCCGGGTGCGGTCGAACACGAAGGCGGCCAACTCTTCCAGGCCCGTCAGACCGAACTCGGCCAGCATGTCGAGCAGCCGTCGCCGGCCGGTCTCGTTGGAGGCGGCCAGCCCGTGTATGTCGCCGACCACCTGGTCGGGCTCCCGGACGTTGCAGCGCACGATGTGGACCAGGTCCCGGTTGAGCCGGCCCCGCTCGGCCCATCGCATGATGGGTATGCGGATGCCCTCCTCGTACAGCTCGCGGGCGTCGGGGCCGAACCCGCGGCCGCCGATGTCGACCACGTGAGCGGTGGAGGCGAAGAAGCCGATGAGGGTCACGGATTCGTCGCCGTCCGCGCCGCCGGGCCCGTCCGGGTCGTCGTCGACGAACACCGGCGTGGCCACGGTGATGTCGTGGAGGTGGCCGGTGCTCTTCCAGGGGTCGTTGGTGAGGTACACGTCGCCGGGGCGCATGCTCTCGGCCCCGATCTCGTTGATGAAGTGGCCCACCGAGGCAGCCATGGTGTTGACGTGCCCGGGCGTCCCGGTGACGGCCTGCGCGATCATCCGACCACTGCGGTCGAAGACTCCCGCCGATAGGTCGCCGGCTTCCCGCACCGACGTCGAGAACGCGGTCCGCACCAGGGTCAGGGCCTGCTCCTCGACCACGGAGATCAAGCGGTTCCACATGATCTGCATGGGGACCTCGTGCTGGGTGCTGAACGCCGACCGGCTCAACGCCGTGTTTCGGGCGTCCCGAGCGGATCTTGCGATCCTGAGTGTCAGGTCGGGCTGGACCACCGCGGTGTGCCGGGATCCGACCACCGTCGTGGTCTGGTCCTCGATGATCAGGGCCGGGCCGGCCACGGTGTCGCCTGCCGCGAGTTCGCCGCGCTCGTGCAAGGCGGTGGCCACGATGGCTCCCGTGGCCGGGTCGTAGACGGATCGGGTGCCGGCGGTGGCCCGGGGACGGGCCGCGGGGAGATGCTCCACTTGTTCCGGCCCGGTGCGCTGAGACGACACCCGCACCGACCAGCTCACCGCCTCGATGGCCAGACCCTCGATGGCCCGGCCGAAGAAGGCTTCGTAGGCCTTGACGAAGGTGGTGGTGAGCTCCTGAGCCGCGATCTCGTCGAAGTCACCGAGGGGCAGGGTCACCGGGATCTCCCAGCCCTGGCCCCGGTAGCGCATGAGCACCTCGCGTTCGACGGTTACCGCTTCGGAGGTGCCCATCCGTACGAACGCCTCGGCTTCCGCGGCCAACTCCGCGAGTACCGCCCGGACACCGCCGGTGTCGAAGTGTTCGGAGGTGGTATAGAAGCTGCGGGTGGCCTCGTAGGAGAACGGCGCCAGCAGGAACCCGATGGCCGAGCCGACCCCGGCGCCGACCGGCACCAGAACCTCGTCTATGCCCAGCTTGTCGATGAGGCGGCTGGCGTGCAGCGGTGCGGCCCCGCCGAAGGCGACCATCGTGTAGCCGGCCAGGTCCTTACCGCTCTCGACCGCATGGGTCCGGGCTGCGTTGGCCATGTTCTCGTCGACGACCTCGGCCACACCCACCGCAGCGTCGTGGTCGCCGAGGCCGAGGGGCAGGCCGACGCCGTCGCGCAAGGCCAGGGCCGCCAGATCGGGCGACAGCGAGATGTCCGGCGCCAGGAAATTCTCCGGGTGCAGGCGCCCGAGCTGCACGTTGGCGTCGGTCACGGTGGCGGCCGTCCCGCCGAGGGCGTAGCACGCGGGGCCGGGATCGGCGCCGGCGCTCTGCGGGCCCACCCGTATCTGGCCCAGCGCGTCGACCGCGGCGACCGACCCGCCGCCCGCGCCGATCTCGATCATCTCGATGGCCGGCACCGAGATCGTCATCCCGCTGCCCTTCTTGAAGCGGGCGGTGCGGGCCGTCTCGAAGGTCTTGGCCGTGCGGGGTGAGCCGTCCTCGATCAGCGCGATCTTGGCGGTGGTGCCGCCCATGTCGTACGAGACGATCCGGTCGCGGCGATGGACGCGGGCCAGGTGCGCGGCGAAGATCGCTCCTCCGGCCGGGCCAGATTCCACCAGCCTCACCGGGAACGCGGCCGCGGCCTCACTGCTGATCAGGCCCCCGCCGGAGTGGATCAGCAACAGCGGGCAAGCCGCGCCCATGCGGTGCAGCTCTGACTCGAGCCGGCGCAGGTACGAGGCGATGAGCGGCTGCACGTAGGCGTTGGCGCAGACCGTGTTGAACCGCTCGAACTCGCGCATCTGGGGCGAGACCTCGCAGCTCAGCGACACCGCCACCGACGGGGCGGCCTCGCGCAGCAGATCCCGGAACCGGCGCTCATGGTCCGGGTTCCGGTAGCTGTGCATGAACCCGACCGCCACCGACTCGTAGCCGCCGTCCCTCAGCCTGCCCACCACGTCGCGCGCCGCGCCGGCATCGAACGCCAGCAGCACCTCGCCGCGGGCGCCGATGCGCTCGGGCACCACGTAGCGGTCCTTGCGTTCGATCAGGGGCGCGGGCAGCACGATGTTGAGGTCGTACTGCTCGAAGCGGCTCTCGGTGCGGGTCTCGATCACGTCGCGGAATCCCGCCGTGGTCACCAGGGCGGTCTTGGCGCCCCGGCGCTCGATCAGGGCGTTGGTGGCCAGGGTGGTGCCGTGGATGATCTGCGTGATCTTGTCGAGGGCTGTGCCCTCCCGCTCTATGACGGCCGAGATGCCGGCAAGCACTGCCTCCTCGGGCCGCTGGTGGGTGGTGAGCACCTTGATGGAGGCGAACGTGCCGTCGGGCCGTTCGAGGGCAACGTCGGTGAACGTCCCGCCGACGTCCACTCCGATCCGCGGGGTGCTCATCGCCAACTCCGGTTAGAGGTCCTCGACGGCCGGGAAGGTGCTGGGCGGGACTATGTCAACAGTGGCCGAGCGCTGCTGGGCCAGCATGCCGCCGTCGACCCGCAGCGTCTCTCCGGTGATGTAGGCAGCGTCGTCGGAGGCCAGGAACAGCGCCGCGCCGGTCATGTCGAGGGGCTCGCCGATCCGGCCCAGGGGCACGTTCTCGCCCCGCAGCGCCCGCTCCCCCGCCGTCATGCCGCTGGTGTCGATGGATCCCGGCACCAGCGCATTGACCCGTACGTTGTAGGGGCCGAGGTCCAGCGCCATGGCCCTGGTGAGCGCCTCGATCCCGCCCTTGGTGGCGTCGTAGGCGGTGAAGGACCGGTGGGCCCGGGTGGCGCCCCCCGAGCTCATGTTGACGATGCTGCCGCTGCCCGCCTTCGCCATGATGCGGGCCACCGGCTGCGACACCAGGAAGTGCCCGGTGAGGTTGACGTCGATGATACGCCTCCACCACCCCTCGTCAGCCTCGAAGAAATGGCGGGTGGGGCTGACGATCCCGGCATTGTTCACCAGCACGTCGACCCGGCCGTGCGCGGCCATGATCGCGTCGACCATGTCGCTCACCTGGGCGCTGTCGGACACATCGGCCGGAACCGCCATGGCGGTGTTGCCTCGCTGCGAGATAGCCGCCGCGGTGGCGGCAGCGGCGTCGCCGTCGATGTCGTTGACCGCGACCGCTGCTCCGGTGCCGCCGAAGCGCTCGACGATGGCTCGGCCGATGCCGCGCCCGGCCCCGGTGACCAGGACCACCTTGCCTACCAAGGACTCGTGCATCTGCCGCCTCTGTCACCCGCGATCGAAGCAGTCTACGCAACGCCCACGACGGCATGAATAGCCGCTGGGGCTCGCTCCGGTCTCGTTGAGCAATGCAGCCGCTTCAGTAGGCAGGTCTGCTTTCAGGTACGGATCTGGGCGCGTCCGTTGAACGCGGCGTGAACTTCTCGGCCACTGTGTCGGGCATCCATCGCAGGACCTTCAACTCGTCGAGCTGTGCCCGCCGGACGGCATCGTCCCTAAGTGGCCGCTGTCGATGAGTAGGCAGCGCTCGATGGCCTCGCCGCGTGTCGCTACCTCCAGCTTGACATACAGCGTCTGCAGCCGTCGGCGGACGGTACGGTCGCTGTAGGCCAGATCGCGTGCGATCCTGGAGATACTGTGGTTACGGGCCAGGGCCGCCACGAGCTTGCGTTCAACCGCGTTGAGTCCAGCGGGCATCTCGGTTGCCTGAGCCTTCACGGCGAGACTCTGGGCGAGTCCCATCGGCAGCAGCGCCTCACCGGCCGCGACAGCCCGGGCGGTCTCGACGATGATCTCGCTGGAGGTCCTGACATGCACCGGACAAGCGCCCGCGGCCAGGGCGCGAACCAGGTCCGACATGCTGAAGTCGGGCAGGACTGCAACCATATGGTGGCCTTCGAGTTCCTTGAGCCAGCTCCAGTCGGCTTCGGACTCACAGTAGACGAGAATCGTGTCTGGATCGTCCGGGCATTCGTAGGCCTCACCGGTGTCGTCGGACCCGGTCGGGAGGATCTCCACGCCTTGGGACCGAAGCTGGGCGCTCACCGCCTCGCGATACAGCGGCGGCCCACCCAGCATCGCCACTCGATGCACCAGCCTACGATAATGCCTTGCCGGACGAATCCGGAGCTGGCACCCTCGCGGCGGTCCGAAACGCACCCGCTTCGGAGCGCGCAAGATCGGTCGCGACTGACCACCATGTCCGGTTCGTGTCCGGAACTGGCCGCCCCGCGTCCAAGACTGTCAGCGTCTGTCCTTGACAGACGTTCGTCCGAATAATGAGTCTGGGTTTCTACTGCAGCAAGTGCTGCAGCAGAAACGTATGAGGAGAAGATAATGCGGTATCCGCTCAGGATTGTGCAGCACTTGGCAGCTACTGCTGTCCTACTCGCTGTAGTAGCGACCCCGGCCGGAGCTAGCGAGTCCGAGTTGGCTGAGATCGCCCCTGACGATGGAAAGCAGGCCACCTCCACCGGGCCCGGCTCAGAAGATGCTGAAGGCGCGGCCTACGCAGCTTGGAATTCATGCGCGTTCCGCGCGAGAGCCGACGACCCGCACAGGTCCGGAAGTGATGCATCTGGGCACGGAGCATGGGTGCGAGACTCAGTTGATCCTGACGATTGTCCAGCCAGGATCAAAGTGAAGGTAGAGCTTCAGGCGTACTTGTGCGAAGAGCTATTCGGGGTGATTCTGATATGCGGTTGGGAGACTGTCGGAAGCAAGACCGAGCTAAAGTATGAGCGTCAACAGGTGTCTGTGCACGTACCGTGCCGTACATTCGAGGAGGCGAGTTGGCGAACCAAGGTCACGGCCTCGATTCACAGGAAGTTTTGGTTCGACATTACACGTACAGATGTGAACGAAGACGAACTCTACTGCAGGTTGTAGCTGTTCCCCCTGTCACACAGAGCTGATGGCTGGATCAAGCGAGTCTGCACTGAGCATCGTGAGATTTGGTGCAGTCTGCGAGATTGATGATGATCGTCATGCGGATCCATCCTTAGACAGCTCCAGCCTGTTGCGAGACCATGAAGAGGGAGCAGATGAGGTCAAGCCTAGGTCAATCGTCCTCGGGGGGCGATCTTCTAAGCGGTTCTTGCTGAAGAGGCGCGGACACGCAACGCCGGGGCATGCGATCCTGCGTCCGGGCCGGCGGCACCAGAGAACTCGAAGGAATCGCCGAAAGGGTCAAGTGCACGTTCGCTATAGCGAATTCGTAGATTTGAGTGACGGCAGGACTCTCCCATTACGGAACGATCGCGGTGGGAACTTCCTTCAGACCGATTCCGGGGAGAGCATCTTGGACTATGTTCGAGACTATCTTGACCAGATCGAAAACGGCTGTTGTCCGACAAGACCACAGTGGGTCGTCGAACGCTTACGGCGCATCCATGGCTTGGAGATCGATTCGTCATCCGTCAACGATGCACTGCAGAAACCGCGCCGGATCGAGTTGGGAAGTCGTCTCGCTCAGCACCTCGAATAGCTGTTCGAGACTCTTGGGGCCGCTGCCACCAAGACGCTGCTTGAGGCGTTGCCTCACGGCCCCGTGCGTCCACGCCGCGTAGGCTGTGGCCGGTGTCAATCGGCGTTTGTGGCGCTGGAACGCGGCGTGGACGTTCTCTGCCGCCGCGTCGGGCAGCCAGGGTAGGGCTTTCAGCTCGTGCAGCTCGGCCCGCTGGAGCGCCCGCACACCCCGAACTCCTTGGTCAGGCTGGCCTTGCGGACCGGGCCAAGGCTGGCTATCCCGTCGAGGGTCGAACGGGTCATGCGTTTCTGCCGCAGCCAGCGCCGGTTATGGCCAGCGCAGTCACGTCGGCCGATCCGGCCTCGATGTCATTGACCGCAACTGCCGATCCGGCCCCAGCGAAGCGCTCGGCGATGGCCCGCCCGATACCCCGCCCGGCCCCGGTGACCAGAACCACCTTGCCTCTCAAGGAGTCGTGCACCTGCTCACCTCCCCATCTGGCAGTACGGGCAGTTTATGAGAGGCCGCGCCCGCCGCCCGTGGCCGGTCAGCCCGAATCCACCACCGCGGTTATGACCTCCACGTCCTGGTACTGGCGGTGGGTCACCGACGTCGCGTAGTGGTTCAGCAACCGCAGCGCGGCGTCACGTTCGATCACCACCTCCAGGTCGCTCGCCTCGGGCTCGGACAGCAGCATGATGCGTTCTTGGAGGTTCTGGGCGCCCGACGGCGCGGCCACGAACTCTGCCTCGATGGTGGCTCCGTGCAGGGTCACCGTCAGCCGCATCTGCCGGTTGGCGTCGTAGGAGTAGACGTCGGACTGGATGAGCACCATGAGCGCCTCCTCGGAGACCGCGGCCAGCCGGTGCTTGGCGTCCTCGCGGTCGAGCGGCAGGCTCGAGACGAACTCTGCGATCTCCTCGGCGCTGAAGGACGCCAGCGGCACGTCGATCCGGTGCCGGCTGGCCCGCCGCAGCCGCAGCACCGACAGCGCCACCAGCACGATGCTTCCCGCGGTGAGGCCGTTGACCGCTCTGAAGCTCGTGCCGTCCCAGAGCACCGTCGCGGCGACCTCGAAGACGACTGCGGTGGCGATCGGCGCCCACATCGATGAAGGCATCCCGCGCTGTCCGATGGAGCTGACCGGGATCAACTTCCTGACCAGCAGGAACAGAACGAACGCGATGTACACCACCACGAGGGCCCTCGGCACGGCCATCACCACCGCCTGCAGCTTCGGGCACATCGCGACCGCGATGAACACTGTGACGATCGAGGCGCCGATACGGCGGGGGTCGCTGCCGCTCTGCCTCACCGCGACCGGCCCGGCCGGCGAGTAGCCCAGCGGAATGGTGCCCCCGATACCCGCGAGGACGCTGCCCGCGCCGATGCGGGTGTTGGCCCGCTGCACCTCTCTGAAGTCAAGCACCGACCGCCCGGAGACGAACTGCGCCAGCAGTGACGACGTGTTGGCTCTGGTGACTTGCACCAGCGCCAGGATCGCGAACGACGGCAGCAGCAGCGCCACCGCGGCGGCGTCGAAGCCGCCGGTCAGGACCCACCCCGATGTCGGCAGGCCGATCCATGCCGCATCAGCGATGAGATGGGTCTCGTAGATCCCGTAGGCGGCCGCCGCCGCGGCACCGGCTGCGAGCCCCAGCGGCGGGGCCCACGGCTGCAGCGCAGAGGGCCCGAACCTGTTCATCGTGTAGATGGCTGCGGCAGTGAGTGCCATGCACACCGGCACCGCGGCCGGTCGAGCGCCCTCCGGCCCTTCGATGACACGCGCGAACACCGGCACCAGCGACATGCATGCCAGCAGCACGAGGGTGATGGAGAAGTCCGGGTTGATGATCGCCCGCAGGCGCGCCAGCCGCAGCCCGGCTGCGATCTGGAACACCCCGGAGGCCGCTACCAGCACCGCCAGCGTCACCACTCCGCCGAATTCGAGGGCCAGGATGCAGAACGGGATGCTCATCGGGTCGGCTATCGCAACGTAGAGGCTCTCTGATCGCAGCGGCCCCGCACGCAGCAGCGACGCCGCGGTGACCACCGCGCACACCACGAGCGACGCGACGATGACCCTCGACGCGTTCGGGCCCCCAACGAGTTCCACCACTACCAGCGGCAGCAGGATCACCCGCACTGCGGACTGGAGAGAGACCTGTGCAATTGCGCCTAGTGCACGCATGATGTTCAGGTGCCGCCGTGGAACGCCGCGTGGACGTTCTCGGCCACCGCGTCGGGCAGCCATCGCAGGGTCTTCAGTTCGTGCAGCTCTGCCTGCCGGACGGCCCGCACACCGCCCAGCTCCCTGGTCAGGCGGGCCTTGCGGGCGGGACCGAGGCCGGCGATGCCGTCGAGGGCGGAGCTGGTCATGCGCTTGTCGCGCAGACTGCGGTGATACGTGATCGCGAAACGGTGGCTCTCATCGCGGATGCGCTGGAGCATGTACAGGGCCTCGGACTGGCGCGGTATCCGGACCGGCTCGGCCCGGCCGGGCACGAACACCTCCTCGAACTGCTTGGCCAGTGCCGCGGCAGGGATCTCGTGTTCGAGGCCCAGCTCCTCCAGCACCTGCACGGCGACCCCCAACTGGCCCTTGCCGCCGTCCACCAGCAACAACTGGGGCGGGTACGAGAATCTCCCGTCGCGCTCGGCCACCGGCCGGGCCCGCTGCTCCAGGTAGCCGGTGAGGCGTCGGGTCAGCACCTCGTGCATGGCCGCGAAGTCGTCGTTGCCGGGCACCGAGCGCAGCCGGAACCTCCGGTAGTCGGCCTTCTTGGGCAGGCCGTCCTCCAGCACCACCATCGAGCCCACGTAGTCCTGCCCGGACAGGTGGCTCATGTCGTAGCACTCGATCCTCAGCGGGGCCTCCTCCAGTCCCAGATGTCGCTGGAGCTCGTTGAGGGCCCGGGCCCGGCTGTTGTGGTCGGTGCTGCGCTTGAGCCGATGGCGTGTGAACGATTCCTCGGCGTTGCGGATCACGGTGGCCTGCAGGGCCCGCTTGGAGCCCCGTTGCGGCACCCGGATCTCGACTCGCGAGCCCCGCATTTCGCTCAGCCATTCGGTGTATAGACCTACCTCGGCCGGAGTGTCGGGAGCCAGCACGAGCTTGGGCCAGCCCAACGGGTTGTCGTCGAAGTAGAGCCTCTCGAGGGCCCGGCTCACCAGCTCGGCCCGGTCGAGGTCCTCGGCCTTGTCGATCATGAACCCCCTGCGTCCCATCACCCGGCCCCGGCGCACGAAGAACACTTGCACCGCAGCCTCCAGGGCGTCGTCCACCAGCCCGATCACGTCGAAGTCCTCGTTGCGCGACCCCACCATCTGCTGGGTCTCGACCGCCTTGCGCACCGCGTCGAGCCGGTCTCGCAGCCGGGCGGCCCGCTCGTATTCGAGCCCGTCGGCCGCGGCGGCCATCTCGGCGGTGAGGCGGTCCAGCACCGGGTCGCTGTCACCCTCCAGGAAACGCAGCAGCTCGGCCACCATCTCGGCGTAGTCGTCGGCGGACACCTCGCCCACGCACGGCCCCGAGCACTTCTCGATGTGATACAGCAGGCACGGCTTGCCCAGGCTGGCGTAGCGGCGGAACTTGCCGTCGGTGCAAGTGCGGATCGGGAATGTGCGCAACAGCAGGTCGAGGGTGTCGCGGATGGCGTAGGCGTGGCCGTAGGGACCGAAGTAGCGGTTGCCCTTGCGGCGCCGGCCCCGCATCACCATGGCCCGGGGCCACTCGTCGACCATGGTCACGCACAGGAACGGGTACGACTTGTCGTCGGTGTAGCGCACATTGAACCGGGGCTTGTGGCGCTGGATCAGCGAGAACTCGAGCATCAGGGCCTCGACCTCGTTGGCCACCTGGATCCACTCCACCGAAGCGGCTGCGTCCACCATCTGGCGGGTGCGCAGCGGCAGGTGCGAGCCGAAGTAGTTGTTCAGCCTGGAACGCAGGCTCTTGGCCTTGCCGACGTAGATGACCCGGCCCTCGGCGTCGAGGAACTGGTACGACCCGGGAGCGTCCGGGATGGACCCGGCCGCGGGCCGTCTCAGCACAGCATCGAGCGCAGGTAGCGGCCGGTGTGGCTCTCGGGCACCTCGGCCACCTGCTCGGGGGTGCCCTCGGCCACGATCCGCCCGCCGCCCGAGCCGCCCTCGGGCCCGAGGTCGATGATCCAGTCGGCCGTCTTGACCACATCCAGGTTGTGCTCGATCACCACGACGGTGTTGCCCTGGTCCACCAGCCGGCCCAGCACACCCAGCAGCTTGCGGACATCCTCAAAGTGAAGCCCGGTGGTGGGCTCGTCGAGGATGTACATGGTGTGGCCGGTGGAGCGCTTGGCCAGCTCGCTGGACAGCTTGACCCGCTGGGCCTCTCCGCCCGACAGCGTGGGCGCGGGCTGGCCCAGACGCACATAGCCGAGGCCCACGTCGACCAGGGTGCCCATGTGGCGGGCGATGGGCGGCTGGTTGGCGAAGAACTCCCGAGCGTCGGTGCACGGCATGTCGAGCACCTCGGCGATGTTGCGGCCCTTGAACGTGACCTCGAGGGTGTCGCGGTTGTATCGCTTGCCCTTGCACACCTCGCAGGGCACGTACACGTCGGGAAGGAAGTGCATCTCGATGCGAATGGTGCCGTCGCCCCGGCAGGCCTCGCAGCGCCCGCCCTTCACGTTGAACGAGAACCGCCCCGGCATGTAGCCCCGCACCCGGGACTCGGCCGTGTTGGCGAACAGCTTGCGCACGTGGTCGAACACCCCGGTGTAGGTGGCCGGGTTGGACCGCGGGGTCCGGCCGATGGGCGACTGGTCGATGCAGATCACCTTGTCGAGGTGGCCGACGCCGTCGATGCGGGTGTGGCGTCCGGGCGGGGTCTTGGACCGGTAGATGTGCTGCATCAGCGCCCGGTGCAGGATCTCGTTGACCAGCGACGACTTGCCCGAGCCCGACACACCGGTCACGCACACGAATTGCTGCAGCGGGAAGGCCACGTCGATATCGGCCAGGTTGTTCTCCCGGGCGCCCCTGACCACCAGGCGGGTGCCGTCACCGGTGCGGCGCATCTGCGGGACTGCGATGCGGCGCTCCCCCGACAGGTACTGGCCGGTGATCGACTCCTCCAGCTCCAGCAGGCCTTCCAGCGGCCCGGAGTGCACGATGGCCCCGCCGTGCTCGCCTGCGCCCGGCCCAATGTCGACCACATGGTCGGCGACCCGGATGGTCTCCTCGTCGTGCTCGACCACCATCACCGTGTTGCCCAGGTCACGCATTCGCACCAGCGTCTCGATCAGGCGGCGGTTGTCGCGCTGGTGAAGCCCGATCGACGGCTCGTCGAGCACGTACAGCACGCCCACCAGGCCCGAGCCGACCTGGCTGGCCAGCCGGATCCGCTGGGCCTCTCCCCCGGCCAGGGTGGCCGCGCTGCGCGACAGGTTCAGGTAGTCGAGGCCCACGTCGAGCAGGAAGCCGAGCCTGGAGCGGATCTCCTTGAGCACCTGCTCGGCGATCATGGAGTCGCGGTCGTCGAGGTTCATCTCGGCCAGGGCTTTGGCCGCCTCCGCTATCGACATCGCGCACAGATCGTGGATGTTGCGGCCGTCGACGGTGACGGCCAGCGCCAGCGGGTTGAGCCGGGCGCCGCCGCAGTCCGGGCACGGCACCTGGCGCATGTAGCCCTCGATGTTCTCCCGGGAAGCGTCGCTGTCGGTCTCGTTGTGGCGGCGCATCAGGTGCGGGACGATCCCCTCGTAGCGGGCCTGGTACACCCGGCGCCGGCCGAAGCGGTTCTGGTAGCGGACCTGCACCCGGCCCCGGACCCTCTTGGCGTACAGCAGCATGTCGTGCTGGCGAGGGGTGAGTTCGCGCCAGGGGACGTCGCGAGGGATCTCGTATTCCTCGCATACCGCCTGGAGCAGGCGCGGGTAGTACCGCGATCTGCTCTCGGACCAGGGCGTGATCGCCCCGCCGGCCAGCGTGGCGTCGGGGTCGGGGACAACGAGCTGGGGGTCGACCTCGAACACCGTGCCCAGGCCGTCGCAGTGGGCGCAGGCGCCGTAAGGCGAGTTGAACGAGAAGTTGCGGGGGGCCAACTCCTCGAACGACTTGCCGTCGGAGGGCCGGGCCAGGTGCTGGCTGAAGACGATGCGCCGGGGCTGTTCGCTGCCGGCGTCGCCGGAGGCGGCGCCTTCGGGGACTTGCTGCCGGGAGACGATCTCGATCTCGGCTATGCCCGCGGCCAGCCGCAGAGCCGTCTCGACCGAGTCGGTGAGCCGGCGCTCGACACCCTCGCGCAGCACCAGCCGGTCCACCACGACGGCGATGTCGTGCATCTCGTAACGGGCCAGCTCCAGGCCGTCGGCACCGCCGGACAGTCCGGTGGCGCCCGCGAAGTCGGCGAGCTCGATCAGCTCGCCGTCGACGATGGCCCGGGCGAAGCCCTGCCCGGCGAGATCGGCCAGCAGCGTGTCGTAGGTGCCCTTGCGGCCCCGCACCACCGGCGCCAGCACCTGGAAGCGGGTGCCGGGCTCCATCTCCAGGATGCGGTCCACGATCTGCTGGGGGGTCTGGCGGATGAGTCGCTCACCGGTCTCGGGATCGTGGGGCACGCCGATGCGGGCGAAGAGAAGACGCAGGTAGTCGTAGACCTCGGTGATGGTGCCGACGGTGGATCGGGGATTGCGCGACGCGCTCTTCTGGTCGATCGAAATCGCCGGCGACAGGCCCTCGATGAAGTCGACATCGGGCTTGTCCATCTGGCCCAAGAACTGCCGTGCGTAGGCCGACAGCGATTCCACATAGCGGCGCTGGCCCTCGGCGTAGATGGTGTCGAAGGCCAGCGAACTCTTTCCGGAGCCCGACAGCCCGGTGATCACGATCAGTCGGTCCCGGGGAAGGTCCAGGTGAACGTCCTTGAGGTTGTGCTCGCGCGCCCCCGAGATCACCAGCCGCTCAGCCACGCTCAGACTCTACCCGCTGACCCGATCCCTGTAGCGAACACTCGTTCGTAATGACTGTGGATTCGCCGTACGGCAGGTCAACGCCAGAGGGCGGCGGCGATGGTTGCGTTGTCGTCCAGGCCGAGGTGCACGGCCCCGGCCAGAATGTTGTTGGCGACCTCTTCGGCTGTCGATGCACCAGGTCCGCAGGCGGCTCCGATGCCGCCGCCCGCCGAGTCGTCCGAGAACCACTCGACGCCGTGCTCGTACACGAAGGGCTCCCAAGCGCCGTCGCTGGCCAGGATCACTGCGTCGGGCCGGATCCCGTCGCCGGACTCCCCGACTATCTCGACTTCCACCGGACCAGGCTCGGCGTCGGCGGGCGGCATGCCCAGGCAGATCTCGATGCTGCCACCCGGGATCCGGTGTGGGCGGCCGCATAGGAAACCGCCGAACCCACCAGCCTTCGCGGTGGCGATGAAGGGCAGGGTGTCGCCCATCCAGCCGATCAGCAGACCGCCCTCAGGCGTCCAGGCGGCCACGCACAGCGTGCTCATCGGGAACATGAACATGGGCAGCGGCTCCCGCCACACGTCGGGGCCGGTGAGCGCCAGCACCCGCTCGTTGGCCTCACCGAAGGCGACGGCCATCTCGTCGGCGCTGGCGATCCGCTGGGGCAGCCCCTCCACCGCCGCCTGAGCGGCCTCGTCACCCCGGGTATGCCCGCCCAGCCCGTCAGCCACCGCGATCACCCAACTCCCGTCGGACTCCGAGACCACCGCCACCGCCCGATCCTCGTTCACCCGCCGTGGCCCGATGTCGGTCACAGCCGCGACCGATGCGACCTGCCCCAAACGATGCTCGGACCCACTCACGCTCCGATCATGCCACCGCGCGGTTGCCTATGCCCTCATTTCGAATCGCTGCCACACCTCTTGTCGCGGCCTCACGTCGCATCACGGCCACATCTTGTTTCACAGCCCCATGTCGGATCGCGGCCACATGTTGGATCGTGGCCACACTTGGAATCGCAGTGACATCTCGAACGTTGGCCAGACCGGGCATCATCGCCAGGAGCGCCCGCACTCGCACGTCGCACAGGGCCATCCTCGCCGAGATGGCTCGGCAAGCCTGCACGATTTCCTGAAGCTCCTCGATCGACGTGCCCTCGATCCTGGCGAGACTCGCCATCCTCGCCGCGCTGGCAGAGACCAGGTCGGACGCCCTCAGCATCTCGGCGACAGTCACGAGGTCGCCCGCCGCCCACGCCAGCATCGTCGCGAGCCCGGCTTCAACCTGCTCAGCCGCATCCCTCCAGTGCATCTCGGCCCTAGGTGACCGCGAGGAGCGGTTCGGCTTCGACGTTGGGCACCCTGGACCGGCGACTGGACGTGCCGGCCCGGCGCCGCCGGCTGGGCGGGCTGTTGATCGGCGGCGGGTCGGGGGCGCGGGCCGGGCCGTAGCGGATTCGCTCCGGGGGCGCGATGGTGTAGAGGTCTCCACTGGGCACGACCCGCCAGCCGTGGTGGTGGACCTTGTCGTGGCATCCCCAGCACAGCAGCATCAAATTGTCGATGTCGGTCGGTCCGCCCTGGGACCTGGGCCGGATGTGGTGGGCTTGGCACACCGCGTAGTGCTCACCGCATCCCGGGCAGCCGCCGTAGCGGGCGATCAGCGCGTCCATCTGGGCCTTGGTGGGCCGTGGCAGCGCAGGACCCCGCCACAGCGGCACGCCCTTGCTGCTGTACACGACCCCCACGATCCTGGCGTTGCAGAAGTGCTCCTCAAGCACGCTCTGAGGAATCGCTCCCCCGCCAGCGACCTCGGCGAACGCCTTGTCGCCGTCCGGGCTCAAGTGCTGCACGATGGCGACGTCAGCCGAAGGTGCCTCCTTCGTCCCCTTGCGAGGGCCAGTCGCAGTCAGCGTGTCCAGTGCGTCAGCCATTCGCTGGTTCAGGCTGCGCTTCTCGCCGCCGGGACTCTTGAGGTCGCAGCGTCGCAGCCGCTCGGCCTCCAGCAGGAACCGCTTGCGCACCTTGGCTCCGGTCACGGGGTCCAGCTCGCCCCGCAGATGCACCATCCCGTCATCGTCGTTCCAGAAACTCAGCCGGCGCCGGGCCCTCTGGCGCCGGTACTGGCCCTCGCCGCCGTCGGCCTGGCGCTGGGCGACCCAGCGACCCGCCTGCCCAGCGAACTGGTCCGGCGACAGCGAAGCGGCCTTCTCCAACAGATCCTCGTCCTCCTCGACCTGAGCGGCACTCGTCTTCTCGCTGGCCCGCGCCAGCGTCCTGGCATTGGCCAGCGGGATCTCGCCGTCCGTCAAGGCTTCACGCACGCCGGGCATCGACCGCAACTGCCCCACCGTCTTGACCTGCCCGGCGGCGTCCCTCCGAGAGAGCCCCGCAGCCTGGGCCAGCACCCCGGCCCCGCCGTCGCCGTGCCGCTCACCGGCCGCGACGAGAGCCGCCGCGTCGGCCTGAAGCACCGCCACCTGCGCAGCGAACGCCTTCGACTCCGAGAGCACCCGCCGGGCGTCCGACGTCGACGCGCCCCCGGAGTTGACCAGACGGATCAACTCCGCCAACCCCTCCCGCACCCGCTGAGCAGCTTCCAATGCCATGCTCACATCATGCCATAGGGGTGTGACACTTGTCAAGCATTGTTATGTTATTTCAGTGATATATCCTGATAATCGCTGGAGATCTGAGGAGGAGGCACCGATGACGGGCACTATTCCCTTCGCACGCGAGTCGTGGGTCGCGGTGAACTTGTATGCGATGCGGACCGACGGACGTCAGACCCTGACGCTCGACGGCGTGCCGCCACCGGACTACGACCCGCAGCGCGCCGTGGACTACCTCGACAAGTACGAGGACGGTCCCCACGAGCTCGGGATCGGCGGCACCTTCTACTGCATCAAGACCAACGAGCCCGCGCCACCGGACATGGTCTCAGCGCTGGTCGAGGCGCTCACGGCCAGGGGCCGGGGACGCTGGCTCAGAGTCGTGCGCGAACCCGT
>JAJEJB010000038.1 GCA_022828135.1 Acidimicrobiia bacterium | reverse complement strand
CACCGACTACGTCGCGACCCGCCGGGTCCACAACGTCGTCCCGCTCGTGAGCGTTGACGGGGTGCGCTACTCGGTGCCCCCGAACATGCTGGGCCAGCTCACAGAGATCCGCCGATGTGTGGACTCTGAGGTCTTCGAGGTTCGCTGGGCCGGCACCGTCGTGGCCCGCCACCGGCTCGCCGGCGGCGAAGTGAGCGAGGTGTGGGCCGCCGATCACCGGCGCGCCGCAGTCGCCGAGGCTCTCAATCGAGATGACCGCCCCAGGCGTCACCTGCGCGCCGTCGCCGACACCCAAACCGATGCCGCCGAAGCCGCCCGGCTCGATCTGGGCGCAGGCGACTTCGACGTCGAGGCTCCGGACCTTGCCGGCCGTTACGGCATCGACAACGAGGAGGCCCTGCCGTGAGCGCCGGCACTGGGCTCTATGAGCAGATCAAGACCGACCTCGGCTACCTGCAACTAGACCGCGCCGCCGAGGTCTTCGCCACCCTCGCCGAGGACGCCCGCACCCACAGCTGGACCCACATCGAGTTCCTGGCCCGGCTCCTCGACGAACAAGCCGTCCACACCCGCGACCGGCGCCTCGCAGCTCGGCTGCGCTACGCGAAGTTCCCGTTCCACAAGACCATCGAGGACTTCGACTTCGAGTTCCAGCCCAGCATCGACCCCAAACTCGTCGCCGACCAACCGCCCCATCCTGTTCCCGGGCCAGCCCGGCTGCGGCAAGACCCACCTCGCGGTCGCATTGGCCATCAGAGTCGTCCAAGCCGGCTGGCGCGGCTACTTCACCACCGCAGAAGACATGTGCACCAGCCTCGTCGCCGCCAAACACGACGGCACCTGGAGCACCAAGCTGCGCACCTACACCGCGCCCACCATCTTGGTCATCGACGACGTCGGCCTGCTCCCCATGCCGGACCGCACCGCCTCCTCGGTGTTCTTCCAAGTCGTCAACACCCGCTACCAGCGTGGCCACCCCACCATCGTCACCACCAACCGAGGCCTGCCCGACTGGGGCGACATCTTCGGCGACTCCGTCATCGCCGCCGCCATCCTGGACCGCCCCATGCACAACGCCATCGTGTTCAACATCCGCGGCCCATCGTGGAGGCTGCGAGAACACCACGGCCTCGAAATCGCCACAACCACCAACCCCCGCTAACCCCCCCACCGCCAGACAGCACCCCAACACGCGACACGAATTACGATGATCGCCGATCGCGACTTCCGATGATCGCTAACACAAGCTTCTGCCCGGCTAAAAGCTATGAAATATACCGTTGTCGCCGCAGCGTTCGCGAGCGTTCCTCAGCGTTCCTGCTTGCGTTCCCAGGGCCCGCAGACGGCCCCGCGGCGGCCTGTCGGCCCGCCATTTTTGGCGGATGCGCACCCCTTGTGAGGTGGGCGGCACTGTTAGTGCAAGCGTGTGGACGCCAAACCGAGACCGCGAACGCCATCACGAACGCACTCCCGCCAACCGAGACCGAGCGACCACCGACACCACCGCTCCGGCCCCTAACACCGGACACGAACCGCCGGTGGCCTCAAACAACCAGGAACGCGCCCCGGAGTTACCAGGAACAAGCCTCAACAGCCCATCAGCACGGGTGGCGTCATCGTCGAGCATCTACAACGACGCCAACCGGCTGCTGCGCCAGGCCGTGCGCCGCGGCCTGACGGCCATCGACGACGATCACAGCACATGACCTGAACGGTGCGGCCTTCTTGTGTTCACATCGCAGCGACGTTCGGTGACGAGGGCGAGGTCGTGGTGTCCGACATCGCAGCCAAGCCAAGGGAGCGCCACTCGTGCTGCGGGTGCACGGCCTGCGCGATCCTTGACCACGTAGGCCACCACATCGCATGGTCACGTTGAGGATGGGAACCGTCCAGCCCTGACCGAGAACGAGGCGGTCCCGCTCCGTCGGGGTCATGCACACTCGCGCAGTATGAGCAGGCCGTGCCACCACCACGCCTGCCACGGCAGCGAACACCAGGCGACGGCTATGACGGTGCGCAGTCCGATCAGGTGGGCGAACTGCATCGACACGGCGATGCACACCACCGCGGCTGTGAAGCTCCACGGCGTGTTGAACCAGAGATCCCAGCTGGGGACGCTGTCATACAGCGCCGGGAAAATCTCGCCGGGGTGTTCACAAGCCAGTGCGTCGGTCCCCAGGGCTGCGGCTCCGACGGTGGCTGCGAACGCGGCGGTCGCGAAACTCCAGACACACAATCCGACAACAGTGGCTTTGACCCAGCCGCAGCCGTGCAGCAGTCTCCGCAGTCCACGGATCGCCGACACGAGTTCACGGATCGCCGATCCGGCTGCGGACACCGCGGCGCGGATCTTCACCAGTTGCATCCCGTGGTGACCCAGGTGTCGGGGTTGTTGGTCGGGTAGCGGTGTCCCTCGAGATCCCAGCTCGTGCCGATCATGCGAGCAATGACGGGACTTGACGCTGCAGCGGCAGCGTGACACAGGAACTGGTCCTCCATCGCGGCCCAGGATCTGACGTAGATGCCGTGGGGTCCGCCGCTGCGCATGCATTTCTGCACAGCCTTCCAGGCTTCACCGGCCAGCACCAGCGTTAGTCCGCCGAGATACAGGTAGCGGCGGGTGACCTGCACATGGATGCGGGTGTAGTCGTGGTCGTCGTCGTAATTGAACGTGTAGCTGATGTGCTTGATGTAGAACGATCCGCAGTAGTGGCCGTCAGTACCTACACCGACAGTGAACGCGATGTCCGGTTCGGGGTTCGGCTGGTTCAACAGGTCCTCGGGCACCGCCTCGACCCAGTCGTCGGGTAGGTCGATGTCCTCGATCCCCTCCCCTTCACCGCGGGCGGTCGTGTCGCCGGGGTCGATTGTGTCGGCAACAGGGTCGGGTTCGAAGCTGGTGTCGGCGCTGGCCGTGTTGGCGCCGGCGAACAGCATCGAAATCGTGCAAAGGGTGCCGATGACGACACGAAGCCTCAGGTGGTGGTGCATGATCTCTCTCCTGTAGGTGTCGGGTGTGGTCTCTCCACACCAACAAGCTTCACACCTTCACCAGATGCCATATCTGCCAAACCCTGCCAAATCGGACCCGCCGGCGACAGAAAGCTGCCAACATCTGTGGCAGAAACCTGTCAAGGGCCTCCCCAGCACCGCGCATTCACGGTGGATGAGGATGCTGGCAGATGCTTAGAAGTTATGGACCAAGAGCGCGCGCATATAGGTGTGTCCATCCACCGGTCGTCGGGTTGCCCGGAGTGGACTTCGGGTTGACCCAACCAACGACGACCAGGTGGAGGTGGCCCCAGCATGCTTGCTTTGGAGCCGAGGGTGGTGGATGCGCTGTGGGCGGCGTTCGAGCCGCGGATCCCTGAGCGCGCGCAGGTGGCGCATCCGCTGGGCTGTCATCGGCGCAGGATTCCTGATCGCGAGGTGTTCGAGGCGGTCCTGTTCCGGCTGGTGACGGGCTGCTCGTGGGATGTGGCGGGCCGGCTGGGCAAAGGCTCAGAGACGACGCTTCGGACCCGCTACCACGACTGGAACGGCCACGGCGCGTTCGACGCGCTGGTGGCAGAGGCCATCGACGGATATGACCGCATCGTGGGCCTCGACCTCTCCGAAGCGTCCGTTGACGGGTCGATGCACAAGGCGCCCTCAGGCGGTGAGGGAACCGGCAAAAGCCCTGTTGACCGCGCCAAACTGGGCTGGAAGTGGTCGCTGTTGTGCGACCGGGAGGGCATCCCGGTCAGCTGGGTCACCGACGGCGCCAACCGCAACGACCAAGCTCTGCTGGAGCCCACCCTGGCCCACGCCTGCCGGCTCGGGCTGCTCTGTGACGTCGAGACGCTGCACCTCGACCGCGGCTACGCCGGCGACCCGGTGCTGCGCACCTGCAAGCGCTACGGCATCAACGACGTGGTCCGCTCACCCAAACGCCGCCGAGCCGGCCGGCGCCGCCGGCCCAGGACCCGTGCCGCTGGGGCTGCGCTGGAGCGTCGAGCGCACCAACTCGTGGCTGTCGAACTTCGGGCAACTGCGCCGCAGCACCGACCCCAACACCAAAGCCCGCCTCGGGCAACTCGCCCTCGCCATCGCCGCCATCATCACCATCAAACTCATCAAATGGGCCGACCGATACCACCACAACTAGCCGCCTATTTGCGCTCGCTCCAAGTCAGAAGGCTCTAACTTGAAGAGGCTAGGGCATTCTTCGTATCCACCATTCTGGCACTTCGGTAGGGACGCTTCGCTGAATCCTGTGTTCGGTTGCTCTCTGACACATGCCCATCGCACGAGCGACGGTAGCGGCCACGGACTGCTCGAAGAACACGCACACATGGGCGCCGTCGCCGGACCGTGACCGCTCCAACACGGCCGGCACACCAGCGCCATGGCACCGATCCAGGAAAGCAAGGGCATCCAACGCCCAACAGCCGCCATCGAAGTCACAGACCAACAACCTGCACATGTCCTCCTCCTTGACGACACTAACCGGCACTCACAGCACACCGCGGCCCGCCCCCGGCCCGTCGTTGCCGCGACCCCGGCTGCTGGGCTGCAGCACCGAGTGCTGGTCGAGGAACTCGTCGCCTTGAGCGGCCGATACATCCTCGAGGCCTGCTGTAGCGGTTGGGCTATGACGGCTGCTGTTGGGATCCCCGCTTGGCGTCACGGTGACCAACGTGGCCATCGCGGCCGCGATGGGCCCGCCGTCGCCGGGCGTCGGAAGACCCCCCGCCGGGCCCGGTCGCGTTCGCGAGCGTTCGTGAGCGTTCCTGGGGGCTTCGTAGCTTTGGAGCTCATGGCCTCCAAACCAGACCGCCCGGTCCCCGCTGCAGCGGCATGGGGCACCTGTGGCGGCGCAGGCACCACCACTGCCGCGATGGCGCTGGTCGTGCCGACCCACACCGACCACCGTGGCGGTTGCCGCGCCTGGGGCGACTCCGGAGCCTTCCACGGTCTTGGCCAGCCACGCTACAGACCGCCGGGACCGGGCGCCGCGCCTCGACGCCTCACCGGTGCGGGCCGTGAAGGGATCTGACATGTCACCGAAGGCCTGTGCTGAGGCCATGTTGCGCGTGCCCGACGTGCTCGAGCGTGTCGGTGTCAGCCGACGCACGCTGTGTCGATGGCGCGCCGACGGCACATTCCCCCAAGCCCTCAAGCTGGGCGCGAACTCCATTGGCTGGCCCCGCCACATCGTCGACGAATGGCTCGCCAACCGGCCCCCGGCTGCATGACCCGCCCACCACATGATCCGCTCCCGCAGCCGACACACCCCGGCGTCCAAGCCGTCCAGCGCCCGGGCATCGGCTCCAGATGCCGCCGCCTGGCCCGCTCACGAACGCCCCGCATCGAAGGTTGGCGACTGCGGGAACCAACCCACAGGCGGTGACTCAGGGGCCCGGGAGGTGTCGCAGCGTTGCGGTAGCCGACCGGGTGTGTCGCCGCTACAGCTCGACGCCTGTCCTGGCATATTCTGATCAGTCATCGACATGATCCTTCCCGGTCCACAGCACTCAGCTGCGGGCCCTCAGATCACGTCCGATACACGAAATTTCCGACAGGCTGTCAATGGCCGGTGGAATCTGCCCGGCCCACGATCTATCCTCGGAGTCCAGGTGTTGGCTGTAAGTGGCGGAGAACAGCGGGTCGCGATTTGCTGCTGTTGTGTTATCTGTGGCTGCTGGTTGGTTCTTCTAGCATTGAGATGTGGCCTGTGATGCCACCGGTGCGGGGCATTTTCAGGCGGGTCTGTTCGGATTCGGTTTTCAGGATCACGTCATCAGTGGCGATGATTATCGAGTAGCTATCTGTGCCGATTTGGCAGAGTGTGGGTTCTATTGGTGTTCGATTGTCGGTTGTGATCCATGTGGGGTGCATGTCTGTATCGGTCTTGTGAGCACCGACCCATCCATACACTGCTTCATCGTCATTGATTTGCGCAGCGAACCATGTGGTTCGGCTCTCACCGGTGAAGGTTGCGATTGTGGTGGTTTCATCGTTGGTGTGTTTGACCAGTTCGATTGCCTGGGGCCCGATGGGCATGAACCCGACTGTTGCTGGTTCGCTGAGAGTTGGTGTTGTGCAGACCGTGGCGGGCTGCGAGCACCCTGCCAGACCCAATAGAATAAGGCATCCGATTGTGCGGCACAGCTGTAGCCGTGTCGGCTTACTGTTTCGCATACTCATCTAGGGCTCTGCGATAGGCTGACAGTTGAGCAGCGTTCTGCTGCTTCCAGTCAGGTATCAGTCGCAGGACGAGGTGTTCGGTCGCGAGGTCCACAGCCTTTAGGCATGTGTCTCTGGCTTCAATGAGCGCCGAAATGTTGGCGTTGTGTTGGCTGGGTGTGGGGCGGGTTAGGTCCGATTCCAATTCGGTGGGGTCGGTGTAGGTGTAGCCGCGGCGTGTCATGCAATGCTGCCAGCGATCAGCAATCTCTCGCGCCTCGCGGGTCAGGCTCAGATCATCATAGAGTGTTTCCACGGATGACTCTAAAGCGAGACGGGTCGAGATGACTCGCAGCGCGGCGTCGCCCGCAGCGCCGCGAGCATCATCTGACAGGTCCTCTGCGGTGGCGGTTCCAGAGACAACACCGACGATCTCGGGATGTTCGCTTGTGGCCGACCAGGCCTCGTCTAGTGCGGTGGCCTGCAGCTCGTGGAAGGTTTGAGCGGCATCGTGTGTTGTGGCTCCCAAGGCGACGATGATGGGGTCTAGATCGTGGGAGCTGAGATACTGATCGTCGATATGGATGCCCTCTTGTGAGGCCGCGGTTCCCGCAGCCAGAGTCGACCCTATGAGCACGGCTGCGAACGCGAAGGCTACCCGCTTTGATCGTCTTGGCTCCTGTGATGTTGGGCGTTTCGATGGTATTGACGAGTTCATGAACCCTCCTGGTTGTTATCTGATGTTGATACACAAGATGCGGATGGTGGTGCCGGTGTGATCATGTGCATGTGAACTCCGGCTTGATGGTGCTTTCGTGGGTCTTTGTGTGGTATGAATAGGTTGGTATGATCCCTATATGCCCTGAGATAGTTCGGTAGGACATGCCTGTCTGAGTACGGTATCGATGTGTCCCGCCACGACAGTCCTGGGTGACGCTGGCAGACCAATCCGAGATACGACCATTGCTGCTGGTGCTGGCTTTGGTGTGCCAGTTGCATCCCCAGAAGCCACACACCTTGGTCTGACCACGCAGCCACAACTGATCTACTAGACAATACGAATTCGGTGTCTGAGTGACCGACCCAGTGCTCTTCACCGAGGAACTCTTGAGCGACGGAGTGTCCGCCTTGATGGCATAGGACGCCGCAGGACTGCACGCGACAACAGCGGTTCGGTAGCCGTGCCCCTGGGGTAGGCTGGATGCGCCCTCGGACACTTGCGGTTCGGGCAGACCCGGCGAGCCTGACATCGGATCGCCTTCAGCCGCAGCCACTGAGGCTGTCACAGCCGACACAGCCACAGCCAATGCGACAACGACGAACACGACGACACTCATTGTGTTCAAGCTCATCCGAGGCTCGATCCGAGATCGGTTCTTGAGGTGTATGATCATCAGGTGCTCCTAGTTCGTGGAGGTTGCAGCGAGTACTAAAGCGTCTCGCAGATGGTTCTCCACCAGCTACTGCGACATGGGAATCCAACTCGTCGAACGATTCGGCGACATCATGCGCGACGCACCAGTCATTTGGCGAGTTCTTGCTGCTTCGGCTCAACAGATCCGCTCCCCGACGATCGTCGTGGGGGCGGAATCCTCATTATTGAAGCTGTCGCCCTGACCGCTTCTCGGGCTCTTCCGCGGCTCAGCAGTGCTCCACAAGCATCACAGACCCTCTTGTGGCTACCGTCGGCGTCGGTGCCGGGAAGTGTTGCTGGGAGATCTTGAGCCGGTCGCGGCGAGACGCCGCCCGCGCCAGTGAGTTCGACGCTGCCGGGAAGTGTTGCTGGGAGATCTTGAGCCGGTCGCGGCGAGACGCTGACCGTGGTGCTTGACGCCGCGGGGCGGGGGCTGGTAGAGCGAGCAGGCTGTGAGCGGTCAAGGGACCCGTCGAGGTGTTGTGGACGATGTCGATTTGGCGATCATCCGTGCGCTTGTGGAGAGCCCTCGTGTTAGCTACTCGGATCTGGCTGAGAGCGTTGGCGTTACGGCGGGCACGGCCAAAGCACGGGTGAAGCGGCTGCGGGAGTCGCGGCACATCACGATCGCGGGCCGGGTGGACCCGGCGGTATTGGGCTATGGCGTCTTCGCGTTCGTGTTCATCGAACCCAGCGGCAGCGCCCTCGAGGCGGCGCGGCTGGTGAGCAAGCGCCACGAGACGGCCTTCGTTGCGGTGGTGGGCGGAAGCGCAGGACTGATCGTTGAGTTCCGATGCAGACACTGGCACCACCTCGTCGAAGCCGTCGGCGACACTCGGCGCGAACTCGGATCCGCCCACACGAGAATCGCGATCCTGGAGTCCTACTACAAAAACGACTGGTCGACATTCCACAGCGGCGCCGCCGCTGCTGTGATCGCACACGATGAACGCCCCCTGTATCGGATCGATGACATCGACACAGACATCCTCACAGTGCTAGCCGGCGACGGTCGGGCCACCTACGCCGAGATCGCCCGCCGGGTCGCGGTCTCAAACGGGACAGCGCGCCAGCGGGTCAGACACCTACAACAAACAGGCGCCCTCACCGTACAGACCGTCGTCACCCCAGGAATCCTCGGACTAGCCGGCTACGCCGCGGTCGCCATCAGCGTCGCAGGACCTGCCTGCGGCGCCGCGCGCGAACTAGCCACACAAGCGCCCGTAGCGCTGGCCGCGACCGTGTTCGGCGCCTTCGACATCGTCGCCGAGATCGGCTACCGCGACCTGAACCACCTCCGCGAGACACTCGACACGCTGCGCGGCATTCCAGGCGTCACACAAATCGAGTCGTTCCCCTACCTCACCGAGACCAAAGAATCTCTCCAAGCCGGCCTACAGACCACCACACCACCCACCGGTGGATCCAGGCTAAAGAGGTAAAGGGAGCCAGCAGCTATGCAGGGGTGCGACATCTATAAAATGCAGGTGCTGAAGGGCCGCGGCAACGGTTGACGGCCAACAGTGCAGGTAGGCGACGCAGTGATTCGCTGACGGCTTCGTTGCCTGTCATTAGGCGCGTCTACTGTCTGCGGCGTTTGTGTCGTGCCGTCTGATGCGAGGAGGCTTATGACTGTTCAACATGCCGAGCGTCTGTGTCGCGAGCTCATGGAGGCCGACAGCAGCGACGCTGCTGTGGCTGGGCTGCGCCGGGCGGGGTACTGGGACGAGCCCGATGTCTGGCGGCCGCTGGGGGACAATCCGGGCAATTTGAGCATTGTCGCGAACCAGCAGAGCAATCCGGTCGCGGCGCTCGCTGAGAAGCTCACGAACGCTGTCGACGCGAGGCTGATCAACGCGTGCTGGACGATGGGCGCCAGTCCGGAGGATCCTGATGGCCCGAGCTCTCCTCGGGCCGCGGTGGCGAGGTTCATTGATCGCAAGAGCCCGGAGGCCGAGAAGTACGGGGGTGACGTGTGGGACTGGCCGAACCGGGCCAGGATCGGGCACGCCGAGAAGATCACGGTCGCGGTCACCGGCGGCGCTGGCAAGTCGTCTGCGTGTGTGAGCGTCGCGGATGCCGGTGAGGGGCAGAGCCCGTCGATGTTTGCTGAGACGTTGTGCTCGTTGACGAGCAGCAACAAGGACCGGATCCCGTTCGCTCAGGGCCGCTACAACATGGGCGGTTCGGGGTCTCTGCGGTTCTGCGGCCCGGATCATGTCCAGTTGATCGTGTCTCGCCGGAATCCCCACATCCCCAGCAACGGCACGGGAGGCAGCAGCGGCGATGCCGGGATGTGGGGCTTCACCGTGCTGCGGCGTGAACCTCCTCGGGCTGGCCACAAGAACAGCGTCTACACCTACCTGGCGCCCCTAGACGCGGAGAGAACACCCGGGCGCGGCGAGGTACTGCGGTTCCCCGCAGACGAACTGGAGATCTTCCCCGACGACTCGAACGCGTCTACATCTGCTGCCCCGATCCCCTATGGCCGAACGAGCGAGCACGGCACCCTCATCAAGCTGTTCGACTACCTTCCCCGCCTCCCCAAGCAGGGCGTGTGCGTCACGACCAAGTTCTCGCTGCTGCGCCACTTGGAGGTCTGCCTGCTCGACCTTGCCCTGCCGGCCAAGGTCTATGACTGCCGAGCCCCGTCGGGGCACAAGACCCATCCCACCAACAGCGTTGCGATGTACGGGCTCGCCAGTCGCCTGGATCGCCGCCAGGTGTCCGGCGAGGCCTCCGCCATGGAAGTTGGCTTTCCCGATCGCCAGACGCTGCGCATAGAAGGCCAGGAAGTGGCCCTGACGGTCTACGCCTTCGCGCTCGGCGCAGACAAGATCCCGAAGGCCAGGATGTACCGCAGCGGCGACTACGGGATGGTGTTCAGCCTCAACAACCAGACCCAAGCCCGCAGGTCATGGCAGTTCTTCCACCGCAAAGAGGTGGGCCTGAGCCTGCTGAGCAACTCGCTGCTGGTGCATGTCGGCTGCACCGCCCTGTCACCACAGGCGCGAGACGACCTGTTCATGGCCAGCCGCGACCGCATCGCCGACACCGGCTTCTCCAAGACCCTCACCGAGGAGATCTCCAAGAACCTGAAGGACAACCCCAAGCTCAAAGAACTCAAAGAGCGCAGAACCCGCGAACTCTCCGCCGGCAACGCCGACGCAGCCAAGGCAGCAGAAAGCGTCATCCGCAGCCTCTATGACGAAGACCGCGACCTGTTGAGGTTCCTGCTCGAGGGCAGGAACCTACCGATGCCCCCCGTCCCGCCGGAGCCCGAGGCCTTCCTCGGCAAGCGGCACCCGAGCTACTTCCGCCACGCCAAGGACCCCGTCGATCGCCATGTGCACCGTCAAGTGCTGACCGACCGGAGTTGCACACTCACATTCCACACCGACGCCGTCGACGACTACTTCACACGAGACCTCGACCCCGGCGACTGGGACGTGCGGCTTCTGACGGAGCCTCCCCCGCACCAAGACGACGCCTGGGGCATGCTCGAAGCAAGCCACATGCGCTTGCGAGACGGCGAGGCCCAGCTGGCCGTCAAGGTCAAAGACACCGAACCCGGTGAGATCTACCGCTACGAGTTGATCGTGAGCGACAACACGACACTCACCCGATTCTCCAACGAGTTCACCCTGGAGTTCCTCGACAACAAGAGTTCGACGCCGAAGCCGCCCCCTCCGCCGCGCTACAAGCTGCCGGAGATGAAACCCGTCAAGCGGCCCGAATGGCAAACGATGTCACCACCGTTCACCGAAACCACAGCAGTGCGCGTCTACCACAGCGGCACCGACACCAAAGGCAACGACACCTACGACTGGTTCTGGAACGAAGACAACGCCGCCCTCGTATCCCAAACCAGACGCGCCGCCCGCTCACGACGCCCGGGCGAAGCCGAACTCATCCGCACCACCTTCTACCAAGCGATGCTCCTAACCGGCGTCTCGGCGCTGCGGACCCACGAACGGCTACAACGACAACACGACAACGAAGGCCAAGAGCACCAAGACCATGAGACGCTCCCATCAGCGGAGGACTTCGTCGCACACGCCACATCCGCCCTCGCCCCGGTCGCGTGGCACATCATTAGAGGCCTATCCCAACTACAGGCAACAGCCCCTCCAGACGAAGACGAACAAGACGGAACCGGCTGACGTTACCAACAAGAGGCCGTAGCAGCAGATAGCGAAGGCGTGAGGGCCGTCTCTCGCCACAGCCCTCGAATGAACCTCACCGGGTTACGCCCAGGCTGCTTGTTGTGAGTGTCGCCCGGCGAGATGAGCCATGTCGATGGCAAGGACCCATGACACCAGCCAATGCATGGGGGTGACCCACATGATCCGTCACGTCCCCGTGAGAGTGGTCTGTCAAGTGCTAAACGCTCCCTGTCAAGTCGCTCCCTGTCAAGTTCCGGTACCCGTGTTGCAGGTTGGTGACGCCGATCAGCGAAATTCCTCAGTGTTGATCAGCGGAATTCCTCACCTTGGGGTGGTTGGATTGTAGTTGTGTGTTGACGGTTGCGGGCTTGGTGGGCTCGTAGGCGGTAGCTGTCGCCGGTGATGTTGATGACGGC
>JAJEJB010000046.1 GCA_022828135.1 Acidimicrobiia bacterium | reverse complement strand
CCCAACAGATTGTTGGTCGTGATCGCGACATCGCCCGCCTCGGCGCTGAAGGAGCCCGCCACGCTGGCGTGCAGGTAGTACTCGGGCCGCGTCGCGACGTTGCTGATCTCAAAGGCGCGCGTCTGGCCCTCGACAATCGTGCTGCGATGCAGAACCGCCTGCGAGGCAACCTGCTGCGCCCCAACCTCAGAAGGCCCCAGCAACCCCCCTGGATCCGACAACAACGGCACCGGCGCCACCGCCAGCAAAGAACCTGCCAGCGCCGCCGCCAAACAGACAACCAGTCGCCGCACCACCCGACGCCGCACTAGGCGACCCGCCCAACAGGAGCCAGCCCCGCCCTAGCTGACATTCGGGGGGGGGGCGGCATTCGCACCGACGCGCGACGCGAGCAGCTTGGCCTGCGCAGCGCTCGCCTCAGGACGCTCACCGTCATCAGTGACCCCTAGCCTCAGTCCCTCACGTCAGGCCGAGCCAAGCCAGGCCCGACCCAACCCGCAATCATACTTGGAGCTGACCCGGTGGAGGTCACCACCCCTTGGGCTATGAGCATGCGCGGATTGCTCCCAAGCGTCTCGCAGCGCGGCATTGGAACTATTCGTCTATAGGCCGAGCCGGCGGGTGTGGATCACCGGCGGGTGTGGATCAGCTGTTGGCGCGGCGAGGTGTCGGTGCGGGCCGTGGGCACTGCGGTAGCCAGTGTCACATCCGGGTGACAAGATGGCGGACATGACTGAGACCTCCTCTTCTGATTCCGCCAGTGCGGCCGAGCCCGCGGTGAGGGCCCGCGCCGCCCGCACCTACAGCTCCTGGATGAACCTCGTCGAGCGCTGGTTCTCAGAGCCCACCACCAAATGGCTGCGCCGCGGGGCCCACACGTCGGTCAGAGACCTCAAAGACTCCATCAACGCCTGGACCGACAACTGGAACCACAACCCGCGCCCCCTCGTGTGGCGCAAGACCCGAACTAAAGACTCAGGACACTAGGTTTCAGTCATGGTTGAAGCGTTGGGTATCGAGCACCTCACAGACCTCTCCGGAGGCGAGGCCGTCTGGGCCTTCTTCACGCCGCTGATCATCTTCGCCGTCTTCTTCGTTCTGCAGATCGTCCTGCCGGCGAGGCGGGTCACCGGCTACGTCAAGGACCGCGAGACCGGCGAGCCTCGCAACTACCGGCTCAACGGCCTGCTGGTGTTCGTGATCGCCCACATCGTGTGGGCGTTCGAGATCGGCGGGCTGTCCCGCGACTGGTTCTACCGGTCGTCGCTGTGGGCGGTGGTCGGGGGCACGGTGTTCTGCGCGATCTTCGCGGTGTGGTCGGTGTTCACCCAGCCCAAGGGCGAGATACAGAATCCGTGGCTGGCGCTGTGGGAGGGGCGGTCCCAGGAACTGCAGCTGTTCAACAACCGCATCGACATCAAGATGTGGTGGTATGTCGTCGGCGGGACGATGCTGTCGCTCAACGCCCTGTCGGGGGCGGCGTGGCACCACGACCGGTTCGGCAGCGACGCCAATCCGGGCATCTACCTCTATGCCGCCTTCTGGACGTTCTACACCTTCGACTACTTCATCTGGGAGCGGGTCCAGCTCTACACCTACGACCTGATTCACGAGCACATCGGCTTCAAGCTCTGGTGGGGCGGCCTGGTGGCCTACGGGTGGTTGTTCATCATTCCGCTGTGGGGTATGGCCGCCCACCCGGATCCCGGGCTCTCGACCGGATTGACGTACCTCTGGCTCATCGGAGTGTCGGTGCTGTTCCTGGGCGGTTGGACCATCGGGCGGGGCGCCAACCTCCAGAAGTACACGTTCAAGCGCTGGCCGGACCGCAAGTTCCTGTGGGTCGAGCCGAAGTACATCGAGGCCGGCGAGCGCAAAATCCTGTGCAGCGGCTGGTGGGGCTACGCCCGCCACTTCAACTATCTGGGCGAGGGGATCCTGGCCGTCTCATTCGCCCTGGTGTTCGGCCATCCCGGCAATCTCTGGGCCTGGACCTACTCCATCTTCGTGATCTCGTTCTTCACTGTCCGTCAGCGCTTCGACGAGAGGGAGTGCGCCCAGAAGTACGGTCCCGAGAAGTGGGCCGAGTACCAGGAGCGGGTGCCCTACCGGATCTTCCCCAAGATCTACTGAGCCGGCTAGACCGCGCGGTGGAGGTGAGGGGATTCGAACCCCTGGCCTCCTCGATGCGACCGAGGCGCTCTAGCCAACTGAGCTACACCCCCGCGGGAGGGGCGAGTTTATCGGTGCGTCCTCCTACACCGATCACCTGCCGACGGGTCAGCCGTTGGCGACGCTCCCTAGAGGCGTGGCCACGGCATCGCTCGACGCCGGCCGGTCGGGATAGAGCACCCGCACATCAGCCAGGTTGATGGCCGGCGGCTGCTGGCGGTGGACCGAGCCGAAGGCGAACAGCAGCAGTACCACGTCGACCATCACGTGGACGGCCAGCGCAGTCGGCCCGAATACCGGAACGGCCAGCAGGGACGCGAGGGCCAGCGCGGCGAGCATCGTGGCCACCTGCCGGCGTCGGCGATGGGCCTGCTCCGGGGTCCGGGGCAGATCCCACAGGTCCCCCCGGGATCTTGAACCCTCCTCGAGGCTCCTGATTGGGATCGCCCCGGAGGCCAGGGCATCGAAGGACGGCGTGAAGCCGTCCAGGTCGTCGCCGCGCGGCGACCGGGACGCCCGCTTGTCCCGGAACCACAGCGCGAAATAGCCCAGCCAAGCCATGGCCAACACCGTCAGTACGATCAGAGTCACGGGTCGTATTTCCTCCTCGTATGCACGAATCGAATCGCCGACAGTGCTGCGGTACGCCTAAGGCGCACCGCCCGCCGCTTCGATGACCCGTACATGCAGACGACGGCCCAACAAGGATGGCACCGATGACAAGCCAAGTGGTGGATGTCTAACGGAAGGGTTCAGGAGTCCTCGCGCCGGTAGATCCCGGACCGGCCACCGGATTTCTCCCACAGGGCGATGTCGCCGATCGTCATCGACCGGTCCATCGACTTGCACATGTCGTAGATGGTCAGTGCAGCCACGCTGCACGCGGTCAGCGCCTCCATCTCCACGCCGGTCCGGTCGACCGTCTCCACCCGCGCCTCGATCCCCACCGAGTCGTCGCCCACCTCGAAGTCCACCGCGACCGAGCTCACCGACAGGCCGTGGCACAAGGGGACGAGCTCGGAGGTCCGCTTGGCAGCCTGTATCCCGGCCACCCGAGCCACGGCCAGCACATCGCCCTTTCCGATCTCGCCGGCCCGCAACGCCGCGGCCACCTCGGGCTCCATGCACACCCGGCCCCGGGCCACGGCCCGGCGATGGGTCGGCTCCTTCGACGACACGTCCACCATTCGAGCCCGGCCCTGCGGATCGAGATGGGTGAAGCCCATCGACTGCCTCTAGCCGCCGATCTGCGACATCGATCGGCGGGGCCGGATGAAGTTGACCCGGTTGATCTGGTGACCAGCCCACTTCGACGCCACCGACCCCTCCAGCGCGGCCGCGATCTCATCGTCGCCGGCGCCGGCGCGGAGCAGCGCACGAACGTCGGTCTCGGTCACCGCGAAGAGGCAGTTGCGGAACTGGCCGTCGGCGGTGAGGCGCACCCGGTCGCAGGTCGAGCAGAACGAGTCGCTGACCGACGCCACGATCCCCACCGACCCCGACCCGTCGGCGAAGCGGTAGCGGGTGGCCGGAGCCGACGTGCGCTCGACCGGCTCCACCGGACAGGCGTCGTTGACCCGAGCCAGGATCTCGTCCACCGGGACCACCAGGTCGTTGGTCCAGATGCCGTCAGCGTCCAGCGGCATGAACTCGATGAACCGGACCTCGGTGCCCTTGCGCCGCCCGAAGTCGACGAAGTCGGCGATCTCGTCGTCGTTGACGCCCCGCATGACCACGCAGTTGACCTTCACGGGGTCGAAGCCCGCGGAGATGGCCGCATCGATGCCCTCCAGCACCCGGGACAGGCTGTCGCGCCGGGTCAGCTCGGCGAACCGCGACTCCTGGAGCGAGTCGCACGACACGTTCACCCGTCGCAGGCCCGCGGCCCGCAGCTCGCCGGCCAGCAGCGGCAGCGACACCCCGTTGGTGGTCATGGCCAGATCGGTGTCCAGCTCGGCCAGCAGCTTCACCAGCACCGGCAGATTGGCCCTTACGGTGGGCTCGCCGCCGGTGAGCCGGATGCCGTCGACGCCGTAGCGCTCGACCATGATCCGAGCCACACGGGCGATCTCCTCGAAGGTCAGCAGGTCGTCGCGGGGCACCCAGTCCAGTCCCTCGGCGGGCATGCAATACGTGCACCGGAAGTTGCACCGGTCGGTGACCGAGATCCGCAGATCCCGGTGAACCCGCCCGAAGCCGTCAATGAGCTCCTGCGCCATCAGTTCCGAGGCTAGCGGCCGCGACGCAACCGACGCCCAGGTCTACGGCTCAAAGCAGGATCACGTCCACCGGGTCGCCCTCGCCGGCCGGCGAGCCGTCCGGCACCACGGCCAGGGCGTCGGCCCGAGTCATGGCGGCCAACTGGTGGGAGCCTTGGCCGCCCGAGCGCCTCACCCGCAGCACGCCCCGGTCATCACGCCGCGCGGCCACCCTCACGTAGTGGGTCTTACCGTCGCTGCGATGAGCGAGATCGCCGTCGCTGACCGCCCGCACCAGCACCGGCCCGAGATCGTCGGGCCCGTGGCCCGCCATGGCCCGCAGCCCGGGCTTGGCCAGCAGCTCGAAGCTCACCATCGACGACACCGGGTTGCCGGGCAGGCCGAATACCGGGACGCCGTCGACGATCCCGAACGCGAACGGCTTGGCCGGCTTGATGGCGATCTGCATCCACCTCATGTCACCGATGCGGTCCAGCACTACCTTCACGTAGTCGAAGTCGCCCATGGACACGCCCCCCGACGAGAGCACCGCGTCGCAGCGGGCGGTGCCGGTGTGGAACAGCCGCTCGATTTCGGCGGGGTCGTCGCAGGCGATCCCCAGGTCCACCCCCTCGAAGCCGGCCTCGGCCACCAGGCCCAGCAGCGTGCGGCGGTTGGTGTCGCGGATCTGGCCCCTGCGCAGCGGCCCGGCCGTGTCGGCGAGCTCGTCGCCGGTTGAGAGCACCCCCACCCGGGGGCGGTGGTGGGCCATCACCTCGTAGGCGCCCACCGCGGCCATCAGGCCCACACGGCCCGGGGTCACCACCGTGCCCGGCTCCAGCACCTGCTCGCCGGCGGCCACATCCTCGCCCGGCCGGCGCACATGGTTGCCCGGCTTCACCGTGGCCTCCACCAGGACCCGGTCCTCGGAGCCGTCGAGGCGGCGGGTCAACTCCACCTTGACCACCGCGTCGGCGCCGTCGGGAATTGGTGCGCCGGTCATGATGCGGGCCGCCTGTCCCGCGCCGACATGCACCGAGCCCTCGTCGCCGGCGCCGATGGTGCCTACCACGTCCAGCTCGACGGGCGCGCCCCGGGTGTCGTCAGCCCGCAGGGCGTACCCGTCCATGGCGGTGTTGGCGAAACCGGGGATCGGCTCGGAGGAGACCACGGGCTCGGCCAGCACCAGGCCCAGCGCCTCGGCAAGATCGAACCGGCGGGCGGGCAGGACCTCGACCCGCTCCAGCACATGGGCCCGGGCCTCGTGCAACGGGATCAACTCTTCAGTCTCCTTTCGGTGCCGCGCAACAACCGCACGATATTGCCGTGATGGCGCATGGCCATCACCCCCATCACCACCGCGGCCACGATCACCTCGGGGGCAGGCCACCCGAACACCAGCGCCAGCACCGGGTAGGTCACGCCCACGCTCAGCGAGCCCAGCGCGGCCACCCTGGTGATGCGCACCATGGAGAAGAACAGCACCGTGCAGATCACGCCGATGAGGGGGTCGAGGACGATGCCGCCGCCGCCCGCGGTGGCCATGCCCTTGCCGCCCCGGAACCGCCTGATGGCCGGCCAGACGTGGCCGGCCACCGCGCCTATCCATGCGGCCATCGCCTCGGGCCGGTCCCACAGCAGCAGGGCCGCTCCGACCGGCGCAGCGCCCTTGGCCATGTCGCCCAAGGCCACAGCCACGCCGGCGAGACGCCCGCCCAGGCGGTAGATGTTGGTGGCGCCCGGGTTGCCCGAGCCCTCGCTGGTGGGGTCGTGGCCGATCTTGTTGCCCACCAGCGCCGCGGTGGGGAACATGCCCGCCGCGTAGGCGACGACGAAGGCCACCCCCATCCAGACCGTCACGCCCGGAATAGTAGAGGCCGAGCAGGCGAGGCCGTGGCCCGAACGGCCCGCGCCGTTATCCTTCGCCGCTGTGCCGGTGTACGACTACCGCTGTGAGCGCTGCACCACGCAGTTCGAGGTACGGCAGTCGTTCAGCGACGACACGCTGACGGTCTGCCCGCCCGAGGGCGGCCCGGGCTCCTGCGTGTCGCCCGGCGAAGGCCCCGTCAAGAAGGTGTTCAGCGGAGTGGCCATCGCCTTCAAGGGCGACGGCTTCTACAAGAACGACCACGGCTCCATCGCCAAGGGCCGGCGCAAGGAGAAGGAAGCCTCCTCGACGTCGTCCAACGGCTCCTCATCAGCGTCGAAGGACTCGAAGGACACTTCGTCTTCGTCGTCGTCCGATTCGGCCTCGAAGTCGGATTCGAGCCGGCCGAAGGCCGACGCAGGCGCATCGTCGTCCTCCTCGACTAGCTGACTCGCCGCCACCGCGGCCCGGCGTCGCGTCCACCGCGACGCCGCCCGGACGGTGGGCCGTGCGCGCCCACCAGTGGCGAGGAGGACGGATGCCGCCCACCAGACCCAGCGCTCGAAACGGCCGAAGCACGGTCGGACGGATCCAGTCAATGCTGTACCGCCATCGGTGGGTTCGCTTCCTCGCCGCCGGCGGTGCAGCCTTGGTCGTGTTGGTCGCGCTCACCGACGATCGAACCGATCCGACGCCGCCTGTCGAGATCTCGCCGCCCGGGCCCGCGGGTCTGCTCCCGCCGGGCACCCGCGGCGTTCCCGTACCCGTAGACAGTGAGGTGTTCGCAGCACGCGACTCCGTGGACGTCCACGCCGTGCTCGACGGCACCGCGGTCGTGCGCGGCGCGCTGATCGTCGACGCCGACGAGGACGAGGTGGTGGTGGCAGTGCCCGAGGAACAGGTGGATGCGACCGTCGACGCGCTGGCGACGGGAGGGGTGATGCTGGTGCTGGTGCCCTCAGAAACCGACGGCGACTAGGGCCAGCACCGCGCCGCCGGCCAGGACTCGATAGGCGACGAAGGGCCGCAGGCTCACCCGGGTCACGATCTGCACCGTGGCCCACACCGCGATCCAGCCAGTGACCATCGACGACGCTGCGCCCCAGGCCAGCGCGGGCCACAACGACGCCGGGATGCTCAGCCCCGCAAGGCCGTAGGCGCCCGCGCCGGCGATCACCGGCAGGCTCATCAGGAACGCCAGGCGCACCGCGGCCTCGCGGCTGTATCCGAGACCCCGGGCGACCGTCATGGTCACGCCCGAGCGTGACACTCCCGGCTGGAGGGCGAGGGCCTGGCCGGCGCCCATCACCAGCGCGTGCCACGGGCCGAAGTCGGACTGGTCGCGCCGCTCGGCCAGCCGGTCGGAGACGCCCAGCAGCAGACCGAACACGATCAGGGCCAGAGCCACGAGCACTATGCGGTCCGAGCCCCGCAGGGCGTCGCCCACGCCGACCCCCACGATCCCGGCGGGCACGGCCGACACCACCAGCGACCAGCCGACGCGGCCGTCCGGTCCGAGCGGCCCGCGGCCGAGCACCGGCCCGAGCGCCGCGCCCGCGTAGGTGACCAGGTCACGGCGCAGGTAAACGGTGGCGCCGACCAGGGTGCCGACGTGGACGGCCACGTCGAAGGCGGTGGCCGCGTCGCCCGACAGTTCGTCCCAGCCGAAGAGCCAGCGGACCAGGATCAGGTGGCCGCTGGATGAGATCGGCAGGAACTCCGACAGCCCCTGCACGATGCCCAGCACGATGGCGTGAAGGATCGGCACCGCCGTCGAGGCTAGAGGTTGGACCCGTCCACCTGCCCGGGTCTCAGTCTCAACTGCCGGACATGGTCACGTCGGCTACGGCGAGGGTCACGCCGGCGGCGCTCATGGGGAGCCACTCCAGGTCCGAGCCGACCTCGGTGACGTCCATCAGCAGCCGCTGGATCGTGCTGGCGATGGTCACCTCCCTGATCGGCTCGGCGGTCTCGCCGTCGCGTATGCGCAGGCCCTCGGCGCCCACTGAGAAGTCGCCCGACACCGCGTTCACGCCGCTGTGCAGGCCGGTGACGCCCTGCACCAGCAGCCCGTCGTCGATGTCGGCCACGATCTCGGGCTGGGAGCGGGTCCCGGGCGTGAGTCTCAGGGCGTGGGCGCCGACGCCGGGGGTGCCCTTGAACCCGCCCCTCACCGCCGAGCCGGTGGAGGCGACCCCGGCCCGCCGGGCGGTGTAGGTGTCGTAGAGGAAGGCCTGGAGCACCCCGTCGTTTATCAGCGGCACGCGGCGGGTGGCCAGGCCCTCGGCGTCGATGGCCGACGCGGTGAAGGCGTCGGGGTCGGTGGCGTCGTCGACGAGGGTGAGAGACGGTGCTGCCACCGCCTCGTGCATCCGGTCGGCGAACAGCGACCGGCCCTTGAGGACGGCGTCGCCGCTCAACGTCGCGCCCACGATGCCGAGGAGCCGGGCGGTCACGTAGGGATCGAGCACGACGGTCAGGCGGCGGGTGGGGGCCTTGGCCGCGCCGAGCAGGCGGGTGGCCCGATCGGCCGCGTCGGCACCGGCCGTCTCCGCCGACAGCTCGCCGGGATGGCGTCCGACCGAGAAGCCGAACCCGGTCTGGGTCTCGTCGTCGTCGGACGCCAGGCTGTAGGCGACCAGATAGCAGCCGGTCTCACGGGCCGAGGCGGTCACGCCCCGCGAAGTGGCCACCGCCCCCTCGTACACCGAGTCGGCGTAGTCGGCCGACTCCACGCCGGTCACGCGGGGGTCCGCGGCCAGGGTGGCCCGCTCCAGCTCGAGCGCCAGAGCGACCTTGTCCTCGGTGGGGAAATCAACTAGCTCGGACCGGTACAGGTCCAGGGATGCGGGCTCCACACCGTCGGGCTCGGCCACTCCCGCGAACTCGTCGACGCTGCCGAAGCGGGAGTTGTCCAGCGCCTCGTCGAAGGTCTCCCGCAGCGTCTCGTCGTCGAGGGCCGCGGCGTAGGCGAAGCCCTGGCGGCCGTCGCGCACGACCCGCACGCCGACCCCCATCGACGACGCCACCGTGAGCGACTCGACCTCGCCCTGGTAGGCCCTTATCTCGGTCTCCTGCTCGTGGGCCACGAAGGCCTCCACGTCGAAGCCGGCGCCGGCCCAGCCGACGACCCGCTCGGCGATCTCCAGCAGGCCCGGTTCCGCCACGCTCAGCCCCGCAGGCGCGGGGGCAAGCCCCCGCTCACGCGGCGGTGCCGCCGACGGTGAGAGCCGTCACCCTCAGCGTGGGCGTGCCGTCTCCCACGGGCACACCCTGGCCGTCCTTCCCGCACGTGCCCGGAGATCCCATGGCGAAGTCGTTGCCGAGGGCGTCTATGCGGGTGAGCACCTCGGGACCGTTGCCGATGAGGTTGCCCTCGCGGATCGGGGCGGTGATCCGGCCGTTCTCGATCAGGTAAGCCTCGGTCATGCCGAACACGAAGTCGCCGGTGGCAGTGTTGACCTGGCCCCCGCCGAGCTGGGCCACGTACACGCCGTGGGAGGTGTCGGCCACGATGTCGCCGGGGTCGGCGTCGCCGTTGTCGATGTAGGTGTTGGTCATCCGCACCATGGGCAGGTGCTGGTAGCTCTGGCGGCGGCCGTTGCCGGAGCTGGCCCGGCCCTCCTTGCGGGCCCGCAGCCGGTCCCACATGTAGTCGGTGAGCACCCCGTCGGAGATGAGCACGTTGCGGGCCGCCGGCTTGCCCTCGTCGTCGATGCCGTAGTGGCCCCACTCCCCCGCCATGGTGCCGTCGTCGATCAGCGTGACCATGGGCGCGGCCACCGTCTCACCGACGCGCCCCGCGAACACCGAGGCCGACTTGGCCACCAGATCGGCCTCCAGCCCGTGCCCGCACGCCTCGTGGAACAGCACGCCGCCGCCTCCGGGCCCCACCACCACGGGCATCTCGCCGCTGGGCGCGGGCCGGGCGGTGAGCTTGGTGAGGGCCCGCTGCGAAGCCCGGCGGGCCATCTCCTCCACGTCGTAGAGGTCGAACAATTCGAAACCGACGGTCCGTCCCGCCGACTCGCGGCCGGTCTGCATTCCGGTGTCGCCGGTGGCCACGCAGGACACCGAGAACAGCGTGCGCACCTGGTCGTCGCTGGTGAACAAGCCGTCGCTGTCGGCCACCAGGATGCGGCGGCGACCGTCGCCGTAACGGGCCGACACCTGGGTGATGGCACCGCCGGCGGAGCGGGCCGCGGCGTCGGCGGCGGTGAGCAGCGCCACCTTGCGGTCCTTGGGCACCTCCTCGGGAGGGACGCGGACCTGGAGGCGCCGGGGAGTCTGCAGGGCCGACACCGCAACGGTCCGGGTGCCGCCACCGCCCCGGCGGGCTGCAGCCGCGGCCGCGCCGGCCGCCGAGGCCAGGCCGGATTCGCTGAGGTCGGCGGTGTGGGCGAACCCGGTGGTGTCGCCGGCCACGACCCGGATGCCGGCACCCCGGTCGCGTCCCGAGACGACCTCCTCGACCCGGCCGTCGTCGAGGATCGCCGACGCCGAGCGCCTGTCCTCCGCGAAGATCTCGGCGAAGTCGGCGCCCGTGCGCATGGCGGCCGCCAGCGTGCGGTTCACAAGATCAGCTTCGAGCATGGTGGACTACTGTAACGCGATGGCTTCGGGGGCCACTGAGGTCGAGGACGACGCGGACACCGAGCAGGTCTCGGATTCGCTCAACAACGCCGAGAGGCCCCGGAGACGCTCGGCGGGCGGCTCGCTGCACTGGTGGAGCGAGTTGATCATCATCCTCGCCTTCTACAGCGTGTACACGTTCATCCGCAACCAGTTCGGATCGGACCTGGGCCAGTCGGTGAAGCAGACCGCCATCGACAACGCCTACGACGTGATCGCCTGGGAGCGGGCCGTGCACCTCTTCGGCGAGAAGGGCATCCAGGACCTGTTCATCGAGTGGGACCTGTTCATCCAGTTCTGGAACATCTTCTACGGCTTCTGCCATTTCGCGGTGACCATCTCGGTGATGGTGTTCCTGTTCCTCCGCCATCCGGTGCGCTACGGGGTGCAGCGCACCGTTCTGGCCTTCACCACCGGGCTGGCGCTGGTCGGCTTCGCCTTCTACCCGCTCATGCCGCCCCGGCTGCTCAACGACTGCAGCCCCTTCGGCGCCTGCGACTCCAACTACTCCTACGTGGACACCCTGGTGGACCCGGGCGGGTTCTGGTCGTTCAACTCGAGCGCCATGATGGACATCTCCAACCAGTACGCGGCCATGCCCAGCCTGCACATCGCCTGGGCGGTGTGGTGCGTGGTGGCGGCCCTGCCCGTGCTGCGCCGCCGCTGGGTGCGCCTGGCCCTGTTGGCCTACCCCTGGCTTACACTGTTCGCAGTGATGGTCACCGCCAACCACTACTGGATAGACGCCGTCGGAGGTCTGCTGGCGGTCGTGATCGCCTACCCGGCGGGGGTGCTGCTGGCCCGCAGGCTCCCGGCCTGGCTGGCGCCCCGACCGGCCGGCGCCGTCCGACGGTAGGAGGGCAGACCGATGCAACTCGACGCGATCACAGGTCCTGACGACCTACGCGAGCGCTCCCACGAGGAGCTCGACGACCTCTGCGGGCAGATCCGCGCCCGGATCATCGAGGCCGTGAGCGCCCGGGGCGGGCATCTGGGATCGAACCTCGGGGCGGTGGAGCTCACCGTGGCCCTGCACCGCATATTCCACTCGCCCCACGATGTGATCCTGTGGGACACGGGCCATCAGGCCTACGTCCACAAGATGCTTACCGGGCGGGCCGCCGACTTCGACTCGCTGCGCACAGCCGGGGGACTCGCCGGATACCCGTCACGATCCGAGTCCCCCCACGACTGGATCGAGAACAGCCACGCCTCAACGGTGCTGTCCTACGCGCATGGCATCGCCACCGCCTTCGACTCGTCCGACACACGGCGCAGGGTGGTGGCGGTCGTGGGGGACGGAGCCCTGACCGGGGGCATGGCCTTCGAGGGGATGAACAACATCGGCCACAGCGGCCGCAACGTGATCATCGTGCTCAACGACAACGGCCGCAGCTACGCCCCCACCGTCTCGAGGCTCTCCGAGAGCCTGGTGCGCTTCCGCTCCAACCCCAAGATCATGCGCCGCCAGGACCGCCTCGAGGGGATCGCCGAGCGCATCCCCTGGGTGGGTGAGACCCTCCATCGAGGCATGAAGATGTCGAAGGCCGCGCTGCGGGAACTGTGGGACTCGGCCGGCTTCTTCGAGAACCTGGGCGTGCGCTACCTCGGTCCCTTCGACGGGCACGACATCGCCGGGCTGGAGGAAGCGCTGTCCAACGCCGCCCAGTTCGACGGGCCGGTCGTGGTCCACGTGCTCACCCAGAAGGGGCGCGGCTACGGCCCGGCTGAGGAGGACACCGTCAAGCACATGCACGACGTGGGCAAGGTGAAGCCGGGCACCTACACCGGCATGTTCTCCGAGATGATGGTCAAGCTGGGCGGGCTGCACCCCGAGGTGGTGGCCATCACCGCGGCCATGCCCGACTCCACCGGGCTGCTGCCGTTCCGGGAGCACTTCGGCGACCGCTGCATCGACGTGGGCATCGCCGAGCAGCACGCGGTGACCTCGGCCGTCGGCATGGCCATGGGAGGGCTCCGGCCGTTCTTCGCGGTCTACAGCACGTTCCTGAGCCGGGCCTTCGATCAGGTCAACCTGGACTGCGGCATGCACCAGGCCCCGGTGGTGTTCTGCATCGACCGGGCGGGGATCACCGGAGATGACGGGCCGTCACACCACGGCATCCTCGACATGGTGCTGCTCACCAAGGTTCCCGGGATGGTGGTGCTGGCTCCGTCGTCGCTCCAGGAGTTGGAGCGGATGATGCTCGACGCCATGGACATGACCGGCGGCCCGGTCGCCATCCGCTGGCCCAAGACCGCAGCCCGCAACGTCTCCCAAGACGAAGTGGGCTCGGGGCTGCGGGCCCGCAAGGCCCGTGCGTCGGATGGACGGCTGTGCCTGATCGGTGTCGGCAAGATGCTGGAAGCGTGCGAGCAGGCCGCCGAACTCCTCGCCCACGACGGCGTGGAGGCCACCGTTTGGGATCCCCGGTCGGTGAGCCCGCTGTGCGACCGGATGCTCGCCGACGCGGCCGACCACGAGATGGTGGTGACCGTCGAGGACGGACTGCGCACCGGCGGCGCGGGCACGGCCATCCGCGACGGACTGCTGGAGCGAGCCGAGGCCGCCGGGCAGGCTGCCCCCAGGGTCCGGGTGCTCGGCGTGCCGCTCGACTACCTCCCCCACGGCAAGCCCGACGCCATCCTGGCCGATCTGGGCCTGGACGCGGCGGGGATCGCAGCCACCGTCAAGCAAGAACTGCTCTAACAGACGGCGCCAGTCGATGCCGCTGAGCCGGCGCGTGTGCCGATGCGGCGGGTGCGGGCTAGTCCCTGGCTGGTCGCATGAGCGTGCCTCTACGATGCGAAGGCCCGGAGTGCTCCCCGCTATGTCACCGGACTCGGCCACCGGGGAGTGCTCCGGGCACTTGCAGTCTCGAGGGTAGCACGTTCTGGTCCTTGAGGTGGGGGCTTCCCCGGAGGGGACCGCGGCACGCGCAGGGGCGGCGTGCGGGCTCTCGACCAGGTGCTCGATGCCGGCTAGCTGTAGTAGGGGTTCTCCCCCGCGTCGTGATCGGTGACGTCGATCACTTCGCTCACCTCGGGGATGGCCTCCATGATGGCCCGCTTGATGCCGTCGGACAGCGTGGCCTGGCTCATGGCGCAGCCCTGGCAGCCACCGCCCATGGTGACTACCACCGTGTCGTCGCCCTGCACCTCCACCAGGCTGGCGTAGCCCCCGTGCGAGGCCAGCGCGGGGTTGATGCTCACGTCGAGCAACTGCTGAACCTTGTCGCCGATCCCGCCGGTGAGCTCCAGACGGCCCATGTCGCCCAGCGGGTTGGGGCGGTTGGGGTTGCGGATGACGAGACCGCCCTGGCCGGGCACCGACGGCACGTCGAGGGTGGAGCCCCGGAGCCGGCTGACGCTGGCGTCGGGCACGATCACCGTCAAGCCGTCGGCGGTGCGGATGTGGTCGTCGGCGGCCGCGTCCGACACCGGGTCGAGAGCCAGATCGTAGGTGTAGTCGATGCCCGCGGTGCCGGTCACCTCGACCCTTAGCGCCAGCGTCTCGGCGTCGTCCTCGCGGTCGCGGATGGCCAGCACGGCCGTCCTGGCTGCGTCCGTGACGATCAGCACCTCATCGACGGACGCCTCAGGTGCATCGGTGGACGCGGCGACAGTGTCGGTCATGAGTCCGAGCCTACCGACATGCCTCCGCCGGGCGGTTGTGGAGTTGGCGGGCGTACGGGGCACCTGCGATACGGTGCACTCCATGACATCGAAGACCTCCTATGAAATCGCCGACGGCGTCGCCGTCCTGCGCCTGGACGACGGCAAGGCCAACGCGGTCGGCTACGACACCATCGCCGCCGTCGACGCCGCCATCGAAGACGCCGAGCAGAACGCAGGAGCACTGGTGATCACCGGGCGGGAGGGCCGCTTCAGCGCCGGCTTCGATCTCGGAGTGATCGCCGAGGGCCCCGAGGCCGCCAGGGATCTCGTGGCCACGGGGGCGCGCACCGCGGCGCGGCTCTACGGGGCGGCCGTTCCCGTGGTGGCCGCCTGCACCGGGCACGCCATCGCCTTCGGCGCGATCATGCTGCTGTCGAGCGACGTTCGCATCGGGGCCGACGTCGAGGCCAAGATCGGGCTCATCGAGGTGTCCATCGGCATGCCGCTGCCCATCTTCGCCATCGAGCTGGCCCGGGATCGGCTCAGCCCCCGGCACTTCACCGCGGCGACTGCTCTGGCCACGGCCTACTCGCCCCGCGGCGCGGCCGAGGCCGGCTACCTCGACGAAGTGGTCGCCGCCGACGAACTCGAAGATGCCGCCATGCAGCGGGCGCAGGCACTGGCCGCGCACGTGCGACGTACCGCTTTCGGGCTGACCCGCCGCACCACGAGGCAGAAGACCATCGACCGCATCCTGTCGACGCTCGACGAGGACATACAGAGCTTCGGAGTGCTGGACTGAGCGCGGTCGGGCGGAGCGGAACCCGGGCTGTGGACAACTGCGCCCGAGACTCTGTGGATAAGTTCGAAAGCCTGTGGATAAGTTGGGAACGACTGCCCGTTACGACGCCATACTGATCGTCTCGTTCGGGGGTCCCGAAGGCCCGTCGGAGGTTGAGCCGTTCCTCGCCAACGTCACCGCGGGACGCGAGATCCCTGCCGAGCGGCTGGCAGCCGTCGCCCGGCAGTACCACCACTTCGGCGGCGCCAGCCCGCTCAACGCCCAGTGCCGCCGGCTGCGCACCGCGCTGGCTCGCCGGCTCGCAGCCGCGGGCCACGACCTGCCGGTGTACTGGGGGAACCGCAACTGGGTCCCCTACCTGTCCGACGCCGTGCAGGAGATGGCCGAGGTCGGGCGCCGCAGGGCGCTGGCCGTCGTCACGTCCGCATACTCGTCCTTCTCGGGCTGCCGCCAGTACCTGGACGACATCGAGGCGGCCAGGGCCGCGGTGGGAGGGGCCGCACCCGCCATCGACAAGGTGCGCGCCTACTACGACCACCCCGGCTTCGTTGAACCCTTCCGCGACGCGGTCGCGGCGGCCCGCGAGAGTCTGCCTGCCGAACTCCGATCGGAGGCTCGGCTGGTGTTCACCGCCCACTCCATCCCCGAGACCATGGCCGCAGGCTGCGACTACGAGCGCCAACTGGGAGAGACCGCTCGCCTGGTGGCGGGCGGGGCCGGCTTCGACGCCTGGACCATGGCCTGGCAGAGCCGCAGCGGCCCGCCCTCGGTGCCGTGGTTGGAGCCCGATGTGAACGAGTGCCTGGAGCGTCTGTCCCGCGACGACGGCGTGGAGGCCGTGGTCCTGGCCCCGATCGGCTTCGTCACCGACCACATGGAGGTCATGTGGGACCTCGACGTGGTCGCGGCCGGCACCGCGGCCGACCTGGGCATGCGGCTGGCCCGGGCCGTGACCCCCGGCACGGGGCCCGACGACCGCTTCGTGGCCATGTGGCAGGAGTTGATCTCCGAGCGCCTCGTGCCCGGCGCGGCCCGGCGCTCGCTCGGCCGTCTCGGCGTCGGTCCAGATGCCTGCCCCGCCGGCTTCTGCCCGCTGCGTTCTTGAGGGGTATCCACCACTAAACCTGTGGATAACTGTATTTTCTGTAGCTGTGTACGGTCACCTCCCGGGGCCAGACATCTGACGATGAACCACACCCGTATCGCGGCCGAAGCGATCCGATTTCGCATCTCCACGATCCGCCGTCCCCTAGTGAGCAGCGAGACGGTCGATGTCGAGGCCATGGCGGCAGCCGCAGTCACCGCGGCCACTCCGGAGGTCGATCGGGCGCTGCGGGTGGTGGCCACCGCTTGGCAGCGCGCCGGCTTCGAGCCGGAGGACTTGGTGCAGCCCTGGAAGGCCGAGCAGGCCGACTACTTCAGGAGCCAGCCCGACCTCATCGACGCCATCGATGTGATCGTGCGGGGCGCCAACGGAGCGACCGCCGCGGCCTGATCCCCGCTCATTCGCCGCCCCTGGAATTGGCAGCGTAGGAGGCCGTTTTCGGCGTCGCGGGCTGCCAATTCGGCCCCAGCCATGAGACGCGCGCGCCGGAGGGGCCACCGGCTGGGGCCGGCTCGGGTACGGTGCGGCCGGTGCCCGAGCTTCCCGAGGTCGAGACCATCCGAGCCCAGTTGCACCCCCGGCTGTCGGGACGCGCCATCAGCGACGCAGGCTCTCATCCCTCGGCGAAGTTCTCTCCTGCGATTGACGCGGTCGGTTCCGAGATCGCGGCCGTCAGCCGTCGTGGCAAGTACCTGATTCTCGCTCTCGACGACGGCAGCGAGACCGGATGCGAGCTGGTCATCCACCTGGGTATGACCGGCCGGCTGTCCATCTCCCGCGACGCCGATCGAGACCATCCGCACTTGCGGGCCTGGTGGCGCCTGGACGGTGACGAGGTGCTCACCTTCCACGACGTGAGACGGTTCGGGCGGGTGCACGTCGTGGAGGCCGGTCGCTACGAGACCATCGCCACCCTCGACCGCCTCGGGCCTGAGCCCTTCAGCGACCAGTTCACCGGCGCCGGCCTGTGGCGGGCGCTGAGCGCCAGCCGGCGCTGCGTGAAGACCCAGCTGCTGTCGCAGCGACCGGTGGCGGGTGTGGGGAACATCTACGCCGACGAGGCGCTGTGGCTGGCGGGCATCAACCCTGCCGTTCGCTACGTGTCGAAGCCCCGGGCCGGCCGCCTGGCCGAGGCCATCCGAACCGCGCTGGGGTCGGGCCTGCGCCACGGCGGCACCACGTTGCGCGACTACGCCGCGCTCGACGGCGCATCAGGCCGCAACCAGCACCATCTGCGCTGCTACGGGCGGGCGGGCGAGCCGTGCGAGCGCTGCGGCACGGAGCTGCGCCGCCGGATCATCGACGCCCGGGGCACCACTTGGTGCCCCACCTGCCAGCGGCGCTAACTTAGGACGCATGGAACTCGGGCCGGTACACCACGTATCGATCAACGTTCCCGACGTCGAGGTGGCCGCGCCGTTCTACACCGACGTGCTCGGCATGGCCGTGCTGCCCCGACCCGACTTCGGTTTCAACGGCCGCTGGTTGCAAACCCCCGGCGGCGGTGAGGTGCACCTGATCGAGGTCGAGGGCTGGGTGCCGCCGCAGGGCCAGCACTGGGCCTTCAAGGTGAACGACATCGACGCCGCGGTGGCAGAGTTGCGGGACCTGGGCGTGGACGTGGCCGACCCCAAGCCGCTGCCAGGGACGCCGGCCCGCCAGACGTTCTTCTTCGACCCGGCTGGTAACATGATCGAACTCAACCAGCCAGCCTGATCAAAGCGCCGGCCGGCGAGATTCGGAGCACCCCGTACGGGATTTGAACCCGTGCTACCACCTTGAGAGGGTGGCGTCCTAGGCCGCTAGACGAACGGGGCAGGTAAGCGCCGTGGTGGCGCGGGCGGGCAGCTTATCGGAGGGTTCGGGGAGGAGGACTTGAACCCCCAATGGCTGGGCCAGAACCAGCTGTGTTACCTATTACACCATCCCCGAAGGAGCGTCTCAGGCTATCCGGCCGCGCCGGCCCCGCCACGAGGTGCAGGCGGCCTAGACGCCCGCCCTGGCGTTGAGGTCGGCGAGCTGGTCCTTGGTGCCCAGTGCGATTAGCACATCGTCGGCCGCCAGCACGAAGTCGTCCGGCGGGTCGGTCACGAAGGAGTCGTCGCGCCGGACCGCCAGGACGGTCGCGCCGGTGGACTCGTCGATCTCGCACGCCGCCAAGGCTCGGCCGGCGAACGGACCGTCAGCGGCTACCGGCGTCTCGGCCAGGCGCACGGAGAGCTGGTCGGCTTGCATCATCACGCCGAGGAAGTCGGACACGTCGGGCTCCAGCACCAGGGCGGCCATCCTTGTGCCCCCGATCTCATGGGTGTTGACCACCCGGTCCACGCCGGCCTGACGCAGCTTCGGCTCCGCGGAGGAGCTGTTGGAGCGGGCCACGATGAACAGGCCCGGGCACATCGAGCGGGCCGTCAGGGCGATGTAGAGGTTGTCGACGTCGGAGTCGAGGGCAAGGACCAGCGTGCTGGCCCGCTCCAGCCCGGCCGACACCAGCACATCGTCGTCGGTGGCCTCGCCGCCGACGACGTGCGGTAATTCCTCCTCGTCCAGGTCTCGGCGGTCGACCACCACCAGCGTGCGGCCCGCCGCAGCCAGTTCGCGGTGGATGGCCCGCCCGACCTGCCCGAAACCGCACAGCACGACATGGTCGCTCAGTCGATCGATCTGCTTCAGCATGCGCCGCCTCCGAATCTCGCTGTCGAGCCGGCCCTCGAACAGCGACTCTATGAGAACGCCCAGCGTGTAGAGGGCCGTACCCACTCCGAACAGGATCAGCAGGATGGTGAACACCCGGTAGTCGTCTGTGACCGTGCCGATCTCCTGGTAGCCGACCGTCGTGATCGTGATGACCGTCTGGTAGAGGGCCTCCCCCACCGTGAGCCCGAGCCGGTGGTATCCGAAGGTGCCCACGGCGATCACCAGCACGAGCCCGCCGAGCCCGGCCCAGAAGCGGCCCCAGGGATCCTTGGGGGCCCCTCTCACCAGGTACGGGAGACGGTCGCGGCGCCTGCGCATCCAGAGCTTCACCGGCATCAAGACTAGATGGCAGGGCTGGCGCGAAGGGGTGCTTGTACCTTGGGCGACGTGAGTGAGACGGTCGGCGTCGGCCCCCATCCCGAGCCGTGGCCCGAGGGTGCGCACTTCGATCCTGAGCTGTTGCGCGGCGGCGACCGGCGCAACGTGGTCGACCGCTACCGCTACTGGACTGTGGACGCCATCAAGGCCGATCTGGACGCCCGGCGGCATCCCTTACACGTGGCCATCGAGAACTGGGAGCACGACCGCAACATCGGCACGGTGGTGCGCACGGCCAACGCCTTCGCCGCGGCCGCGGTGCACATCGTGGGGCGGAGGCGCTGGAACCGGCGCGGGGCGATGATGACCGACGTGTACCAGCACATCCGCCACCACGCCACGGTGGAGGAGCTGGCCGCCTGGGCCTCGGAGGAGGAGCTGCCGGTGGTGGGGGTCGACAACCTGTCCGGCGCCGTACCGCTGGAGACGACCGAGCTGCCCGAGAGGTGCGTGCTGCTGTTCGGGCAGGAGGGCCCCGGCCTGTCGGAGGCGGCGCGGGCCGCGGCCGCTCAGGTGGTGTCAGTCACCCAGTTCGGCTCGACCCGCTCGATCAACGCCGGCGTCGCCGCGGGGATAGCCATGCACGCCTGGATCCGCCGCTGGGCTGTCCCTGCGGACTGAGCCCGGCCCCAAGCCGAATTGGCAGCGTTGCGCACGAGAAGCGTGCATCCTGCTGCCAATTCCTGGGCTAGCCCACCAGGTCGATGATGCCGATCGATGGTCTGACGCCGAACCGGAGCTGGGGGGCGTTGTCGCGTTCGCGTCCCACTCCGGTTGAGACGTAGACGGCTGTTCCGTCCATCTCGTGCAGCCCGCCGGCTGCGACGTGTCTCGGCACGTCCGAGAGCGTGAGGGGAGGCCCGAAGAACGGGAGCGACACCTGCCCGCCGTGGGTATGGCCCGAGACCAGCAGATCGACGGACCGGCTTTCGAGCAGCTCGATCTCATCGGGCTTGTGGGCGAGGAGGATTCGCACCGCGGCTTGGTCGTCGTCGGAGAGTTGGTCGGCGACCCGTTGAGCCGCCCTCTCATCGCTGAACAGGGTTATCCCGCCGACGCTCACGACGTTGCCGTTGACCACGAGAGTCTCGACCTCGTTGTCGAGCACCCTGGCCCCGGTTCCCTCAGTGATGGCCCGAAGGCCGACGACCGTGTCGGTGTTGCCACTCACCAGGAAGACGGACGACGCCGCATCGACCAGTCGCTGGATCACTTCGGAGAACTGCGGCGCCCGCTCGTCGAAGACGTCCTCATCGAACTGGTAGACGTCTCCCGGCACGAGAACCAGGTCCGGTGCCGCCTCGATCAACCGGTCGACCGCCTCATTCTCATAGGACCCGATCTCGGTGGTCTGGAGATCCGCCAGCACGCCGACACGAATCGGCTCCCCGACGCCTTCGACGGTCAACTCCACGGAATCGGTCCTCAGCCAGAACGGCTCGATGTGAGTGGCATAGATGCCCACCGGCACCGCCAGCAGCGCCCCAATACAGAGAGCCGTGATGACGCCAGAGCGCTCGCGAGCCAGCACCAACACGATCGTGCCGGCCAGCGGGACACCGATCGTCAGAACGACGTAGACAACATGGATGACGGTGAACCCGTCGAGCCCGGTGATGCCGAGTGCGCCGGCGCTGAAGACGAGCGAGCCCACGATCCCGGCGGCGGCAGCACGAACGGCTACCAGCCCGTCGTGGACCCTCAGGCGGATCCAAACCACCGAAGCCATGCCCGACACCGTGCCGACAACGACGGCGGCCGCTATCGCGTAGTAGTTCAGGAGCACGAGCCGAACGATACGGCCGGATCGGCGAACCCTCCCAGGCTGCCAGTTTGCGGTTAGCGTTGGCGCCCGCATGAGCCGACCCGCTGACGAGACGACCCAGGCCGCGGTACCCGACAAGCCCGTCCTCGAAGGCCTCGAAGCCAAGTGGGACGCCGACTGGGAGGCGTCCGGGATCTACCGGTTCGACGAGACGCGGCCCAGGGCCGAGGTGTTCTCCATCGACACTCCCCCGCCGACCGTGAGCGGCTCGCTGCATGTGGGCCACGTGTTCAGCTACACCCACACCGACATCATCGCCCGCTACCGCCGCATGGCCGGCCAGGCTGTCTTCTACCCCATGGGCTGGGACGACAACGGGCTGCCCACCGAGCGCCGGGTGCAGAACTACTACGGGGTGCGCTGTGACCCGTCGCTGCCCTACGACCCGGACTTCGCGGCGCCGCCCGACGCGGGCCGTCCGTCGGCGGTGGCCAAGCGCCGGACCATCGCGGTGAGCAGGCCCAACTTCATCGAGCTTTGCGAGGAACTCACCGCCTCCGACGAGCAGGCCTTCGAGGACCTCTTCAGGCGGATCGGGCTGTCGGTGGACTGGACCCGAACCTACGCCACCATCGACGCCCACTGCCGCCGGGTGTCGCAGCTCGCCTTCCTGGAGAACCTTGAACGGGGCGAGGCCTACCAGATCGAGGCTCCGTCGTTATGGGATGTGACCTTCCAGACCGCGGTGGCCCAGGCCGAGCTCGACGACCGGGAGGTGCCCGGCGCCTACCACAAGCTGCGCTTCGGCGGCACGGGCGGCGACAAGGACATCTGGATCGACACCACCCGGCCCGAGCTGGTGCCGTCGTGCGTGGCGCTGGTGGCCCACCCCGACGACGGCCGCTACCGGCCGCGGTTCGGATCGACCGTGCGGACCCCGGTGTTCGACGTGGAGGTGCCGGTGGTGGCCCACGAGCTCGCCGACCCCGACAAGGGCACCGGTATCGCCATGATCTGCACCTTCGGCGATACCGCCGACGTGACCTGGTGGCGCGAGCTCAACCTGCCGGTACGCACCGTCATCGGGCGCGACGGGCGCCTCGCAGCCGACCCTCCCGCGGCCGTCGAGTCGGCATCGGGCCGGGCCGCCTACGCCCGCCTGGCCGGCAAGACCGCAGTGCAGGCCCGCACCGAGATCGCAGCCGTCTTCGCCGAATCCGGGGACATCGACGGCGAGCCCCGCCCCATCACCCACCCGGTCAAGTTCTTCGAGAAGGGCGACAAGCCGCTGGAGATCGTGTCCAGCCGCCAGTGGTACATCCGCAACGGCGGGCGCGACGACGACCTGCGCCAGGCCCTCATCGACCGGGGCAACCAGATGAACTGGGTTCCCGGCTACATGCAGGCCCGCTACGAGAGCTGGATCGCGGGGCTCAGCGGCGACTGGCTCATCAGCCGCCAGCGCTTCTTCGGCGTGCCCATCCCCCTGTGGTACCGCCTCGACGCCGACGTCTCGCCGGATTGGGACAACCCGATCCGGCCCGACCCCCGCGCCCTGCCCGTGGACCCGTCGGCAGACTGCCCGCCCGGCTTCGACGAGTCCCAGCGGGGCCGCCCCGGGGGCTTCGCCGGTGATCCCGACGTGATGGACACCTGGGCCACCTCGTCGCTCACGCCCCAGATCGCCACCGGCTGGCGCACCGACGAGGCCCTGTACGCGTCCACGTTCCCGATGGACATGCGGCCTCAGGCCCACGACATCATCCGCACCTGGCTGTTCTCGACGGTGGTGCGGGCCCACTTCGACGCCGACGGGGTGCCGTGGCACAACTGCGCCCTGTCGGGTTGGATCCTCGACCCCGACCGCAAGAAGATGTCCAAGTCGAGGGGCAACGTGCAGGTGCCCACCGATCTGCTGGAGCGCTACGGCGCCGACGCGGTCCGCTACTGGGCCGCCTGCGGCCGCCCGGGCACCGACACCGCCTTCGACGAGCAGCAGTTCCGCATCGGCCGCCGCCTGGCCGTCAAGCTGCTCAACGCCTCCAAGTTCGTGCTGCGGTTCGCAGACCTGGATGACGAAGCCAACCGGGTGGCCATGCGAGCCGGCGGGCACCGGGGTCTGTGGGCGGGCGACGACGCCTTCGGCGACGGGGTGACCGAGGCGCTGGACCGCTCGATGCTGCACCGCCTGGCTGACTTGGTGGACGACGCCACCGCCGCTCTCGACGCCTTCGACTACGCCCGAGCCCTGGAGCGCACCGAGTCGTTCTTCTGGTCATTCACCGACGACCACATCGAACTCGTCAAGGCCCGCGCCTACGGCGAGAGGGGAACTGACGCCGCGGTCTCGGCTCGGACGGCCCTCGAGGCAGCACTAGCCGTGCTTCAGAAGCTGTTCGCGCCGTTCGTGCCCTTCGTCGCCGAGGAGGTGTGGAGCTGGTGGCACCAGTCTTCGGTCCATGCCTCGGCGTGGCCGAAGTCGGGGCCGCTGCGGGCCGCGGCCGGTGACGCGGGCCCGCTGCCCAGCGCGGTGGCCGCTGCCGTGCTGGGCGAGATCCGCAGGGCCAAGTCGGAGGCCAAGCGGCCGTTGCGCACCGAGGTCCTGCGCACCACCGTGAGCGACAGCGCCGAGCGCCTCGCCGTGCTAGCCGACGTCGCCGACGACGTGAGCGCCGCGGGCCGCGTCACCGAGCTGGTGACATCCGAGGGCGACGAGCTGTCGGTGGCCTGCGAGTTGTCCCCCGACGCAGCCGCCTAGCCCCCGGAACTGGCAGCACAACGCACGCATACCGTGCAAGACGCTGCCAATTCCCAAACGATCCCGGCCCGGCCCCCGAACTGGCAGCACAGGACGCCGGAATCGGCACTCACCGCTGCCAATTCCCAAACGGCCCCAGCCCAACCGCCGAACTGGCAGCCCAGGACGCCGGAATCGGCACTCACCGCTGCCAATTCCCGGACGGGAGGGTCAGCGCAGTAGGCCGTAGATCTGGCGGGCGGCCCGCCGGCCCGAGAGAAGTGCGCCGTGCACGGTCGAGGGGAACCGGCTGTGGGTGGCCTCTCCCGCGAAGAACAAGCGCTCGCCGACGGGCCTGGCCATGTCCCGGTAGGTGTCGAACTCCACGCCGACCGGCAGGTACGAGTACGAGCCCCGCGTCCAGGGGTCCGAGCCCCAGCGGGTGCTCAGGGCGTCGACGGGCTCAGGCACATCGCCGAACATGGCCCTGAGGGCCTCGACTGCTCGCCCTGTGAGCTCCTCGTCGGAATACTGCTCGATCTCGGCCCCGAACGACCCGGGGTTGAACATGGCGAGGACCGGCCGGCCCAGGTACGGGTACAGGTTCAGCGTCTCGGACCACTGGCCCGGCCGCTCGCCCGCGTAGCCGATCCACTCGGTGTCGCGGTCCCAGAAAGGCTCGTCGAACAGCAGGCACGTCCGGTTGAGGATCCCCATGTCCAGGGCGGCGATCGCATCACGCATGGCCGGTGGCAACACCGGCGTGAACGAGATCGTCCCCGCCTTGAGCACCCCGAGAGGCACCGTGACCACAACCCGGTCGGCTTCGAACGTGCCGCCCGACTCGGTGGTGACCACGACGGTGGACCCGGAGTGGTCGACCTGAGCCACCGGGTGATCGAGCCGGATGTCCCGGCCCGCAGCCAGCACGTCGACGATCTGGCTGTAGCCCTCCGGGAACACCACGTCACCGCCCCGCAGCGTGCTCGGCCCGTCGTAGCTCAGAATGGACAGGTCGCTGATGTCCGCCCCGAACTCGTGGGAGAACATGGACGCCAGCGAGTACCGCCACAGGCGCCGGTCGTCCTCGCCGAGATCGTGGATGGAAGCGAACCGCTCGAAGACGTCCCGTAGGGACGCTTCGGGCATCTCATAGGCCAGCGCCATGTACTCGCCCCACAACGCGGCGTCGACCGGCTCGGCCGGCCGGCCGTCGTGGTCGTAGAGGACCGCGTTGTCGTAGTCGGTCTCAGCCGTAGTCATGCCGTTGCTCTCGACGATGTCGCTCACCGGGTTGCCCCGGACTCCGTGTATCCAGGTGGCGCCAAGTTCGACGGGGATGCCGTCGCCGATGCTCGAAGTCCAGATACGCCCGCCGACCCGGTCCCGGGCCTCCAGCAGCACGACGTTGTGGAACCCCCGGATCTGGAGCTCATCGGCCGCAGCCAGCGCAGCCGCCCCGGCCCCGACGATGACGATCCGCTCGTCTGTCGCAGCCGGAGCGTCCGCGGGCAGTGGGTCCGCTGTCGGCACGTCGTCGCTGTCGTCGCCGCAGGCTGCCAGCAGGGGCGCGGCCGCGGCCAGGCCAGCCGCACCGAGTCCGCCCTTGATGAACCGGCGGCGGCCCACCGGCGCAGCCGCCGGGCCGGGCGCTCTCATGGAACTGGCAGCCCAGGACGCCATTTTGGGACTCCACCGCTGCCAATTCGCATGGAGCCGAGGTTACGGCAGCACCCGACCTGGTCTCTAGCCGTCGATCTCGGGGATCCGCAGACCGATGGCCGCGCCTCCCAGCGGCGACTCCCCCACCGTCACCGTCCCGCCGTGAGCCTCGGCCACCTGGCGCACGATGGCCAGCCCGAGGCCCGACCCGGGATGGTCGCGGTCGGCCTCCAGGCGATGGAACCGCTCGAAGACCCGCTCACGGTCGGCCTCGGCCACGCCGGGTCCGGCGTCGTGCACGGTCACCGAGCCGCCGTCCACGACCACCTCGACCGGCCCCTGCTCACTGAACTTCACCGCATTGTCCACCAGGTTGCGCACGGCACGGGCCAATGCCTCCGGGCGGCCCTCCACCGGCACTCCCCGATCCACCCGCACCACGATGTCGCGCCCGCTGCGGCGCCGGGCCCGCTCCACCACCGGCTCCACCACCCCGGCCATATCGATCAGCTCGAGTTCCTCGTCGGTCTGGACATCGGCCGCCAGGTCGACCAGCTCGGTCACCAAGTCGGTCAACTCGCCCAGCTCGGCATCCACATCGTCGAGCACGGAGGCCCGCTCCTCCGGCGCCAGCTCGTCGGAGCGCCGCAGCAGATCGACGTTGGTGCGCAGGCTGGTGAGCGGGGTGCGCAGCTCGTGGCTGGCGTCCATCACCAAGCGGTGCTGCTGGCGGCGGCTGGCGGAGAGGGCTGCGAGCATGGTCCGGAAGCTGCGGGCCAGACGCCCCACCTCGCCGGCCTCCGAACTCTCAACCGGCAGGTCGACGTCGCCCGTCTCGGCGATCTGCTCGGCCGTGTCCGTCAACCTGACGATGGGGCGCACCGCTCGCCCGGCCAGAAACCAGGCCCCGGCCGCAGCGACCGCCACCGCCAGCAGACCGAACAGCAGCACCTGACGGCGCAGATCCTCCACGGCGCTCTCCACCTCGTCCAGCGGGCGGGCCACCTGGACGAACACGCCGTCGGCGGCCCGCACGGTCATGAGCCGCAGGCTCATCCCGTGCGCCCTGACCGTGTCCACCACCGGCCCCCACCGCCGGGCCCGCTCCAGGCGCTCGGTGTCGGGCACGGTTCCGATGTCGTCGTCGAGGGCGACGATGACCTGGCCCCTGATCACGCCGTCGGCACCGGCGTCCAGGTCGGTCACGACGACTCGGGCGTAGGCGTCCAGCGACACCAGCGAGCCCAGCGGATCGGCCCGCAGCAACGACCCGATCCCTGTCGAGCGCCGGGCCAGGCTGCCGGCCCAGAAGTCGCCGCGAGGCTCGGCGAACACCAAGGCCGCCCGCTCCAGCAGGTCTTGGTCCACTTCCTCCGTCAGCTCTGCTCTGGCCGAGCGCACCGCGGTCCAGCCCACCACGGCCACCACCACCGTCACCACCGCGGCCACCAGCAGCGCGACCCGGACCCGAAGCGTCACTGGTCGATCTCGCGCGCGTGAGTGACGCCGCTTCGCGATGCAGCGTTGTCACTCCCGCTCCTGTTCGCTTCGCTCGCGGGCCGCTCGGGCCACGGCCTCGCTCGGCGCCTCGCAGAAATTGTCACGAACGGCTACCTATTCCGCTCGGCCTCTGGTCGATCCTGGCCACGTAGCCGGCCCCGCGCACGGTGTGGACGATCCTGGACGCGCCGTCAGCTTCTGTCTTGCGGCGCAGGTACCCGACGTACACGTCGAGGGTCTTGGAGCCGGTGTCGAGGGCTCCCTCCCAAACATGCTCGTAGATGTCGAAGCGGCTCAGGACGACGCCGGCGTTGCGCACCAGCAACTCGAGCAGGTCGAACTCCTTCACCGACAGATCGATGCTCCGGCCGGCCCGCGTTGCCAGACGGCCCTCGACGTCGATCTCGAGATCACCGAGGCGCAGCACACCGTCGCGGCGCGATGGGGCCGCGCTGGCACTCCGGCCTCGCCGTCCCGCACGCTCGCCCTCGTCGGCCGCGGCCCTCAACCGCGCCCGCACCCTGGCCAGAAGCTCCTCGATGGCGAAGGGCTTGACGAGGTAGTCGTCGGCGCCGGCGTCGAGCCCGGCCACCCGGTCGTCCACCTCGTGGCGAGCAGTGAGCATGAGGATCTGAGTGTCGCAGCCCCTCTGTCGCAGCATCCGGCACACGCTGAGCCCGTCGGCATTCGGCATCGAGACGTCCAGCACCAGCAGGTCGGGCCGGTGCGCGTCGTGAGCGGCCAGCGCGGCGGCCCCGTCGGGCACGGCCACCACCTCGTAGCCTTCCAGCCGCAGGTACCGGTCGAGCGAGTCCCGCACGCGGCGATCGTCCTCTGCGATCAGGATGGTGGCCGCGGCCTCTCCCCCGTCTGCGGACTGCACCGTCACATTGTGGCCCCGCAAAGTGAACATCAGGTTAGAACTCGGACCGGCCCGGCTTGGAGGTACACCTTCACGGCTAGGGTCGGTTGGTGCGCATTCTTGTCACCAACGATGACGGCATCGACTCCATCGGGCTGCACGTGCTGGCCCGGGCCATGGCCGAGATCGGCGAGGTCGTCGTGGTGGCGCCCGACAAGGAGTACTCGGGCTACGGCGCAGCCTTCGGCCCCCTGCACCTGATCAAGCCCGAGGTTCACCGCGCCCCCATAGACGGCTTGGACGATGTGTGGTCGGTGACGGGACCGCCGGCGCTGTGCGTGATGTTCGGTCGCCTGGACCTGTTCGGGCACTACGACCTCGTGGTGGCCGGCATCAACCCCGGCGCCAACGTGGGCCGCTCGGTGTACCACTCCGGCACGGTCGGGGCCTGCCTCACGGCCCGCAACGGAGGGGTGAGCGGCGTAGCCGTGAGCCAGACGGTTGAGTCGTTCGGCGTCGAGGGCCAGGGCTGGGAGGAGATGCTCGCCGACCAGCACTGGGAGACCGCTGCAACCGTGGCCGCCGCCGCGGTGGAGGGCCTGGCCACTGCGCTGCCGCCGGAGCCAGTAGTGCTCAACATCAACGTTCCCGACCGGGAGTTGCGCGACATCAAGGGCTGGAAGCGCACCGAGGTCGGCATCGAGCCACCCCGCTCGATGGCCACCGCACAACTCGAGCCCCGGCCCGGGCACACCGACGCCTACCGGGTGAAGATGGACTGGGGCGACGCCATCGAACTGCCCGAATACACCGACGGCGGAGCGGTGATGGCCGGCTGGGTGTCGGTCGGGTGGCTGGGCCGCCTGGAGGCCACTGAACCGGACTTCGCCGGGGTCGCCGAGACCGAGACCCGCCTCGACAAGCTGCTGAGCTGAAGCCGCCGGCCGGCTGGGCTGCACCCGGCTGGCTGGTGTAAGCCCCGGAGGCCGGGCCAGGTGGGAGCCGTAGCGTTGGACGGTGACCCTGACCGCGTCCGGCCTGTCCAAGGGCTACGGCACCCGCCAACTCTTCGAGGGCGTGACCCTGCATCTGCCCGCGGGCCGGCGCGTCGCGCTGGTGGGCGGCAACGGCACCGGCAAGACGACCCTGCTCGAGATCATGGCCGGGATGATCGAGCCCGACGCAGGAACCGTCACCAAGCCCCGCGACGCCCGGATCGGGTACCTGCCCCAGGACCTGCGCGACATCTCCGGTGGAACAGTCCGCCAGCATGTGATCGCCGGTGCCGGCCCGCTGGCCGAGTTGGCCGGCACCCTGAAGGAGCTCGAGAGCCGGCTCGGCCATTCGGCTGACCCCCAGCACGACCTGGTGGCCCGCTACGGAGAGGCCCAGTCCCTGTTCGAGCAGCTCGGCGGTTACGCCCTGGAGGCCGAGGCGGCCAAGGTTCTGGCCGGTCTCGGCTTCTCGGCGGCCGACTCGGACCGGCCCCTGAAGGAGCTGTCCGGAGGCTGGCGGATGAGAGCGGCCCTGGCCCGCCTGCTGGTGTCGGAGCCCGACATCCTGCTGCTCGACGAGCCCACCAACCATCTCGACGTCGACTCCATGGCGTGGCTTGAGCGGCGCCTGGCGGCATGGTCTGGTTCCCTGCTCTTCGTCAGCCACGACCGCGACTTCATCGACGCGGTGGCCGACCGCATAGTCGAACTCGCTTCCGGCACGGTGACCGCCTACGAGGGAGGGTTCGCGGAGTTCGTGGTGGCCCGCACCGAGCACCTGGAGCGCGTCGAGGCGGCCGCAGCCCGCCAAGCCCGCGAGGTGGCCCGCGTCGAGCGCTTCGTCGAGCGCTTCCGCTACAAGGCCAGCAAGGCCCGCCAGGTGCAGAGCAGGGTCAAGACCCTCCAGAAGCTGGACCGGATCCAGGTCCCCAGCCGCTCCGATCTGGCCGCCCGCTTCGACTTCGATGCACCTCCCCGCTCCGGCCGGGTGGTCGCCGAGCTCGAGGAGGCCACCGTCGGCTATCCCGACGGCGACGGACCGGTCGTCTCCGGCGCGACCCTGGCGGTGGAACGGGGCCAGACGGTGGCGCTGGTGGGGCCCAACGGCGCGGGCAAGACCACCCTGCTCAAGCTGATCCTGGGCGAGCTGCCGCCGAGTGCCGGCACGGTGCGGATCGGTGCCAACGTGCGCGTCGCTGCCTTCGGCCAGCATCAGGCCGACGAGCTGGACGGCACCAAGCGGGCGATCGAGGTGTTCTCGGCCGGGATCGACCCAGGACGGCGCAACCTGCGCACCGTGCTCGGAGCATTCGGCTTCACCGGAGACGACGCCGACCGCCGGGTAGCCGAACTCTCCGGCGGCGAGCGCACCCGCCTGGCCCTCGCCCGGCTGATGGTGGAGCCGGTGAACCTGCTGGTGCTCGACGAGCCCACCAACCACCTCGACCTGCCCAGCTGCGACATCCTCGAGGACGCCCTCGGTGCCTATCCCGGCACGGTCCTGCTGGTGACCCACGACCGGCACCTCATCCGGGCCGTGGCCGACATGCTGATCGAGGTTCGCCACGGTCGGGCGGTGTGGCATTTGGGTGCCGACGAGTCGGTGCTGTACCCCGACGACCCATCCGTCCCGCGGCCGTCACCCCTCGCCCCCGGCACGAGGCCCTCGGCCGCCGTACTCCCCGTCGGCACGGACGAACCCGGCCGTCAGAACCAGTCGAGCGAACCGCACCAGCCGCGAACGTCCCCGGCTGATCGGGCCGAGCGGCGCCGGGCCGGCGCCAGAGCCCGTGCGGCCACCAGCGCCCTGCGCAGGCGGGTGGCCGACCTGGAGCGATCCTGGGCGGCCGCCGACACCGAAGTGTCCGATCTGCATGTCCGGCTCAGCGATCCCGCCCTATACGACCGGCCCGAGGAGGTCCACGCCCTCGCGTCGGCCCACACCGAGGCCTCGGACCGGGCCGCCGCCCTGCTCGCGCAATGGGAGGCCTCGCTGGCCGAATTAGAGGCGCTCGACCAACAGCCGGCCCCAGAGAGGCCAGCAGAGTGAGAATGAGCAGCGGAGTCATGGCCGCGCAGCCTTCCAGAGCGATGTGACACCAAGCCCGGACAATCCCGTCGCGACGCGCTAGAACCCAACAGGATGCTCCTGACCGAACTGGTCGACTGCGCCGACGCAGTGGCCGCCACGACGGCGCGAACCGCCAAGATCGAGTCCCTCGCCGCGCTGTTGAGGGGCACGGCCGGCCCCGAGGCCGGTGTGGTGGCCGCGCTGGTGGCCGGCGATCCCCGCCAGGGACGCATAGGCGTCGGCTGGGCGACGGTAGCGGCGCTGGAAACCGTGCCCGCACCGAAGCCGACGCTGACCGTCGCCGACCTCGACACCCTGCTGGACACGGTCGAAGGCGCCTCCGGGGAGGGATCGACCCAGCGGCGCCTCGACCTACTCGGCGCCTTCCTGGGCCGGGCAACCGCCGCCGAGACCGACTTCGTGAGGCGGCTGCTCGTCGGCGAGCTCCGCCAGGGCGCCAGCGAGGGAGTGGTGGTGGAGGCCATCGCCCGGGCTGCAGGCGTCGCGCCCGCCGCGGTCCGCCGTGCCCTGATGCTGGTGGGCGACCTGGGCGAGACCGCCGGCATCGCCCTCGTGCACGGGCAGCCCGGCCTGGAGGCCGTGGGCTTCCGGGTCCTCCGGCCGATCCGCCCCATGCTGGCCTCCACCGCCGACGACGCCGCTTCGGCGGTCGCCGAACTGGGCCGCTGCTCGGTGGAGTGGAAGCTCGACGGGATCCGCATCCAAGTCCATCGGCGAGGCGACGAGGTGCGCATCTGGACCCGCAACCTCAACGAGGTCACCGGCCGTCTCGGCGAGGTGGCCGACGCAGTGCGCGGTCTTCCCGTCCACTCGGTGGCCCTGGACGGCGAGATACTCGGGCTGGCCGACGATCTCGGGCCGGCCGCGTTCCAGGACACGATGGGCCGTGTCGGCACTAGAGGCACCGGCGAGAGCACCCCCTCCCGCGGCGAGACGGTGAAGGTGCAGGTAAGGCCCAGGTTCTTCGACGCGCTTCACCTGGACGGGCGCGACCTGCTCGACGAGCCGCTCGAGGTGCGACTCGGCTGTCTGGCCGAAGCGGCCGCCGACCATCGAGTGCCGGGCGTCGTCACCGCCGATCCCGAAGAAGCTGAGCAGGTGTTCACCTCCGCGGTGGGGGCCGGCCACGAGGGCGTGGTGGTCAAGGCCGCCGGCTCGCCCTACGCGGCGGGACGCCGGGGGAAGGCCTGGCGCAAGGTCAAGCCGGTGCACAGCCTCGACCTGGTGGTGCTGGCGGTGGAACCCGGGAGCGGCCGCCGTCGAGGCTGGCTGTCCAACATCCACCTGGGCGCCCGGGACCCCGACGGGGGGTGGGTGATGGTGGGCAAGACATTCAAGGGCATGACCGACGAGATGCTGCGGTGGCAGACCCGACGCTTCGACGAGCTGGCCACCGACCGCAGGGTCCACGTGGTGGAGCTGAGGCCCGAGCAGGTGGTGGAGATCGCGGTCGACGGCGCGCAGCGGTCGAGCCGCTACCCGGGCGGCGTGGCCCTGCGCTTCGCCCGGGTGGTGCGCTACCGTAGCGACAAGCCCGCCGCCGAGGCCGACACCATCGCTACAGTCCGCGGCCTCCTTCCGGGTTCGGCGGGATCTGTAGGATCGGCGCCATGACCGGCACAGCCAGCACCTCGACCACGACACCGTCTACGCCCGGGACGTCCACCGTCACCGAGCCCGACATACGGCCGGTCACCGACGACGGCGACCACGACCGCTTCGCCCACTACACCCGCCGGGCCGACGCCAACCGGGCCTACGTCGAGGGCACGCCGGTGCGGGCCCTCTGCGGCAAGGTCTGGGTACCGAGCCGGGACCCGTCCCGATACCCGGTGTGCCCGGAGTGCGCCAAGATCCGGGAGCGCCTCCGCAAGCGGGCCTTCAACTAGGTGGCCAGCGACGGGCTGGCACCCGAGACCACGATGCGCACCCACCTGCAGGGCACCTTCCTGCTGATCGTGCTGCTGCTGGTCTTCTGGTGGACGCTGAGCTGGGCCGTCCCGATCCTGGACAGCGCCGTGTTCGGCGAGGACGGCGCCGTCGTCGCCCGGGCACCCCTGGAGACCGACGACCAGGCCACCGGAGACCGCGGCCTGGAGCCGGACCAGCCGCTCGACGGCAACGAGGTGGCGGATCTGCAGAGCGCGCTGACGCAGCTCGGCTACAGCCCCGGCCCCATCGACGGCATCATGGGCGAACTCACCCGCCAGGCCGTCGACGAGGCCAAGATCGATGTCGGGCTGGCGGAGGCGTCGGACCGCCGGCTACTCAACACGCTCGAAGCCGCCCTGGAGGCTCTCATCTCCGCATCCGACCCGGACACGCCGGGACCCTGACATGCCGCGCCCCGTCGACGCCGCGCCGGCTGCCCCGAACACCGCACCGGACTGCTCGACCGCCTTCCGGCCCGGCTACGACCTGAACCTGAAGGTGACGTTGATGTGGGTGAAGACGTCGCAACGCCGCAGCGGGGTCGGATGGTGGGCCACCGAGACGCCCGAAGGCCCGGCCTCACTGGCTTTCCGGGCCGTCGGCGGCGAGGTCCTGGCCGACGCATGGGGGCTCGGCGCCGAGTGGGCCATCAACGGAGTGCCCGCCCTGCTGGGAGGCGACGACGACCTGGGCGACTTCCGCCCCCTGGATCCGGTGGTGGGTGATCTGGTGGCCCGGCTGGGGGTGCCCCGGCTGGGTGCCACCGGCCGCTGGTTCGAGGCCATGGCCACCGCCGCGGTGTACCAGCGGGTGGTGAGCGCCGACGCCAGGACCGCGGTGGCCCGGATGGGCCGGCTGCACGGGGCCGAGGTTCCCGGATCCGGTCCGTTGCCGCTGTTCCCCCGCCCCGAAGCGGTGTTGCGGGTACCCGACCACGGATTCCACCGGGCCGGCGTCGACCGGGCGCGCGCCCGGGTGATCCGGGTCGCCGCTAAGCACGCCGACCGCCTCGAAGGGCTGGGCGAGCTTCCCGCGGCCGAGGCCCGCCAGTGGCTGCAGCGCCTACCCGGCGTGGGCCCGTGGACCGCGGCTCGCACGACCGGCGCGGCTGCGGGCGACCCCGACGCGGTGCCGGTGGGCGACCTGCACATGCCGAGGCTGGTGACCTACGCCCTCAGCGGCGCCGCCGACGGCGACGACGACTCGATGCTGGAGCTGCTGGAGCCCTACGCCGGCCACCGGGGCCGGGTCGTCCGCCTGGTCAAGGCCGCCGGCATCGGCCCGCCGAGGCACCACCCCGCCCCCACCCGCTACGACATCAGCCGCATCTAGCCGGCGCGGCGCTTGGCCTTGGCGGCTTGGCGGGCGGCTTTGGCAGCCCGGTGGGCCAGGGTGCGCTCCACGTAGGGGGCCACTACGGGCGTCTTGCAGCCCGTCTGGCCGTGGTCGACCTCTACCGGACCGATGCGCTTGGCTGCGGCCAGCACCGAGCGGCGCAGACGGCCGTCGCGCAACGCAATGACGATCATGGCGCCGTTCATCTCGTGGCGGACCCGGTTGGGCCGCACGGCGATCTCGACCTCGATCTGGTCCAGCAGGCCACGGAGTTCCTCGACCGACCACACGTCCGGATCCTCGGCGGTGCACATGACGATGAACCACCCGACCGACGCGGGCCACTCGTCGGAATCGTCTCGCCAGGAGTCACTCAACGTCCGGGCGTGCCGCGTCTGGGCGCACAGACCGCCCAGACCCTCGGCCAGGATGTAGTTGTCGACGTCTCCCAGCCATCGGCTGGCCAGCGACTCGTCCAGCGCGGCGGGATCGGCCACCCGCAGCGCCAGCACCCGGGCGTCGTGGTTGCCGGTGTCCCACAGTTGCCGGGCCAGCGCATGGTCGGTCCTGATCGGCTTGGCGATCTTGCCCAACTCGGCGTAGCTCACGCCGAACATGGGCTCGGCCGCGCCGTGGCGGGCATATGTCTTGCGGTTCTGAGCCGTCCCCGCCGCCTCCAGCTCCGCCATGACCGCGCCGATGTCACTGGCTGTCTTGCTGGTTCCCCTGCTGCTCACGGCTGTCTCCCTTGTCGCTCCCTGTTCCAGCCGGGCTCACCCGAAGTCTCGGGTGAACAGCCGGTAGGCCACGAAGTCGACGAGGTTCGCAGAGTTCGACAGCACAATCACCCCCTCGCGGGCCTCGGGGTCGAAGCCTACGAACGAGCTGTAGCCACCGGTGGCGCCGTTGTGCCACACGAACCGGCGGCCGCCCTCTGCCGCGATGATCCACCCGAGGCCCAGGTCCATGCCCAGCGCGGGGTCCGGCAACTGCGGGGCCTGAGCGAACTCCATCGCCGGGCGCAGGGCCGACTCTCGCAGGCCCATGTTCGCCTCGACGAACGTCAGCATGTCGTTGACGGTAGATCGGAGCGCCCCGGCGCCGGCCAGGGCGGTCAAGTCCCAGTTGGCGGCCGGCCTGAGCTGCTCATCGTGCCCGGGGACCAGACGCTCCCGCAACGGAGGAGCCAGCTCGACGGCCGTATCGGACATCTGCAACGGCTCGAGGATTCGCTCGGTTACCAGGGTCTCGTAGTCGGTGCCCTCGCGAAGGGCGAGCGCATGGCCCAGCAGGCCGTAGCCGACGTTCGAGTACTCGACACCCTCGCCGATGTCCCGGCGCAGCTCGTGGGACGACAGGAAGGCGTAGAGCCGCTCGGCGTCGTAGTCCGCGTAGGGGTTGCTCTCGTCGGCCGGGTCGAAGTTGTCGGGCAAGCGAGGCAGCCCGGAGTTGTGGGTAGCCAGATGGCCCAGCGTGATCTCGGCGCCGTCGCGGGTCGGCATCCGGGCCGCGGCTCCCAGCAGGCTCTGCACCGGCGTGTCGAGCTCCATCTCTCCCCGCACGACAAGATCAGCCAGCAGGGTGGATGTGAGCACCTTCGTGACCGAGCCGATCTCGAACACAGTGTCCCCGTCGGGCTGGGTCGGATCGTCGGCGCTGAGGCGCCCGTATCCGACGACGACGCGCCCCTCCTGTGTCGTCACGCCGACCACGATCCCGGCGCTCTGGTCCTCGTCGTCGACGAACCACGCCAGCAGGCCGCGGATCTGGGCCTCGGTCACGGGCTGCTGACCCCGCTCTCTGGCCGGCTCAGGCGCGGGCTCGACAACCGGCTCGACAGCAGGCTCGACAACCGGCTCGATCGCGGGCTCAGCATCCGGCTCGACAGCAGGCTCGACCTCGGTGGCGCCGTCGGTGCCCCCGCACGCCGCACACCAGAGCGCAACGCCGACCCCAACGGCGAGCGTCCGGTGCATGGAGGTCCCCTCCCCCTCAGCTCAGGCCCAACTCTGAGATGCGGTCCAGCACACGCTCGGTCTCCTCCCCGATGGTGGTGTTGTCGCCGTGACCGGTGTGTACCACCGTGTCGGGCGGCAGGGTGAGGAGACGGTCGCGGATGCTGCGCAGGATGGTGGGCTCGTCGCTGTAGCTGCGCCCGGTGGCGCCCGGCCCGCCGCAGAACAGCGTGTCGCCCGACAGCACCCGGCCATCCGTCACGTCGTGGAAGCAGCAGCAGCCCGGCGAGTGGCCCGGCGTGTGGATCACGCCGAGCTCGTGGCCGCCCGCGGCCAGCACCGAGCCCGGCTCCAGATCGCGGTCGGGCGAGTCGCCGGGATGGACCACGTCCCACAGCATGCGGTCGCCGGGATGCAGCAGCACCGGCGCGTCCACCGCGTCGCGCAGGGCCACCGCCGCGTTGATGTGGTCGTTGTGGCCGTGGGTGCACACAATGGCGGCCACTCTCCGGCCCGCCACCGCGGCCGCGATGGGCTCGTGATCGTGGGCCGCGTCGAAGATCATCACCTCGCGGTCGTCGCCCACCAGCCAGATGTTGTTGGTGACCTCCCACTCCCCGCCGTCGAGAGCGAAGATGCCGTCGGTGGTGACCAGCTCGATGGGCACGGCCTCGTATCCCTGCTGCTACAGGACGACGACGGAACGGAGCACCTCGCCCCGCTCCATCTTGTGGAAGGCCTCCTCCACGTCGCCGAGGTTGATCGTCTCCGACACAAACCCGTCGAGGTCGAGCCGGCCCTGGAGGTACAGGTCGATCAGCATGGGGAAGTCGCGGCTCGGCAGGCAGTCGCCGTACCAGCTGGACTTGAGGGCCCCACCCCGCCCGAACACCTCGATGAAGGGCAGCTCGATTGTCATGTCGGGCCGGGGCACGCCCACCAGAACGACAGTCCCGGCGAGGTCGCGAGCCTCAAAGGCCTGGCGGTAGGTCACGGGCAGGCCGACCGCCTCGATGGCCACGTCGACCCCGTTGCCGCCGGTGAGGGCCTTGATCGCCTCCACCGGATCGCCCTCTGAGGAGTTGATGGTGTGGGTCGCGCCGAACCCCCGGGCCCACTCGAGCTTGCGGTCGTCTATGTCCACACCGATGATGGTCGAGGCGCCGGCCAGCTTGGCACCGGCTATGGCGGCGTCGCCCACTCCCCCGCAGCCGAACACGGCCACGCTGTCGCCGCGGCCCACACCGCCGGTGTTGATCGCCGCGCCGATACCGGCCATCACGCCGCAGCCGAGCAGGCCGGCCGCGGTGGCCGGGGCGGCCGCGTCGACCTTGGTGCACTGGCCCGCAGCCACCAGCGTCTTCTCCACGAAGGCGCCGATGCCCAGCGCGGGCGACAGATCCGTGCCGTCGGCCAGCGTCATCTTCTGGGAGGCGTTGTGGGTGCTGAAGCAGATTTGGGGCCGGCCCCTGAGGCACGAGCGGCACTGGCCGCACACCGCCCGCCAGTTGAGGATCACGTAGTCGCCGGGGGCGACCTCGGTCACATCGTCGCCGACGGACTCCACCACTCCTGCGGCCTCGTGGCCCAGCAGGAAGGGGAACTCGTCGTTGATGCCGCCCTCCCGGTAGTGCAGGTCGGTGTGGCAGACGCCGCAAGCCTGGATGGCCACCACCGCCTCGCCCGGGCCGGGGTCGGGTATCACGACATCGGTGATCGTGACGGGCTCGCCGACCGCCATCGACACCACTCCTCGCACGGTCTGGGGCATGTCTCGGTCCTCCTCTTGCCGGTGCTTCCGGGCGACCCGGGCACACTACCGCGCCGTCCAGACTGCGTGGGTAGGCGGGCGGCCTCGCACGGCAGCGGTGTCCCGCACTCGTTCGCTGCGCCCACCGGCCGCTCAGCCATGTGTCCCGCACTCGTTCGCTGCGCCCACCGGCCGCTTGGTCAGGAGGAACTGGCAGCGTTATGCACGGATGGCGTGCATTGTGCTGCCAGTTCGGGGGACTCAGAGGGCCCGCTTACGGAGTTCACCGTCCAGCAAAGGACCGAACTCAACCCGATACGGGGCGGCGCTAACCGACGCCGCGTCCACCACGACATCCAGTTCACCCAACCTGTCAACCACCCACTCGTGCCACTGCTCGTCGTCATCTGGATCAACACAGGCGAGCACAGACTCCGTGAGGGTCTCTCGAGTCTCGAACTGCCAGGGATCGCTCAGGTCGAACGGGACAGTCGGCGGCCCGGGACCGCGCTCGTCTGTGTCGTCGAGGACGTATGCGATACGCGGCCGGCCCATCCCCCAGCCGCGGTCATCTCGAAGCGCCAGTCGCCTGCCGTCACTGATCTCTGCGAACTCGACCAGGCTGAAGCTCAGGACGGGGCCCTGCCCACGGCCGTCTCCGCCGCCTCGGCGACCCCCGATACCTGTCGAATTGTCCGCTTTCAGTTCGCAGACAGCGCCGAGCGCGACCACGCTCAACAACTCGACACCTTGCTCTAGAGCTCGGTGACGCCGATGGCGTGCTCGCCTGATGCGGCGTAGTACAGCCAGCGCCGGCCGCCGGCCTCGAGCAGGCACGGGTCGCGCAGGCCGTTCTGAGGTGAGGCCGCCAAGCCTCTCGCCACCGGCTGGAGCGGCTCGTCGGCTCCCTCCCACGGCTCGATGGGCCGCATCACCTCGCTGACCGGTCCAGGTGTCCACTTGTGCCAGTCGTCTGAGGTGTCGATCACGGTGCGATATATCCGTTCGGGCGCCTCGAAGCAGCGGGTGAACAGCATCTCCAGCTCCCGGCGCTCCGGCCTGAACGACACGCAGCAGTGGCGGATCTCGTCGTCGTCGAACAGCATCGGCCCGTAGGTGAAGCCTCGCAGCCCGTCGACCGAGCGCACCACCTGAGAGGGCATGGCCACCCCGTACCAGGCGTCGCCGGCGTGGAACATCCGCAAGTAGCTCGGAGACACGGCCACCACCGGCTCGACCAACGCGAAGTCTCGGCCGCTGCCCGACGTCGCCACCATGGTCTTCTGGTTCAACGACGGGTACTCGCCCCAGCACGGCAGGTGACCGCCGACTGATTCCGGGACCATCCCGTGAAAGTACATGACCAAGCGCTGGCGCCGGTGGTCGGCGTGGACGTCGGGCGATGCGATGTGGGGCTGGCGGTCCGACGGGGTGTCGTCGACGTTGAGCACGTCCGGCTCGACCATGCGCCATGGCCCGCCCGGCTCGTCGGCGGCAGCCAGGCGGATCGACTGGCCGACGTGGTGAGCGAAGTACATCAGGTAGCGGCCCGGCCGGTCGGGCATCCATTCGGGTGCTGCCAGCACCGACGGGCCGTTCACGTTGAAACGGCCGTGATCGCGGGGGATGCCCCCCGTGCTGGCGTCGATGATGCGGGTGCGGGTCTGAGTCATGGAACCTCGTCGTCAGCGGCCGGGGGCGTACCCGTGGGCACCGATGAGCGGAACGAAGCGCACGGGCGTGAGCCTCTCCTCACGAAAGTCCCCGCTCGGCGTCGGATCGTCGACCTCGTGAGGCCCAGCAGCGGGGCGGCGGGTGTAGCGCATGAGGTGCTGGTTGCCGTATCGCGGGCCGATGGGTATCACCAGACGGCCGCCCGGTGCGAGCTGCTCCAGCAGCGGCGACGGAGGAGCCGGACCGGCTGCGGTGACAACTATGGCGTCGTAGGGGGCCTCCTCGGGCCATCCCAACGTGCCGTCGCCCACCACGACCTCCACCTCTTCCAAGCCCTGGGAGGCCAGAGCGGTCCGAGCCTTCTCGGCCAGCGCCGACCGCCGTTCGATGGTCACCACCCGCCCGGCCAGCGCCCGCAGGACCAGCGCGCCGTAGCCCGAGCCCGCACCCACCTCGAGCACCCGGTCGTCAGGGCTCAACTGGGCCGCTTCGGCCATCATGGCCACCATGGCGGGCTGGCTGATGGTCTGGCCCTCGCCTATGGGCAACGGCCCGTCGTCGAAGGCGGCCGCCGCGAACCGGCGGGGGACGAAGCGCTGGCGCGGCACCCGGCCCATGGCCTCCAGGACTGCCTCGTCGCGCACTCCGTACTGGCGGGCCTGGGCCACGAGGTCCGACAGCTGGCGCGTCGAACCGGCCATCGGCAACCTCAAGCGGAACCCGCGGCGGCCGAGGCCAGACGCCGCAACGGCGGATCGGTGCGCGGCGGCGTCCGGCGGGGCGGCAGCGTGGCCAGCAGGTCGGCGGTGGCGTCGGTGACGAGGGCGACGGCCTGCTCGAAGGCGGCTTCGGTGGCGGCGGACGTCTTCTGCACGCCACTGACCTTACGGACGTACTGCCGGGCGGCGGCTTCGATCTCCTCGGCCGTGGCGGGCGGGGCCAGACCTCGCAGGGTCGTGATGTTGCGGCACATGGCTTCGACTCTACGCCGCCGGTCGATCCGCCATCAGCAGCGGCATGTCGTCGTCCTGCCGGGACGCCCACGACTTGATGGACAACTCCAGAGGCACAACGCTGACAATTCCTGACGAGATGATGAATTTAAATGAGTCCCATATATTCCAACTGTGGTTCCGAGGGTAAGATGGGTCGAGTTGAGTGGACTCGCGTCTGCCCAGCACGGAGTCTTCACGGGGGAGCAAGCCGCCAACGTCGGGCTGTCCCGCGGCATCGTCGGCCGTTTGGTCCAACGAGGAACGGTTGACCGCCTACATCCAGGTGTGTTCAGGTTCGCGGGCGCGCCTCGCACCTGGCACTCCAGGCTGATGGCAGCCACGTTGGCAGGGGGTGGGAGCCACGCTTCGCACCGAGCCGCAGCCTGCTTGCACCAACTAGACGGATTCGACGAACCCCAACCCATCGAGGTGACCGTGACCCGTGGACGATATCCCACTCGCGACGAGGTCATCGTTCACCGCTGGATGGGGCCGGATCCCCACGACTACACCGAAGTCGACTCCGTCGCGACGTCAGGCGTCGCCTCCACTCTGGCCCGTCTGGGTGCAGTCGTGCCCCAACCCCAGGTAGAGCAAGCCCTGGACGACGCCCTACGGCGCGGCTACTCCCTCAAGTGGATCGAGCAAACGGCTGAACGTCTACACCGACCCGGCCCAAGCGGTACCGGCATCTTGCTGCGATTGCTGCGCGATCCCGGGCGCCTGGGAACCACCCCCGACTCCATCTTCGAACGCATGGCGGCACGAATACTGAATGCGGCGGACTTGCCCCCGCCCGCACTGCAGCATCCGGTTCGACTTCCGAACGGCAAGTCTGCCCGGATCGACATTGCATGGCCCTCGGTCAAGTGGGGCATCGAGTGCCATTCCCGCAAGTACCACTTCGGTGCGTCCAACACTGCAGCCGACCATGACCGCGACCACCAACTCGCCATGGCTGGCTGGCAGATCACGTACCTCACCTGGCACCAGCTGCAGGACTCGGACTATGTATTGGAACTGGCACGATCCATGCTGGACCAACGAGGCCGCAGATCAGCCTGAACCGGGAATTGGCAGCACAACGCACGCCACCCGTGCACAACGCTGCCAATTCCTTCAGCGGCCTCTACCCAATCGGGAATTGGCAGCACAACGCACGCCACCCGTGCACAACGCTGCTAATTCTGGGGGAGCCGGTCGGGGGGACATAGCCTGATGGGGTGATCGACCTTCGCTCCGACACTGTCACCCAGCCCACTGCGGCCATGCGGGCCGCCATGGCCGCAGCCACCGTCGGCGACGACGTGTACGGCGAGGACCCCACCGTCAACGAGCTCCAGGCGGCCACCGCGGCGCTGCTCGGCAAGGAGGCCGCGCTGTTCGTGACCAGCGGCACCCAGGGCAACCTCTGCGGGCTGCTCGCCCACTGCGGGCGCGGCGACGAGTACATCGTCGGCGACCACGCCCACACCTACATGTATGAGGGCGGCGGCGGGGCGGTGCTCGGGTCCATCCAACCCCAGCCGGTGCCCACCGGCGACGACGGCATGCTCGACCTCGACGCGGCCGAAGCCGCCGTCAAGTCGCCGGACCACCACTTCGCACGGACCCGTCTGCTGTGCCTGGAGAACACCAACGACGGCCGGGTGCTCACCTTGGCTCAGATGGAGGACTCGGCCGAGGTGGCCGACCGCCACGGCCTGTCCCACCACCTCGACGGAGCCCGGCTGTGGAACGCGGCGGTGGCGCTGGGGGTGCCGCCCGCCGCGGTGGCCGCACCGTTCGACTCGGTGTCGGTGTGCCTGTCGAAGGGTCTGGGCACCCCGATGGGGTCGGTGCTGGCCGGACCGGCTGACCTCATCGATGAGGCCCACAAGTGGCGCAAGATGCTGGGCGGCGGACTGCGCCAGGCGGGCATCGTCGCGGCCGCGGGCCTGTACGCGCTGGAGCACCACATCGACCGCCTCGCCGACGACCACGCCAACGCGGCCCGCCTGGCCGAAGGACTGGCCGCCATCGACGGCGTGAAGATCGACTCGTGCGCCACCAACATGGTCTTCATCCGCCTCGACGACGAAGTTCTCGGCGAGCGCCCGGACCTACGGGAGGACCTGGCCGGCCGCGGCATCCTCACCCGCTGGAACGGCCCGCAGTCCCGGCTCGTCACCCACCTCGACGTCTCCGCCGACGACATCGAGACGGCCGTCGACGCCTTCACCGAGCTGCTGGCCTGAGATCCCCAACCAACTTCCGGCCGTTCGGCGCGATAATCGCCCCCAGCAGCCGCAAGTTCGCTTCGAGAGTCGCATTGGATCATCCGGCCGGCATGCGATGAGTACGGTGGCGCCATGACGCTGGCGGTAGCCGGAACACTGATGCAGACGCCGGCTCCCGACCGCCTCGCCGTGATCAACGCCGTGGTGGAGGTCGACAACGCCGGGGCGATCGTCGCGGTGCACGACCGGTCCACGTCGGAGGGAGCGACTTCGGGCCGGACCGCGCTTGACTCCGCCGCCGAGCGGGTGGACCTAGCCGAGGGCACAGTCCTGATGCCCGGCCTGGTGGACCTGCACATCCATGCCCCCCAGTGGCCCCAGCTCGGCACGGGACTCGACCTGCCATTGGAGCGCTGGCTGTTCGACTACACATTCCCGCTAGAGGCTCGCTACGCCGACGCCGAGTTCGCCGCAACCGTGTGGGACGACCTTGTGCCGTCACTGCTGGCCATGGGCACCACCACCGCCGTCTACTTCTCGTCCAACCATCTGGGGGCCACCACCGCCCTGGCCCGAGCCTGCGCCCAGCACGGCCAGCGGGCACTCGTGGGTCGGGTGGCCATGGACCACCCGACGGGCACCCCCGAGTGGTACCGGGACGCGACCGCCTCGGAGGGTGTGGATGCCTCGGCCGCGTCCAGCGAGGCGGTCGATGCCGTGGGCAGCCCGCTCGTTGAGCCGATCATCACTCCCCGCTTCACTCCCGCCTGCACCGACGCTCTGCTCGAGGGACTGGGAGAGCTGGCCGCGGCAACCGGGGTGCGGGTGCAGACCCACTGCGCGGAATCGGACTGGCACTGCGACTACGCCCTCGACCGCTTCAGCGTCAGTGACTCCACCGCCCTCAACCGCTTCGGCCTCGTCCGCCCGCGCACCGTGCTGGCTCACAGCGACCACCTGACCGCTGACGAGATGGTCCTGGTGGCTGGACGGGGTGCTGGCGTGGCCCACTGCCCGCTGTCCAACGCCTACTTCGCCAACGCGGTGTTCGGTGTGCGGCAAGCACTGGCCGCCGGGCTCGGCGTGGGACTGGGCAGCGACATCGCGGGCGGGGCCCGGCCCGGACTCCTGGGCGTGTGCCAGGACGCGGTCACCGTCTCCCGGATGCTGGAGGACGGCGTCGACCCGGCCCTCGATGCGGCCGAGCGCGGCGTGCCGGAGTCGCGCATCGACACCGTCACCGCCTTCTGGCTGGCTACCGCGGGCGGGGCCGCGGTACTCGACCTCCCGGTGGGGCTGATCGAGCCAGGCCGCCGCTTCGACGCCATCGCGGTGCGGACCGACCGGCCGGGAGGCGCCATCCGCCTGTGGGAGGACTTCGACGACGACGCCCGCATCTTCGAGAAGCTCGTGCGCCTGGCCACCGCCGACGACATCAGCCACGTCTGGGTGGACGGCTCCAGCGTCAAGGCCGAGCCGGATCCACGCCCTGATCGGACCGGACAGCACTAGCGTCGAGCCATGACCGAGACCCTCACCACCCCGGACGGCGTCGCCTATGTGCGCACTCCCGAGGAGCGTTTCGCGGCCATCGACGACTACCCCTACCAGCCGCGGTACGCGACCGTCGACGGCCTGCGAATGGCCTACGTCACCGCAGGCCCGGACGCCCAGGACGGCGGCACGGCCACCATCCTGCTCCTGCACGGCGAGCCGACCTGGGGCTACCTGTACCGCAAGATGATCCCAGTGCTGGCCAGCGCCGGCCACCGGGTGATGGTCCCCGACCTGATCGGCTTCGGCCGCTCCGACAAGCCCGTCGACCGCGCCGCCTACACCTATGCGGGCCATGTCGAGTGGATGCGGGAATTCCTGGAGGCCACCGCGGCCGAGCGGGGCGACGGGCCGCTGCACCTGTTCGGCCAGGATTGGGGCGGCCTCATCGGCCTGCGGCTGGCCGCCGAGAACCCCGACCTGTTCGACCGGCTGATCCTGGCCAACACCGCCCTGCCGGTGGGCGACTCCCCCGGGGCCGGCTTCGACTTCTGGCGCCAGTTCAGCCAGGACGTGCCGTTCTTGGACTGCGGCCGACTGGTCGACAACGCCACCGCCAACGAGTTGAGCGAGGCCGCGGTCGAGGCATACCGGGCGCCATTCCCCGAAGAGACCCACCTGGCCGGGGCCCGCCAGTTCCCGCTGCTGGTGCCGGTCTCGCCCGACGACCCGGCCGTGCCCGCCAACAAAGCCGCCTGGGAGGTCCTGGAGCAGTGGACCAAGCCCGTGCTGACCCTGTGGGCTCCGGGCGATCCGGTGCTGGGGGGCCTGCAGCCCTTCATGATGGAGCACATCCCGGGCGCGGCCGGCCAGCCCCACGCCCAGTTCGAGCCGGCCAGCCACTTCATCCAGGAGGACCAGGGCCCGGCCCTTGCCGAAGCCATCAACGCCTGGCTCGCCGCCGGCTGACCGGCAGAGTCCCGAGGCCCACGACCCTGCGGGGGAATCCTATGCCAGCCCGGTTCGCCGAGAGGCAGCGAGTATCGAAGGGCGTGGGCCGGTGGTTGAAGCCTCTAGCTGCGTTTGAGGCCGTGATCATCATCCTCGTGATGTCGCTCGTCCTCAGCCAGGAAAGTCCCAGTTCGCCGTGGGAATGGGTCGGCCTCATCGGACTGGCCGTTCTGGCCGGCGGAGTCCTTCCGGCGATTCTGTGGACGATGCAGCTGCGGGTGCGGGTCGACGACCGCCTCTACAGCGTCCGGCTATGGCCGTGGCCCTTCAAGTCGCAGGTTCGAAGACGGGAGATCAGAGAGGTGTACGCCCGCGAGGTCGACCCCATGAGGGACTACGGCGGTTGGGGCCTCAAGGGCAAGCGAGGAGATCTGCTCTACTCGCTCGGGGGCAAGCGGGCCGTCACCGTGGAGTACCGCCGTAAGGGTCAGACTCGCAAGCTCACGGTCACCACCGAGCGAGCCGACGAACTGCTCGCCGTCCTGACAAGCTAGGGCTGGCAGGCGTGCCTGAGATCATCGAGGTTGAGGCGTACCGGAGGGCCATCTCGGCGACCGAGGGGCGCAGGATCGCCCAGGTTCACGCACCGGACGAGTGGTTCGCCAAGGGCGACACCACCACCGACGCGCTGCGCCTGGAGCTGACCGGCGCCCGCATCGAGGAGGCTCGGCGGATAGGCAAGCTCGTCATCCTGGATACCGATGGTCCCCGGCTGGGGCTGCGGTTCGGCATGACCGGCAAGATCGTGGTGGACGGAGCCATGCCCATCGACCACCTGCTCTACGACAGTCCCCGCCACGAGCCAGCCTGGGACCGGTTCGGGCTGGAGTTCGAGGGCAGGGGCGCGATGGTGCTGCGCGACCCGCGGCGGCTGGGCGGCGTTCAGCTCGACCCCGACGAGAGCCGTCTGGGGCCGGACGCGCTGTCCCTGACTCTGGGCCAGTTGAGCCAGGCGTTGGCCGGCTCGACCGTGGCGCTGAAGGCCCGACTGCTCGACCAGCGCCGTGTGGCTGGGCTCGGCAACCTGCTGGTCGACGAAGCACTGTGGCGGGCCCGGCTGTCGCCCGTCCGGGAGGCCCGATCCTTGGACCCGAAGGAGACGGCCCGGCTGCACCGCCATATCCGCCGCACGCTGGCCGTCCTGGGCGAGCGCGGCGGCTCCCACACCGGCGACCTCCACCCGGGCCGGGAGCGGGGCGGCTGCTGCCCTCGGGACGGAGCACCGCTGCGCCGCGAGCAGGTCGGCGGCCGCACCACCTATTGGTGCCCCGCACATCAGAGCTGACCTCCTCCGGAGCTGCAAGTCGCGCATTCCCGACACATGGGCAAGTCTTGGCGGCATGCGGCCGACGGTATGGACGGTACGCGACTGCCGGCAGTCCCTAGACGAGTAGTTCCAAGGGGTGGGGGTCCACCATTTGGGGGGTGAGGGTGTCCAAGCTCGGGGTTGTCCACAGGCCCTGATCTTGGAGGATCTCGGCATGAACCCGGACTTGGACACCCTCGTGTGTGCACTGTATGTGCGGATCGACGATTTGTTGGCGGCGAATCCGCAGTGGGCGCCTGAGCGGCCCGCGGTGGGGATCGCGCCGTCGCTGTCGGACGCGGAGCTGGCGACGTTGGCGGTGCTTCAGGCTCTGCTGGGGCTCGGCTCTGAGGCCCGCTTCATCCGCTATGCCCACACGCACCTGAAGCCGTGGTTCCCCTATGTGCCCCAGCGGTCCGGCTACAACAA
>JAJEJB010000041.1 GCA_022828135.1 Acidimicrobiia bacterium | reverse complement strand
GCGCAAATAGGCGCTGACCTGCGGCTCTGTGAGGACGGCCACCGCCGGAGACGATTCGTATAGGAGCAGGTCAGAAGGGGTGTCTGATGGCGGTGCCCTCCGAACGGGCGAGGCGGGCCGCTCCCTATTTGCGCGCGCTCTAAGTCCAGTCGCAAATTTCCGCCTTTCCGCTCGGCCTCTAGCCTGAGCCGATGCCGCTGAGCGGAGCGCCGTACGGCGAGCACCAGATCGTGTTGCCCGAACCTTTCGACGAGTCGCTGAAGGACGCCCCCATCGATCTCGAGATCCGGATCGAGATGTTCCGCAAGCAGCAACAGATCCGGCAGCTCGAGAAGCGGCTGTACGCCCTGTTCCTGGAGGGGCTGGTGCGGGGCACCAGTCACCAGTCCATGGGCATGGAGGCCACCAGCGCGGCGTTCGGCGTGGCGCTGCGCCCCGACGACTACAGCTTCAACACCTACCGCGGCCACGGCCACACCGTCGCCCGGGGCGTCCCACCGGAGCCGATCATCGCCGAACTGCTCGGCAAGGCGACCGGGCTGGTGGGCGGCAAGGGCGGGTCCATGCACCTGACCTCGGTGGAGCACGGGATGATGGGCAGCTACGCCATCATCGGCGCCCACCTGTGCATCGCCAACGGCGCGGCGTGGTCGGCCAAGCTGCGGGGCACGGACCAAGTGGCGGTGGCCTTCTTCGGCGACGGCGCCACCAACATCGGGGCGTTCCACGAGGCCGTCAACTACGCCGCCAACTACCGGCTCGGAACCATCTTCGTGTGCGAGAACAACCTCTACATGGAGTACACGCCGATCGCCGAGGTCACCCCGGTGAAGCATCCGGCGGCCGACCGCGCCCCGGCCTACGGTCTGGACGCCACCATCGTCGACGGCAACGACGCCGACGCCGTCTACCTCGCCGCTCAGGCCGCCATCGAGAAGGCCCGCACAGGCGGCGGGCCGTCGATCATCGAGGCCAAGACGTACCGCCACGGCGGCCACAGCCGCGCCGACCCGGGCAAGTACCGCCCCGACCCCGAAGTGGAAGCGTGGTTGCAGCACGATCCCATCCCGATGTACCACCAGCGTCTGCTCGACCTCGGTGTCGGCGAGGACCGCCTCGCGGCCATCATTCAGGAGGTTGCGGCCGAGATCGACCGGGCTGCCGAGGCGGCCAAGAGTGCGCCCGAACCTCCCGCCGAGGCGCTCTGGACCAACGTGTGGGCGGATGGGGGTTCCCAGTGGCGGAACTGACCTACCGGGAGGCGGTAGCCGCCGGCATCGCCCAGGAGATGCGCAGGGACCCGTCCGTCGTGTTCCTCGGTGAGGACGTGGGCGGCGCCGGGGGCGTCTTCAAGACCACTGCCGGCCTGCTGGAGGAGTTCGGGCCCGACCGGGTCGTCGACACGCCCATATCCGAGCAGGCCATTCTCGGCGCGGCCATGGGCGCGGCCATGACGGGGTTGCGGCCCATCGCCGAGATCATGTTCTCGGACTTCTTCGCGGTGTGCTGGGACTTCGTCGCCAACGAGATCGCGAAGTCGCGCTACATGACCGACGGCATGGTCGGCTGCCCGCTGGTGATCCGCTCCGGCAACGGCGCGGGCCTGCGCTTCGGCGCCCAGCACTCACAGAGCATCGAGAACTGGGCCATGGCCGTCCCCGGTGTCAAGGTGGTGGCGCCGTCCACGCCGAAGGACCTGATCGGACTGATGGCCGCCTCGGTCCGCGATCCCGACCCCGTGCTGCTGTTCGAGCACAAGGCGCTCTACGCCTCCAAGGGAGAGGTCCCCGAGGGCGAGATCGTCGACGAGCTGGGCACCGCCCGTGTTCTGCTGGAGGGATCCGACGCCACCGTGGTGGCCCTCGCCCTGATGGTGCCGCGAGCACTGGAGGCAGCTGATCGTCTCGCGGCCGAGGGCATCCACGTGACCGTCATCGACGTCCGCAGTCTGGTCCCGCTGGACACCGCCACGATTCTCCGATCAGTGGCGGAGACCAGTCGACTGTTCACCGTGGAGGAGAACCCCCGCCTGTGCGGCTGGGGCGCCGAGATCTGCTCGATCGTCACCGAGGAGGGGTTCTGGGATCTCGACGGCCCCGTCGTGCGGATCACGACACCGCACCTGCCCCTCGCCTCGGCTCCCAATCTGGAGGATCTGGCCCTGCCCGACGCCGACCGCATCACGGCGACGATCAAGGCCGCACTGGGCTGACGCCGGCTAGCGGCGGAGCAGCTCCAGCAGCGCCCGGAGGGCTCGGGCGCGGTGGCTCATGGCGTTCTTGGCGGCCGGGCCCATCTCCGAGAAGGTGAGGCCGCCGGCCTCGGCCGGGGCGAACACCGGGTCGTAGCCGAAGCCGCCCGAGCCTCGTGGCCCGGTGGTGATGGCCCCCTCGACGGTGCCCTCGGCCACGACGCTGGCACCGTCGGGGAACCAGACCGCGGCCACAGTCCGGAACCGGGCGGTCCGCTGCGGCGGCTCCACATCACGCATCTCGTCCAGCAGCCGGGCCAGGTTGTCGGCGTAGCTGGCGTCGGGACCCGCGAAACGGGCCGAGTACACGCCGGGGGCGCCGCCCAGGGCGTCGACCTCCAGCCCGGTGTCGTCGGCCAGGGCGGCCGCGCCGGCGAAGTGGCACACGGCCCGGGCCTTGAGGATGGCGTTGCCCTCCAGGGTGTCAGCGTCCTCGACTACCTCGCCCATGCCGGCCGGGCGGGCCAGCAGCACGGCGTGGCCCTCCAGCACCTCGGCCATCTCGGCCACTTTGTCGGGGTTGGCGCTGGCGCAGACCAGCTCGATCATCTGGGCTGGAACCTGCCGGCCGAACGGGGCCGGGCCGACGCCGGTGCGAAGGGGCCAGTCATCGAGGCTCGGGCGCCTCCGCCAGCATTGACCGCTGCGCGGCCACGATCTCCGAGATCCCCCTCGAGGCCAGGTCGAGGAGCTCGTCGAGCTGGGACCGCGTGAAGGGCCGGCCCTCGGCGGTGCCCTGCACCTCCACCAGCTCGCCGTCGCCGGTCATGACCACATTGAAGTCCACGTCGGCGCCGGCGTCCTCGGAGTAGGGCAGGTCCAGCAGCGCCACGCCGTCTATCAGGCCGACGCTCACCGCGGCGCACTCCCCCACAATGGGCGACGCCTTCAGCTCGCCGGCCTGCATCAGCCGGGTCACCGCGTCGTGCAGGGCCAGGTACCCCCCGCAGATCGACGCGGTGCGGGTGCCGCCGTCGGCCTGCAGCACGTCGCAGTCCACGATCACCTGCCGCTGGGGAAGCGCAGCCAGGTCGACGACCGTCCGCAGCGACCGGCCGATGAGGCGCTGGATCTCCTTGGTGCGGCCGCCCACCCGGCGCGACACCCGCTCCGGCGACGATCCCGGCAGCATCGAGTACTCGGCGGTGAGCCATCCGCTACCGCGTTCGCGCATCCACCGGGGCACGTCGTCGTTGATCGACGCCGTGCACAGCACCCGGGTGGCCCCGAACTCCGCCAGCACGGATCCGCCGGCCATGGTGGTGTAGTCGCGCCGGAACCTCAGCGGTCGCAGCTCGTCGGGCCTGCGACCATCGGCGCGCCGACCGTCGTCACCGATGGCGGTCACTTCAGGTGCCTCACACCGTCACGACCAGACCGGGCCGGGCCACATCGACGGGACCGGTGAACACCTCGCTGGCCTCGGCCAACTGGGCCTCGGGGTCGCAGCCCGGGGCCAAATGTGTCAGCACGAGACGCTCCGCCCCTGCAACCGACGCAGCGCCCGCCGCCTCCCTCGCGCTCATGTGGGGGATGCCCTGGCCCTCGTGCTCGCAGCCGTGGCTGGCGTCGCACATGGCGACGTGTATGCCCTCTCCCAGCGAGCGGAAGTCCCATCCGGGCCCGGAGTCGGAGCTGAAGGCGAAGGACCGGCCGTCCGAGTCCACCCGCACGGCCATCGTCTCCACCGGATGGTCGGTGGTGGCGAAGCTCCAGCGCTGATCGCCGACCGTCACCTCCGAGGTCGCGTCGATCACCGTCCACGCCAGAGGATCGGACTTGCCCGAGCGCAGCACGGTGATGGCCCTGTCCATGGCCCGGGTCTCGGCCGTGCCGTAGACGGGGACGTTGCTGCGGGGCACGAACCAGATGAAGACGTTGCGGATCACCGGCAGCTCCAGCCAGTGATCGGGATGGCAGTGGGTGGTGATGATGGCGCTGAGATCGGCGAGGTCTATCGCCTCCTGGAGGGGACCCAGCGTTCCCGGCCCGCAGTCGAGCAGCACCGAGGCGCCTGCGCTTCGCACCAGGTAGCCGGTGCAGGGGTTGTCGGGCGCGGCGTAGCTGCCGCTGCACCCGAGGACCGTCACCGTCAGCGCCACCGGAATGCTCCGGGTCGAGCGCCTAGCGCTCCTCCTTGAAGACCACGTGCTTGCGGATCACCGGGTCGTACTTCTTGAGCTCGATGCGGTGACGGGTGTTGGTCTTGTTCTTGGTGGTCACGTAGGTGTAGCCGGTGCCGGCGGTGGACCGGAGCTTGATAATGGGACGCTTGTCGCTGGCCATCGCCGTCTCCTTGCTCTAGACCTTGCGGCCGTTGCGGCGCATCTCGGCCACCACGCTCTCGATGCCCCGCTTGTCGATGGTCTTGATGGCCTTGGTGCTCAGGCGCAGCTTGATCCAGCGCTTCTCGCTGGGCAGGTAGTAGCGCTTGGTCTGGACGTTGGGGTCCCAGCGGCGGCTGGAGCGGCGATGCGAGTGCGAGAGCTGCTTGCCGAACTGCGGCTTCTTGCCGGTGACCTGGCAGATCTTGGACATTCGAGAAAGGGTAGCGAGGCTCCGCCCGCGCTCCACTGGAATGTGACGGATGACCGCGGCCGCCGGCGGCCCGCCGACGCTCAGAAGTAGATGATCTGCGAGGCCTGCGCGGCCACCTGGTCGAGGTCGCCGGTCCATGCTTCGCTCGACAGGTACTTCCAACCGCCGTCGCACACGATGAACACGACCGTGCCGGCGTCGATCCGCTCGGCCACCCGAACGGCCCCGGCCAGGGCCGCGCCCGACGACAGGCCGGCGAAGATGCCGGCGTCGGCCAGCCGGCGGGTGAATTCCACCGACTCCCGGGGCCGCACTATGCGCTTGCCGCTGAGCAGGTCGGATCCGCCCCACTTCTCGTAGACCGGCGGTATGAAGCCGTCGTCGAGGTTGCGCAGACCGTCGACCATCTCGCCGGCGGGCGGCTCCACCGCATACACCTCGATGTCGGGGTGTGCCTCCTTGAGATAGGTCCCGACGCCCATGAGCGTGCCGCTGGTGCCCAGGCCGGCCACGAAGTGGGTCACGTCGGGCACGTCGCGCAGGATCTCGGGCCCGGTGGTCTCGTAGTGGACACGGGGGTTGGCCTCGTTGGCGTACTGGTACAGGAACACCCAGTCGGGTTGTTCCAGAGCCATCCGGCGGGCCAGGCGCACCGCGCCGTTGGATCCCTCGGCGCCGGGCGACGGCACGATGTCGGCACCGAACACCTCCAGCATCTGGCGGCGCTCCGGCGAGGTGTTCTCGGGCATCACGACCGTTATCGGGTAGCCGCGGATCCGGGCGATCATGGCCAGGGCGATGCCGGTGTTGCCCGAGGACGGCTCCAGTATCCGCTTGCCGGGGCCGAGGGTGCCGTCGGCCTCCGCGTCGAGCACCATGGCCTTGGCGATGCGGTCCTTGACCGAGCCGGTCGGGTTGGCGCTCTCCAGCTTGGCCACCAGCCGGACGTCGGGGTTGGGGCTCAGCTGCGAGACGTCCACGGCCGGCGTGTTGCCGATGAGGTCGAGTGCGTCCCGCTTGAGGGCCATGTGATGTCCGTGCTCTAATCCCGAGTAATTCGATCAGGATTATACCGGTGCAAACGCTCCAATTGCGGTCGGCACCGTCACCGCCGGGACGCCTCCACCCCGCGGGAGCCGTCCTTCGCCAGCACGAGCGACGCAGGCACAGCCAGGACCGTGAGCGCGGCCATGACCGCCAGCGACCAGGTGAAGGCCGAGGCCAGCGCGTCGGCGACACCGGCGTCGACTGCCAGGTCCCTCTCGCTCAGCAGGCCCCGCACCAGCTCGGGATCGCCGGTGCGGCGGTCGAGGACCCACAGCATCACCAGGCCGGCCACAGCAGCCCCGTAGGCGAACCCGAGCGAGCGGAGGAAATGGTGGGCCGAGCTGACTCTGCCCATCTCGGCAAGGTCGGCCCGGCCCTGGAGGAGCGAGAGGCTCGACGTCGTGATCGTTCCGATTCCCCAGCCGGCACAGATCAGCCAGGCCAGCAGCCATGGAACCGGCGCCTCGACCCAGGCAGCCCAGGCGGCTGCGACCGTGCCGGTGGCGATGATCACCGATCCGATGACGGCGACGGTCTGGGCCCGCAGGCGCTGCTGGAGCGCGCCGGAGACCCAGGCGGCCGTCGACCACCCCAGCGTGGGCCACACGACCGCGAAGGCCGCGAACGCCACTGAGGAGCCCCGGGCGCCCTTCAGGTACAGCGGCAGGTAGACGGTCGCGCCCGTGCCGCCCGACACCGCCAGGACGGCGACGATGTGGATGTGACGCCATCGTCTCGCGGTGATGTGGGCCAGGCGCATGACCGGACTCGGGCGGCTGCGGGCATGGCGGACGTACAGGACCGCCAGCAGCACGCCGCCCACCACCAGCACGGCGCTCGGCCACGCCAGGTCCGATGTGGCCAGCAGCAGCGCGACGGTGAGAGCGCTCAGGATCGCCAGACCCCGACGGTCGAGGGACTCTGCGGCCGCCCGCTCATAGGCGGGCAGGCGACGCCAGCCCACCGCCGCGGCCATCATCGCCACCGGGAGGTTGACCGCGAACACGGCCCGCCATCCCAGCGTGCTCACCAGGGCGGCGGCCACCGCCGGTCCGCCGATGCCCATGATACCCCACACCGACGACATCAGCGCATAGGCCCAGGGGCGGGTCTCGTCGTCGAACACCAGCCCGATGCAGGTGAGCGCGGTGCCGATCAACGCCCCGGCGGCCAGACCCTGGAGCACGCGGGCCGCCACCAGCAGCTCCATCGTGGGGGCGACCGTGCACATGGCCGAGGCAACCGTGAACCACACGACCGTGAGCCGGAACGCCCGGCGGGCCCCGGCGCCGTCGATGTACGGCCCCACCGCGAGAACCGCGATGGCAGCCGACAGCAGCTCCACTGTCACTATCCAGGGAAGCAGCGCCACCCGGCCGAGGTCGTCGCCGATGTCGGGGAGCGCGGCGGTGACCGACAGATTGTTGTAGGACGCCATGGCCACCGCGGCCATCAGGGCGATAGCCGGAGCCCTGTACTTGGGGCCGAGCAGACGGCGGTCGCTGGCTCGTTTCACCACCCGAAGCTATCGGCGGGGCCGGGGCCGAAGCGAATGGGCGCTCGGTCTGAGCCGATAGAAATACCCGGATGTCCGAGCCGGAACTGTTCTTCGAGGACTTCGTCCCCGGCGACGTCATCGAGCTCGGCACCTACGAGATGACCGAGGCCGAGATAATCGACTTCGGCCGGCGCTTCGACCCCCAGTACTTCCACACCGATCCGGCGGCCGCGGTGGACTCGCCGTTCGGGGGGCTGATCGCCAGCGGCTGGCACACCGTCTCGGCATGGGCCCGCCTGTGGATCGACACCGTGGTCTCGAGGGCCGACGGCCGGGGCTCCGGAGGCATGCAGGAGGTCCGCTGGTTCGAGCCGGTGCGTCCGGGCGACTCGTTGACGGCGACGGTGGAGATCCTCAACACCCGGCCGTCGTCGAGGCATGCGGACCGGGGGACGGTGTTCATCGGCTGCACGATGACCAACCAGCACGGCCGGGTGGTGATGACCTTCCACGGGCGGGGCCTGTTCGGCCGGCGCCACCCGTTGAGCGAGTCTGCTGGGGTCGCGTCGGCTGCGTCGGCCGCCGGCTCGGCCGCTGCCTCCAAGGACGCCGTCAAGGTCCGATCCGCCGATGGTGTGGACCTGAACTTGAGGATGATGGGAGGATCGGGCCCTGACCTGCTGATCTGTCACGCCACCGGATTCCACGGGCTGGCCTACCGGCCGCTGGCCCAGCACCTCGCCGAGCGGTTCACGGTGTGGGCCCTGGACTTCCGGGGCCATGGCTCCTCGGGGCCCGCTCCCGGCGACGACTACGCCTGGAGCGGGATGGGCGCCGATGTGGCCGCCTGCACCGAGACCATCGGCGCGGAGCGGTTGTACGGGTTCGGCCACTCGATGGGCGGGGCCGCGCTGCTGCTGGCCGAGCGGTCCCGGCCAGGGACCTTCGAGCGCCTGTTCCTCTACGAGCCGATCGTGCTGCCCAGGGGCTTCTTCGACCAGCCCGGCAACAACCCGCTGTCCAAGGGTGCCCGCAACCGGCGCGAGGTCTTCGGTTCACGGGCCGAGGCCCTCGAGCGTTACTCAAGCCGCTCGCCGCTCGCGGTGATGCGGGCCGACGCGCTGGCCGCCTATGTCGAGGGTGGATTCGTGGACTTGCCCGACGGCCGGGTGCGCCTGGCCTGCTCGGCCGAGACCGAGGCCCGCACCTTCGAGGCCAGCGGCGGGATGCCCACCGAGGAGGCGTCGACGATCGGCGTTCCCGCCACCGTGGCGGCCGGAACGGTGGTCACCACGGCGTCCAACCCCGGAGTCTTCGCCTCCGCCATCGCCGAGGCGCTACCGGCGGGACGCTTCCTCAGCTTCGAGAACCTGAGCCACTTCGGCCCGCTGGAGGCCCCCGGCGTGGTGGCCGCGGCCGCGGTGCGCGAGCTGCTGGACGGCTAGCCCGCGCCGTCAATCGCGACGGGCTCCTCGGTGACTTCGCCGTCGAGGATGCGGAACGACCGCAGTGATGGCTCGGCATGGCGCAGCGACACGATCACGAAACGCCAGGCGCCGAAGGGATCGAAGCGGGCCGCGTCGGCGATGTCGGTGGGAGACGGGCAATTGGTGGTGTGAGTGTGTGAGTGCATCACACCCATAACGTTCAGGCCGGCGTCGTCGGCGGTGCGCTCCACGTCCATCATCTCCAGACCGTCAAGCACGTAGATCTCGCGGGATTCGGCCGCGTTGCGCATCGGAAAGAAGCGCTCGACTCGGTTCGAGCCGGGCAGTCCGGCGAACAGGCCGCAGGCCTCGTGGGGAAGCCCGGCGATGGCGTGGTCCACCATCGCCGTGTGCATCTCCGCCGACATCTCCAGCACCGCCCGGCACGCTATCGCTGCTTCCCCCCTGCCCTGCCCACCGGTACCGTGAGCAGCCATGGCGAAGTCGCAGAAGCGTCGGGACGCCCCGGAGGGGGCGTCGGTGGTGGCGACCAATCGCCGCGCCCGCCGGAACTACGACATCCTTGAGTCTCTCGAGGTCGGTCTGGTGCTGGAGGGCAGCGAGGTCAAGTCGCTGCGGGAGGGCAACGTGCAGATCGCTGAGAGCTGGGCCCGCATCGACCGGGGCGAGCTGTGGCTGCACAACCTGCACATCTCGCCCTACTCGCACGCGGCGGCGTCGTTCCGCTCGGAGCCGGATCGGGTCCGCAAGCTGCTGGCCCACCGGCGCGAGATACAGCGCCTGACGTCCCGGGTCGACCAGGAGCGACTGGCGCTGGTGCCGCTCGCCCTCTACTTCAACGAGGGGAAGGCCAAGCTGGCCCTGGCCCTGGCCCGGGGGCGCACCCGGTCCGACCGCCGCCGCGACATCCAGCAGCGCGACGCCGACGCCGAGGCGGCCCGCTCGATGGCCGCAGCCCGCCGACGCCGCTCCAGAGACCGGCCATGAGCCGGGCCGAGTTCGCCAATCTGGTCGGCATCGTGGCCACCGCGGTGACCTTCGTGCAGATCCTGCCCCAGATCGTGCGGCTGATACGCACAAGGCGCATCGAGGGCGTGTCGCCCGCGTGGGCGGCCGGGGGCGCGACCATCAACCTGGGCTGGCTCGCCTATGTGATCGAGGGGCGGTTCTGGGTCACGATCCCGTCGATCATCGTCGCCATCGTCAGCTTCGTTCTGGCGCTGTATCTGCTGTACCGCAACGGCGCCGACATTCGCGCCGGGCTTCTCATGAGCGGCGCGATCGCGGTGGCGAGCGTGGCCATCCAGCAGGCCGCGGGCTGGACGGTGCTGGGCACGGTGCTGGGCCTGTCCAACGGGCTGTACCTCGGGCCTTCGGTGGTGGCGGCGTGGCGCTCGCACGCCCCGGTCGGGGTGTCCCCCTGGACGTGGGGGCTGACCGTGCTGGAGGGCGTGAAGTGGGGCTTCTACGGCGTGCTGGTGGAGGCGGTGCCGATCATGGTGTACGGCTCGACCGCGATACTCCTAGCCCTGCTCGTGCTGTTACGGCTATGGATGACCCGCCACCGCATCCGGGCCGCGCTCACTTCCCCGGCCTGAGTGTCGGCGGCGGTGGGTATCGCTGGGGGTTCCGCTCAGCGCGAGCGGTAGGCGTGTCGGCGGTGGGCGACGCGGAGGACCACTACCTCCCGGCGTGCGTCGTCGATCCGGTACAGGACCCGGTACGTGCCCCGGCGAGCGCTCCATAGCCCTTCCAGCTCGTCTCGCAGCGCTGCGCCAACCCGGCGCGGATTGTCCAGCATCGGGCCGGTGATCAACTCGATGACCGCCGCGGCCACCGACTCCGGCAACTCCTCGGCGATGGTCGTGGCCGCTGGCCCTGCGACGACTATCTCGTAGCGACCGTCGCTCATCAAGGCCGCAGCGCCCTGACGGCCTCCACGCCACGCACCAAGTCACCCTCAAGATAGGCCCGATGGGCCTCGGCCAGATCGTTCACAGCCTCGCGGTCGGCCAGCACCGCCAGTGTCTCCTCGAGCGACTCCAGGTCCTCGGGACTCATGAGCACGGCCGCCGGCGAGCCGTTGCGGGTGATCACCACACGCTCGTGATGGCTGCTGACCCGCTCGATGAATTCCGAGAAACGGGATCTGACCTCGCGCAGCGATTCGCTAGACATGTACACAATTGTACCACGGTTCGGTCCGAAGCACCCTCAAGTCGGCGGGCTAAGTGTCAGCCGCCTCAGTATCATTGTTGGTCCCTCCGGGGACGGCAGCTTGAAAAGAGACTGCACGAGGGGCTGACCGGTTTCGACGTCGGGACCAGGAGGCCGCGGAGTGCGACCGGAGTTGCTCAGACTCCCTAAACGGGGCAACCAAAGAGACGCCGAAGACGACGCTCTCGTTCTCGCCGCCTGATCAGATCTGATCTAGCAGCTGAGAATCATCGCGACCAGCAATGGCACGCGGGGCCGGACCGCTGCAGCCTGGCACCAGAAGCAGGGGTGGACGGCGGGGAGAGACCCGCTGACAGCCGGCAAAGACCGCTGACACCGGAGAAAGATCCGGCGGCCGGATCCTCGGATCCGAGCGACCCGGCGTAGCGGCAGCCGCAAGCCGCAGACTCGGGAATGGTCGTAGCGAGCCCGGTATCCGCCCGACGGACGGGAGTTCGATTCTCCCCAGCTCCACCACTAACCACTCCACTCAAAACCAACAAGCCACGGGAGGTTTCTGCACGTAGGGACCACGTTCCTCTACACCTAGGCCGAGACGCAGAGAATCTGGTGGGTCGTTAGGTGCTCGGCCGGACCTGAGGGCTCGGCACGGCTCCACGTAATCCCGCGCGACACGCGCGATGTCGCTGACGGTGCAAGAGCTGTCAGCTACGTCGTATCAGTCTTGAGGGCTCAACGGTGACGGTCTCGCCAACTCGGCAGAGGAACCGTTTGGTTCGGACCGATCTCATGACGCGTTAGTCGTTTCGTGCCGTGCTGGATCTGCAGTTGGCGTCGGGTGAGAGCCGGATGCCGCATGATGGTCAACGGCGGCCGGCTGGGTGGCGTCTCATCGCCGGTGTGATAGCAGCAGGGGCGTAGGTTCCTTCAGAGAGATGTCGACTCAAGAAGGAGACCTACGCCCGTGCCAACACGAGTATCGCCCACAGAAGCTGTCCGCGCCGAGATCGACGAGCTGTTC
>JAJEJB010000044.1 GCA_022828135.1 Acidimicrobiia bacterium | reverse complement strand
CGGCGATGTCGCGGCCCGAGCCGAACAGCTCGTCGATCTCGGCGCGGACAGCTTCTGTGGGCGATACTCGTGTTGGCACGGGCGTAGGTCTCCTTCTTGAGTCGACATCTCTCTGAAGGAACCTACGCCCCTGCTGCTATTACACCGGCGATGAGACGCCACCAACATGGGGCTGGCCGTCCATCGTCGGGCGCTAGGGCTCCCGGCCGACCGAAAGGAGGCTCGCCGCCTATGGCCTCTATCCTCGCCGTCGCCCTCGCCGCCCCTATCATCGCTGACTCCGCTCTTGGCCCTGACACATGGTTCCTTGCCGTAGCGGCGTTCGGTTCCCTCGCTGCGGCCATCACAGGGGTGATCAACTGGTTCGGCCCGTGGCGTTTGCGCAACAACGTTGCAACCAAGCTCGTCTTTCATGATGTCCGCGTCAACGCGCTGGCCAATGCCGACACCAACACCATAGAAGCCATCGGTCTCGGCTTCGCTCTACGGTCTATCGCCGAGTTCCCGCTGGAGTTCTTCGTCACTGAAATGCACACTCAGATCGGGGACAAGACGCCATTACAGGCCCCCGAACCGAAGTGGATTGAGGTTTCAGTGGGCAATGCCAGCCGTTGGGATGACTCCCTGATCGGTGTCGATGCCCCTCAAGCCACAACCCTTGAGGCAACGATGCACGCGACCGTGCGGTTCAGGCGCCGGGACCGTAACCGCGAGCACGAGTTGCGTGTCGCTAAGCGTGTGCGGCTCCACTTCAATCCTGACGGAACGTTGGGTGGGGTTCAGTGGTACGACGCTTGACGAGTCACCGGTAGTCCGTGTGGTCGGAGGGTCTCCGCAGACCGCATCACGCGCCGACAACCTCACGCGAACCGACACTAAGCCGCGGTGGCGGGCCTCCCATGAGGCTGACCGGTCCTGGCGACTAGTGCTTAGGAGCCACTCCTATGGGGGTGGGCAGGTTGCTCCGCTGGTGCCTGTCGCATGCTGCCGGGGTCAACTTGAATCCGAGGACAGCGCTAGAGGTGCCGGTCGGCCTGACGCGGGCGGGCTCCAAAGCATCAGGAGGTTCCCATGACATCTACGGCTGCGGTGAGCATGCCGTCCTCCGAGGCTGAAGCGGTGGCCGCCGTGACGGAGCAGCCGTTCGCGACGGTGCTTGCGGGCGGCACGCTGCTGGTGCCTCAGCACACTCTCGGCCAGGTCGCGGTGGAGCGGGCTGTGTGGCTCGGCCGGGCCGAGATGGACGGGATCTCGAGGTCGAACGGACGCATGACGGTCGGCGCGGCGGCCCCCCTCGCGGCGTGCACGAGGCTGGATGCGCCCGTCGGTCCGTGCGCGGCCAACATCGGAGACAACGAGGTGAAGGCCCAAGCCACCATCGGCGGCAACATCTGCTCGCCCGCTCCGTACGGCGACCTGCGCGGACCGCTGCTGGCGCTCGGAGCGGTCCTGCGCTGGGCCGATCCCGACGGCACCCATACCGGAGGCATAGCCGACTTCGCAGCCTCGGGCGGGGCCCGGCCCGGGATGCTGCTCCTGGACGTCGCCTTCGCGGTTCCCGAGGCGGGCTCGTTCGTGGCGCTGCGGCGCCACCACACGCAGTCGTTGACCGCCATGTCGGTGAGCGCGGTCCGTGGTGCGGACGGTGCTGTGACTATCGCGGCCACGGGGGCGGCACCGGATGCCTGCCGGCTGCATGCCGCCGAGGCTGTTCTGGCCGGCGGCGGCTCGATCGCCGACGCGGCGGCTGCTTCCGTCTCCGACGCTGATCCCTACGACGACGCTCTGGCGTCGGCCGCGTATCGCAGCCGGGTTCTTCCCGTCTACGTCGGCCGGGCCCTCGAGCAGCTGGGAGCGTGACATGGAACTGACCGTGAATTCCGTTTCCTGCACAGTGCAGTCACCGCCGCTGACCTCGCTGTTGAACGTGTTGCGCGAGGAGTTGGACATCACCAGCCCCAAGGCGGGATGCGAGTCGGGTGGCTGTGGAGCCTGCACGGTGCTGGTGGACGGCCAGCCCCGCCGGTCCTGCCTGACCGCGCTCTGCACCGTGGACGGCGCAGCAGTCGTCACCGTGGAGGGGCTGGGCACGCCCGAGGACCTGTCCAGGGTCCAGCAGGCCTTCATCCACCATTACGCGGCCCAGTGCGGCTTCTGCAGCGACGGGATGGTGGTGGCGGCCACCGCCTACGTCAACGCGGGCGGCTCGGACGACACCGACGCCATCCGCGAGGCCTTGGCCGGGCACTTCTGCCGGTGCACCGGCTACGTGAAGATCCTCGAAGCCGTGGCCGCCGCAGCCCGGGGCGACGAGTTGGACATCGACAGCACCGCATCGAGCGCAAACAACACCTACGTGACCATTGCGGGAGCCGAGTCATGAGAGCTAGGGCCCTGGCCGGGACGGCAGGAGGAGGACAGTCATGAAGGTCGTAGGGGCGCGCCTGCCCCGCTATGACGGCGTGGGCCACGTCACCGGTCGCACGACCTACGTCGACGATGTGCGCCTGCCCGGGATGCTGCACGCCGCAGCGCTGCGCTCGCCGCACCACCACGCCCGCATCACCCACCTCGACACCAGCGCGGCCGAGGCCATGGCCGGCGTGCACGCCGTGATCACCCACGCCGATGTGCCCCTGCTTGTCTATGGCCACCTCTCCGGGGGCGGCATCCCCGGCGACGAGCCGTTGCTGGCCAAGGACCACGCCCGCTACCGGGGCCAGCCGATCGCGCTGGTGGCCGCCGACACGGTCGACATCGCCCGGGCCGCGTGCGCGGCCATCGATGTGGGTTACGAGGAGCTGCCCGCCCTGTTCGATGTGCGCCTCGCGTTCGACGACGACGCTCCGGTGGTCAACGACGCCTTCGGCAACTGGTACGACCAGTACGAGGGCAACCTCGACGTCCGCCAGATCCGCAAGGGCGACATCGAGGCCGCCTTCGACGCGGCCGACCTGATCGTGTCGGGCGTATACCGCACCCAGTCCCAGGAGCAGGTGCCGCTGGAGACCCAGGTGTGCGTCGCCGTACCTGAGCCCGACGGTCGCCTCACCATCCACACCTGCACCCAGGCCATGTACTTCTCGCTCGGGGTGGTGTGCTCGCACCTGCAGCTCCCCATGAGCCAGGTGAAGATGGTGGGCGGCACCGTCGGCGGTGGTTTCGGCGGCAAGGTCGACACCGCCTCGGACACGCTGACCGCGCTGGCCGCGCAGAAGACGGAGCGGCCCGTCAAGTGGCGCTGGACCCGCGAGGAGGAGATGCTCGCCTCCGGCAACCGGGGTCCCTGGCACATGGAGATCATCGACGCGGTCAGCCGCGACGGGTGGATCCTGGGCCGCAAGATGCTCACCATCCACGACGCCGGCGCCTACGGACGCTTCTCGGTGTACGGAGTGACCAAGCACAGCTTCCACCACACCGGCGCCTACACCATCCCCAACCTGCACTTCGACGGGTACGTGGTGTTCACCAACCGCATCCCCACCACCGCCATGCGGGGCTACGGGATAACCGGGCTGTCCACCGCAATCGAGGTCCACGCCGAGCGGGTGGCGCGAGAGCTGGGGATGGACCCCTACGAGTTCCGGCTCAAGAACGCCAATCGGGTGAACGACACCTCGCCCAACCGCATCCCCTACGAGGATCCCAGCACGGTGGAAGTGCTGCAGTCGCTGGCCTCGGCCACCGGTTCCGAACTGAGCGACGATCTGCGGGCGATGACCAGGGACCAGCGCTCCGCCGACATGCTGCCGGATCATCTCGCGGCCCAGATCGGATCGGGAGGAGGCCACTGATGGCTCTACATCGAGGCAAGGGCCTCGCCACCATCGAGTACCCGACGGGCATGAACCAGAACGGTGATCCGTCGCAGGCCTGGATCAAGGTCAAGCCTGACGGCCGGGTGGACGTGTTCTCGGGAACGTCCGACATCGGCAACGGCTCCAAGACCGTCCAGTCGCAGATCGTGGCCGAGACGCTCGGCGTCCCCTACGACTGGATCACCTACGACAACTCCAATACCGACTCCTCGCCGATGTGCACCGGCACGTTCGCTTCGAGGGCCACGTTCGTGGCCGGCAACGCGGTGCTGAAGGCGGCCCGTCAGGTGCGCGAGCGCATCCTTGCCATTGCCTCCCGCGAACTCGAGATCGATCCCGAAGACCTCGAGGTCGCCGACGGGACGGTGTCGGTCAAGGGCACGCCGGCGAAGTCGATGGGCGTGGACGAGGTGGCCGGCGCGGCCACCTTCGTGCACGGGGAGCTGCTCACCGGCGACGGCGCCCACCTGAACCCGGGCGCGGCCATCGTCGACCCGGAGACCGGCGAGGTGGACAAGCCGCCCCACGCGGCCATCTCCTACGCGGCGTGCGCGGCCGAAGTCGAGGTGGACGACGAGACCGGCGACGTGCGGGTGCTGAAGCTCACCCAGGCCTACGACATCGGCCGGGCCATGAACCCCACCCTGGTGGAGGGCCAGATCGAGGGCGGGGCGGTGATGGGCCTCGGGTTCGGTGTCCTTGAGACCTGCTACCCGTACTACCCGAGCGCAGAGCATCGGGGCGACGGCATGAGCACCTACCACGTCCCGACCATGGCCGAGCTCCCCGAGATCAACAATGTGCTGATCGAGAACCCGTCGGAGGGCGGGCCGTACGGCGCCAAGGGAATCGGCGAGATGGCCAACAATGCCCAGCCCGCGGCCATAGCCAACGCCATCTACGACGCCGTGGGTGTGTGGGTCACCGAGTTCCCGATAACGCCCGAGCGGGTGCTGGCCGCCCTCGACGCCAGGAGCGAGCCTCGCCGAGAGGGCCGCATGGTGGCCTTCGACGAGGAGCTGTCGATCAACAGCTTCTCGTCCACCAGGACCTGGGGGGCGTGACGTCTCGACATTCTTCCAACCCGTAAACAGGAGGCTCAACAATGACCCTGCGCGCCAACGACGACAGATTCTGGGGGCTCGTTGACCGGGACGCCGCGGTCGAGGTGATCGGCAGCGGCTTCACCTTCACCGAGGGCCCGATCTGGCATCCCCGCGACCACTACCTGCTGTTCTCCGACATGCCCGGCGACGTGCGTCGCCGCTGGCAGGACGGCGAGGTGACCGAGGTTCTCCGGCCGGCCGACAAGTGCAACGGCATGACCTACGACGCCGACCTGAACCTGATCGTGTGCGAGCACTCCACCTCCAAGGTGATGCGCGAGCGCCCCGACGGCAGCCGCGAGACGGTGGCCTCGCACTTCGAGGGGGTGGAGCTGAACAGCCCCAATGATGTGGTGGTCCGGGCCGACGGCACGATCTACTTCTCCGACCCGTGGTACGGCCGCATGCCGGGCTTCGGCTTGGAACGTCCCCGCGAGCTGGGCTGGCAGGGCGTGTTCCGGGTGGCGCCCGGCGCCGACGGCGCCACGCAGCTCTGCGTGGATCAGGACACCTTCGACCAGCCCAACGGCCTGTGCTTCTCGCCCGACGAGTCGCTGCTGTACATCAACGACACCACCCACGCGCTGGTGCGGGTCTACAGCGTGAACGCCGACGGCTCCCTCGACGGCGGCGACGTGTTCGTCGACGGGCTGTCGGACGACGACGTGGCCGGCGTGCCCGACGGCATGAAGTGCGACGAGCAGGGCAACATCTGGGTGACGGGCCCCGGCGGCGTGTGGGTGTTCGACTCCGACGCCAACCACCTCGGTGTCGTCGAGATCGACGAGGTGGTGGCCAACCTGCACTGGGGTGGTCCCGACTTCCACACCCTGTTCTTCGCCTCGTCCACGTCCGTGCGCTCGCTGCCGACCATCGTCGGCCCCCACACCGAGGGGTTCATGCGGGCCTGACGGGCTCGCGAGTCGACGGCACCCGGACTCCCGGAACCCACCAATCAATCTGAAGGAGTCAATCCGAAGGAGGCCCCATGGCACTGGAACTAGACCCCGGACGCTGCGCCCTGATCATCCAGGACATGCAGAACGCGTCCCTCAGCGAGGGCGGCGCCTTCTCGACGCCCGAGTCCCGCGCCCACCACGCCGAGCAGAACCTCGAAGCCAACATAAGTCGGCTCGCGGACCGGTGCCGGGAACTCGGCATCCCGGTGATGCACGTGTGGTTCATCGTGGAGCCGGGCTCGCCCGGCTTCAAGGTGAACGCCGGCCTCTTCGAGGCGGTGGCCTCCTCGGGCAGCCTCGACCGGGGCACTTGGGGAGCGGAGCCGTCGCCGGCCACCGCTCCCAAGGAAGGCGACTTCATCATCGAGAAGATGCGCATGAGCGCGTTCCATGACACCAAGCTCGACACCATGCTCAAGGGCTTCGGGCGGGACACGCTGATCCTGAGCGGCGTGCTCACCAACATGGCCATGTCCCACACGGCCCGCACCGGCGCCGATCTCGGGTACTACGTCGTGTTCCCGGAGGACGCAGCCGGCTCGTTCGACGGCGAGTGGCACCGGGTGGCGGTCGACTACGCCCTCCAGAACGTCTCGACTGTCACCGACACCGACACAGTCCTGGCCGCGCTCGGCTGAGCCGGCAACGCTCCGCGTGGCGCTCCGCCGGGGGCGTGGCACGCTATGGCGGTGACCGCGGCCGCCGAACCAGACACTTCGCACCCCGGCGCGCCGCCCCAGGTTCCGGCCGAGCGGGTCTTCAGCACTTCGGTGGTGGTGTCGGGCGTCCGCTGCTTCCTGTTCTATGTGCTGTTCCCGTGGCTGCTGCCCGCGGCCGGCATCGCCTCGGGAGTGGGCTCGGGCATCGGCCTGGCCATCGGCGGAGTGGCCATCGTGTTCAACGTCCTGAGCATCCGCCGCTTCCAGAGGACCGGGCACCGCTACCGGTGGCTCATCACCGCGCTCAACGCCGCGATCATCGTGCTGCTGACGGTCCTGATGGTGATCGACCTCAACGACCTCCTCTCCTGACCCGTGACTACGATCCCGGACTTCTCGCTGGTCGAGCTGCACGACGGTGACGCTGCCGGCCAACCGCCGGCGGCCGCCATCGACCCGGTGCCGTTCGAGACGCCCGAGGGCATCTCCGTCCCGCCCTTGGCCGGCCCCGACGACATCGAGGGCGCCGACTTCGTGGGCAGCTATCCGGGTCTGCCGCCCTTCGTCCGCGGGCCGTATCCCACCATGTACGTGACCCGGCCCTGGACGATCCGCCAGTACGCGGGATTCTCCACCGCGGAGGAGTCCAACGCCTTCTACCGCCGCAACCTGGCCGCCGGCCAGCGGGGCCTGTCGGTCGCCTTCGACCTCCCCACCCACCGGGGCTATGACTCCGACAACCCCCGGGTGGCCGGAGACGTCGGCATGGCCGGGGTGGCCATCGACTCGGTCCTCGACATGCGGATCCTGTTCGACAGCATCCCGCTGGACGAGATGACGGTGTCGATGACCATGAACGGCGCGGTGCTTCCGGTCCTCGCCCTCTACGTGGTGGCCGCCGAGGAGCAGGGCGTGGAGCCGGAGCAGCTCGCCGGGACCATCCAGAACGACATCCTCAAGGAGTTCATGGTCCGCAACACGTTCATCTACCCGCCGGCGCCGTCGATGCGGATCGTGGCCGACATCATCGCCTTCACCGCCGAGCGGATGCGGAGGTTCAACTCGATCTCGGTCTCCGGCTACCACATGCAGGAGGCGGGAGCCACCCTCGACATCGAGCTGGCCTACACCCTCGCCAACGGGGTGGAGTACACCCGGGCCGGGCTCGCCGCGGGGTTGGACATCGACGAGTTCGCCCCCCGGCTCAGCTTCTTCTGGTGCGTCGGCATGAACTTCTTCATGGAGGTGGCCAAGCTGAGGGCGGCCCGGCTGCTGTGGACCCGGCTGATGAGCCAGTTCGACCCTCAGGATCCCCGCTCGCTGTGCCTGCGGACCCACTGCCAGACCAGCGGCTGGAGCCTCACCGCGCAGGATCCCTACAACAACGTGGTCCGCACCTGCGTCGAGGCCATGGCGGCCACCCAGGGCCACACACAGTCGCTGCACACCAACGCATTCGACGAGGCGCTGGCCCTGCCCTCCGACTTCTCGGCCCGCATCGCCCGCAACACGCAGCTGTTCCTCCAGCACGAGTCGGGCATCACCCGCACCGTGGACCCGTGGGGCGGCAGCTACCACGTCGAGCGGCTCACCAAGCAGCTGGCCGAGCGGGCCTGGGCCCACATATGCGAGGTCGAGGAGCTGGGCGGGATGGCCGCGGCGATCTCCACCGGCCTTCCCAAGCTCCGGATCGAGGAGGCCGCCGCCCGGACCCAGGCTCGCATCGACTCGGGCCGTCAGGCCGTGGTCGGCGTGAACCGCTACCGGGTCTCCGACGGCGCGGGCGCGCCGGTGGAGGTCCGCCGCATCGACAACGCCGAGGTCCGCCGGAGGCAGATAGCCCGGCTCGAGCAGCTGCGGGCCGGACGCGACACCGCACGCCTGCGGGCCGCTCTGGACGCCTTGACGGCGGCCGCCCGCACCGGTGGTGGAAACCTGCTGGCGCTGTCGATCGACGCGGCCCGGGCCCACGCGACGGTCGGAGAGATCAGCGACGCCCTCGAAACCGTCTACGGTCGTCATGTGGCCGAGATCAGATCGGTGGAGGGCGTGTACGGCACCGAGGCGCGATCGGCAGGCTCCGGTGGGGGCGACCATGACGCCGGCGTCGATGCTGTGAGGGCCCGGGTGGACGAGTTCGCCGACCGGCATGGCCGCCGCCCCCGGATCCTGGTGGCGAAGGTGGGCCAGGACGGTCACGACCGGGGCCAGAAGGTGATCGCCACCGCTTTCGCCGATCTGGGTTTCGACGTGGACGTGGGCCCGCTGTTCGCCACGCCGGCCGAGGTCGCCCGCCAGGCGGTGGAGGCCGACGTGCACGTGGTGGGGGTGTCGACGCTGGCCGCGGGCCATCTCACCCTTGTGCCCCAGCTGCGCGACGAGCTTGCGGAGCTGGGCCGGGACGACATCGCCATCGTGGTGGGCGGGGTCGTCCCCGCCGCCGATGTCGACGACCTGCTGGCCGCCGGCGCGGTGGCGGTCTACCCGCCCGGCACCGTGATCTCGGAGGCCGCGGCCGAGCTGCTGGAGCACCTCTAGACATGGACGACCTGGTCGCCGGCGTGCGGGCGGGCGACCGCACCGCCATGGGCCGCGCCATCACGCTGGTGGAGTCGTCGCGCCCCGACGACCGCCGCGATGCCCAGGAGTTGCTCGCGCAGCTCCTGCCCCACGCCGGGGGCGCCCACCGGGTGGGCATCAGCGGCGTGCCCGGCGCGGGCAAGTCGACGCTGATCGACTCCCTCGGCACCCGGCTCACCCGCGCCGGCCACCGGGTGGGCGTGCTGGCCGTCGATCCTTCGAGCATGGTCACCGGGGGCTCGATCCTGGGCGACAAGACCCGCATGGCCACCCTGGCGGCCGACGAGAACGCCTTCATCCGGCCCTCGCCGTCGGCGGGGACGCTCGGCGGCGTGACCAGCACGACCCCGCACGCCATCACCGTCCTGGAAGCGGCCGGCTACGACGTGGTGCTGGTGGAGACGATGGGGGTCGGCCAGTCGGAGGCGGCCGTGCATGCGTCGGTCGACTGTCTCTGTGTGCTGGTCCTGGCCGGTGCCGGCGACGAGTTGCAGGCGGTCAAGAGGGGCCTGCTGGAGCTGGCCGACGTCCTTGCGGTCAACAAGGCCGACGGCGACAACGAGCAGGCGGCCCGGCTGGCCGCGGCCGAGTTCCGGCGGGCCCTACCCCTGCTAGCCCCGATGGCCGAGGAGGGCCCTCCGCCGGTGATTACGGTCTCGGCCCTGACCGGCGCGGGCGTGGACGAGCTGTGGGGTTGCATCGTGGAGCACCGTCGTGCCCTCGACACCTCAGGCGCGCTGGCCCGCCGCCGGGCTCGGGGCCGCCTGGCATGGATGCGGGTGCTGCTGGAGCGCCGCCTGCTAGAGCAGTTCGAGTCCCAGCCCGGCCTGGCCGAGCGCCGAGCCGAGCTCGAACACGCCGTCGAGCAGGACCAGATAACCCCGGAGGCCGCCGTCGACCAACTCCTGTCGGCGCCCTGAGCCCCGTCGCCCGGCCGCCACTAGCGGGCGCGCAGGGTTAGGTTCTTGCGGTTGGTGATCTTGTAGTGGCGGTGGTCGTGGGTGATCCAGCCCAGCCGGACGAATGCGTGGATCGCCTTGTTGACCCGCTCGCGGCTGGCTCCCACCATGGAGGCGAGCTCCTCCTGGGTGAGGGGCATCTCGAACTCGTCCTTGTCGCCGGCCATCTCCAGCAGACGCTTGGCGGTACGTCCCATCACGTCCAGGAACACCGTGTCGGACAGCGCCCGGTCCGTCGCTCGCAGCCTCCGGGCCAGGAGCTGCACCGCGCTCCACAGCGCCGTCGGATGGTTCTCGTAGAGCAGCCGCAGCTCGGCGTATGGCACTACCAGCATCTCGGACTCCTCTAGGGCCCGGGCTTGCGCCGATCGGTTGTGGCCGTCGAGGAATCCCATCTCGCCGAACAGCTCACCGGGACCCAGCACCGCCAGGAGCGACTCCCGCCCGTCGTCGGACTCCTGGGCGATGGCCACCCGGCCCGACAGCACCAGGTAGAACTCGCCGGGCTCGTCCCCCTCCTCGAACAGGACGAAGTTCCGCTGCAGCGACTGCACGCTGCCGGCGGCCGCGATGTGATCGAGCTGCTCGTCATCGAGTTCGGCGAAGAGAATCGTCTCCCGCAGAGCCTCCCGCAGTCCGCCGGGGGAGGCCTCGATGGCCATATCGGGAGCCGTGGAGGTGGTGTCGGACATAGCAACGGCCCACACTAGTAGCGGTGAGTAAGAGTGATCGTGAGCGAAGCGGCCGATCTGGTGCGGGGGTTTGGACCATTGTGGCGGCAGCCGGGGAGGGCAACCGTTTCGGCGGGGCCAAGCAGTTCAGCCGCCTCGGGAACCGGTGCGTGATCGACTGGACTGTGCAGCGTGCCGCCCGCTGGTCCGAGGGTGTCGTGGTCGTGCTGCCCGAGGCACGGGCCGTCGGGGCGGACGCCTGGCAGCTGTCGGATCCCGACGGTGTCTGCGCCGGGCAGGTTGTCGCCGTGGCGGGCGGGGTATTGCGCTCCGACTCGGTGCGCCGCGGGCTCAGCCGGGTGCCCGGCGACGCCGAGATCGTCCTGGTGCACGACGGCGCCCGCCCTCTGGCCACCGACGGCGTGTTCGAGCGGGTGATCCAGGCGGTGCGCGCCGGTGCCGACGCGGCCATTCCGGTGATCGACCTGACCGACACGATCCGCTGGCGGGGCGGGGGCACTGCCGATCGCCGCAAGCTGGCCGCGGTGCAGACGCCCCAAGCCTTTCGAGCCGGCGCGTTGCGGGCCGCCCACGCCGCCGGCGCCGACGCCACCGACGACGCCACCCTGGTGGAGGCGACCGGTGCGACAGTGGTGACCGTGGACGGCGACAGCCGCAACCTCAAGATCACCGAACCCCACGACTTGGTGACAGCCGAAGCACTGCTGGAGGCATGCTCACCCTCCGGCGAGTCAGGTGGTGGTCATGGCTGAGGTTGGAATGCGGGTCGGGCAGGGCTTCGACGTGCACCGCTATAGCGACGACCCGCAGCGGACACTGGTGCTGGGTGGGGTGCGCTTCGACGACGAGCGCGGCCTCGACGGACACTCCGACGCCGACGCGGTCGCCCACGCCTGCATCGACGCGTTGCTGGCCGCGGCCGGCCTCGGTGACATCGGCCAGATGTTCAGCGACCGCGATCCGGCTTGGGCCGGAGCCGACAGCATCGACCTGCTGCGTCGAGCCGCCGGCGCGGTGCGGGAGGCGGGATGGGATCCGGTGAACGTGTCGTGCACCGCCGTGCTCGACTCGCCCAAGCTGGCACCCCACCGTGATGTCATGCAGCAGCGCCTTAGTGCCGCAGCCGGTGCGCCCGTGACCGTCACCGGCCGCAGCACCGAGGGCGTGGGGGCTCTGGGCCGCGGCGAGGGGGTGGCCGCCATGGCGGTGGCCCTGGTGGTTCGACGGTCCGGCGACACGGACGGGACCCGCGCCGATGGGCCGTCCTAACCGATCCAGCCGTCCCCGCCCGGGACAGCCACGAGGTTCGCGCCCGCATGCCGGCCGGTCCCGTGCCTCCAAGCCGGCGGGACGGGACCGCAGCGGCCTGGGCGGGGAACAGGTCGAGGGCCGCCAAGCGGTCCGGGAGCTGTTGCTGGCGGGCCGGCGGCGGACCCGCACCGTCGTGATCGCAAAGGGCCTCGATCCCGCGCCCATCGTCGAGCACATCGTCGAGCTGGCCCGCGAGCAGCGGGCCGCGATCCGGGAGGTCAGCCGCTCCGAGCTCGATGCCACTGCCCGGACCGAGTCACCCCAGGGCGTCGTCGCCCGGGCCGATCCGCTGCCGGAGGTCGAGGTGGCCGAGCTGGCTCAAGCGCCGACGGAAGGCACCGCCGGTCGTGATGGTCGCCCGGCCGGAGCGCCCTTCCTGCTGGTCCTGGACGGCATCACCGATCCGGGCAACTTCGGCGCCGTGCTGCGCACCGCCGAGTGTGCCGGAGTGACCGGGGTCGTGCTGCCCCGCCACCGCTCCGCCCGGATCACACCCACGGTGGCCAAAGCGGCCGCCGGCGCGGTGGAGCACCTCAGGTTCGCGGTCGTGCCCGGCATCCCGACCGCGCTGCGCACGTTGAGCAGCCATGACGTTTGGACGGTCGGGCTCGATGCGGCCGGGCCCCGACCCCTGCACGAACTAGATCTGGCGGGCGAGGCGGTGGCTCTGGTCCTGGGCTCCGAGGGCAGGGGACTGTCACGGCTGGTCACCCAGCGCTGCGACGTGCTGGCCTCCATCCCTCTGCGGGGCTCGCTCGGCTCTCTCAACGTCGCAGCCGCCGCCGCGGTGGCCTGCTTCGAGATAGCCCGCCGCCGGCCCTAGCCCACGATCTCGGCCAGGGCGGCCGCGGCCTCGGCGGGGCGGCCTGCGATCACGCCGTCCACACCCAGAGCGAACAGTTCGGCATAGAACTCTCGGGTCTCCACGACGTCGGTCCCGCTCAGCCACACCCAGACCTCCCGGCCCTCGTCGTGCACCCGGGCCACCGTGTCGAGCGTCACCACTGGGATCCCCTGGTACGTGAAGGGAACCTGGACAACCCCAACGGACGGATCCAGCTCCCCGGACCTTGTGAACCAGGCGAGCAGGGCCGCCTCTCCGGGAGTGGTCGCCACCGTGGGGGCCTGGGCGCTGAAGGCCTCCAGGACATCGTCGTTGAAGCAGGCCACGATCACCGAGTCCTCCCGACCGAGGTCGGCGATCTCGGCCGCGAGCACCTCCGCCCCGGCTATGCCGGTGGCGGGGTCTTCCTCGCCGTCGGGACCGGTCTGCAGCTTGATCTCCACGTCGAGGACATGGTTCGGGAACCGCTCGGCCACCTCCCGGAAGGTCGGCACCCGGAAGTCGTCGGGCCCGAAGCCCTCGGGGGGCTCCACCGTCCCGGTGCGGACGCCCCGGAAGACGTACTCCTCCGCCGGTCGAGTCTGGTCGCCCCAGAAGCCGGCCACGAACCAATAGGCATTGTCGAGGGCCTGGATCTCGGCGAGCGTCAGTTCGTTGACCGGTCCAGTGGCCTCTGTGGTGCGGTCGACGGTGTCGTCGTGCTGGACGATCAGGGCCCCGTCGGCGGTCAGCATCACATCGAGTTCGAGGATGTCGGAACCGGCCGCCGCCGACTGGGTGTACGCGTACAAGGTGGAGTGGGGGTAGTCCTGGTCGCCACCGGCATGGGCGATCACCAGTGGGCGGTCGAGCGCGACCAGCCCCTCCACAGTGGACGCCTCCGGCAGGGGCACCAGGGTGGTGGTGGGCGTGGGCGGGGGAGCGGTCGTGGTGGTCGATGTCGTGGCGGTGGTCGTCGTGGTCGAGGTGGTCGCCGTCGTGGTGGCGGCAGTTGTGGTCGACGTGGCCGGTGCCGTCGTGGTGGTAGCCGGGGCCGTGGACGTCGTCACCGTCGAAGCCGGTGCGGCCTCGCTCGTAGTCGGAGGCGCTGCGTCCTGGAGCGGCTCCCCGTCATCGCCGGACCCGCCGCCGCAGGCCGCGGCGAGGAGCGCCACGGTCACGGCCAGGCTCGTGGCCCGCGCCGCGCCCCGGCTTCGCTTCCCAGCCCCGGACCGGCTACGACGGGTCACTGCCATCCCGATTGACCCTAGCGGCGGGCGCTGCGCGGGGAATTGGCAGCGGTGAGTGCCCTTTTCGGTGTTCTGGGCTGCCAGTTCGGCTGGAGCCTGCAGGCTTGTGCCTGCCAAGATTGCGGGTCGGCAGAATGCCGTTCACAACTCCGGAAGGGACCCGAGAACATGGCGATGAACGTCGATCGCTTGACTGAGCTGTTCGGACTCGACGGCAGGACGGCCGTCGTGACCGGCGGGAGCCGCGGCATCGGCCGCATGATCGCGGGCGGGCTGCTCGACGCAGGCTGCCGGGTGATCGTCTCGGCCCGTAAGGCCGACCAGCTCGCGGCGGCCGCGGAGGATCTGTCCGCCCTGGGCCCGTGCGAGGCCGTACAGGCCGACCTGGCCACGCCCGAGGGCTGCCAGGCGCTTGCCAGCGAGGTGGCGAAGCGGTGGGAGTCGCTCGACATCCTCGTCAACAACGCCGGTGCCAGCTGGGGCGCCCGGCTGGACGAGTTCCCGGTGGACGGCTGGAACAAGGTGATCGACACCAACGTGAGAGGACCGTTCTTCCTCACCCAGAAGCTGCTCGGCCTGCTGCGGGCCGCGGCCCGGCCGGAGACACCGGCCCGCGTGATCAACGTCGCCTCCGTCGACGGCCTGAAGGTGCCCGACATGGAGACCTACTCGTACTCGGCGTCGAAGGCCGCGATCATCCACCTCACCCGCCATCTCGCCAAGCGACTCGCCCGTGAGCACATCACCGTCAACGCCATCGCTCCGGGGCCGTTCGACTCGAAGATGATGGCCTTCATCCTCGACGATCCGAAGGCCCGGGCCGAGCTGGCGGACATGGTCCCGCTGGGCAGGATCGGTCAGCCGGACGACATGGCGGGAGCCGCGGTCTATCTGGCGTCGCGGGCCGGCTCCTACCTGACCGGCGCCACCGTGGCCGTAGGAGGAGGCATCGGCTTCGCCGACTGACCAGAGGCCGAGCTTGCGAGGCCGTGGCCCGAGCGGGCCGTGAGCGCAGCGAACAAGAGCGGGGTCTCAGTCCTGCAGCTCAGTCGAGGCGGACGGGCAGCGACTTGAGAGCGTTGTTGAGGTTCGAGCGCTGCCGCCGGGGCCGGCCCGCGAGCCCTATGTGCTCGACGCGGGCCAGAAGCTCCTCGAAGAACACCCTGCCTTCGAGCCGGGCGAGGTGCACACCCAGGCAGAAGTGGGTACCGATGCCGAACGACAGGTGATGGTTCGGGTTCCGGGCGATGTCGAAGGACTGCGGATCGTCGAACACGGCCTCGTCCCGGTTGGCCGACGTGTAGATCATCGCCACCTTGTCGCCCGCCGCGATCGGCTGGCCCCCGATCTCGGTATCGACCACCGCAGTGCGGCGGAAGTAGTGCAGCGGGTTGGACCAGCGGAGCACCTCCTCCACCATGGCCGGTATTGCGTCTGAGCGCCGGCGCACCTGCTCCAGCTGATCGGGGTGCTGCAGCAGGGCCAGCAGGCCGCTCGACAGCATCGTGCGAGTGGTGTCGTTGCCAGCCGTCACCAACTGCACGAAGAAGCGGCCGAAGTCCACATCGGTCATCAGGCGGCCGTCGAAATGGCTGCCGAGAAGCACGTCGGTCAGGTCCCCCTGGGGCGGCATGGCGCGCCGCCGGGCCGCGAACCCCATGGCGTACACGGCCATCTCCATGCTGGAAGAACCCCTCTCAGCCGGATCCGCAATGTCGGGGTCCTGGCCGCCGGAGTTGCGCTCGGCCATGGCGTGGATGGCCGGCCAGTCCTCGCGGGGCAGCCCGAGCAGCTGGCCGACCACCTCGCTGGGCAGATGAGCGCACACGTCGTGGACGAATTCCACTTCTCGGCCGATACCGGTGCGGTCGAGTATCCCGACGGTGATGGTCCGGATCTGGTCCTCCATCCTGCCGATCACCCGCGCCTTGAACTCCGGCGACACCGGTTTGCGGTAGGCGGTGTGGCGGGGCGGGTCCATGGCCAGGAGCATGTCCCGCATGGCTTCGAGGCTGGCCGGCTCGAGATCCTCGATGACCACCCCGCCCTCGGAGGCCGAGAACACTTCGGGCTGGCGAGCGACATGGACCACGTCGGCGTGGCGCAGCACGGCCCAGTAGCCGGCCTGTTCGGGCACCTCCTGCCAGCACACCGGCCGCTCGCGGCGCAGGCGGGCGAAGAGCTCGTGCGGCGGGCCGGCGACATAGGTGTCCGGCGAGTAGATGTCAACGGCGGCGGTGTCGGGCATAGGAAGGGTCTGTCTGCAGCGGAGCCTGGGATGGAAATGGTCGGTGTTGCGTCTAGCCTGCTATGTCGGCCCCTGCTGGAGCAAGGAGCCAACGCACATTCATGGAGGCTGATCCCAGTGGCAACCGGACGATCCAGCTTCGCAAAGCGTCAGAGGGACATGGCCAAGAAGGCCCGTGCCGAGGCCAAGCGCCAGAAGCGCCTCGGCCGGGGTGAGCTCTACGAGCTGGAGCACGCCCACCGCGACGAGGAGGACGTCGAGGCGGCTCCGCAGGGTCCGTCCCTCAGCAATGACGAGATCATGGCCAAGGTGGAGGACCTGCATCGCCGTTACGACGACGGGCAGATGGACCTCGAGTCGTTCGATGAGCAGAGGGCCACGCTGATGGCCCAGATCTCCGTCGACTGAACTGCCCGGAACGCGTCGACAATCCCTGGTCCGGCGTCGACGCGTCTTGTAGGTTGGCGTCACATATGGGGCTTCCAGAACTGCGCACGGGGCTGACCTTCGACGATGTCCTGATCGTCCCCCGGCGATCGTCGATCCGGTCCCGCCAGGACGTCTCGGTGCGGACACGGCTGTCGCGCCGCGTCGAGCTGGACCTGCCGGTCGTGGCGGCCAACATGGACACCGTCTGCGAGCACGAGATGGCCATCGCCATGGCCCGGCTGGGCGGCATCGGCATCGTGCACCGCTTCATGCCGGCCGACACCCAGGCCGACGAGATCTACCAGGTGAAGGACGCAGGCGGGAACCTCCTGGTGGGCGCGGCGGTGGGCACAGACCGCGACATGGTCGAACGGGCCAAGGCGCTGGTGGCGGCTGGAGCTGACGTGCTGGTGCTGGACATCGCCCACGGCCACTCCGACCACGCCCTCGACGGTGTTCGCAAGCTCAAGGACCACTTCTGCGACGTTGACGTGCTGGCCGGGAACATCGCCACGATGGACGGCGCCGCCGACCTGGTGGAGGCGGGAGCCGATGCGGTGAAGGTGGGGGTGGGGCCCGGCGGCGTGTGCACCACCCGCACCGTGGCCGGTGTGGGCGTGCCCCAGTTGACCGCCATCGCCGACGTCGCCGGGATAGGCGTGCCGGTGATTGCCGACGGAGGCATCCGCGGCTCCGGTGACATTGCCAAGGCCCTGGCCGCGGGCGCGTCCACGGTGATGGTCGGCAGCATGCTGGCCGGCACCAAGGAGAGTCCCGGCGAGGTGGAGCAGGGGCCGAAGGGCCTCCAGAAGCGCATCCGCGGCATGGCCAGCTTCGAGGCGGTCCAGGCCCGGGCCGACCGCGCCGGCGAGGACCTCGACGAGGAGTACCTGTCGTACCGGGCCCCCGAGGGCGTCGAGGGCACCGTCCCCTACAAGGGGGAGGTCTCCAAGCTGGTGCTGAAGCTGATGGCAGGACTGCGCAGCGCCATGAGCTACACCGACGCCCGGACGCTCCGGGAGTTCACAGAGCTGGCCGAGTTCATGGCGGTGACCCCCCAGGGCGTCATCGAGAGCCTGCCCCACGCCACCCTCGGCCCCCGCTAGCCAAGGCCCCCTCCGGGGAATTGGCAGCGTTGTGCACGGAAAGCGTGCATTCTGCTGCCAGTTCCGGGCTGCTCAGGCGGCCAGTTCGGCGAAGCGCTTGAGGGTGGCCGCGTCGCCGCTGATCAGCAGCGTGGTCACGACCGACGCCCGCCACGCCTCCAGATCCTCCGCGATCTTGGCCCACGGGCCGATCAGCGAGATCTCCTCGCACATCTGCGTGGTGACCGCCGCGGTGGCGGCGGCCTTGTCGCCGGACAGGTACAGGTCCTGGATGGTGTCGCACTGGGCCTCGTAGCCCATGCGGTCGAACACGGCCCGGTGGAAGTTGGCTCCCTTGGCGCCCATCCCTCCCACGTAGAGCGAGATCACCGGCCTTACGAAGTCGGCGCAGGCCTCGACATCGTCGCCGGGGACCAGGATGGTGGACGCCACCACCTCGAAGTCGTCGGCGGCGCGCCGGGCGCCGGGACGGCCGAAGCCCTCATCCAGGAAGCTGCGGTACATGTGGTCGTGGCGGGGCGAGAACAGCCAGGCCAGCCAGCCGTCGCAGATCTCGGCCGCCAGGGCCACGTTCTTCGGGCCCTCCGCGCCCAGGTAGATGGGGATGTCCCGCCGCAGCGGGTGCACGGTGCTCTTGAGCGCCTTGCCCAGACCGGTGCTGCCGTCGCCGGAGTAGGGGAGCTGGTAGAACTCGCCGTCGTAGGCGACGGGGCCGGCCCGGTCGATTACCTGCCTCACGATGTCCACGTACTCGCGGGTGCGGGCCAGCGGGCGTGAGTAGGGCCGCCCGTACCAGCCCTCCACCACCTGCGGCCCGGATGCGCCCACGCCCAGCACGAAACGGCCGCCGGACAGGTGGTCGAGGCTCATGGCGGCCATGGCCGTGGCGGCCGGGGTGCGGGCCGACATCTGCGTGATGGACGTGCCGAGCCGCACCCGCTCGGTGGCCGCTCCCCACCAGGCCAGCGGCGTGAAGCAGTCCGATCCGTAGGCCTCGGCGGTCCAGATCGAGTCGAACCCGAGCCCGTCGGCCGCCGCGATCTGCTCGGTCACTCCCCGGGGAGGTCCCGCCGACCAGTATCCGGTGTTCAGTCCCAGCTTCATTGCCGCCTCCTGTCTCGTCGGGGGTTGCCGGCAGGCCGGCCGAGCAGCCGCACCGTATCGGCCTTCCATACCAGATCGATGGCTGAGCGTCGGTTGCGCGTTCGTGCCGATCGGGCGAGAGTGATGGGCGAGTGGACTTCGATCTTCCTGCCGACGACGACCCCCGCCGGACCGAGGTGCGGCGCTGGCTGGCGGAGCACCCGAGTCCCACCGGGAAGCAACTGGCCGAGGCCGGATACGTGGTTCCCCATTGGCCCCGGCCGTGGGGACTGGAGGCTGACGGGCTGCACCAGCTCATCATCGACGGGGAGCTGGCCGCGGCCGGAGTCAAGCGGCCCGACAACCTGATCGGGATCGGCTGGGCCGCGCCCACGATCCTCGCCGCTGGCACCGCCGAGCAGAAGGACCGCTACCTGTGGCCCATCTTCACCGGCGAGGAGTACTGGTGCCAGCTCTTCAGCGAGCCCGACTCCGGGTCCGACCTGGCCTCGCTGTCCACCCGGGCCGTACGCGACGGCGACACCTACGTGGTGAACGGCTCCAAGATCTGGTCGAGCGGCGCCCACTACAGCAAGTTCGGGATCCTCATCGCCCGGACCGACCCGGACGTGCCCAAGCACAAGGGGATCTCCTACTTCATCTGCCCCATGGACGCTCCCGGCGTGACCCTGAGCCCCATCGTCGACATGACCACCGCCCACTCGTTCAACCAGGTGTTCTTCGACGATGTTCGGCTGCCGGCCAGTCTCCGGGTGGGCGCCGAGGGCGACGGCTGGCGCCTGGCCAAGGTGACGCTGGCCAACGAGCGGGTCGGGCTGTCCTCGGGCGGCGTGATTTGGAGCCTCGGCCCCACCGCCCAGAAGCTGATCGAGCTCGTCAAGGGCAACGGAGGCGTGTCCGACCCGGTGCTGCGCGACCGCCTGGCCTCGGTGTACTGCGAGGCCGAGGTGCTCCGCCTCAACCAGTTGCGCACCCTCAGCGCCCGCCTGGCCGGGCGCACCCCCGGGCCCGAGGCGTCGATCCAGAAGATCATGTCCGACGACCACGGCCGGAGGGTGATGGAGTTGGCCGCGGCCACCGCCGGCGCGGCCGGCCTGCTCACGGGCTCGGGGCCGGCAGGCGAGATCCCCAAGTCGATGCAGACCGGCGCCACCGAGGTCAACTTCCCCCGTGGCGGCGGCCAGTTCCCCGACGTCGATCCCATCTGGCACTACGGCCTGCTGTTCTCACCGGCGCTCACGCTGGGGGGCGGAACGTTCGCGGTGCAGCGCAACATCGTGGCCGAGCACGTTCTCGGCCTTCCCCGCGAGCCGAACGTGGAAGCCGGCCTCACCTGGAGCGAAACCCAGCGAAGGCGCGCATAAGGACTCCAGCCGAATTGGCAGCGGTCGGTGCCGGTTTCGGTGTCCTGTGCTGCCAGTTCGGGGGGTGGTCGGTGGCGGGTGGCGAATTGGCAGCGGTCGGTGCCGGTTTCGGTGTCCTGTGCTGCCAGTTCGGGGGACCGGCCGGACAGCAAGCCGTTTGATGAAAGTAGGCTCGCGGCTGTGAAGACTCGCATCACCGACATGCTGGGAATCGAGTTTCCCGTCCTGGCCTTCAGCCATTGCCGCGACGTGGTGGCTGCGGTGTCCAAGGCCGGGGGGATGGGAGTGCTCGGGGCGGTGGCCCACTCGCCCGAGAGCCTTGAGACCGACCTGGAATGGATCGAGGCCGAGGTCGGCGACAAGCCCTACGGCGTGGATGTGATCATCCCGGCCAGCCTGGCCGGCGGCCCCGACGGCGGCTTCACCCTCAGCGACGTCCGCCAGCTGATACCGGCCACCCACGTCGACTTCGTGGACGAGATCCTGGCCCGCTACGACGTGCCGGCGCTGCCCGACGAGGACAGCTCGGACTCGCTCACCTCCTTCGGGAGTCTCGGCGACGCGACGCCGTTCTCGGCCGACGCGGCCGGCGCGCAACTGGAGATCGCCCTGGCCCACCGCAGCGCCTTCGTGGCCAACGCGCTGGGCCCGCCGCCGCAGTACATGATCGATGCGGCCAAGGACGCTGGCAAGCTGGTCGGCGCCCTGGCGGGACGGGCAGTTCATGCGGAGCGCCACCAGGCTGCCGGGGTGGACATCATCATCGCCCAGGGATACGAGGCCGGCGGCCACACCGGCGAGATCGGCTCCATGGTGCTGATCCCGGAGATAGTCGACGCCGTCGATGTGCCCGTGCTGGGGGCGGGAGGCATCGGCCGGGGCCGCCAGATGGCCGCGGCCATGGCGCTGGGCGCCGAGGGCGTGTGGTGCGGGTCGGTGTGGCTCACCACCGTCGAGGCCGAGACCCACCCGATGGTGAAGGACAAGATGCTGACGGCCACCTCGTCGGACACGATGCGGTCGCGCTCTCTCACCGGCAAGCCGGCCCGGATGCTCAAGTCGGCCTGGACCGAGGAATGGCACCGCGACGACACGCCGGACCCTCTGGGCATGCCCCTGCAGCCGGTGCTGACCCGCACCGCCCAGCGCCGGATCGAGCGGGCCGCCCACACCGCCGGTTCGGGCGCCGAGAAGCTGGCCAACTACTTTGTCGGCCAGATCGTGGGCACCATGAACCAGTCCAAGACCAGCGCCCAGGTGGTGTACGAGATCATCGAGGAGTTCATCGACTCGGTGGAGTCCCTGGCCGCGCGGCTCGAGTCGTGAGCGCCCCGGGTCGGTACTTCGTCCAGAATCCGGGACCGACCAACATCCCGGACCGGGTGCTGGAGGCCTTCCGGCGTCCGGCCATGGACTTCGCCGACCCCGAGTTCATCGCGCTGGCCGACAGCGTCTGGGCCGAATTGCCCGGCGTGTTCGGCGGGGCCGACGAGATCGTGGTGCTGACCACGGTCGGCCACGGCGCCTGGGAGTCTGCCCTGACCAACACCCTCGACCCCGGCGACACGGTATTGATCCCCGACTGCGGGCTGTTCGGCAGGCGCTGGGCCCTGATGGCCCGCGACCTGGGCTACGAGGTGGTGTCCACGTCGGAGCATCTGCGGAGCCCGACCGACCCGGCCGAGATCGCCGACATCCTGGCGGCCGACACCGACCACCGGATCCGCAGCGTGTGCATCGTCCACACCGAGACCTCGACCGGCGCGGTCACCGACCTGGCCGCCATGCGGGCCGCCATCGACGCGGCCGACCATCCGGCGCTATTCGTGGTGGACGGGGTGTGCTCGCTGGGCATCGAGCCGCTGCGGATGCGCGACTGGGGGATCGACGTGGTGGTGGCGGCGGCCCAGAAGGGCCTGATGATGCCGCCCGGCCTGGCGTTCTGCGCGCTGAGCGATCGGGCCGTGGAGCGCAACCGCTCGGCGTCCACTCCTCGGTTCCATCTGTCGTGGGCGCCCCGTTTCGAGAGGGGCCACATCTACATGCGCTTCGGCGGCACCCCGCCCATCCAGCACATGTTCGCCCTGAGGGCCGCGCTCGACATGATCTCGGAGAACGGCGGGATCGATGCTTCGGTGGACCGCCACCGTCGCTGGGCGGCCGCGGTGCACGCCGCGGTGGACGGGTGGGCGTCGGGCGGCCCCTGGGAGATCAACATCGCCGAGCCCAAGCACCGCACTGCGGCGATGACCTGCGTGCGTACCGGCGACATCGCCGCGGGCCCACTGATCGACATGGCCCGGGACCGCTTCAGGGTCAGTGTCGGGTCGGGGATGATGGGTGCGCTGGAGGGCCGGACCTTCCGCATCGGCCATCTCGGCGACCTCAACGAGCCGATGCTGCTCGGTGCCCTTGGTGGACTGGAGACGGCGATGACCGTGCTCGGGCTGCCCCACGGCCACGGCCTGCCCGCCGCCGTCGCCTCCCTGGCTGCGACCGCCGGGAAGGAGCCCCGGGGGACGACCGATCCGGACAGCGACTCGTCGGCGGGGTGCTGCCGGTAGCACTCTCTGGGGACGGTCCCAGAAGCACGAGCAGGCCGCGAGGGCCGGTCAGGCCTGGAGCAGGGCGGCCACCAGGGCTCGAAGCTCAGCGATGCCGGTGCCCTTGGCGGCACTGGTCCATTGGACGGTGCCCCGTTCGGCACCGAGCTTGGTCTCCAACTCGGCCTTGCGGGCGCCCCGGCGGGACGGTCGCACCTTGTCGATCTTGGTGGCGACATAGGTCACGGGGAGTTCCAGCCCGTCCAGCCACTCGACGGTCTGCAGGTCGAGGCGGGTGGGGCCGATCTCGCCGTCGATGAGATGAAGCACGCCCCGCAGCGGCTCCCGGTGGGCGAGATAGCCCTCAGCCATGGAACTCCAGCGGGCCTGCTCCGCCTTGGACGCCTTGGCGTACCCGTAGCCGGGCAGGTCCACCAGCAAGCGCCCCGAGCCCTCCGCGCCCAACTCGAAGGCGTTGATCAGCCGGGTGGCGCCGGGCGTCTTGGAGGTGCGTGCCAGCTGCTTGCGCTGGGCCAACGCGTTCAACAGGGACGACTTGCCCACGTTGGACCGCCCGACCAGCGCGATCTCGACTTCCGTCGCAGGCATGTCCCGAGCGCGGGGATACGACGACACGAAGCGCAACGCCAGCGGTCCGGCCATCCCGTCAGGCTAGATGATTAGTTCCAAGGGGTCAGTGGTCGTAGGCGATCAGGCTGCGGGCGGGGCGGGGTTGTTGGGTGGTCTGGTTGTGCCAGATGGCGGCGGTGAGGGCGAGGATTCGTTGCAGGATGCGCGCGGCGACGCCTGAG
>JAJEJB010000011.1 GCA_022828135.1 Acidimicrobiia bacterium | reverse complement strand
GCGCAAATAGGGAGCGGCCCGCCTCGCCCGTTCGGAGGGCACCGCCATCAGACACCCCTTCTGACCTGCTCCTATACGAATCGTCTCCGGCGGTGGCCGTCCTCACAGAGCCGCAGGTCAGCGCCTATTTGCGCGCGCTCTTACTGGTAGAAGGCACCCCCGTTGACCACGAAGTTCTGGCCGGTCACGAAGTCGGAGCCGTGGCCGGCCAGGTACAGGATCGTTCCGACCATGTCTTCGGGAACCTGGGTGCGCTTTAGGGCCCGCCCGGCCACCACGAACTTGTCGCTGGCGGTGTCGGAGGGCCGCAGCGACGGGTTGGGTATCAGGTCGGGGGTGACCGTGTTGACCGTTATGCCGTCGGGACCGAGTTCTTCGGCCAGGCAGCGGGTCAGTCCGATGAGGGCGGTCTTGCTCACTACGTAGTGGGGGAAGCCGACCGTGCCCTTGAAGCAGGTGGTGGAGGAGATGTTGATGATCTTCCCCGACCCCTGCTTCTTCATGTAGGGGTAGACCGCGCAGCACGTGAGCCAGGCGCCCCGCACGTTGACCTCGAAGGCCCGGTCCCATTCCTGTAGCGAGACCTCGTGGAACGGGCTGCGGGTGATCTGGGAGTAGTAGGCGGCGTTGTTGATCAGCACGTCGATGGTGCCGAAGGCACTGGCTGCGGCTGCGGCCAGCGTCTCGGTGTCGGCCGCGGAGCTGATGTCGGTATGGCAGCCGACGGCCCGGCCGCCACCGGCCTGGATCTCGTCGACGGCCTCGGTGGTGTCGAGCACGTCGGCCACGACGACGTCGAACCCCTCGCCGGCCAGCGCCGCGCAGTAGACCCGGCCCAGTCCTCTCGCTCCTCCGGTCACGATCGCGGTCGGCACTGTGCGGCCTCCTTATGGTGGGTGCGGACGGGGGGATTCGAACCCCCACACCCTTGTGGGTACTGGGACCTAAACCCAGCGCGTCTGCCAGATTCCGCCACGTCCGCGAGTCCGATCAGGGTATCTGACGGCCCACCGCCGTCAGGTTCGCACGGTGGGGTTCTGCCCGCGGGCGGCACGGGTAGCCTCGTGTCCATGACATCGCACTCACCGCCGCCCCGGCTCCGTCCCGAACCCGGCGAGGTCGGCTTCGAGACACCGACCACCGTCGCCAACCGTCACAGCGAGGTGTACAACCGGCTGCTTCAGGACCGCATCGTGGTGCTCGGCTCCGACGTCAACGACGAGATCGCCAACTTCATCATGGCTCAGCTGCTGTACCTGGAGGGCCAGGACGCCAGCAAGCCGGTCTGGCTGTACATCAACAGCCCCGGCGGTTCGGTCACGTCGGGCATGGCGATCTACGACACCATGCAGTTCATCCAGCCCGAGGTGGGCACGATCTGCATCGGCCTGGGCGCGTCGATGGGGCAGTTCCTGCTGTGCGCGGGGGCTCCCGGCAAGCGCTACGCCCTGCCCCATGCCCGGATCATGATGCACCAGCCCCTCGGAGGGGTTCGGGGCCAGGCCACCGACATCGCCATCCAGGCCGAGCAGATGGCCTACACCAAGAAGCTGCTGCAGGAGCGCATCGCCCACCACACCGGCCAGACCGTCGAGCAGATCGAGGCCGATTCCGACCGCGACCGGTGGTTCACCGCGTCGGAGGCCATGGACTACGGCATCATCGACCACGTCATCGTCAAGCGCGGCGAGATGCTCTGAGGCGAGTACGTACTTCGACCGCCTCGTTCCTTTCTTGACGTAATTGTGCCGTTCTGGTGAGGTCAACTACGTCAAGAACTAACCGGCTCAGACGCTGGCCGCCAGCTCCTTGATGGCGATGGCCGGGCCCTCGGGGTGGCCGAACACCGCGGATCCGGCCACCAGGACGTTCGCCCCGGCCCCGACCGCGGCTCCAGCGGTCGCCGCGGTGATGCCTCCGTCGACCTCCAGGTCGATGCTGCGGCCCGAGTCGTCGATCATCCGGCGCACTTCCGCGATCTTCGACTCGACTGAGGCGATGTAGCGCTGCCCGCCGAAGCCGGGGTTGACCGTCATCACCAGCACCTCGTCGATCATCGGGATCACTTCGGAGATGCTCGACGCCGGGGTATGCGGATTGAGCACCACGCCGCAGCGGGCGCCGGCCTCGGAGATGGCGGCCAGCGAGCGGTGCAGGTGCGGGCAGGTCTCGGCATGGATCAGCACGGTGTCGCAACCGGCCTCGATGTAGAGGGGGGCCAGCTCGTCGGGTTTCACCACCATGAGGTGGGCCTCGAAATGCAGGTCCACCAGCGGCCGGCATGCCGCCACCACGTCGGGCCCGAAGGTGAGGTTGGGCACGAACACCCCGTCCATCACGTCCCAGTGGACCCGATGGGCTCCCGCCTCGGAGATGGCCTGGCACTCCTCGCCCAGGCGTGAAGCGTCGGCCGCCAGCACCGACGGCGCTATCTCCACAGCCACGCTTGAACCCTAACCGAGCAGCGCGGCGCGATGGTCCACCAGGAAGCAGGTCGCTATCGCTGATCGCGCCGATACCGTCGCCTCGTGGAGTTGCGGGTGACGGCCACGGCGCGCGACGGCGTCGGGGTGGCTAGGGGCTGCGACGGGCGAGTTGTGTTCGTTGAGGGCGCCCTTCCCGGGGAACTGGTGACCGCCGAGATCCATACCGTTGATCGGCGCTGGGCCAGAGCCAGGGTCATCGAGGTGCTCGAGGAGTCACCTCACCGGGTTCCGGTGGCATGCGAACATCATCTTCAGGGCTGCGGCGGCTGCGACATGCTCCACGTCGACGCCCGGGCCCAGATGCAGATGAAGGCGTCGATCGTGGTGGACCAGTTGACCCGTCACGGCGTCGACGCGCCGGCTCCGGCCCTGCGCATGCTCGACGTCGACCGGGGCCGCACAACGGTGCGGGCCAAGGTGGTGGACGGGCGGGCCGGGTTCATGGCCCGCTCCAGCCACCAGGTGGTCATACCCGAGGACTGCGGGGCGGTGGACGACGGCGCCGAGGAGCTGCTGGTCGAGGGACGCTACGGCCCCGCCGACGGGGTGTTCATCCGGGTCGGATCCCGCACCGGAGAGCGGATGGTGGTGGTGAACCCCACCGTGGAGGAGGTGGCGGTGCCCGACGACGTGATGGTGGTGGGCACCGACGAGCTCGACAACGACCGGCGGGCCTGGATACACGAGGAGTTGTCCGGCCGGCGTTGGAGGATCTCGGCCCGGTCCTTCTTCCAGAACCGGCCCGCGGGGGCGGAGGCCCTCATAGACGAGGTGGCTGAGACCGTCGAGGCCCTGGCCGACGACGGGCCGATGGTGGACGCCTACGCCGGCGTCGGACTGTTCGCGGGCACGGTGGGCACCGGCCGCAAGGTCACCGCCATCGAGCGCAGCGTCGACGCCGCGGCCGACGCCCGGGTCAACCTGGGCGACGGCGCCAAAGTGCTGAGGATCCCGGTGGAGAAGTGGCGGGCCTCGCCGGCCAGCGTCGTCGTGGCCGACCCGGCCCGTTCCGGGCTCGGCGTGGCGGCCGTACGCCCGTTGCTGTCATGCAAGCCCCGCCTTGTGGTGCTGGTGAGCTGCGACCCGTCGTCGTTCGCCAAGGACGCCGGCCGCCTCATCGAATGCGGCTACACGCTGGACCGCTGGACCGTGGTCGACCTGTTCCCCTTGACGTCACACATAGAGACGGTGGCGGCCTTCATCGCGACGGCCTAGAGGCCGAGCGTTGCGGACCGCTCATAGCCCGACCCGGCGAGACCGGCGGGCAGCCGCTCAGTAGTGCCAATCGAAGGGTGACCAGTCCGGGGGACGCTTGTGCAGGAAGGCGTCGCGGCCCTCGGCGGCCTCGTCGGTCATGTAGGCCAGCCGGGTGGCCTCGCCCGCGAACACCTGCTGGCCGATCAGCCCGTCGTCGACCAGGTTCAGGGCGAACTTCACCATCCGCTGCGCCGTCGGGCTCTTGGCGTTGATCTCTCGCGCCCACTCCAGTGCGACCGTCTCCAGCTCGCCGTGGGGGACCACCCTGTTGACCATGCCCATCTCGAAGGCCTCATGCGCCGAGTAGGTGTGACCCAGGAAGAAGATCTCGCGGGCCCGCTTCTGGCCGATGAGCCTGGCGAGGTAGGCCGAGCCGAACCCGCCGTCGAAGCTGGCCACGTCGGTGTCGGTCTGCTTGAACAGGCCGTTCTCGGCGCTGGCCAGGGTCAGGTCGGCTACCGCGTGGAGGCTGTGGCCCCCGCCCACGGCCCAGCCCGGCACCACCGCGATCACCACTTTGGGCATCATGCGGATCAGGCGCTGCACTTCCAGGATGTGCAGCCGCCCCGAGCGTCCGGCGTCGATGGTGTCGCCGGTCTCGCCGGAGGCGTACCGGTAGCCGTCACGGCCCCGGATGCGCTGGTCCCCGCCCGAGCAGAAGGCCCAGCCGCCGTCGCGGGGTGACGGCCCGTTGCCGGTGAGCAGCACGCAGCCAACGTCGCTGGTCGCCCGGGCGTGGTCGAGGCAGCGGTACAGCTCGTCTACGGTGTGGGGGCGGAAGGCGTTGCGCACCTCGGGGCGGTCGAAGGCGACTCGCACCGTGCCGTGCTCCACCGCTCGGTGGTAGGTGACGTCGGTGAGATCCTCGAAGCCGTCGACAGCCCGCCAGGCTCCAGGGTCGAAGATCTCCGAGACCATGACCGCACACTACAGTCGCCGGATCAGAGGGCGATGCTGCTGACGATCGGGGACTCGGTCGAGGAGCTCGTGGTCGAGCTCCCCGACGGGATGCGTCGGGGCCACGTCGCGGAGGTGCGCACGCTGAGGGTCAGGGGCGGCTCCGCGGCCAACGTCGCGGCCATCACCTGCGAGCGGGGCGGCGCGGCCCGGTTCGTGGGCCAGGTCGGCGCCGACGCGTTGGGCGGCTCGCTGGTCGCCGACCTCCAGAGGAGAGGGGTGGACACCCGGGTGATCGCCCACGGCGTGACCGGGGTGACGGTCAACCTGCTGCAACAGGGGTACCGCACCACGCTGGTGGACCGGGGAGCCTCGGCGACGCTGGCCGCCGTGGACGCGGAGGTTCTCGTGGGAGCGGTGCAGCTGTTCGTGCCGGGACGCTCGCTCATGTCCGACCCCCTCGCCACCGCGGTGGAGGGCATCGTCACCGGGGCGATGGAGCGCCGGGTGCCGATAACCCTCACCGGGCTGTCCGCCGACGAGGTCGCGGACTACGGCGCGGCCGCGTTCGCGGAGATGGTGACGGCGGTGCAGCCCGACACTGTGATCTTCACCCGGCGCGACCACGCCCGACTGGGCCTCGAGCCTGACCAGCCCGTCGAGGGAAGCGGCAGCACGATCGTGATCGGACCGGAGCGCACCGCGGTGATCGCCGCCGAGGGCATTCACAACCGCGAGCCGTCGCTTCCGGCCACGGTGGTGGACCGCACCGGCGCCACCGACGGGTTCGTGGCCGGCTACCTGATGTCGCGGCGGACCGGGGCCGCCCCGGTAGCGGCCGTCGACGCCGCCCACCGGGTGATGTCGCTGGTGCTGGCCAGGGTGGGCCCCACCACCCGGGGCGGTCCCTTCGAGGCCTGACCGCTTCAGGAATTGGCAGCGGTGGGGGCCGTTTTCGGCCTCGTGGGCTGCCAATTCGGTCGGAGGGTTGGAGGCCTTCAGGAATTGGCAGCGGTGGGGGCCGTTTTCGGCTTCGTGGGCTGCCAATTCGGTCGGGGGCTAGGGTTGGGCCTCGCATGAGAGCCGCTTTGCTGACGGAGCCCGGATCGCTACTCGAGCTGGTCGACGATGTCGAACTGGCCGGGCCCCGATCGGGCGAGGTGTGCGTGGCGGTCAGCCACAGCGGCATCTGCCACAGCGACCTCACCATCATCGAGGGGGGCTACCTGTTCCCGGCGGTGCTCGGCCACGAAGCGGCCGGAGTGGTGGCCGCGGTGGGCGACGGGGTCGGCCACGTGTCGCCGGGCGACAAGGTGATGATCACGCCGCTGGCGCCGTGCGGGCACTGCGACGGCTGCGCCCGCCAGCAAGCCAGCCGCTGCCCGCAGGCCATGAGCTTCGTGGCCGGCACCCGGCCCGACAGCACGTCCCCGTTCTCAAGGGCCGGCCAACTCGTGCACCGGGGCCTGGGCGTCGGCGCCTTCGCCCAGCACACGGTGGTCCCGGCCTCGGGTGTAGTGCGTCTGGACGACGACATTCCCCTCGAAGTGGCCTGCCTGATCGGCTGCGCGGTGCAGACAGGGGTCGGTGCCGTGCTCAACACCGCCAAGGTGGAAAGGGGCTCCACCGTCGTGGTGACCGGCCTCGGCGGCGTCGGCATCTCCGCGGTCCAGGGAGCCCGCATCGCCGGCGCGGCCCGCATCATCGCCTCCGACCCGGTGGAGTCCCGCCGGCAGGCAGCCCTGCACCTCGGAGCCACCGACGCCGTAGGAGGCGACGCCGGCGAATTGCGTGAGGCGGTGGCCGACGCCACCGGCGGCCAAGGAGCGGACTACGCCTTCGAGACCGCCGGAGTGGCCAACCTGGTGAGACTAGGCCTGGAGGTCACCGGCGCGGGAGGAACGACCGTGGTAGTAGGCGCGCCACCGCCAGAGCACACCGTAGACATCGGCTCGGTGACGGTCTTCATGATCCAGCAGAAGCGCCTGGTCGGCAGCCTGCTAGGCGACTGCTGGCCCAACCGAGACATCCCCCGCCTAGTAGGCCTCTGGCAGCGAGGCCAACTCGACCTCGAATCCATGATCACCCACAGGGTTCCCCTGGCCGGCGTGAACGAAGGCTTCAACCGCCTACGAGCGGCCGAGGGAGTCCGAACCGTCGTAGAAGTAACCCCAGCGTCGTAAGAGACGCCAAAGGCCGCGACCGGCAAGGCCGGGGGGTGGCGACGGGTCCGGGCGTCCGACAATGGGGCGAAGCCCCGTCGGCCGCACGGAGCCCGGCGACAGGACCCGCCGGCCGGGCGAGCCCTCCTACGAGCCTCCTAAACGAACGCAGAAGCGAAGACCAGCGAAACGATCGTCATCACCTTGATGAGGATGTTCATCGACGGCCCTGCAGTGTCCTTGAACGGGTCGCCGACCGTGTCGCCCACCACCGCGGCCTTGTGCGGGTCGGAACCCTTGCCGCCGTGAGCGCCGGCCTCGATGTACTTCTTGGCGTTGTCCCAGGCCCCGCCGGCGTTGGCCATGAAGATGGCCAACGCGAAGCCGGTCACCAGTGCTCCGGCCAGGAAGCCGCCCAGCGCGTCCACATCGATGAAGCCGATGACCAGCGGAACCACGACCGCCAGCGCGCCCGGGGCCAGCATCTCCCGTAGCGACCCCTTCGTGGAGATGGCCACGCACGCCGCAGAGTCCGGCTCAACGCCGGGGGTGCCCTCGCGCAGTCCCGGGATCTCGCGGAACTGGCGGCGCACTTCCTCGATCATCTTGTTGGCGGCCCGTCCCACGGCGTCGATGGTGAGCGCGGCGAACAGGAACGGGACCATGGCTCCCAGGAACAGTCCGATGAACACGTCCACGGAGCCGACGTCGAGACTCAGCGCGAACGTCTTGCCCTCCTCGGCGGCGGCGCTGGTCAATGCCACCTCGAAGGACTTGAACAGGGCCAGTGCGGTGAGCGCGGCCGAGCCGACCGCGAAGCCCTTGGCGATGGCCGCGGTGGTGTTGCCCAGCGAGTCGAGCGCGTCGGTCACCTCCCGCACGCTCGGGTCGAGCTCTGACATCTCGGCGATCCCGCCGGCGTTGTCGGCTATGGGCCCGTAGGCGTCGACCGACACGACCACGCCGGTGGTGGCCAGCATCCCGACCGCGGCCACTGCGATGCCGTACACCCCGCCGAAGGTGCTGTCGCCGAGGGTCTGCTGGCCGCCCCAGTAGGCGATCAGGACGCCAACGGCGATCAACCCGACCGAGGCCGCCACCGACACCATCCCGGCCGACACTCCCGACAGCACGGTGGTGGCCGGGCCGGTCTCGGCCTGCGAGGCGATGCGCCGCACCGGTTTGAAGTGGTCGCTGGTCCAGATCTCGGCCACCTTGCCGATGCCCCAGCCTGCGACCAGCCCGCCGATGACCGACAAGGGCAGCCCGTACCACGCCTCGAACAGGTCGCCGTCGCCGAAGAAGACCCCGCCCATGATGAGGGTCCCTATGACGGTGAGGAACATGGCCACGGTGGTGCCCCGGTGGAGCTGCCGGGCGAGCGCCTTGACCTCGCTGCTGTCCCCGCCGCGCACCGCGAACGAGCCGATGATGGCCGCGATCATGCCTACGAGAGCCACTGCCATCGGGAACATGAGAAGCTGCACGTTCCAGTCGTTGGATGCGGCGTCGGCGGTCAGGCCCAGGCTGAAGGCGGTCAGGGCCACGGGTGCGATGATCGAGCCCGAGTAGCTCTCGAACAGGTCGGCGCCCATGCCGGCGACGTCGCCGACATTGTCGCCCACGGCGTCGGCGATGGTGGCCGGGTTGCGGGGGTCGTCCTCGGGGATCCCGGCCTCCACCTTGCCAACCAGGTCGCCGCCCACGTCGGCGGCTTTGGTGTAGATGCCGCCGCCCACCCTGGCGAACAGGGCGATGGAGCTGGCCCCCAGGCCGAAGGCGGTGAAGATCTCGAATGCGTCGTCGGTGCCGATCCACTCCACGAAGAGCAGGTAGCTGAAGGTCAAGCCGAGCAGCGACAGCCCGGCCACCGAGAAGCCCATCACTGCTCCGCCCCTGAAGGCGAGCGGCAACGCCTTGGCCGGCCCGTCGATGGCAGCGTTGGTGGTGCGGGCGTTGGCCATGGTGGCCACGGTCATGCCCGCGTAGCCCGCGCCCGCCGACAGGGCCGCACCCAGCAGGTAGCTGACGAACGACAGGGCCACGCCGGTGACGACCGGAATCAGGACGGCCATCGCCACCACGAAGCCGGCGACCCAGGTGTACTCCTGGCGCAGGAAGGCGCGGGCCCCGGCCTGGATCTGCTTCATGATCGAGACCATGCGCTCGTTGCCGGCCGGGGCCGACTTCACGTCCCGGTAGTAGAAGGCCGCGAGAGCGAGGGCGGCCAGGGCCGATATCAGCGCGATGTAGGGGATTGCTTGCAAGACACTGCTCCCTTTGACGAGTCCTAGAACCCGGCGAGCCTACTCTTGAGGGATGGATTCGGTGTCGGATGCCAAAGCCCGCCTGCGGGCCGAGATGAGGGCCCGCCGCGCCGGTTTGAGCCCGGCGGCTGTGGCCGAGGCCGGGGCAGCGGTGGCACGGAGATTGGGATCGTTTCCGGCGATAGCCGACGCCCGCCGGGTTGCCGCCTACCGGGCGGTGCGGGGGGAGATCCCGCTCGACGTGCTGCTGGACGGCGAGCGCCGGGAGGTGTTCACCGTTCCCCGCGTGGTGGGCGACGATCTGGAGTTCGTGGCCTGGTGCGAGGGCCAGGCGTTCGTGCGGGGGTCCTTCGGCATTCCCGAGCCGGCCGACGGCGAGGTGGTGGCCTTCGCCGCCCACGATGCGGTGCTGGTGCCGCTGACCGCTTTCGACGGGCGCTGTCACCGGCTGGGGCAGGGAGGGGGGTTCTATGACCGGGCCCTGGCGTCGCTGCCGTCCGGCGGGCCCCGACCAACGGCCATCGGTGTCGCCTACTCGTTCCAGCAGGTCGCCCATGTTCCTCAGGACCGGTGGGACGTGCCTCTCGACGCAGTCGCCACCGACGCCGGCATCGTGATCGCCGACGGCGGGCTGCTGGCCTGATCACGCGGGCCCCCTCGGAGGCGCTAGAACATACCCGTGCATGTCATCGTGGTGGGGGCCGGCGAGGTCGGCTCCTACGTGGCCGCTCGCCTCAGCCATGAGCGCCACAACGTCGCGGTGGTCGACGTCAACGCCAACCGGCTGCGCCAACTGGGCGCCGATCTCGACGTGCTCACCGTGGAGGGCAGCGGCACCCACCCCAGCGTCCTCTCCGACGCCGGGCTCGACAGCTGCGATCTGGTGGTGTCGCTCACCAGCAACGACGAGGTGAACCTGGTGACGTCGTTGATCGCCAAGCAGCACGGCGTGGACAAGACCATCGTGCGCATCGAGTCCGAGGAGTTGCGCAGCCGGGCCTCGGCGGAGCTGGTCCGAGCGTTCGGGGCCGACCTGGTCATAGATCCCGACCGCCAGACCGCGGAGCGGATCCTGAACCTGCTCGACTATCCGGGGGCATCGGAGATCGCGGTGATGGCCCAGGGGGAGGCCATCGTGATCGGTGCCCGCCTTGAGGCCGACGCCCCCATCGTGGGCCGGCGCCTGTCGGAGATCGCCGCCGAGTACGAGCCCGACTGGGAGTTCATGGTGGGGTCGATCACCCGGGGCGAGGACACCTACATTCCCCGCGCCGACTACACGCTGCTGGAGGACGACCTGGTGCGGGTGGTCTGCAAGCGGCGGGCCCGTCACCGGGTGGCCAAGCTCCTCGGTCTGGGAACCGGCGCGGTCCGCCACGTGCTGCTGCTGGGCGGGGGCCGCACCGGCGAGATGCTCGCGGCGGGGCTGGTGTCGAGGGGAGTGGAGGTGGTCATCGTCGAGCGCGACCCCGGGCGGGCCCTGGAGTTGGCCGAGCGCCTGCCCGATGTGCAGGTGTTCGAGGGCGACATAACCGACGCCGACCTGCTGGAGGAGACCAACCTCGGCCGGTTCGACGCGGTGGCCGCGTTGACCGGCGAGGACGAGTCGAACATCCTGGCCTGCCTCTACGCCAAGTCGGTGGGCGCGTCGGAGACGATCGCGGTGGTGCACAAGCTGGCCCTGCTGTCGCTGCTGGACTCCGCGGGCGTCGATGTGGCCCTGTCGCCCCGAACCGCCACCGCCGACGGAGTGATGCGCTTCGTGCGCGGCGATGTGGCCGCGGTGGCCACCTTCCTGGAGTCCGACGCCGAGGTGCTGGAGCTCGAAGTGGAGAAGGGCTGCCCCGCCGACGAGGCCCTCGTGAAGGATCTCAAGCTGCCCAAGGGTGTGCTCATCGGGGCCATTGTGCGCGACGGCAAGCCGCAGATCGCCCGCGGCCGCAGCCGGCTGCGCGGACGCGACCATGTGGTCGCCTTCGCCACCCCGGGTTCGGTGAGGGAGGTCCACCGGCTGTTGACGTGCGAAAACTAGAGGCCGAGCGGATAGGTGGTGATCCGTGCAGGTCCTCGCGAGCCGTGCAGCGAGGCCGTGGCCCGAGCGGCCCGTGAGCGCTAGCGAACAAGAGCGGGAGTGACACCGTTGCGTGGCGACGGACTCTTGAGCAGTTGGCGCTTACCAGGAGGCGGCAGGGGACCGGCTGGCGGCTTGAGACGCTTGGGCGGTCTGCGTCGCACCCGTCCCCTGCTTCCCGGTCCGACGGAGCGGCCACCGGCCCGGATCGTGTCCTGGGCGTTCGCCTCGATCGTGGATGCGGGCCTCGTGCTCGGCGTGGCCACCATGGTGTGCGGCCTCGCCGGGATCGGCGACGACAACACCGACGCCGTCGCGTTCGCCTGCGTGGGGGCGGTGTGCGCGGTCCTCGCAGCCGTGGCCAGACGGCGGGTCGCGCCGCCGGACCGGCCCGGAACAGGCCGGGTGTTCGCCGGCATCGGCCTCCTCTGGACGGTGCTGGTGCTGTTCGGCACCGTCCTCTATGCGGCCACCGGCAGCCTGGCCCGCCTCGACGACGCCCTGGTCGAGTCGGCGGCCGGCTTCACCACCACCTCGCTCACCCTCCTGGACGCCGCCGAGGCGTCGCGGTCGGTCCTGCTGTTCAGGGCGGCCACCAGCTGGGTGGGGGGTCTGATGGCGGTGTGGATCGGGGTGGTGACCTTCCCGATGGTGCTGCGGTCCACGGCCCTGATCGGCTACACCACCGGGCGCAGGGGGCTGGACCTCGTGCCCAGCGCCACCACTGGCAGGCGCCGGGTGCTCGTCCTGTACTCGGGTTTCACCGCGGCCTGCGTGGTCGCCTACCTGCTGACCGGGCTCGGTGTGACCGAGGCGCTGGTCGTGGGCCTGGGCACGGCCTCCACCGGGGGCTTCACCGGGCGGGCCGACTCGCTGGCCGGCTACGGGGTTGCCACCCAGGCGGTCGCCGGCGCCGGGATGTTCCTGGCCGGCGCGGGAATCTTCGTGATCTGGTGGATCGCCCGGGGCCGGCTCCGTCCCCTCTGGCGCTCCCAGGAGCTCAGGGCGTTCGTGGTGCTGCTGGCGGTGGCGACGGCCGCGATGGCCCTGCACCGGGGCGTCGGCTGGGGCGAGGCCGGCTTCATGGCGGTGTCGGCCATGAGCACCACCGGGTTCGCGGTGGTCGACTGGACGGCGTGGGGGACCGCGACCACGGTGATAATGCTGGTCGCGGTCGGGATCGGCTCCATGATGGGCTCGGCCGGCGGCGGCATGCGGGTCATGCGAGCCCAGCTGCTCATGGGCTCGGCGGGCGGGGAGCTGCGCCGCCAGATCGACCCGTACGCGGTCGTCCTGGTGCGGCGCGACCAGGAGACCCTCTCCCAGCGCACCCTGGACCGCCTGGGCGGCCACCAGGTCGCGTACGTGGTCCTGGTGGGGCTCGGGGCCATGCTGCTGGGCGTCTCGGGTGTGTCGCTGCTGGGCAGCGTGTGGGGGTCGGTGAGCGCGGTGACCACCTTCGGTCCCGCGGTGGGGGAGATCGGCGCCTTCGGCCTGCTCGAAGGCGTGGACCGGGCGGAGCGGCTGGCCCTGGTGCCGCTGATGATGGGCGGCCGTATGTCGGTGCCCCCGGTGCTGGCCGGTGTCGGCCTCGTGCTGAACACCTACAGGACGATGCAGCGGCGGATCCGCTTCTCAGTGCTGCTGGCGTCCCGCCGCCGCGACACGCCGGGCCAATCCGGATCGGACGATGGCTAGCGATACCGTCGTTGGCGCCGCGCCGGCCGGTCCGGGTCCGCTGAGGAAGCGGTTCGACTCCACGACCCTGCACATCCTCGGCATCGCTCTGGCCGCGGTGTCGCTCGGGATGCTGGGCTGCACGCTTCTGGAGGCGGTCACCAGCGGGCAGGACACGATGGCGCTGGGAGTGTCGGCGCTCCTGGCCGGCACAGTCGGAGGGCTGTTGTGGTACGCCACCGTTCCCGGGGCGATCCGCATGCGTCAGGTCTTCGCCACCGTCTCCTGGACATGGATCCTGACAACCGTTGTGGGAGCCCTTCCCTTCGTGCTGGCCGGGACCTTCGCCGCACCGGGCGTCGGGTTGGTCGAGCAGATCGTCAACAGCGTGTTCGAGTCGGCGTCGGGTTTCTCGGCCAGCGGCTCCACTGTCCTGTCGGACTTCGAGTCCCCGGGTCGCGGCCTGATGATGTACCGCCAGCTCACCCACTGGTACGGGGGCATGGGCGTGGTGGTGCTGGCGGTGGCGGTGCTGCCGTTCCTCGGTGTCGGCGGCCTGGAGCTCATCACCGCGGAGCTGCCGGGCACGTCATCGGACCGTCTCGCCCCGAGGGTGAGCGAGACGGCCCGGAGGCTCTGGCTGGTCTACATCGGCTTCACGGCCTGCGCGGCGATGGCGTTCTACGCGGCGGACGGCTTCTCCTCCCTCTACGACGCGGTGGCCCACGCCTTCACGTTCGCGGCCACGGGGGGCTTCTCGGTGCACGCCGACTCGATCGGCCACTACGACAGCGTGGCCGTGGAGACCGTGGCGATCGTGTTCATGATCCTGGGCGGCACCAGCTTCTCGCTGCACTGGCGTCTGGTCGCCACCCGCACCCTGGGATACCACCGCAACAGCGAGTTCCGGACGTACCTCGCCATGCTGGCTGCCTGCTCGGCCGTCATCGTGGTCATCATCTGGCTCGAGAACGGACTGCCCCTCGGGTCGTCGATCCGGGCCGCGGTGTTCACGGTGGTATCGCTGGGGACCAGCACCGGGCTGTCCAACGCGACGGGACAGGGATCGCCCGGCGACTACGTCGCCTGGGTGGCCGGGGCGCAGCTGGTGCTGCTGTTCCTGATGGTGGTGGGCGGCTGCACCGGCTCGACGTCGGGTGGAATCAAGGTGATGCGTATGAGGGTGCTGGGCCTGATGATGCTGCGGTCGATCCAGCACACCCAGACGCCCCGAGCCATCATCCCGATCCGGCTCGGCACCGACAGCGTCCGCGAGACCGTCGTGTCGCGGGCGGCCGGGTTCTTCCTGCTGCACTTCGTGCTGATGATGGCCGGGCTGCTGGCCCTGACCTCGCTCGGCGGGGAGCTGGAGACCTCGCTGGGCGCGGTCGTGTCGACGCTGGGCAACATGGGACCGGCGCTGGGTGAGGCCGGTCCGACCTCCAACTACGCGGTCGCCTTCACCCAGCCGGCCAGGTTGGTGCTGGCCCTGCTCATGGTGATCGGCCGGCTGGAGATCTTCCCGATCCTGCTGACCGGCGCAGGCCTCGTCGCGGGCGCCTACCGCGGCTCGGTGCGGCAGGGCCGTCACTCCATGCGGTGGACGGCGCACCGTCTGGAGGCCATCGCCGAGTCCAGATCCGACGATGAGGCTGACGACGAGGCCGACGATGCAGGTGTATAGGTTCATGGTGGCGGACTTGACGGAACGAGGGGAGCCTCCGGTAGGTTGTCTGGACGCGTTTCGAGCGGTGAACGGCCAATGATGTCCCTCCCGCCGCCGTGCAAGCCGCGGTTCGGGCACACCAGTTCTGCCTGAGAAGCGCTGCCAACGACGATCCAGCCTCCCGCGAGGAGACCGATGGCTGCCGACCCCGCACAGCCCCAGGGCCTCTACGACCCGCAGAACGAGCACGACTCCTGCGGCGTCAGCTTCGTGTGCAATATCACCGGGAAGGCCTCCCACCGCGTGGTGGCTCTGGGCGTGCGGGCCCTGTGCAATCTTGAGCATCGGGGGGCACTGGGCTCCGACCCGCTCACCGGCGACGGCGCCGGCATCCTGATCCAGATACCGGACCGGTTCCTGCGCGACGTGGTCGACTACGAGCTCCCGCCCGCGGGCCATTACGCCACCGGCATCGGGTTCCTGCCTCCCGCCCACCACGACGCCGAGAAGGCGGCGGCGCAGGTGGAGCGCATCGTGCGGTCCGAGGGCCTCCAGGTGATCGGTTGGCGGGACGTCCCCGTCGACACCGCCGTACTGGGCCCGGGCTCGCGGGCTGCGATGCCCAGCTTCCGTCAGGTGTTCATCGCCGGCGACGACCTCGCGGGCCTCGACCTGGACCGGCGGGTCTACATTGTGCGCAAGCGCATCGAGCACGAGATCGGACCGGGGGGCGCCGGCTACGAGGCGGCCGAGGACGACGACGCGGCCATGGGCAGCGCCGCACCGCCCCACACCGGCGTCTACTTCCCGAGCCTCAGCGCCCGGACGCTGGTCTACAAGGGGATGCTGATGTCCCGCCAGCTCACGTCGTTCTACGCCGATCTGCGCGACGAGCGGATCGAGAGCGCGCTGGCGCTGGTCCACTCCCGCTTCTCCACCAACACCTTCCCGTCGTGGCCGCTGGCCCACCCCTACCGCATGATCGCCCACAACGGCGAGATCAACACCATCGCCGGCAACCGCAACTGGATGCGGGCCCGGGAGACGCTGCTGTCGTCGCCGTCGTTGGAGGGCCTGGAGAGGGCCTTCCCCATCTGCACGCCCGGCGCCAGCGACACCGCCGGCTTCGACGAGGTGCTCGAACTCCTGACGCTGGGCGGCTACTCGGTGGCTGAGGCCGTCCTGATGATGATCCCCGAGCCTTGGGAGCATCACACCGAGATGAGCGCCGAGCGCAAGGCGTTCTACCAGTACCACGCCACCCGGATGGAGCCCTGGGACGGCCCCGCCTCGATCGCATTCACCGACGGGACCGTGATCGGCGCGGTTCTCGACCGCAACGGGCTGCGTCCCTCGCGCTACATGGTCACCAGCGACGGTCTGGTGGTCATGGCGTCGGAGACCGGCGTGATCGATGTTCCCCAGAGCTCGGTGGTCGAGAAGGGCCGCCTGCAGCCCGGGCGCATGTTCCTGATCGACACCGCCGAGGGCCGCATCGTGCGCGACGACGAGATCAAGGACCGCTTGGCCTCGGCCCGTCCCTACGGCCAGTGGCTGGACCAGAACCTGGTGCACCTCGAAGACCTGCCCCGCCGGGAGCGGGAGCCGCCCAGAGGCCGAGCTAGCGAGGCCGTGGCCCGAGCGGCCCGTGAGCGCAGCGAACAGGAGCGGGAGACACGCGAGGGGTCGCTGATACAGCGCCAGCAGATGTTCGGCCACACCCACGAGGAGCACCGCCTGCTGCTGGCTCCCATGGCCATCGACGGCAAGGAAGCGCTGGGCTCGATGGGCACCGACACGCCGCCGGCGGTGCTGTCGGACCGGGCCCGACCGATCTACGACTACTTCAAGCAGCTCTTCGCGCAGGTCACCAACCCGCCGCTGGACGCCATCCGCGAGGAACTGGTCACCTCGCTCTATGCCCGGGTCGGCGGTGAGGGCAACCTCTTCGATCCGCAGCCGTCGTCGTGCCGGACCGTGCACCTCGACAGCCCGGTCATAACCGACGAGGAGCTGGCCCGGCTGGTCGGCATTGACGGGCCCGGGGGTCTCGGGGACTTCCGCACGGTGGTGCTGCCCGCCTTGTTCGCCGTCGCCGACTGGGGCGACGGCCTGCGCCGGGCGCTGGACGAGCTGTGCGACGCGGCCTCCGACGCCATAGCCGCCGGAGCCAGCATCCTGGTGGTGTCCGACCGGGGCAGCGACGAGCGGATGGCGCCGATCCCGTCGCTGCTGGCCGTCTCGGCCGTGCACCAGCACCTGGTGCGGGAGCGGACCCGCACCCGGGTGGGGCTGGTGTCGGAGTCCGGCGACGCCCGCGAGGTCCACCACCTGTGCCTGCATCTCGGCTATGGCGCCAACGCGGTCAACCCCTATCTGGCCTTCGAGACGATCACGCAGATGGTGTCGGAGGGACTCCACGGCCTGGACCCGTCGACGGGGGTCGAGGCGGCGCACCGCAACTTCGTGAAGGCTTCGTGCGCGGGGATCCTCAAGGTGATGTCCAAGATGGGCATCTCCACGGTGGCCTCCTACACCGGCGCCCAGATATTCGAGGCCATCGGGTTGGGGCCGGAACTGGTGGACAAGCACTTCACTGGAACGGCCAGCCGCCTGGGAGGCATCGGCACCGACGAGATCGCGGCTGCGGTGGCGGCGCGCCACCGGCGGGCCTTCCCCGCGAACGCCACCCGGCGGGCCCACCGCACCATCGAGGCCGGCGGCGAGTACCAGTGGCGGCGCGAGGGCGAGTACCACCTGTTCAACCCCGAGACCGTGTTCAAGCTCCAGCACGCCACCCGCGAGCGCCGCTTCGACATCTTCGGTGAGTACACCCGGCGCGTCGACGACCAGTCCAGCCGCCTGGGCACGTTGCGGGGGCTGTTCCGCCTGCGCACCGGTGAGCGGCCACCGGTGCCGCTCGACGAGGTCGAGCCGGTCGCGGCGATCGTCAAGCGCTTCGCCACCGGTGCCATGAGCTACGGATCTATCTCCAAGGAGGCCCACGAGACCCTGGCCATCGCCATGAACCGCATCGGGGGCAAGTCCAACACCGGCGAGGGCGGCGAGGACGCCGACCGCTACATCCCCGACCCCAACGGCGACCTCAGGCGCAGCGCGGTCAAGCAGGCCGCGTCGGGGCGCTTCGGCGTGACCAGCGAGTACCTCGTCAACGCGGACGACATCCAGATCAAGATGGCCCAGGGGGCCAAGCCCGGCGAGGGGGGCCAGTTGCCGGGCCACAAGGTCTACCCGTGGATAGCCAAGACCCGACACTCCACGCCGGGGGTCGGTCTCATCTCCCCGCCGCCCCATCACGACATCTACTCCATCGAGGACCTGGCCCAGCTGATCCACGACCTCAAGAACGCCAACCCCGCGGCCCGCATCCACGTCAAGTTGGTGGCCGAGGTGGGAGTGGGCACGGTGGCCGCCGGAGTGTCCAAGGCCCACGCTGATGTGGTGCTCATCTCCGGCCATGACGGCGGCACCGGAGCGTCGCCGTTGACGTCCATCAAGCACGCCGGCGCGCCCTGGGAGCTCGGCCTGGCCGAGACCCAGCAGACGCTGCTGCTCAACGACCTGCGGGACCGCATCGTCGTGCAGGTCGACGGACAGCTCAAGACCGGCCGCGACGTGGTGATCGCCGCGCTGCTGGGAGCCGAGGAGTTCGGCTTCGCCACTGCGCCGTTGGTGGTGATGGGCTGCGTGATGATGCGGGTGTGCCACCTCGACACCTGCCCGGTCGGCGTGGCCACCCAGAACCCCGAACTGCGCAAGAAGTTCTCGGGACAGCCCGAGTTCGTGGTGAACTTCTTCGAGTTCATCGCCGAAGAAGTACGGGCCCTGCTGGCGGAGCTGGGCTTTCGCAGCATCGAGGAGGCGGTCGGCCAGGTGGAGATGCTCGACGTGGCCGACGCGGTCGAGCATTGGAAGGCGTCGGGGTTGGACCTCACGCCCATCCTGCACCTGCCGGCCATCCCGGAGGATGCCGTGCGCCACCAGCGAGCCGAGCAGGACCACGGCCTGGACCGGGCCCTCGACCAGATGCTGATCCAGCTGGCCGAGGGCGCACTGTCCGACAGCCGCCCGGTGACCATCGACATTCCCATCCGCAACACCAACCGCACGGTGGGCACGCTGCTGGGCAGCGACGTGACCGGGCGCTACGGTGCGGCCGGCCTGCCGGACGACACCATCGTCGTGAACTTCACCGGCTCGGCCGGAACGTCCTTCGGGGCGTTCGTGCCCCGGGGCATCACCCTGCGCCTCGAGGGCGACGCCAACGACTACGTCGGCAAGGGCTTGTCGGGCGGTCGCATCATCGTGCGCCCGCCGGCCGACGCCAACTTCGCGGCGGAGCGCAACGTCATCGCGGGCAACGTCATCGGCTACGGCGCCACGTCGGGAGAGATGTATCTGCGGGGTCTGGTGGGGGAGCGGTTCTGCGTGCGCAACTCCGGGGCGATCGCGGTGGTCGAAGGCGTCGGCGACCACGGGTGCGAGTACATGACCGGTGGTCGCACGGTGATCCTCGGCCCGGTGGGACGCAACTTCGCGGCCGGCATGTCGGGCGGCATCGCCTTCGTCTACGACCCCGGGGGCAAGCTGCCGGTACGGGTGAACCCTGAGATGGTGGAGTTGGAGGAGCTCGACGGCGAGGACTTCGTGTGGCTGCGGCACCGGGTGGAGCGCCACCGCCACGAGACGGGCAGCGAGGTGGCGGCCCGGCTGCTCGGCGACTGGGCTTCAGCCTCGAAGAAGTTCGTGAAGGTGATGCCCGTCGACTACAAGCGGGTGCGCCAGGCGGCCGAGCAGGCCAAGGTCGAGGGCATCGACGAGGTGGCCGCGGTGATGGCCGCAGCCCACGGATAAGGGAAGCATGGCTGATCCGCGGGGGTTCCTGACGCACACCCGGGAGCTTCCGACCCGCCGGCCGGTGCCGGTACGGCTGCGCGACTGGCAAGAGGTGTACGAGCACTTCCCGGCGGACAGGCTCCGGCAGCAGGCGTCCCGCTGCATGGACTGCGGGATCCCGTTCTGCAACAGCGGCTGCCCCCTCGGCAACCTGATCCCCGACTGGAACGACCTGGTGTACCGGAATCACTGGCGGCGGGCCATCGAGCGCCTGCACGCCACCAACAACTTCCCCGAATTCACGGGTCGGCTGTGCCCCGCGCCGTGCGAGGCGGCCTGCGTTCTAGGCATCCACGAGCCTCCGGTCACGATCAAGCAGGTCGAGGTGGAGATAGTCGATCGGGCTTGGGCCGAGGGCTGGATCGTGCCCCAGCCCCCTGCGGCCCGCACCAACCGCAGCGTGGCCGTGGTGGGGTCGGGGCCGGCCGGGCTGGCCGCGGCCCAGCAGCTGACCAGGGCCGGCCACGAAGTGGTTGTGTTCGAGCGGGCCGACCGCATCGGCGGTCTGCTGCGTTACGGGATCCCCGAGTTCAAGATGGAGAAGCGCCATCTCGACCGCCGCCTGGCCCAGATGGAGACCGAGGGAACCGAATTCCGGGCGGGGGTGGACATCGGCTCCGACGTGACCGCCGAGGAGCTGCAGGACTCCTTCGATGCGGTGGTGCTGGCGTGCGGGGCCACGGCTTGGCGGGATCTTCCCATCCCGGGACGGGAGTTGCGGGGCGTGTACCAGGCCATGGAGTACCTGCCGCTGGCCAACCGGGTGCAGGAGGGCGACCTCGACTCCTCGCCCATCACCGCGGAGGGCAAGCGGGTGGTGATCATCGGCGGGGGCGACACCGGGGCCGACTGCCTGGGGACGGCCCACCGCCAGCGGGCCGCCTCGATCCGGCAGTTCGAGATCATGCCCCGCCCGCCCGACGAGCGTCCCGACGCCAACCCGTGGCCGACATGGCCCATGATCTACCGGGTGTCCTCGGCCCACGAGGAGGGTGGCGAGCGCGACTACGCCATCAACACCACCGAGTTCATAGGCGACGCCGACGGCAACCTGGCCGCGCTGGCCACGATCCGGGTCGAGCAGTCGTTGGTGGACGGCCGGATGCAGTTCGATCCGATTCCGGGCACCGAAGAGGAGATGCCCGCGGAGATGGTCCTGCTGGCCATGGGCTTCGTGGGTCCCGAGCGGGGGCCGCTGATCGAGCAATTCGGGGTGGAGCTCGATGCCCGGGGCAACGTGGCCCGCGACGACAGCTGGGCCACGAACGTCGATGGCGTGTACCTGTGCGGCGACATGGGCCGGGGCCAGAGCCTCATCGTGTGGGCCATAGCCGAGGGGCGGGCCTGCGCGGCCGCTGTTGATGCTTTCTTGATGGGCTCGACCGATCTGCCCGCTGTGGTTGAGCCGACCTCGATGCCGTTGAGGTAGACGCGTGTTTGCGACCGCTGGTGGTTCGTCCCGGCCGGCGGGTCCTGCGGCGGCCCGGGCCGCCGCAGCCGTTGTGCTCGTGTTCTCGATGGTCGCTTCCGGGTGTGGTTCGGATGGTCCGGATGGGGGAGGAGATCCCGTGCCTGTTGCCGAACCGGCACCGTTGGAGCTTGAGCCCGAGACTGGGGCGGCTGTGGAGCCTGAGAACTCCGACGAGGACGCTGCGGAGACTCCAGTCGCGACCGATCCCGTTCCTGAGGAGAGTGTCGAACCGACTGAGCCCTCAGTCGAAGACGAGGCTGTTGAGTATGGGGCGGTTCGGTTTGTCAGCCAGAACATCCTGCATGGGGTTGGATGCGCCCTGGACAGTGACTCGTGTGCGGTGACGGAGCGGGTGTCGCTGTTCATGGACCAGTTGGCGGCGGCGGGGTGTCCTGAGCTGGTGTCGGTTCAGGAGGCCAATGAGCGGATTGTGGGCTTGATCTAGACTGAGGCTGCTGGGTGTGGCTACGAGGTGGTTTGGGATGACGACCCCGGGCTTGACCGGGAGGTTGTGTTGACCACGCTGGAGGTGGTCGGCGCGCAGCGACGGGTGCTGGCCGATCGGTTCCGCTCGGCCTATCTGGTGAGGGTGGCGTCGCCGATCGGGGTGGTCGACTTCCTGACTACGCACCTGGCCTCGGGGAGCGATGACCGGGCTTGCAGCGTCGAGCTCTGCCCGCCGCCGTGCGACCCGGCCGGGAGCCTGCGGACGTGCCAGGCCCGGCAGGTGCTCGAGTTCGCCTTCGAGGCGGCTGTGCCCGGCGGCGTGACGGTCGTGGGGGGTGACCTGAACGACGTGGCCGGCAGCCCGACGTTGGCGGTGTTCGAGGATGCCTCCTTCGTGGACTCGCACCTGGCCGCTGGACACCCGGAGTGCGATCCGGCCGCCGGCGCGGGCTGCACGGCGGGACGCGACGACGTGACTCTGGACGACATGGCCGATCCGGCCAGCCTTCAGCGTCGCCGCATCGACTACCTGCTCTACTCGGCTCCGGGTCGGGACTGCGCGGTGGCCGGCGGCACCGGGTTGTTCAACGCCGCGCCCGCACCCGGCGAGCTGGCCTTCCCGTCCGACCACACCGGTGTGGCCCTCGCCCTGGCCTGCGATGCGGCCGGTGTCGATCCGGCTGCAGCGGATCTGGCCCTTCCGGACGAGCCCGAGCCGGCTGCCGAGCCGGAGGGTCAGCCTGTCGATTCGGCCTCGGCCGAAGCGATCACCACCGCGTTCGAGGTCTTCTTCGACGGGTCCATCGCCGACATCGAGGCGCGCATAGACCAGGTCGAGGACTTCGCCGGGATGCGGGCGGCCGCCCGCCTCACGTTCGAGAGCTCCGGGGACACGGGCGCCGCCGTCCGCGGCCGGGTCGACTCGATCTCGCGGACCTCGACCACAACCGCCGAGGTCGCCTACTCGATCCTGTTGAACGACCAGGTCATCTTCGACGGCCGGATCGGTCAGGCGGTACTGGCCGGCGGGCGCTGGCTCGTGTCCCGGGCCACCTTCTGCGATCTCGTCGCCCTGTCACCGGCCGCGGCGGAGATCACCGTCTGCCCATAGGCCGAGCGGATGGCCGGACTCGGTTCATCCAGCGTGCGTGCGAACTCGATACGGCATCTTGGCGTGCGATCGGCCGTCTGCTAGACACTGAGCAAAACCATGGAGGGCCACTATGACCCAAGCCCCGCTTGACAAGTCGGCTGGCGCCGTGATCGAGGCGCTCGACGCTCTAATCGCAGATGACGCTTCATCGCTAGCGACCGGAGAATCGGCTGGCGCCGTGGTCGAGGCGCTCGACGCTCTCCTCGCCGCCGGCGCCGCGGCCCGACAACGGCGGCAGGACGCCGACGGCTTCGCCAACCGCATCCAGCACGTCACTGCTTTGCGCGATGCGCTGGAGGCAGCCGACGGCGATGCCGGCGGTCGGTTCCGGGATCTCATCGACGCTTTGGATGCCCGCATCGACCGTCTAGGACTCTTGCGCGACGGCCTGCGACGCGTCGCTGACACCCAGGCCGAGGTGGGCAAGCGCCTCCAGGGCCTGCGCGGCCGGCTCGCAGACTCCGGGTCTTAGCGGGACTGACTCCTCCAAGCCCTCTGCGGGCGTCATTACCGCGGTCGTGGCCTAGAGCAGGCGCGGGGCGGCTCCCCGGCGTGTCGGTGGTGCCCGCGGTGGTTGATCAGGCCAGTGAGGCGAAGACGATGACGTTCTCCTCGTAGGTCCTCACGCCGAAGTCGAAGTCGCCGCCGCAGGTGACCAGCCTAAGCGTCGGCTGCTCGGTGGGTCCGTAGACCGCGTCGGTGGGGAATTCGTCCTTGTCGTGGCTCTCCAGGAAGTCGACGACGTAGCTCACGGTCGACCCGTCCACCCGGTCGACGTGAATCTCGTCTCCGGCCTTCATGTACCGCAGGTCGAAGAACACGGCCGGCCCTTCCTCCTGGGAGTCCACATGGCCGAGTATCACGGCCGGTCCAATCTCGCCCGGCTCGGGACCGCCCAGCCACCAGCCTGCCTCGTCGGGGTTCTCGGGTATCTCGATCGATCCGTCGTCTTGAAGACCGAGAGGGATGATCGACGCCTCCACGCCGAGTCTCGGGATGCGGATGACGGCGGGGTTGGGCGCCTGCATCCGGGCGTCGGTGACCGCGTCGAGGCTCAAGTGGTCCACCAACGGCGAGTAGTCCCACGACGCCGCGGCGATGCCGGCTCCGGCGGCGGTGGTGACGGGGGTCAGGGCGGGTTCAGCGACCGAGGCTGACGGCTCCACCGCGATGAGTGTCGTTCCTGCGGTTGTCGTCGGCGCTTCTGTGTCGGTCGTCTCTGTGTCGGTGGTCGACGTGTCCGCCGCGACCACCGGTGCTTCTGTCGCCACCGTCGGCGTCGATTCTGGGGCGGCCGTCGCCGGGTCCAGGGCCGGTGTGTCGCTCGAAGTCGTCGACGTTGAACTGGCGGGTGCCGGTACGACTACGCGCGCAGGGTCGGAGCTACAGGACGCGACTGCGGCAGCGGCGATGAGAGCCGCTGCCGCAGTCCGCAGTCTTGCCGCTGAGGGCTTGGTGTTCGCCATGAACTCCCGCCCCTAGCGGGTTGGTTGTCTGTTAGGCGTGACGCCGAGTGACGAGCGCAGCCCCGCCGAGCAGGACTACCGCCGCCAGGGTGGCGGCCAGCGGGACGGCCACGCTGTTGCCGTCCGATCCGGCCATGCCGCCGAAGCCGGTCTCGGCCGCGCCTTCGGGCGCCATGTCGTCACCCATGTCGTCACCCATGTCCTCCGCGATGAACAGGATTGGAGCAGCGCTGTCCTCAGTGCTGCCGGCATCGCCCGCGCCGAACGCGAAGTTGGCCGGGACATCGTGGGTGATCTCGACGGTGAAAGTGCCATCGCCGCCCACAATGATAGGCGCGCCGAGGGGTGCGAGGATGCAGTCGTTCTGACCCATGCCCTCCAAAGCGGCCACGATCGCGTCGGTTGACGACGCGGTCGTGAGCTGCTCGCCGGGGACGGTGCAGGGCACGATGAAGATCGGGCTTGCACTCCAGCCCGATCCGGTGAGCGTGAAGGTATAGGTCCCCGGTCCGGGCACGGCGGGCGGATCTGCTGTGAGCAACGGTCCGTCCTGAGCCGAAGCCTGGCTGGTCAGCACAAAGAGGGCCAGCACGCTCACGATGGCCGTCAGTGCCATGATTCTCTTCATAGGTTCTGTCCTTTCGCGGAGCTAGTAGCTCTACCTGTACCTATACAAGCTCCCGCTGCACGCGCCGCAAGCACACGCAACCGCAACTGCGGGCGAGTATACACACGCCGTGCCCTGCGGGGTGGGGCAACGCGACTGCGGCAGCGACCTTGAAGGCCCCTGCCGCAGTCCGCAGTCTCGCCGCCAGGGCTCGGTGTCCGTTACGAACTCCAGCGCCCCGCGGGTTGGCTTGTGTTAGCTGTGGCGTCGAGCGACTAGGGCTGTTCCGCCGAGCAGGGCTACTGCCGCCAGGGTGGCAGCCAAGGGGACGGCCACGCTATTGCCGTCAGAGCCGGCTGCGCCGCCGAAGCCCGTCGCCGCTCCACCCTCGGGAGCCATGTCGTCGCCCATGTCCTCAGCCATCGGCTCGCCGATCTTCACGACGGCGAGGGCAGCGGCCGAGGGTTCCGCGGTGAACACCAGTATCACGAGCCCTTCGGCCGGAACGCTGACGGTCCTCGATGTCGAGAATGACCCTCCTGGAGCTGAGACCGGCGCACCCATGTCACTAATGAGGTCGGGGCAGCTCGCGAGCGTCGTCGCTTGATCCATGGCGGCAGGCACGACGCCTCCGAAGCCAGGGCATGCTGTGATTGAGGGGTCGGCTTGCCAGCCGCTGCCGGAGATCGTCACCGTGTGGTCGCCCGCCGCGCCGACGTACTCAGGGTCTACTGACGCGGTCGGCTGGCCCTGCGCCGATGCTTGGCTCGCCAGCGCGAACAGGGCCAACAGGCTCACTGCGGCTGTCAGTGCCATGATTCTCTTCATCTGGTCTTGTCCTTTCATGGAGCTAGCAGCGCTCGGCTGGCAGCTCTTCTTGTGCCTTTCTTCCAGCCCCATTGGCGCACATCGCCAGTGCGCACCACCGAAACCGCGGGGGAGTATACACCTTGGCTGCCGACGGCCTCAGTGCATGACCACGGCCGGACGCGACGGAGCCCCGAGTAGCCTCCCGGCTTGCGCCGCTCAACTTCTCGGGGCCCCGATTGCGCCTATCCACCGACCGCCTAATCCCGTCGGATTCTGCGGTACTCCGGGACACATCCCCGTATCCGGTTCTGTGCCCTGACCCCCGCCCCGGACGGCTCCGTGGCGTTGGCCTGAATCACCCGGCGATACCCGTCGGCACCTCCTGAGACTCCGGTTCTCCCCGTTCCCCGTCGGGATCGGAC
>JAJEJB010000016.1 GCA_022828135.1 Acidimicrobiia bacterium | reverse complement strand
GCATGGCTGCGAGACCGCCTCGACCGGGCCGAGCCCGGCGCCTTCAAGGCCGGTGTGCTGCTGCACTGCGGCCCGCACGCCCACAAGCTCGGCGACCGCCTCCACACCGCGCCCATCGACCGCCTCTGGAACCTCTCGCCGCCGCCGCCCGACGCATGAGCCGACCCGCGCACCAATCACATCGACGCCGCTCAGGGTGTGCCCGCCAGCCGCCGGCTCCGGGGGCGCTTTACACTGTGTTATCCACAGTCGGGTAGGCTTGTCGGCAGGTTCTAGCACGGAAGGCGTCCATGATCCAGCTAGTGAGGAAGCCGGGCCCGGGTTGGGGAGTGCTTGCCGCCGGCGCGCTGGTCGCCTCGCTCCTGGCCGCCGGAGCCGCACCGGCCGCGGCGGTGACCGACCGGGCCGACCACGCCACCCGGCTGTCGGCGTGCGCGGGCGACGCCGCCGCGGACCGCATGTTCAGCGACGTGTCGCAGGGCCACGCGTTCCGCAGCGCGATCAACTGCATCGCCTACTACGGGATCACCCGGGGCACCGGCGACGGCGCCACCTACTCCCCGGAGCGCGACGTGACCCGGGCCCAGATGGCCGTGTTCATCGCCCGGGCCGCTGGGGTGGCCGGCGTCGACCTCGCGGCGGCGGGCGACGACCGCTTCGACGACATCGACGACACCTGGGCGGAGGCTGCCGACGCCATCAACCGGCTCGCTTCGGCGGGGATCATCCCGTCGGGCGGCGCCTACCGGCCCGACGACGCCGTCACCCGGGCCGAGATGGCCGTCTTCCTGATCGGGCTGCTGCTCGAGGCCGCGCCCCATGTGACCAGGGACTCGAGCGGCACGATCCTGTTGGGCTCCGCCGGGTCGAGGTCGGCCGCCGACGACCGGTTCCCCGACGCGGACGGCGCCGAGGCGGCCGCGCTCTACGAGCTGGGCGTCACCACCGGCGCCGGCGCGGCGGACGTGCAGGACGACGCCGAGCCGCCGCTGGACTTCAACTACGAGCCCACCGGCACCGTGGACCGCGGCCAGATGGCGGCCTTCATCACCCGGGCGCTGGCCCACACCCCGGCGCGGCCCGCCGGCGTGTCGGCGCAGTACGACGGCGCCGACGTGGTCGTCTCGGTGCGCGACGCCCGGTACCGGCCGGTGCCCGGCGCCGTGGTGGACGTGTTCTGGGCGCCGGCGGGCTCCGCCGGCCGCGCCCTGACGGCCGGCGGCGGCTGCGACCTCGCCGTCGTCAACAAGGCCGACCGGTCGTCCTACCCGTGCGAGATTGACGTGACCGATCCCGTCACCGGCGCCGACGGCGAGGCCCGCGTGGCCGTCACCGGCCTGCGCCGCGTGCCCGACGGCGGCGCCACCGTGTGGGTGTGGACCGGCGCCGACGGCGACGTCCTCGACGCGGGCGCCGATCCCCAGCGCTTGGAGGTGGCCGAGGGCGCCGACCTCGGCTTCGCCTCGGCCACGCTCGTCACCACATCGTTCACCGCCCGCAGGGCCCGCTTCGGCAGCTCGGTGCAGTACACCGTTCAGCTGCGCGACACCATCGGCGACGTGTCCACCGGCGCCGACGGCGCGGACCCCGCCCGGTGGCGCCTGTCGGTGCAGGTGCCCGGCGAGGATCCCGAGGTCGAGACGCTGGTGTCGGACAACAGCGGCAAGGCGACGTTCTCGATCCGGGTCGATGATCCCGGCAACGGCAGCGACGTGACCGCGACCTACACGCTGAGCGCGGCCCGCAACGCGCCGCCCGAGTACGCCACCGTCGGCGCTGACGGCCAGGGCGCGGCCACCGGCACGGTGACCTTCAGCGCCGGCGCCCCCACCATCGCCGCGGGCAGCGCCACGGTCACCATCGACACGCGCGACTACGTCCATGTGGCGGGCCGGAGCACCGGCAACAGCGCGACCGTGACAGTGTTCGACCAGTACGGCCGCCCGTTCCCGGGCACCCGGGTGAGCCTGTCGAGCAGCATCTCGGGCGTGTCGCCCAACGGCGGGGCGGTGTGCACGGTGAACAGCCGCGGCTCCTGCCGGTTCACATACCAGTACCGCGGCAACGGCGGCCAGGCCGAGACCCTCACCGCCCGCTACGGGCCGACCGGCGCCGACATCGCGGGGCCGGCGGCCACGGTGTACTGGACCGCCGACGCCGGGGCGAGCGACGGAGGCACGGCGCAGGCGGTGGTGGCCGGAGACGCAGGCCGCCGCCACATCGTGGTGAACGCCGCCGCTCCGGTGCTGCTGGTCTACGACGGCAACGACCGGTTCGACCTCGACGGCCGGCCCACCTCGATGGCCGCCTTCGAGGCCGAACTGGCCGCCGCGCTGCGGCGCGAGAGCCCGGGCGTGAGCCTGGAGTGGAGCAACTACTCGCCCTTCAGTCCCGACCGGATCGCCGAGTACGACCTGACGACGGGCTGACCCGAGGGGCGGGCTGACCTGACGGCGGGCTGACCTGAGGGGAGGGGCCGTGCCTGCCGCGGACTCGGTGTCGGCTAGGCTCGCTCCGAGGCTGATCCCAGGCGTTGAGTGAAGGGGACTGCGATGCTCCAGCGATTCAGCAGGCTGCGAAGAGGTTGGGCGGCACTGGCGGCCGCTGCGCTGGTGGCGTCGCTGCTGGCCGCGGGCGCGACCGCGGCCACCGCGGTCACCGAGACCCCCGACGAGCGCAGCAAGGTGAACGTCTGCGTCGGCGAGGCCCTGGACGACTGGGGCTTCACCGACGTGTCCGACGACCACATCTTCCACGACGCCATCAACTGCCTGGCCCACTACGGGGTCACCATCGGTTGTGGCGACGGTTCCACCTACTGCCCCGAGGAGCCCGTCGAGCGCTGGCACATGATGCTCTTCCTGGCCCGGGCCCTCGTCCCGACCGGCATCGACCTCAGTCCGGCCCGGGCCCAGAACTTCACCGACCTCGACAACCTCAACGACGAGGCCCGCGACGCCATCGACCTGCTGGTCACCAACGGCATCGCCACGGCCGCGTCGTCGCGGACCTTCGACCCGTACGGCATAGTCGACCGCACCGAGATGGCCCAGCTGCTGGTCCGCCTGCTCGACGCGGCCGGAGACGTGGTGGACTTCACCAGCAGCGGCGAAATCCTGCTCGACGCCAACCGCGACGGCAGCCAGAGCCAGCCCGACGACTACTTCAAGGACGCCCGCGACCTGGTGCCGGCGGCCGCCGACCGCGCCATCAGCGCCGCCTACGAGCTCGGCATCACCACCGGCGCCGGCCCCACCCCGGCCGTCGGCGCGGCCCAGCCCGGCCTGGACTTCTTCTACCGGCCCCGGGGCTCGGTGACCCGGGGCCAGATGGCCGCGTTCATCATCCGCACGCTGGGCCACACCCTGGCCCGCCCCCGGGGCCTCAGCGCCCAGTACGACGGCAGCGAGATCAGGGTGTCGGTGCGCGACGACGACTTCGAGCCGGTGGAGGGCGCCCCCATCGACATGTTCTACATCGAGACCGAGGACGCCGACCGGGCCTTCACGTCGCGCCGCGCCTGCGACGAGGTGGACTTCGTGGACGGCGCCTCCCTGTGCGAGATCGACTCCGCGGACCTGGAGACCGACGACGACGGCGAGGTCTCGCTCACCGTTCCCGAGGCCATCCTCGACGGCGCCGACACCACAGTGTGGGTCTGGACCGGCCGGAACGGCGACGAGGTGGGCCGGGGCACCGAGCTCTTCCGGCTGGACGTCGCGGCGTCGGCCCAGACCCGGGGCGCCGCCACCACCAAGATCTCCACCCGGTTCAGGGGGTCGAAGGCGAGGTTCGGCACCACCGTCAGCGTCACCGTGCAGCTCCAGGACGCCCAGGGCCGCGACGTCGGCGTGGGCACGGACGGCGAGCGGCCCGCCGAGTGGGAGTTCTTCGAGGAGGTGCTGGAGGAGACGACCGTCGACGGCATCGCGCGGAGCGGCGAGACGCTCGTGGAGAGGACCCGTCCGCAGACGCTGAGGTCCGACTCCAACGGCCGGGTCACCTTCTCGCTGTCGGTCCGGGACCCCGTCCGGGTCGCCTCCCGCACCCGCACCTTCTCGCTGGTGGGCACCAGCAACGCGCCGAGCGCCTTCAGCGTGGACGGGAACCTCAAGGCCAGTTCGGGCCGGACCGGCGGCGAGGTGTACTACCTCGAGTTCAGCGACGCGCCGCCGGTGCTGGCGAACGCCGTGGTCACGGTGACCTTCACCAACCCCTACATCAACGTGCCCTCGAGCGGCTCGGTCCGCAACGTGGCGGTGGTGTCCGTGCACGACGAGTACGGCGAGGCCCTCTCCGCCGCCGAGGTCAGCCTCACCAGCAGCGCTACGGCCACCTCCTCGATCACCAGCCAGTCCTACGCCGTCGGCCGGGACGGCATCCACCGCTTCCCCTACACCTATTCGGGCGACGGCGGAGTGGTCGAGACCCTCACCGCCACCGTGGACCCCGACGGCGACAGCGCGACCACCAACAACCTGGACGCCACCGACGCCCGGACCTTGAAGGGGCACATGTTCTGGGTCGGGCTCGCGAACCGTGACGGCGGCGCAGACACCAAGTACGCCATCCTGTTCGGCGACACCGACCGCGACGAGATCGTCGTCGACGCCAACGGCGACGCGGCCAGCGCCTGGCCCGAGGACAGCACTGAGCCGAGGAGGATCGAGTACGACGACAACGACCGGTTCGACGTGCAGCGCAGCGGCGACAGCGCCCCGAGGCCGGTGAGCGGGATCGAGGAGTTCGAGAAGGCGTTGGCCGAGTTCCTCGCCGAGACCCCGGAGGGCGACGACGGCACCGGCGCCTGTCTCGAGTGGGCGAACTTCAACCGGGCCCGAGACACAGCAGAAATCAGGCTCTGGCGAACCTGCTAGTAAGGGCTCGCCCGATCATCTGACTCTCGCCCTCGCCACAGCCGAGCTCACAGCCGGCAACTAGTCACCGAGGCTCAACCCCAAAAGTCCACCACGCCACGGGACGGTGGCGTCCCAGGTTTGGTGTAATAGCGGCAGGGGGCGCAGGTTCCGGTGGTATGTTAGGCGGCGCGTGTGACGGCTTGGGTGGTCGGTTCGTCGGCGGTGTGGGCGGGTTGGTGGAGTTGGTGGCGGACTTCGGTGAGTGCTCGGGCGATGGCGGGGGTGTAGGTGAGTCCGCGCCAGCCCCCTGAGGCCCGGTCGAGCACGGCCCACACCAGCGTTAGGCAGGACGCTTCGCCGGGGAGCCGGCCGATGACTTTGACTCTTCGTCGGGTCTCGCCGAAGGTGCGCTCGATCAAGTTGGTGTGGCGGATCCTGCGCCAGTGCTGGGCGGGGAGCCGCAGGTGGGCGGTGAGCGCCTGGCGGTCGGTGAGCGAACAGCGCACTGCGGCGGGGAGCTCGCGCTCGTAGCGGCGGGCGAAGCCGTCGATGCCGGCCTGGGCCGTGCGCACCGCCTCCTGGCCGGGTTCGATGTCTTCGGGCAGGTCGAAGATCGCCCAGAACGCGGCCTTGGGCTCGTCGCGGCGCCCGGCGGGAACCTTGGCCAGGACGTTTCTGGCGCGGTGCACGAGGCACCGCTGGCGCCGCGCGCAGGCCCTTGTGGTGTCGACGGCGCCGATGAGGCCGGCCGCGCCGTCTGTGACGACCAGCAGCGGCGGACGGAGCCCGCGGGCGCGCAGGTCGGCGAGGAACCCGGCCCAGGCGTCATAGGACTCGTCGCCGCCGGGCTCCACGGCCAGCAGCACCGGTGAGCCGAGGGTGGTGATGCCGTAGGCGACCAGCACCGGCTCGGCCCTCGAGCCGTCGTGCATCTTGAAGTGGCTGCCGTCGAGGAAGTGGACTTCGACAGCGCGGCCTCCGGTCCCAGCGCCTCCGCCAACAAGGCCTCGATGTCGCGGTCGGACAGGCCCCGCACCCACGCCGAGATGACCAGCGCCTCCAGCGGCTCGGTGCGCACCACGCCCTTGCCCAGAAGCCGCGACGCGAACGCCTCGACGGTGTTGCGCAGCTTCGGGCGGCGCAGCGCCACGGGCCCCGCGGTGGTCTTGACCGTCAAGTCGCTGTAGCCGTTGCGCCGGCCGGCGCGCCCCGGCTCCTCGCGGGAGTTCCACTCCCGACCCAGCCAGGAGGTCACCTCGTCCTCGAGGACCTGCTGCAACACAAGCCGCGCCGACAGGCGCATCACCTCCTCGAGGACCTCGGCAACGTCACGACCGGAGCCGAACAGCTCGTCGATCTCGGCGCGGACAGCTTCTGTGGGCGATACTCGTGCAGGCACGGGCGTAGGTCTCCTTCTTGAGTTGACAGGTTCTCGAAGGAACCTACGCCCCTGCTGCTATTACACCAGCGATGAGACGCCACCTCACGCGAAAATTCGCGTCGGGTGATCGGGGTTCTCCTGGCTTGATGACCATCCACCCGTGAGGGTGGCGGTCCCTTCAGCGTGTCGAGCGACCAGGCATCGACGCCGATCTGAAGGGACCGCCGGACTCATGATGAACCAGGAGCATTACATGGATCTGCATTCGCTCAAGAACGAGGGCTGGACGAGCAAGGAGATCGCCGCGGAGACGGGTTATCACCCGGCGACGGTGGCCAAGTGGCTCAAGGCCGACGACCCGCCCGAGGGGGTCCCAGCAGCCGAAGAGGGGCCGGTTATGACCGCGGTGTGGCGGGCGCGGGTCGAGGCGCTGTTGGGCCGCCATCCGCGGCTGTTGGCGACTTCGGTGCACAACAAGCTGCGCGCGGAGGGGTTCGGGGGTTCTTATCCGACGGTGGTGCGTGCGGTGCGTGCGGTCCGCGGGCCTCGGTTCAGGGCGGCCGCTGCGGTGTCGGTGCCGATCTTCACTGGCCCCGGCGAGGAGGCGCAGTTCGATTTCTGCAACCTCGACAGCGTCGCGGCGGCGTGGGGGTGGGACCGTCCGTTGCGTTGTTTCGGGGCGATCTTGTGCTGGAGCCGTCGCCGCATGTGGTGGTTCACGGACTGTGAGGACCAGAACCACACCTTCGAGGGTCTGGCGCGGGCCTTCGAGTTCTTCGGAGGGGTGCCCGCAGCGGCGCGCACGGACCGGATGGGCGCGCTCGGCGCCAGCCAGGGACGGCGGTTCAAGCTGCATGGCGCGGCGGTGCACTTCGCGGCCCACTACGGCACCAAGATCACTCCGTGTCGGGCTGGTGACGCCAAGCGCAAGGGCAAGGTGGAGCGCTGCTTCCGGCAGCTGCGTGAGGGCTTCGTTCCCGAGGTCGAGGTCGCCGGTGTCCCCGCAGACGTCGACGAGTTGAACCGGCGCGCCCGGCTGTGGCTTGACCAACGCGTCCATGCGGTGGCTTCTCGAACCACCGGTGTCGCCCCCGCCGAGCGGACAGCGGTCGAGGCGGGGTTCCTCGCGCCGTTGCCGGCGGTGCGCTTTGACACCGACTACGTCGCGACCCGCCGGGTCCACAACGTCGTCCCGCTCGTGAGCGTTGACGGGGTGCGCTACTCGGTGCCCCCGAACATGCTGGGCCAGCTC
>JAJEJB010000025.1 GCA_022828135.1 Acidimicrobiia bacterium | reverse complement strand
CCGCAAATAGGGAGCGGCCCGCCTCGCCCGTTCGGAGGGCACCGCCATCAGACACCCCTTCTGACCTGCTCCTATACGAATCGTCTCCGGCGGTGGCCGTCCTCACAAAGCCACAGGTCAGCGCCTATTTGCGCGCGCTCTATGTCGAGATCGACCGTGTCGGCAATGTCGGAGACCCCGGCGACGAGCCCTACCTCAACTACGCGCCCCTGACCCAGGACCAGCAGACACTCCTGGACGGGCAGCTGGACCTCGAATGGGCAGACCGAACCGCCGAGGACGCCGCCCGGTCCTGGGCCATCGACCACCTGGCCGGCCCGCACTTCGACGAGGTCGCCGCCATCACCCACGCCCGGGTCGCCAAGGTCTGGAATGCAGTGCGGGAACGCCTGGAGTCCGAGATCCGCTACTGGGACCGGCGCACCGAGGAGATCAAGGCCCAGGAAATAGCCGGCAAGAAGCCCCGCATCAACTCAGGCCGCGCCCGAGCAAGAGCCGACGAACTGCAAGCCCGCCTCACCCGACGACGCCTGGAGCTGACCCAAGAGGACGACCTCCACAACAGCCCACCCACCATCGTCGCGGCCGCGGTAGTAGTGCCCCAAGGCCTGCTCGACGAACTGGCCGGCCGAACCGTCGTCTCCGTCGACCCCGCCAAGAAGGCCGAAACCGACCGCCGAGCCGTAGCCGCAGTGATGAAGGCCGAACAGAAACTGGGCCGGGTGCCCGAGGAACAAGCCCACAGCAACCCCGGCTACGACGTGCTGTCCACCGACCCAGCCTCCGGAGCGTGCTACTTCATCGAGGTCAAAGGCCACCTGCCCCAAACCGAACAGATCAGCGTCAGCCGCCGCCAAGTAGGCCAGTCCCACAACAACCGCGAACGCTGGCGCCTAGCAGTGGTCTCCGTCCCCGACGATCCCGCCGTCGACCCCGAGGTGCACTACCTACCCGAGGTGCACTACCTAGTAGAGCCGTTCAAGCACGTCACCCTGCACCCAGCCCAAACAAGCGTCCCCCTCAACGTCGCCGAACTCCTCGCCCACGCCAGCCCGCCGAGCTGACCCATCGCAGGCGAGCACCGCTTCCACTCAGGGGAGCATGGCGAGCCGGTGACAGCGGCATGGCCTGACCTCAGATGCGGCGCTGCGTTCTGCAGTCGCTCACAAGGGGAGGCCGCGGCGGTGGGCTTCGGCCTCGCGGTCTTCTATGCCTGCGAGGTGCTCGTAGGTGCGGGCCAGACCGTCGAACATGGCTGCGGTGCGGGGCCACTGGCAGAAGTGGCGGGCCTTCTGCCGGTAACCCGCTGCGAGTTCGCGTTCCTGGACGCCGCCCGCGGCGAGGTCGCGGTGCACGGGGCCGCGCCGGTTAAACACCGCTGAGCGAAGGCCGGCGTCGACGCGGTCGTTCTGCAACTGCTCTAGGAGTTCGCGGACGGCGGTGCCGGGCCATTCGCCGTCGGGATCGGCCGGGGACGCTGCGAGGGCGGTGCCGATCATCTTGTCGCCGGCCTCGGTCCGGTCGATCGCTGCCAGGAGGCTGCGGGCTCGCTCGACCCATTCCGCGAGCATCTCGGCGTCGATCTCGCTCGCGTCCTCCGAGCCCGGGGCGAACCGCGACTCCGGCCACTGGTGCAGAGCGATGTGGGCGTTGAGAGCGTGGGACTGCTGGGCCTCGGTCAAGGCGGGCCGGTCGGTGCCGCGGGCCTCCGCGGGCCTGAACGCCAACTCGACTAGGCGCACGAAGAGCGCCGGGTCGCGGGCCATCTCGCGGTAGAGGTTCGGCGCTTGGAGGGCCGGGTGTTGTTGCAGCAGCGGAAGCAGGTGCCACTCGATGGCGGCTGCCCGCCCGTCGGCGAGCGAGCCGTGGTGGCGGTCGAGGACCTCCAGGAGTGCGGCAAGGCGCCACTGGGCGGTGTTGTGGTTCCAGGAGGCGTGCAAGGAATGCTCGATGAGTTGCTCGAGGCACGCGGCGACCTCTTCGGCGAACTCCAGGCGGGACCCATGGACTGTGGTACCGAGAGACAGCCGGGTCGTCGCCGACTCGCATCTTCCCGCCCCGCGCAGCCGGCTCGAGATCTCGACCATGTCTCGCGTCTCCTCGAGGATTCCCAGGTCGCCGTAGCCGACCCGGGCCCAGTACTCGGCGGCGACCTCGCTGCCGAAGCCGTCGACACGGGTCCAGGTCCGTTCCCGGGGTGGGGGTGACCGCAGCAGATCGGCGGTGACCTGCGGATTCAGCGAATGGTTCGCGATCATCCGTTCCAGTCCCTCCCGTCCGAGTTCGGCGTATCGCTGGCCGAAGTAGCCCAGCGCGACCAGCGTTGTCGCCTCTGGTGCTGCATCCATAGACGCCACAACGACTTCGTCCCGGGAGCTGTCACGGTCTGCCAGGGCGGCCCCGACTGCGTACGGCTGCTCGACTGCCCCGGCGAAGTCGAGGACGGCGTCGATTCCGCCTGCGGACAGGATCGCTCCGACGGCGTCGGCCCGCTTCGCTCGCAGCGCCTCCTGGAACGCGTCCCAATCGTCTGCGGCCGAAACGCCGTCGACGTGCATGAGGCCGGGGGAGAACAGGTGGCCGTGCGCCGTTGAGGGATCCGCGGGGCGCAGGCGCTCAAGCAGGTTCTCGACCAGCGCTAGATCGGACTCGGGGAGCGCCCAGTCAAAGTCGCGGTATTGCCGGTGTCGGTCCATGAGATCCCTGAGCTTGGGCCACAGGATCGGCTTGAGCGCTTCATCGGTGTTCGTGTCGGCCAGTCGGCTCAGCGCGGTGCATGCTCGCCGGCGGACGTCGGGGGGAAGAGCCGGGAGTGCCTCGATCAGCGCCCCCCAGCGATCAGGGTCCTCGCCCACCTCTTCCAACAGCATCTCCGCCACGGAGGCGACCATCCGTCGGTGCTCTTGAGGCGTTGCCGGCTTCTCGCCCTTGCGCCAGTCGCGGTAGCGGGGACCCTTGTCGCCCATCTGATAGTCCCGGCCGCCCGGCAGCATCGACAGCATCAGAGGCCAGGTCGCCGCGCCGTGACGCCGCCGCAGCATCCGAAGCGCTTCGAGCCGGTCCTCGGCGCAGGCCGCGGTGTGCGGCATCCACGGGCACAGGATCGACGACAGGCTCCCGGAGGGCCGGTTCGCGTACCGCCCGCCCGGGTCCAACTCGGCGAGCCCGGCCAGCACTTCCAGGACGCCCATCAGGTGTTGCGGCGCCCACGCCACCACCTCCAACGCGTCGAGAACCCGAATGTGTGGCGACGACGCCGGGAGGCCGAACCGCTCTGAGGCGCTGTCGGCGAACATCCCGCGAGCGAACTCGTGGGGCTGGGACAGGCAGGCGCGCAGGGCTTCGACTACCGCCTCCGGCTCGGCCTCCGCCAGCAGCGGCAGCACTTCGGACACGGCACACCAAGTCTTGGCGGCCGGGTCTTGTTGGGCGCGTCGGAGAACGCTCCACACGATGTGCGAAGCCGCCTCCGACGAGCGGGATGCATCATCTCGAACTGCGGGCGGTCTGCTCCCCAGCAATGCCAGGGTGGTGGCGATGCCCCTTCTGAGCTGGGGCGAGTATCCGCCCCCGACTCCCTTGAGCTGCGCGGCCACACGACTGTCGCCGGCGAGCCCCCACAGCGGGTCGGACGCGGTCAGCACTTCACACGCCAACTCGCCGAAGTCCTTGAGGTCGTCGCGCGATAGCTGCCCGTCCAGCAGTAGCCAGGAATCCGCCGGTGACACGACGTGCCACAACTCTCCGGTCGGAACCATGGGCGCGTCGCCAGCGTCGACTTTGCTCAGCGTCTCGGTCGCCGCCACGTACCGGCAGCCCGACAGCTTCTCCACCGCCTCGCGGTCGCCGTCACGGCTCGCGTCCCAGCCACCCAGCAGCAGGCTCCGCCGAACAACCTGATCGATGGAACTGGTCGCCCAGATTGGGCGCTGGAGTCCCGGCTGCCTGGCGAGGCTGCGGCGCAGAGCCAGCAGGCTCATGCGGGCGAGGCTTCCCCACCGGTGCGCGTCGTCGAAGTCTGTCCCGGTGCCGTGGAACAGTTCGGCTACACGCTTCGAGTCCACCGCGGCCACCACGATCTCGGCCGGCGGGGTGCCGGGCAACGGCACGACCACGCGGTGTCGCAGCCCTGGCGGCAGGCGCTGGACGAACTCAGCCGACGGCACCACCGCCGTGATGGCCGGACCAACAGCCTCCCCGCCCGCGCCAAGGAGTTGTCGAGCGCTTGCGGGATCGTCCAAGTACAGCACGCCGCCCAGCGCCCGGTCCGAACCCGCTGATCCCGACAAGGCAGCCGCGATGAATGCGAGCAGCTCGTCGCGGTGGAGGTTGCCGCCCACAGTGACTACGCCTCCACGGTGTTGCATGCAGCGGTCCCGCAGACTCTCGGCTTCGCGCTCGCGCCCGGCCAGCACTATGTCGGCACCAAGGGGCGGATTCGTCGTGTCAAGCCACTCATGCCACCAGTCCGACAGCAGCCCGACGCCTTGGACCGGCTTGCCCATCTGTTCGCGCAGCCACACGGTGGCTTGGGGCGCGCATTCGAGCCAGGCCTCCAAGTCGTCGACGTTGAGGGCCCGCACCTCGCGGAAGTCCCTGCGTGTCCGCATCTCCTGCTCGAAGTCCCGTGCCTTGGTCCACGGGGCGCAGACCACTGCCACATAGGCGAGGCCGCGGCGGCGCTCGGATTCGATCTGCTCGACACGCTTGGCGTAGTCGCCGCGAGCCTTGCGATCCGATCGGGACTGCTGCGCGGAGACCTCCCAGCCCGAGTCGCCGGCCGGCACGAACTGGTTGCCTCCGCCCGAACGGACGATCCCGTCCCAGCCCGGCACCGCTACCGCCACGCCCGAGGGGAAGTCGATCCGTTCGACCAGGGTCGTCTCTTCGATGAGGCGGCGAAGCAGAACCGGAAGCCGCGACGCGGTATCGGAGCGCCTTGCCCAGACCAGGAGGTCCTCGCGCCAGATCCGAAGCGATTCCGGCACGGTTGCGCGGAGCCGGCTGCCGCTCGCCATCTCTTCGGCCAGGCGGATCGCCAACTCGATGTCATGCGCGGGCACGAGGGCGAGGAGTCCGGCACCGTCGAGCTTCTTGGCGGCCCGTCCGAGGTCGCGGATGCGGTTGGCGGCAGCCACATTGTTCCTCGCCCATTCGCGGAGGCTCTCACCCGCCGTAGCGGACTCGCGCAGCGCATCGAAGCAGTCGCTGATGCGAGCCGACGCTTCGCGCAGTTCCGCGGCCGCGAGCGCGCCGAGCTCTGCACTCAATCCCTGACCGGCCCGCAGCTGAACTTCCACGCCCATGTCCGACAGCCACCGGAGCCGGAGCCAGTCATCGGGGACCTCGTCGAAGACCCGCAGCCGTCTGCCCGCGGCGACCATGATCCGGTCGCGATCAACTGGACGCTTGCAGTGGCGCAGACCCTCGACCCAGGCCGGCTCCAGGTCGGCCCAGAGCATGGCCCGTCGGACTCCGTCCAGCGCTGACGAGATCGAAGTAGCGGCGGATGGCTCGGTCGCGGTCATGATCCTTCCAGTCCCCAGTCTCGCACGCCCTCGGCTCGAACCCTCGCGCCGCGTCCTCCGAAGGCCGCCTTGCGATTTCGAGGCTCTTGCTCCCAGGACGGTAATGGCCGCTCATGTTGTCGAGCTCCATTATCTCCACCGTGCCCTCGGTCAACGTCGCCTCGAATTCTCCAGCAGCACTCACCGGGCCGCCTCCGACGAGCACCGCGTGAGAGATATGCTCGCCCATCACCACGCGCGGTGCCACCAGCAGCCGGTCGCCGACGACCACATAGATCATGCGCTTGCCCCGTGTTGCCATCTCGCCGATGTTGTCGCTGGTGACTTCGACAGGCACCACCCGACACGACGCGCGGCGTCGAGTTCGACGCGCAGCCTCGCCGGGAAGCGGTTGTAGCACACAGGCGACACTGCATTACATGTATCAGCATAACATTATAAGTCACTCTTGTGCCTCGCTTTCGGGAGATATCGACGAACAAGTCGCGCTGGTGGGCTCGCCTTCGCCCGCTTGCGACCCGTCGATGCGGGGGTGTTCCTTCGAGCACGCACCTCGTGCCGGCCTGGCGGTGCGCTGACGGTACGGCGGGCCGGGCTACCGTGACAGGTCGTGGCTGGCGGCGGCTACAGGCCGAAGCTGATCGAGGTGGCGCTGCCGTTGGCGGCGATCAACGCTGAGGCGGCGCGGGAGAAGTCGATCCGCCACGGGCACCCGTCGACGCTGCACCTGTGGTGGGCTCGGCGCCCGCTGGCAGCGGCCCGGGCGGTGATCTGGGCGTCTTTGGTGGACGACCCCTCCGGCTACGACGAGTTCACTGAGCCCGACGGCGAGACTGAAGACGAGCGGGCCGGGCGCCTCGGCCGGATCGACGCTGAGAGACAGCGGCTGTTCGGGATCCTGGAGCGGCTCGTCAAGTGGGAGAACTCGAACAACCCAGACGTGTTGGCGGAGGCCCGGGCCGAGATCGACCGGTGCTTCCCCGACGGCCCGCCGCCGGTCCTGGACCCCTTCGCCGGGGGAGGTGCCATACCGCTGGAGGCCCAGCGGCTCGGGCTCACCGCACTCGCCGGGGACCTGAACCCGGTCGCGGTGCTGATCAACAAGGCGATGATCGAAATCCCGCCCCGCTTCGCCGGTATGCCGCCTGTGCATCCCGGCATCGACAAGACCCTCACCACCTGGGAGCGGGCCCAGGGCCTTGCCGCCGACATCGAGGCGTACGGACAGTGGATGCGCGACGAGGCCAAACGCCGCATCGGGCACCTATACCCCGATGCCACCGGCCCCGACGGCGAGAAGCTCACGCCCATCGCCTGGATCTGGGCCCGCACCGTGGAGTCGCCGGACCCCAGCTGGTCAGGCCATGTGCCGCTAGTCGCGTCATGGACGCTCGCCAAGCGGCCCGGCAAACCCACAGTCTGGATCGAGCCCGTCATCGATCGCAATAGCCGGTTAATCATGTATGCGATCCGAGAAGGCGGCGAGCCGCTCACGAAGGGAACGGTCGACCGCGGAGGTGGCCGCTGCATCGCCTCGGGTGCAGCCATCCCCTTCAGCCACATAAGGGCGGAGGGACTCGCGGGTCGCCATGCGACCAGGCTCATGGCAATTGTGGCTGAGGGTGATCGAACCCGTACATATCTGCCTTCATCGGCCGAAGCCGAGGAGGCCGCGACTACGTCGCTCCCGAATGTGTCGCTCGGTGCCATACACGTGAATCCTCGTGACTTCAAGACGCCCGGATACGGGATCACGACATGGGAGGAGCTGTTCACGGCCAGGCAGTTGACGGCGCTCACGACATTCTCGGGTCTCCTCGGCGAGGTGGCGAAGAAGGTGAAGTCGGATGCGATAGAAGCGGGTCTGACTGTTGACGGTCGCCGACTGCACGAGGACGGCAGAGGTGCCGATGCCTACGCCGCCGCCGTCATAACGTACTTGGCTTTCGTGATCGACAAATGCGCCGACTACTGGTCGACGATCGCCGGTTGGGACAACACCAAGGGTGAGACCGTGAGAACACTTTCGGGCGACAGGCGATCCCGATGACGTGGAACTACGTGGAAGCGAACCCGTTCTCGTCGTCCACCGGTTCCCTCCGTCTGATCCTGAAGGCTGTCATTGAAGGCGTCTCTCGGCTGCCGGGCGTGGGAGAGGGAAACGCTGAGCAGAGGGATGCCCGGGCGCGGATACGCGAATGTACGGAACGAACTGCGTCAATCTCCACGGATCCGCCCTACTACGACAACATCTCCTATGCCGATCTGTCGGACTTCTTCTACGTGTGGCTGCGACGGAATCTGTCCGACGTGTGGCCTGACGAATGCTCGACCCTCTTGACGCCCAAGGCCGATGAGCTGATCGCGAACCAGTACCGCGCGGGCTCAAGGGCTCAAGCCGAGGAGCACTTCGAGTCAGGAATGGCCGAGTTCATGTCCGAGGTCGCCGAACACCAACCGGCTGATGTGCCGGCCACGATCTACTACGCGTACAAGGCGACCGAGACCAAGGAAGGTGAGATCCGCACAACCGGCTGGGACACGTTCCTGCAAGCGGTCCTCGACGCAGGCCTTCAAGTGAACGCCACATGGCCGATGCGGACCGAGTTGGGCAACCGTCTCCTTGCCTCCGGGACCAACGCCCTTGCGTCTTCCATCGTGTTGGCCTGCCGGCCGCGGCCTACTTCAGCGGTTCTAGCTACGCGTGGTGAGTTCATCGCCGCGTTACGACAAGAGTTGCCGGACGCGGTTCGGGTGTTGCAGTCAGGCAATATTGCTCCGGTGGACATGGCGCAGTCCGCCATCGGGCCTGGCATCAAGGTGTTCTCCCGGTATGCCCGTGTGGTGGAGGCCGACGGGTCGTCGATGCCGGTGTCGGCGGCGCTGGCCATCATCAACGATGTGCTGGGTGAGGTTCTCGACGGTGAGGAGGCCGAACTCGACGCCGACACCCGCTTCGCGCTCACCTGGTTCGCCGAGCACGGCTACAGCCCCGGACCCTCGGGCGATGCTGACAGTGTCGCCCGGGCTAAGAACACGTCTCTGGCCGGCATTGAGGAATCCGGCATTGGCGAGGCTCGCGCCGGGAAGTTCCGCCTGTATGAGCGCAGCGAACTCCCTCCGGACTACTCCCCGGTGGACGACGAGCGGCGCACCGTTTGGGAGGCGACCCAGCACTTGGCCGCGGCACTGGAACGCTCCGAGTCCGAGGCGGCCGAGTTCCTTCACGTCCTCGGCGGCTATGGCGACCGAGCCCGCCAACTCGCCTATCTGCTGTACCAGAAGGCCAATGATCGTGGTTGGGCCTCAGAGGCCGGGGCCTACAACAGCCTGATCACGGCTTGGCCCAACTTGCGCACCGGCGCCGCCACCGTCGCGGCCGCAGCCGCTGGCCCGGCCCAGCAGACCCTGCTGTGATCCCGCGTTTGCGATGACTCTCAGTCCTCCGCCTCCCCGAGATGCGTGATCCTGCCCAACCCGCCGAAGCGGCGGTCTCGGCCACCGAGGTGATGCGGGTTCCGGCACGATCCCTTGACTTCCACGAGCAAGCAGAATCTCGAACAGTTCTCGGTCAGTGAGCATCTTCGCCCTCGCCCGCGATCATGGTCGGGTCGATGGCGTGGAGAAGGCGATGCACACTGGATGAGGGGTTGTTGTCGGGAAACTCCCGGCCCGCACGCTCATGCAGTGTCTCCAACCGTCTCGACCGCCGTGTCGCATTGGCTAGCCGCTGCATGTATGCGGCACCGTCGAGCGCCTTGCCCTGCGCTCCATCCTGCCCGCGCCGGAGTGTTCGGCAGGCCTCGTTGGCGATCCAACTCTCCTGGTCGATGTAGTGGAGAAGCAGCCACAATTCAAAGCACGGGTTCGAGATTGCGACCTCAATCTGATTGTCGCGCGCCATCTGGACGGCTTCGCGTAGTCGATGGTGCTGCCGAGGTGCCTCCACATCGAACACGCACCAATACTGTGTGGAGCCCGAACCCTGACGCCGCTCCTGGTGCCTCACGTCCTTGGCCTCTTCCACAAGCCTGCGGGGTTCGTAACCCATTCCCCGGATGTCCAACGTTGCCACCGCCCGCACACTCGGGAGGCGGGCGAACGCCTTCAGATAATGGGGCTCGGTCAACTCGCCCTCGCACAGGATCACGAAGCGGGTTCGCTGATCGATCCGTGCCGCACGCCGACGCATCGGTCTCTCGTTTGATCGGCGCCGAGCCATGCTCAGTCGCGGTGAACGCCGGCCATGACTTCGCGCACCAGGAACTCGTCCACGACTGGCACTCCTCCGAACCGCCCCTCGAGGTAGCCGCGCTCGAGGTTCGTGGACCGGCGGACGTTCGTGCCGCGGTAGTCCGACAACGGCGTCAGCTCTGTGCTGCCATCGGGCCTCTTGGACGTCAGCCAGACCTCGTCGCGGTTCAAGTACTGCAGCAGGCTCGTGTCGTGGGTTGTGAAGATGATCTGAGCGCAAAGCGGGTTGGTCGACGGATCCTGGAACATCTCGACGAGCTTTCCGGAGATCACTGGGTGAAGGCTGGCGTCCAGTTCGTCGACCACGATGAGGCCTCCCTCATCGAGAACCGAGAGCAGTTCCGGTATCAGACTGAGCCAGATAAGCGTCCCGTCGGACTCGTCGCCGAGTTCCAGAGGGTGCGGGTCACCAGAGATGTCGTGCAAGAGCCTCAACCTGCGACCGCGATTGCGCGGACTGGCGCCGAGTGGCTGATCCACAACCTCTACACCCTGGACGCCGAGGTCCGCGAATTTGAGCATCGAAAGCGCCCGGTCGCGTTGCTGATGGGTCGATGCGGCCGCAGCGTCCTCGCCTTCTCGGTCCCGCGCTGTCGATTCGTCGAACAGGCCCATCAGACGGTCATCCCAGTCGTGCATCCATCGGGAGCCGGGACGGTACAGCCTTGCTTCGGGTGCCATGAACGCCCGAGGCCAATAGCCGACGAAGCGGACGTTGCGCAGCCAGCGTGCCACCACGTTGATCTCCTCTGTCAGACGGTTTGCGACCGACAGCACCAGCGTGGTCGGCGTGATCAACTCGCGCCCGCCGCCACTGAAGCGGGTACCGCGCCTGAATGCCCAGTCTTCTTCATTTCGCTCGAACAGCGTGCGGCGGCGCTGCTGCGGATAGCTGTAGAGCGCCTCGGACACCACCCTGGACGCGTCCAGTTGCAACTCGTAGCGGTAGCGCACATCGCTGACGACTAGCTCGACACCAAGACTCGTCGGCCTTGGTGACTCCGGCGAGAAGCTGAACGGGTCAACCGGAATCTCATCCTCCCAGGAGCGCAAGGAAAACCGCACCGCATGCGACAGCCATGACAGCGCGTCGATGAGATTGGTCTTGCCCGAGCCGTTGGCACCGTAGAGGGCAGCGATCGTAAGGATACGGGGGTCGAGTCCCGCGACCTGGCGAGCCGCGGCGCGATCCTTATCCATTGCGAACATCGACAATTCAACCGGCTCGCAGATGGAGCGGTGATTTGCTACCTCGAATCGAAGGAGCATACTCACTTCCTTTATCTTGTAGTCCATCGCGCTTACTGTGGACACACAGAACATTTCTAGTGTCGAACTCCTGCGAGAATTCTATCGTAGCTGCAGAGAATCTGCAATACGGTATGCATCGGTCTGCCTACTCGCATGGTCCGACTGCCTCGCCCAAAACGATGCGGTTAACCCCGAATGCCGCGTCGTTCAGGATCAGGGGCGCCTGTGGGTGGCAGCCTCGGCTTGCAGGTCCTCGAAGGTCTGGCCGGTCACGTCAAGGTAGAGACTGAGCGGGCACACGTCGATCTCAGAGTCGTCGCCCCAGGCCACCGCGCCGGTGTCTGCCACGATGTGAGCCGAGTGCCAGAAGCCTTCGTCGGACCACTGGGCGAAGATGCCACCCACGGAGGCGCTGTCGGACAAGTCGACGACGCCCGCGACCCCGTCATCGAACCTGACCCAGATCTGGAAGGGCTCCCATACTTCGAGTTCGGCCACATGCTGAGACGCCAGGGCTCCAACAATACTGTGTCGCCATTGGAGTCGGGCCGTGCGAGCCGCTGAGCGCGATGGCCCGCCGACTCGTATGTGGTCGATGCGGCTGAGCGCTTGCTGTGCGCTCGCTCTGGGACTTGCTGCGGTCCAGCATGGGATTCACATATGGCAAGCTCCCCGGTGACCTGTCGCAGCACCCCACTAGATTGACGAAGATGAGCAGCAGTGGGTGCGGCGGGCAGCCGAGCGGTTCCGAGGCCGTTCGATGACGGCAGATGTCGTCCTGGCGGACTTCTTCTCGGGCTGCGGCGGGACGTCGCGGGGCTTTGCCGATGCCGGAATCGCTCCTGCGCTGGCCGTCGACTGGGATCCAGACGCGACGGCCACCTTCCGGCTGAACTTTCCCACAACCGCCGTTGTCGAACGAGACATTCACGATCTCGAAGGGGACGAGATTCAAGCTGCGCTGCCGCTCTCGGGAGAACAGATCAGGCTGTTCGCGGGGTGCGCACCCTGCCAGCCCTTCGCCGGCCACCGCCACGCACCGACCAACGGCGACGGCCGCTCATTCCTTCTGCTGGAGTTCCTCAGGTTCGTGGAGTCCCTGAACCCCGAGTTGATCTTCGTGGAGAACGTTCCGGGTATGCAGCGTCTGATCGCTTCGCAGGGCCCTCTAGCGGAGTTTGTGGACGAGGTCTCCAAGACGCACCACGTCGTCTGCGGCACGATCTCCAGCGCCGACTACGGGGTGCCCCAGACCAGGCGGCGGTTCGTTCTGTTGGCGAGCCGTCTGGGGCCGATCGACCTGCCGCCCCCTACGCACGGTCCCGGTGGCGAGCGCCCGCACACGACGGTCCGCGACTGGATCGGAGATCTGCCCCCGCTCGCCGCGGGGCAGGAGGATCCCGATGTGAGCAGCCACCGGGCCATGCGGCTGTCGAGCTTGAACCTCTCCCGGATCCGTGCGACGCCCGAGGGAGGCGACCGTCGGGACTGGCCCGCGCGTCTCTGGCCCGACTGTCACCGGGGCGGCTTCGACGGCCACACCGACGTGTACGGCCGGTTGAGCTGGGACAAGGCGGCCCCAACCCTGACGACCAAGTGCATCAGCTACAGCAACGGGCGTTTCGGCCACCCGGACCAGGATCGGGCGCTTAGCGTCCGCGAGGCGGCCCGGCTACAGACGTTCCCCACCGAGTTCAAGTTCTTCGGGAGTTTGGCCTCACAGGCGAGACAGATAGGCAACGCGGTGCCGGTCGCGCTCGCCCGCCGCTTCGGACACCACTTGATGGAGCATGCAGCACAGATCGCGGGCACGGGGACTGGCGGTGCCCATGGCCCGCGTGCGCCGCGGGGCGACTGCACTCCCGAGATCACAGGGCAAGCCGCATGACAGCGTTCCGTGCGCGGGCCCGAGCGGTCGACATGCTGGGCCGACAGCAGATCGCCAACCTCCCGACTGCCCTCAGCGAACTGTTCAAGAACGCACATGACGCGTACGCCACCGCAGCGATCGCCGACTTCTTCCGCGCTCACAACGCGCTGGTGGTGAGCGACGACGGCGTAGGGATGGACCGCGAGACGTTCGAGCGGTCGTGGCTCACGATCGCCACCGAGTCGAAGCTGGCTCCGGACTCGACGCCGAGGCCCGCAGGGATGAGCCCGAGAGTACAACTCGGGGAGAAGGGCATCGGCCGGTTCGCCATCGGAGCCCTCGGGAGCCAAGTCCTGGTCGTGTCCAAGCGGGATGGGTGTCCTGTGGTCGCCGCTCTGGTCAACTGGAAGATGTTCGAGCTTCCCGGCATCGACTTGGATGAAGTGCCTGTCGGCTTGGTGGAACTCGATGGTGGCGATCTGACGGCGGCCGATGTGGCCCACTTGAAGACACCGCTCGCCGGAGCGGTGAAACGCTTCCGACAGCGGGACGACGCGAGCAAGTGGTCTCCGCTACTGGACGACATCGAGGTGACGTTGGACGCGCTGCCGGATGACCCGTTTCAGGCTGTGCCCGGCCTGGGGCCTCTCGGCCCGACCGGCACGATGTTCTTGATCTCCTCCGTGTCGGAGGATCTCGCCGCGGAGATCGGCATGCCCGGATCCAAAGAAGCATCGCTGTTCGAGAGGACGCTGCACGGTTTCACCGACTCTTGGCTGGGCGAAGCGTCGACCCCCGACTTCGCGGTCGACTTCGTCGATCACCGGGGTGGCGGCGACTCGGAGAGTCTGCTGCGGCCCGACGAGTTCTTCGGACCGATGGACTTCGAGGAGGCTGACCATCACATCCACGGCGAATTCGACGAGGACGGCGACTTCTTCGGCACGATCAGGATCTTTAGCGACGAGGCAGCGGACCTCAATGTCAGGTGCCCGGACTCGCTTCGGCCGCGTTGCGGGCCGTTCTCGTTCGAGGTCGGAGTGGTGCAGGGAAACGCCAGTGAGTCGAGGTACGACCCCGAGGCCTTCGGCGCCATGAACGCCAAGCTGCGGCGGCTCGGCGGCCTGTACGTCTACATGGACGGGATCAGGGTGCAGCCGTACGGCCGTCCCGACTTCGATTACCTAGGGATCGAGGAACGCCGATCTTTGGGTGCTGCGTACTATTACTTCTCCTACAGGCGGATGTTCGGCGCTGTGAGCCTTGCGAGCCAGCAGAACTCTGGCTTACAGGAGAAGGCGGGCAGGGAGGGTTTCAAGTCGGGCCGTGCCTACTCTGACTTCCGGCAGCTGCTGATCAACCTCCTCATTCAGCTTGCCGCCACATACTTCAGAGGCGAGGCTGCGCAGGTCCGCGCCTACGAACTGGGCCGCGAACGTCTGATCCGCGAGGACAAGCTTCGAAAGGAGCGCCAGAAGCAGGCAGCAGCAGGGCGCAAGCAGCTGCGTTCACAGCTGGCGTCAGCCGCCGAGTACCTGTCCGAGACTGACTTCCAGGAACGAACGTCGGAGATAGTCGAGGACCTCAGCACGCAGCTTGCGGCTGCCGATCGTCTTCAGCCAGCGACGCAACAGGTTGCACAGGCAAGACGAGCCCTGCGCCAGGTGGTGGCACCGCTCAAGTTCGAAGAGCCGGAGGGCTTCGCACCGTCGGGGCCGATGCGTCAAGACATGGTGCTCGTCGAGCGTGGTGCGGCAGACGTGGAGGAGTCATACGTGCGGCCGGCCCTCGAGCTGGTTGATGACTTAGCCGGGGCCACCGAGGCTCGCCTGGCGGCACGCGAGGCCGATGAGCAGGAACGAGACCGGTTCGTCAAGCGGAGGATCGCGGTGGCAACGGAAGAGATGACAGCCGCCCAGACTGATGCCGACCGAGCGCTGTCGGCGTTGAACGCCAACGCATCCTCCGCGCTCCAGACATTGCGAGCCGACTTCGACAAGCGCCTCGCAGTGATAGCGCGGCCAAGCGGTTCAGCGAGCACCGGCTGGATCCGCGAGCAGGCAGAGTTCGAACAGGAGCTGGATTCGCTGGCAGCTGACTCCCGAAGGAGACTCTCACGGGTCGCGAACCTCATTCGAGCGAGCGACGTAGTGTTCACTAGTGGCGCTCCGGCGCCGATGGATCTCGCGGCCGCCGCCGACGCTGAGATCGTCGAGCTGCGAGCTCAGGCCGACGATCAACTCGAATATGTGCAGTTGGGTATGGCGCTGGCGGTGGTCGACCACGAGTTCCGAGCGACCGTCTCCAACATACGAAGCGATGTGCGACGGGTTGGATCCTGGGCGAAGAAGAACCCTCAGCTCGTCGGGCTCTACGAGGATCTGCGGCGGGACTTCGACCATCTCGACAGCTACCTCACGCTGCTGACACCGATGCAGCGGCGGCTGAGGCGCACCAAGACGACTATCAAGGGGAGCGACGTCTCCCGCTTCCTTAGCGAGCTCTTCCGCGAGCGCCTTCGTGCCACACGCACCGAGATCCGCGCAAGCCGCGAGTTCGAAGCCGCCAAGATCACCGGCTACGCGTCGACGTTCTATCCGGTGTTCATCAACCTCGTCGACAACAGCCTGTACTGGATCCAAAGCGCCGGACCGGACGCTTCCGAGAGTCTCATCGAACTGAGCAAGCGCGGGGACACGCTCATCTATCGGGACGCCGGGCCAGGTATCGCCGAAGAGATTGCCGAACGAGTATTCGACTTCGGCTTCACCACCAAGCCGGGTGGCAGCGGCTTGGGCCTCGCCATCGCGAGCCAGGTCCTTGACAGGGCCGGTTGGTCGATTGGGCTAGGAAGCCGCGGCAGCGGGGCCGAGTTCCTGATCCGCCAACGAAGGCAGCCGTGATGACTGCCATCAGTGACTACTTCCGCACGGCCCTGTTGATTGACGACCGCGTGGAGCCCGACTATCGAGCGCTAGAGGAACTCGACAGCGACAGGGCCGGCGCCCCCGATGACGAGCCTGAGCCGGGCCTTGAGACCCCGCCGGAAGAGGACGAGACGCCGGTACGGCCGTCAAGCCTCGTCAGCGCCTTCCTCAACGAAGACGTGGTGTGCAGTGTCGTCGAACCGAGCGCCGAGAGTTCCGACATCGTCGGGATGGCGCAGCGCGGGGCTCGGATCGCCGACCTGCTGATCCTCGACTGGCTGCTATTCGGGAACGCTTCCGCAACAGTGGATGCCATCCGCGAGATTTCCGAGCAGAACAAGTCCCGTCTCCGCGCGATTGTCGTGTTTACCGGCGCACACAGTCTGAGCGATGTGGCTGGACGCCTTGTCGAGGACGTGGGCTTCGAAGGCGACGATTTCGTGCTGAGACGCGGCAACACCGTCGTGATGGTCTTCGGCAAGCCGGGACCACCCCTGACCGGCGGGGAGGACAGGCGGCAGCCGTCCTCCGACTATCGCGACCTACCGAGAATGATCCGAGACGACCTTGAGATGGTGTTCAAGGGCCTGATGCCCGAGTTCGCCTTCCGAGGCATCAACGCACTGCGTGAGTCAGTTCCGCGGATCCTCGCGACTTTCAACTCTGACCTGGACCGGGCTGCGCTTGTTCACAGGGCACTGCTCGCGGAGCCTGCCGACGCCGGGTCGCAATTCGTTCGTCTGCTAGCGAGCGACTTGGAACAGGCACTGCACGATGAGCGAGTCGGGGAGGTCTGGGACTTCGAATCTGTTCGCTCCCATGTAGCGGACACTCCGCTCGGCGGCTCGCCTGATCAGTTGGCGGGCAGGTTGACGAGCAACCAGAGAGTTCCTGACGATCTCAAGGCTCGTGATGACATCGACTTGTGCCGCGGGGCAATCGTCAACGGCCTGGTGAAGATCGGCATGACGGACAGGGAAGTGTCTCGGGCCGTCCGCGATCTGGCCGCAGCGGTCGGCGCCGCAAATTCATCGAACGAGTCTCTGGCCGTACTGATGAGTTCAAGCAGTCTTGGAGAGACGCCACCGAGGCTCGAACTGGGCATCGTCCTTCGTAGCGCAGACGGACGCTATTGGCTGTGTATCCAACCGCTCTGCGACAGCGTTCGCCTCGAAGAAGCTCGGGCCTTCCCAATGCTGCCCCTCGCTCTCAGGCCCGCTGGGCCCGCAGCCATGATCCGCACGCCTGAGGGAGACACCATTCCTATCGGCTTCGAGTCGAGTCCGCATCGGCTTGTCATGCCGGAGTTCTCTCCCACGCACGACGGGGCGGTGATCGCTGACGGTGATCCCTTGAACTGGCATTTCACCAGCGACGACGGCGCTCAGTACCGTGCGATCACGCGACTCCGGCCCGAAGTGGCAGCTCAGGCCGCGCATGGCCTCGCTTCTGCCGCTTCCCGAGCAGGCGCCGACGTATCGGAGTGGATGAGACGGGGAGCACCGGACGCTCCCGTCGTCGACAACGCCGACGGCGACATTGGGAGCTGAGTGCGATGGTGATGGCCAACACCGAGCGGGTTGCCAAGGCGCTGGATCTGCTGCGGGACGGGCTGGGGCCGGCGTGTGAGGCGACGTGGCGGGGGTTCTATGGCGACGGGTGGCTGCAGCAGGTCAACTCGAAGTTGCACAGCCCTGATCGCGAGCCCTCTACCGGGGACGCGGCGTTTCTGTTCAAGGGGATCAAGGCGACCTGGAACGAGGTGTTCAGCCACGGGTTCGGGCCGTCGGTGCGGTCTCTGGTGTTCGAGGTGTCCGATGTGCGCAACCGTTGGGCGCATCAGCAGTCGTTGACCAGCGACGACACTGTGCGGGCTCTGGACTCGATGGAGCGGGTGCTGGAGGCTTTCGGCAACAGCGATCAGCGTGATCAGATCCGGGGCTTGCGGCGGGATCTGATGCGTCAGATGTTCGACGAGGAGTCCCGCAGTGAGCGCCGCCGTACCGCGGCCAAGCCGACCGAAGGAACGCCCCACGCTGGGCTGACACCGTGGCGGGAGATCATCACACCTCACGCGGATGTGGCTGCGGGCCGTTTCGAGCAGGCCGAGTATGCGGCGGACCTTGCACAGGTCGCCGACGGCCGCGCTGAGGCCGAGTACCAGGATCCGCAGTCGTTCTACGCCCGCACCTACGTCACTCAGGGCCTGCGCGACTTGCTGGCGGGCGCGGCCCGGCGGCTGTCGGGCGCGGGCGGCGATCCGGTGATCGAGTTGCAGACCAACTTCGGCGGGGGCAAGACCCACTCGCTGATCGCGCTCTATCACCTGGCATCCGGGGCGGACGCGGCCAAGCTGCCCGGGCTGGCGGAGATCCTTGCCGAGGAGGGCCTGACGCTGCCGGCGAGGGTGAACCGGGCTGTGCTGGTGGGTCAGAGCATCTCGCCGTCATCACCCGTGCCTGTCGAGGATGGCATCCGGTTGCACACGCTGTGGGGAAGGCTCGCCTACCAGCTCGGCGGAAGGGACGGCTATGACATGGTGCGGGCCGACGATCTTGCCGGGACCAGCCCGGGTGCCGCGCTCACCGCGCTGTTCGAGCGGTTCGGCCCGGCGGTGGTGCTCATCGATGAGTGGGTCGCGTATGCGCGCCAGTTGCGAGACGGCGACGAGGATGGTCCCGGAGGCGAGCGTCTCGCCGGGGGAGACTTCGACACCCAGTTCACGTTCGCCCAGGCCCTGACCGAGGCGGCGGCGGCGGTGCCTGATGTGGTGGCGCTGATCTCGATTCCTGCGTCTGATGTGGAGGTGGGCGGACCGCGGGGGCGGACCGCGTTGGAGAAGTTGAAGAATGTGGTGGCACGTATTGGAGCCCAGTGGCAGCCGGCGTCGCCGGACGAGTCTTTCGAGATCGTGCGCCGCCGTCTGTTCGATCCCGTGCCCGCCGACAAGGCGAGGGTTCGCGACGGGGTGATCCGGGCGTTCTGTGACATGTACCGCGACCAGGGCGACAGGTTCCCGGCCGGAGTCGGCGAGGGCGAGTACCGCCGCCGCATGGAGCTGTGCTATCCGATCCATCCGGAGCTGTTCGACCGGCTCTTTGATGACTGGTCCGCGCTCGACAAGTTCCAGCGAACCCGGGGCGTGCTGCGGCTCATGGCGCTGGCTATCTCGCAGCTTTGGCAGCGTGACGATCGGTCGCTGCTGATCATGCCGGGCAACCTGCCAATGGACTACGGGCTGCTGGTCAGCGAGATGAAGAAGTACCTCGAGGACGGCTGGGACCCCGTCATCAAAGCCGATGTGGACGGGGCCAACTCGCTGCCGTTGCGCATCGACGGCAACAACAGCCACTTCGGTCGGCTGTCGGCTACGCGGCGGGCAGCGCGCGCCGTCTACATGGGCTCCGCGCCCCGCCCCGACGGCAGGAGGGGAGTGGACCTCAAGTCGGTTGTGCTGGGCTGCGCGCAGCCCGGGGAGTCCCCCGGCCAGTTCGCCGATGCGCTGCGGCGCCTGTCGGGTGAGGCGACCCACTTGTATGTCGACGGCGCCCAGTACTGGTACTCGCTGATCCCCAACGTCACCCGCATCGCCGCGGACCGGGCCGGCTCCAACTACGACGACCGCGACGCCGACGACGAGGTGCGGCGCCGGATCGGCAACCAGCGCGACCGGGGCGCCTTCGCGGCGGTGCAGGTGTTCGCAGAGGGCCCCGGCGACGTCCCCGACAACGACGACGGCGTGCGCCTCGTGATCCTTGAACCCGACGCCACCCACTCGCCCAACGACGACAACTCCCCGGCAGTGGAGCTCGCGGCGCGGATCCTGGCCCAGCGCGACGCCGGCCCCAGGGTCAACCCCAACCTGGTCGTGTTCCTGGCCGCGGCCGCCAACCGCCTCACCGAACTGCGGGCCGCGACCCGCATGTACCTGGCCTGGAAATCGATCGCGGGCGACCAGTCCATGAACCTCACCGCCCACCAGCAGCGCCAAGCCGACAGCAAGCTGGCCGAGACCTCCAAACAGGTCGACAGCCTCATAGCTGAGACCTTCACCCTGGCCCTCACCCCGTCCAAGCAGCCCGGCCAGCGCGACATCGAATGGCAGACCACCCGGGTGACCGCCGTCGGCGACCTGGCCAAGCGAACCAGCGACAAGCTCACCAGCGAGGAGAAGCTGATCAGCACCTACAGCGGAGTGCGCATCCGCATGGACCTCGACCGCCGGAAACTCTGGTCAGAGCGCGGCGACATCGCCGTCCACAAGCTGTGGGAGACCTACGCCCGATTCGGATACATGCCCCGCCTAGCCGGCCGCGACGTCCTGTACAGCGCCATCGCGAACCGGGCCCCGACCATCACTTGGCAGGAGGACACCTTCGCCTACGCCGAAGCCCACGACGGCGAACGCTGGGTAGGCCTGCACACCGACGACGCCATCTGGCCCGCACCCAGCGGCCTACTGATCCACCCCGACCATGTTCCGCAGCCCGACGCACAACCGGAGCCCGGAAGGAGAGCACCACCAAACGACCCCGGCGACACTGACGGCCCCACCGACCAGCCAGTTGACTCATCCGAGCCGGCGTCGAGCATGCCCACCCAGTTCTACGCGCAGTTCCACCTCGACCCGGTGCGCTGTATCAAGCAACTTGGCGAGATCGCCGATCACGTCAGCAGCAAGCTCGGCTCCGATGTCGAGTTGGTGCTCGAGGTCCGAGCCAAGAGCGACGAAGGCTTCGACGAGTCCACCCGCCGCACCGTCTCAGAGAACGCCAGCAGCCTCGGAGCCAAGTCTTCCGAATTCGAATAGGCAGTCCTGTGTGCCGGGCGCTGGGGACGGCGGGCTGGTCTCAGCATGTCCGCAGAATGGACGTTGCGTCTAGTCGATAGGATGACAGTGTGCGGATCGTGCTCGAACTCGACGAGGCGGAACTCGCCCACACCCTGGAGGCACTCGGCGGTGTGGCTGAGATCCTCGAGCGTCGCAGTGACGAGCTGGTAGCCGCCGTCATCATTCGAGACGTCGTCGCCAAGATCTTGCGGGCGATCGGGGAGGCAGCATGAGCAGGACCACATCGCGCTGGGACCTCGACGACATCGAGGTGTCCAGCAGCGCCAGGGGAGCCGCGCTGTGCGTCGTCGAACGCACGACGCGCAACAAGGACGAGGCACGGACCCTATGGGAGACCGCCATCCGCCTTGCGCACGCCAACGGTGCCTCGCTCCGGGACATCGCGGCCGTGGCGTGTGTATCCCCCCAGACGATTGCGAACATCTGCCGGCCCTGAGGGGCCGGACCGGCCGGCGCGGGTGCCATTGATCGGCGGGCGCGGTCCCGGCTGGGGCGCCGACTACGGCACGGCGGGGGAGATCCCGCCGGGTGCCGTCGCGGCGGACAGCGACGCCGCCGCGGGCCGGATCGTGGCCGAGGCTCGAAGGGCCAACCGTGCGATCCCGCCGGTGGTGCTGACCGGCGGCGACCTGGCCCGAACTCTGGGAGTGGCGACCGGCGGTGACGCCCGAGAGCCGGGAGTGGAGACCGGTCGGCGCGCCGAGACGGCGCGCTCGGCCGCGCGGCCGGGCAGCACCGGCGTCCGGGTGCCCGCCGACGTGGGCGCTGCGCTGGTGGACGGCCGGCTGCACAGGTTCGTGGCCCATCTCGTGGCCCGCAGGTCCTGGTGGCGGGGCCGGCTGCTGGTGGCGGCCAACGCATCGTTCATCGGTCGCTGGAACGCGGCGCCCCGGTCCCATCCCGGCGACGGCCGCCTCGACGTGTTCGACGCGGACCCGCCGCTGGCCGTGCGGCTCGCGGCCCGCCGCCGCCTGCCCTCGGGCAGCCACGTCCCCCACCCGCAGATCACGCAGCGCCGGATCGCCGCGGCCCAGTACGACCTGGATCCCGCCCTGGACGTCTACCTGGACGGCGTGCGCCTGGGCCGGGCCCGAACCCTCAGCCTGCGGGTCGAGGCCGGCGCTCTGGACGTCTGGATCCCGAGGGGGGCCTAGGATCGGTGCCATGGACATAGCTGACGCCAAGCGACGGGTCTGCGAGGAAGTCGACCGTCTGACCCCCGAACTGCTCGACGTGTCGCACCGCATCCACTCCCGGCCCGAACTGGGCTTCGAGGAGCACCACGCCCACGGCCTGCTCACCGAAGTGCTGGACGATCACGGCCTGGACGTGCAGCGCCGCGCCTACGGCCTCGACACCGCCTTCGAGGCCCGAGCCGGCGACGGCGACGGGCCGTTGGTGGCCGTCGTGTGCGAGTACGACGCCCTTCCCGGGATCGGCCACGCCTGCGGTCACAACATCATCGCCGCCTCCGGACTGGGGGCGGGCCTGGCCCTGGCGTCGGTGGCCGGCGAGGCCGGCGGGCGGGTCGCCGTTATGGGCACCCCGGCAGAGGAGGGCGGGGGCGGCAAGGAGATCATGCTCCGGGCGGGCGCGTTCTCCGATGCCGACGCGGCCATGATGGTGCACCCCGCCAACCACGAGTTGAGCGTGTTCCACGCGGTGGCGGTCCAGCGGCTCAATGCCCGCTACACCGGGGCCGCCGCCCACGCCGCCGCCGCGCCCGAGAAGGGCCGCAACGCGCTCGACGCGGCCGTGCTCGGCTACAACGCCGTCGCCGCCCTGCGCCAGCACATCCGCGACGACGAGCGGATCCACGGCGTATTCACCGACGGGGGCGCCAAGGCCAACATCGTTCCGGCCACGGCCGCGGTCGAGTGGTACGTGCGCTCCGCCGACCTCACATCACTGGAGCCGCTCAAGGAGCGGGTGGCCGCTTGCCTGATGGCGGGCGCCGCCGCGGCCGGCTGCGAGGTCGATCTCGAATGGGGCGATCACGCCTATGCCGACATGAAGGACAACCCGACCCTGCTGGACCGCTATCTGGCCAACCTCGACGCTGTGGGCCGCACTGTGGCGTCCGACCCCCAGGCCCGTGTGGTGGGCAGCACCGACATGGGCAACGTGAGCTACACCGTTCCCTCCATACATCCCATGATCAAAGTCGCGCCGGATGACGTGGCCATCCACACGCCGCGCTTCGCCGAGTACGCCCGGGGCTCCGAGGGCGACTCGGCCGTGATCGACGGCGCCAAGGTGCTGGCCATGACCGCGCTGGACTGCTGGCTGGACAACGCGGCGCTGCCCGCCATACAGGCCGAGTTCGCCCAGAGGCCGAGCTAGCGAGGCCCCGGGCCCGAGCGGCCCGTGAGCGAAGCGAAGGTGAGCGGGCAATGTGGCCCGAGCGGCCCGTGAGCACAGCGAACAAGAGCGGGAACGAGCGCGCATAGCCGCTCACGTCATCCGCGCCCGGCGTAGCCTGCGCCCCTAGTGTCGCGCCCCGTGAACCTGTACACGGCGGAGTCCTTCTCGCCCGAAGAAGCCGACATCCTGCGCCGGTACTTCACCAACCTGGATGAGCCGGTGTTTGCGCTGGTGAACCTGCCCGAGGTCGTCAAGGGCGCCCTGTTCGCCCGCTACTCCCGGTCCATGTCGAGCCTCCGCCGGCTGTTCCTCGATGAGTTCGTCGACGATCTCGACATCACCGGGGACATCACGATCGACGCCACCGTCGGCCTGCGCCGGGCCGAGGCTCTGTACGACCGGGTCTTCTTCGAGTACGGAGACGACTCCGTGGCCCAGCTCGGCGGCGTGCACCTGGCCTGCGAGCAGGCCTCCAACCTGCTGACCAAGGTGCTCGAGTGGGGCCGGTTGATGGCCTACCTGGAGCAGAGCACCCGCTACATCGCCTACGACCAGCGTCTGGGAGGCCGCTTCCGCTACTACCGCGACTCGCAGGTGCTGAACTCGTCGCTGGGCACGCGCTACGTGGGCGACATCGACCGCATGTTCTCGACCTATTCGGAGCTCGTGCCGGTCATGCAGGAATTCTTCCGGGCCAACGTGCCCAAGGAGTCCGGCGACTCCGACTTCGCCTACCGGCAGGCGATCAAGGCCAGGGCTCTGGACTCGATCCGCGGGCTGCTCCCGGCCGCGTCGCTGAGCAACGTCGGCATCTACGGCACCGGCCAGGCCTACGAGGCGCTGCTCCTGCGGATGCGGGCCCACCCCCTTCCCGAGTCCCGTTTCTACGCCGACATGATGCTCACCGAGCTGCGCAAGGTGATCCCCTCGTTCCTCAAGCGGGTGGACCTGCCCGACCGCGGCGGGCTCACCTCGCGCTACCTGGCCGACAACCGGGGCGCCATGGAGGACCTGGCGGGCCGTGTCTTCGGCGACGCGGTGGGAGGGCCCGTCGCCGACGACTCGGTAGAGCTGGTGGACTTCGACCCGGACGGCGAGACCAAGATGATCGCGGCGATGCTCTACCCCCACACGTCGCTGGCCGACCGCACCGTCGAGTCCAGGGTGAGGGCCATGCCGGCAGCCGAGCGCGTCGCCGTGGTCCGGGCCTACTGCGGAGACCGGCAGAACCGTCGCCACCGCCCCGGCCGGGCGCTCGAACGCGTCTACTACCGCTTCGACGTGCTGTCCGACTACGGGGCGTTCCGGGACCTCCAGCGCCATCGGATGCTGACCATCGAATGGCAGCCGCTGTCCACCCGCCACGGCTATGTCCGGCCTTCCGCAGTGGACGCGGCCGGCGAGGACGAGAAGTTCGATGCGGTCATGGCCCGCTCGGCCCGACTCTACGAGGCCCTCAGCGCCGAGTTCAGCGACCAGGCCTCCTACGCCGTCGCGCTTGCCTACCGGATCCGGTACTCGATGCAAATGAACGCCCGCGAGGCGATGCACATGGTGGAATTGCGGACCACTCCCCAGGGCCATCCCGCCTATCGCAGGGTGTGCCAGCGGATGCACACGCTCATCGCCACCGAAGCGGGTCATGCCGCCGTCGCCGAACTGATGTCCTTCGTGAACCACGCCACCGATCCCGGGCTGGGTCGCCTCGACGCCGAGAACCGGGTGGAGAGGCTGCGAACCGCGCAGTCTCATCCCTCATCGGATCTGTCTGCTGGCCGCGACGGCGAGGACGACGGAGGTCTGGCCCAAGGTTGATCGGAATGCAAGTTGCGCCTAGCCGATCAGTGTCTATGATCCGCCCCACATCCGGTGCCAACCGACCCTTCAGTTGGAGCGATGAACGAGAAACACCCTCTTGACGGCGACGGCGACGACGACGACGAGTTCGACGAGGACGACGACTTCGGTGACTCAGATACGTTCGAAGGCGACCTGAGCGAAGACTTCGACGACGATTTCGGCGGCGACGACGAGGAGTTCGACGGCGACGCCGAGGAGCTCGACGACGACGACGGCGATGACGCGGCCGACGACGACGACGACGATGTGCCCGTGCCGGCCGATGACGACGATGACGACGAAGTCCACCCCAGTGACGTCGAGGCTGATCTGGAAGAGATCCTCAGGGATCGCATAGCCGCCAGCGACGACGACGAGGAGGACGAGGAGGAAGACGCGGGAGAGTCGAAGGCCACCACCGTGGTTGCGCCGCCCCGCTCGGACGAGTGGACTTGCAACCAATGCTTCCTGATCGTGAGCGTCACCCAGTTCGGCTCGCGCTCCAATCCTGTGTGCCCGTCAGGCGAGGAGCCCTGCGAGTCGATCGAGAGGGTCCTCGGAAGCCGGGAGTAGTTCCATGCTCGTCACCCACCCCTGCCGATGACCTCTATCGACGAGGGGGCTAGACGGGCCGTCGAAGCCGACATCGCCAGCGTGGCCGGACTGGCGGCCCAGGCGACTGCCGAGATGTCGCAGCTGCGCGGCGGCACCGTGTGGTCCCGGCTGGAAGCCCGGCCCGATCCGCAGCTGGAGAGTCTGGTCCGCGACCTGCGGGCCGACGATGCGCTGGTGGTGGTGGGCACCATCGACGAGGCGATCGTCGGCTACGGCGCGATCCGTCTCGTGGAGTTGCACGACGGCTCGACGGTGGGACGCGTCGGCGACATCTACGTGCTTCCCGACGCACGTGGCGTGGGAGTCGGCGAGTCCATGATGGAGTTGCTGATGGCTTGGGCCGGTCAGCGAGGCTGCATCGGTGTGGACAGCCTGGCGTTGCCCGGAGATCGCAACACCAAGAATTTCTTCGAGACGCACGGCCTGGTAGCCCGGGCGATCACCGTCCATCGCAAGCTCTCCAAGTGATCGAGCGGGCCGAGGTAGCGGTGGGCGCCATCGTCCGCCGCTCCGACGAACTGCTGCTGGTGCGCCGGGGACGCCCGCCCGCGGTGGGGGAGTGGTCCGTTCCTGGAGGCCGGGTCGAGCCGGGGGAGTTGCTGATGGAGGCGGTCGTGCGCGAGCTGTTCGAGGAGACCGGGCTGCGCGGCGTGTGCGGGCCCCTGGTCGGCTGGGTGGAGCGCATCAGCGAGGACCATCACTTCGTGATCCTCGACTTCGAGGCGACCGTGATCGGCGATGTCGAGCCGACAGCCGGCACAGATGCCGCCGAGGCTCGGTGGTGGCCGGTGGCCGAGGTGGCCTCCCTGCGATTGGTGGAGGGTCTAGCCGAGTTCCTCTACGACCACGGGATAATCCCGACGATCGTCTAGCGGCCCTTCCAGACGGGGGGCCGCTTCTCGATGAAGGCCAGAGGACCCTCGCGGAAGTCCTCGGTGCCGCGCAGCCCCATCTGGGCCCGTCCCGCGGCCAGCATTGCCTCCGCGTCGGTCTGGGTGAAGCTCTCGAGCACCAGCCGGCGGGACTCTCGCACGGCCAGAGGGCCGTTGGCATTGACACGGGCGGCCAGGCGCCGGGCGGCGTCGAGTGCCTCGCCCGGTTCGCAGAGTTCGTTGATGAGACCTAGTTCCAGGGCCCGCTCCGCGCTGACCGGGTCGCCGGTGAGGACTATCTCCATGGCAATGGCCAGCGGGATGGTGCGGGGCAGCCGCACCAGGCCGCCCGCGGCGGCGATCAGCGACCGCTTCACCTCGGGAAGGCCGAAGCGGGCCGCGGTCGAAGCCACTCGCAGGTCGCAGGTGAGTGCAATCTCCGTTCCGCCCGCCAGGGCGGGGCCGTCGATGGCTGCGACCAAGGGCTTGGTCCTCTCCCGCATCACGATGCCGCCGAACCCGCCCCGCTCGGTGCTCAGTTCCGAGAACCGGCCCGCAGCTATGGCCTTGAGGTCGGCACCTGCGCAGAACACCGGGCCGGTGTGGGAGAGGATGCCGAGCCACAGCGAGTCGTCCGCCTCCAGCCGATCGATGGCCTCCTCCAAGCCTCGGGAGATCACGCCGTTGACCGCGTTGCGGGCCTCCGGCCGGTTCATGGTGATGACGGCGGTGTTGCCCTCGGTATCGAAGTCGATCATGCGGCCTCTTCCGGACCGGTCGGCGTGTCGGTGTCGGTGGTTGCTTCTGGGTCCGGGGTCGGCGTGTCGGTGGGCTGCTCCGCCGCTTTGTCGACCTCCGGCTCAGGCGGCGGCGGGGGAGGTCGGCGTCCTCTCCGGCTCGGCGCCTGCGGCTCGATTCCGAACAGAGCCGCGATCTGCGGGACCCGGTCGGCAAGCCTTCGGACGGTGGCGAGCAGATCCTCGGAGGGCTTCTCCGGAGCGCCGAGCGGGATCACCTGAGTGCGGACGGGGGAGAGGGCCACCGAGTCCACCACCGTCGACCACCGCTGCTGGTTGGTGGTGGGGTTCAGGTCCTCGGCCGCCATGTTGGCGAGTCGCTCGGCCATGTCGACGGGCAGCGGCGTCCCCGCCCTGGGCGGGCGAGAACTCAGGCGCAGCGCCCTGATGGTGCGGCCCTCGCCGATGGTGCCGGCCAACTCGTCCAACCACCGGCGATGATCCACTTCCAGACGCTGAGCCAGGCCGGCTCGCAGGCTCTCGGCGAGGGCCCTGGTCTCGTCGGTTCGAGCCGCTCGATCGGCGGCGGCAATGACGGAGCGGATGTCTCGCAGGTCGATCTTTGAGATTCCGGCCAGGGCTGCGTCGGCCCGGTCGTGCCATTCGGCTGCCTTCAACACGGGCGCGAGCTGCTCGGCCAGCGCCAGGATCGGCTCCGACTTGATCTGCGGGAGCTTCTCGGCGGCTGCCTTGGCATTCATTCGCTCGATGGACTTGCGCACGCCCGGCACACCGGCCCTCAGCACCTCGCGAGCCAGCGGCTGCTGGTTGTCGGGAAGGGCTCCCAATGCGGCCTGGCGATGGACCCGCTTCGCCTTGAGGCTGGGGGTCCTGGGCCGGGGGGGACTCTCAGACCTCCTGCCCTCCTTCGAGCGCTTGTCGGCGGATCGCCGGTCGCGGCGGTCGGAACGCTGCGGCCTGCGGTTCTTGTCGCCATCGGAGGCGGAATCGTGCGACCGGGAATCCCTCTTGGATCCCTCAGCCCGCCGAGGCTTGCGCTTCTTGCGGTCGCGGTCGTCACCGTCTGCCCGCTCGTCCCGGCGGCCGCGGCTGCGGCGGCCTGAGTCGTCGCGGTCGTCCCTGCGATTGCGCCCGCGCTCGCGGTCGTGGCGTCGAGACTTCCGGACCAGCGTGGTCGTCACCGGAGGACCGTCTGTGCCGCCGATCAACTCGAGACGATCAGAGGGCGCGGCGCGAACCCGAGGCGCGGACACCGCGACGATCTCGAGGCCGTCGAGTCCGCCGTCGGCCTCTGCCTTGAGCACCGTGCCGACTGAGGCAGTGTCCGGAACCAGGTCACCGCTCACCTCGCCCTTGGGTTGGCGTGCACCGGCGGCCCGCCACGTCCAGGTGCCGTCGGGGCGCTGGCTGGTCAGCTCGATCTCTAGTCGCCGGGACACGGCCCACAAAGCTACACGTCTCCACAGTCGCAACGCCCCCCGGGGCCGAGCTGGAGGTATCCGGAGCACCGTCTTACCGCCGGAAATCTACATTATGTAAACTAAACGGGATTGTGAGGGAAGTGCCCCAGGATCACTGAGAAGGCCTACCGCCCCCGGGCGTGGGACACCGGTCCGGGGCCGTCGAGCGACCAAGCCGCGGAGGCCTCGATAGCTGAGCGCACGAAGCGGCCTGCGGCGGCCACGGCGTGCTCCAGATCGGCACCGAGGGCGAGACCGGCCGCCAGCGCCGCCGAGAAGGTGCAGCCGCTGCCTCGGACGTTGCCGGTGTGGACCCGTTGACCGGGCTCGACCCAGGCCTCACCGGCCGCGGTGATCACCACGTCGTCGGGCTGGCCGTCGAAGCCGCCGCCGGTCACCACGACGGCGTCGGAGCCGAGGTCGCGGAACGCCTCGGCGCACTCCAGCACGGCCTCAGGGTCGGGCAGCGACGTGCCGGCCAGCAACTCGGCCTCGCGCCGGTTCGGCGTGATCACCCGGGCCAGCCGGAACAGCCGCCGGCGGTAGGCGTCCTCCACTTCGCCGGCTACGAACGGCACTCCCTTGCCGTCCACCATCACCGGATCGACCACCGGTGCGGGCAGGATGCCGCTCTCGACCCTGTCCGCCACCAGCTCGACCACCTCGCGCCGGCGCAGCAGCCCGGTCTTGGCTCCGGCGACCCCCAGCTCGGACGCCACCGAGTCGATCTGGCGGCCCACCAGGCCGGCTTCGACCGGCTCCACTGCGGTGACGGCGGTCAGCGACTGCGCGGTGACCGCCGTCAGCGCGCTGGCTCCGTGTACCCCGAGGGCGGCAAACGTGGCCAGGTCGGCTTGCACGCCCGCGCCCCCCAGGGGGTCCGAAGCGGCTATCGTGAGCAGCACCGGCGGCATGGTCGACACCACGACCCTAGATCGTGCCACATAGCCACCTCACCACACCGCCATCGCTTGGGGTCGCCGGGTTGCCACCGTGCCGCTCCCCAATCCGTCCGCTATCTGGAAGACCCACGAATGGAATCGACCCGCGGGAAACTTCTCGTGGCTGCGCCGAGTCTGTCCGATCCCAATTTTCGCCAGACCGTGCTGATGATGCTCGAGCACAGTGGTGAGGGTGCGCTGGGTGTTGTGCTCAACCGGCCCAGCGAATTGACCGTCAGCAGCGCCATTGGAGACTGGGCGACGGCGGTGAGCAAGCCCCGCGTGGTGTTCGTCGGCGGTCCGGTGAGCCAGTCCTCGGTCATTGCGCTGGCGTCGGTGGCGCTCGACGATGCCGACGAGAACTGGTCCCAGGTCATGGGACGGATCGGCACCGTCGATCTGGAGCGCGACCCCGGCGAGATCGGCGGGCTGGATGAAGTGCGCATATTCGCCGGATACGCGGCGTGGGCGCCGGGACAGCTTGAGGCCGAGCTGGCCGAGGACGCCTGGTTCGTGCTCGAGCTCGACGGGTCCGATCCGTTCGCGGAGGATCCCCAGGAGCTGTGGTGGCAGGTGTTCGCCCGCCAGCAGGGAGATCTGAGGCAGCTTCGCCTCTACCCGCGCAATCCGGCCGACAACTGATTCGACCCATTGGCTAGCGAACACATGTTCGCTAGAGTCATCGCCCGTGAGGATCTCGCGGTCGGGAGCGCAAGCCGAGGTGGGATCCCGCCAGGGCGACCTCTTCGCTCAGGGCCCGCCCGCCCTCGACCCGACCGCGTCGGTCGAGCGGCTGCATCTGGACGACCGCAGCTGGATCGACACCTCGTCGAGATGGCTGCGCGGCGGCGACGAGCTGCTGGAGCAGCTGGCGACCCGCCTGCGCTGGACGCGAGCCAAGCGTCCCATGTACGGGCAGATGGTCGACGAGCCCCGGCTCGGCGCCCTGGTCCGGCCCGACTCGGCGGGCTCTCCCCCATTGCTCGCCGACATGGCCGGGACGCTGGCGACCCGGTACGGAACCCGCGGTGACTCAGCCTGGGTGAACTACTACCGCGGCGGCGATGACTCGGTGGCCTGGCACAGCGACCGGATCGGCGTCGACCCTGCCGACGCCGTGGTGGCCATCGTCTCGCTGGGAGGACCTCGCCGGTTCCTGCTGCGTCCCGCCGGAGGCGGGCCCAGCCGGTCGTTCACGCTGGCATCCGGGGACCTGCTGGTAATGGGCGGCGCCTGCCAGCAGAACTGGGAGCACTCGGTACCCAAGGTCGCGGCCGCGCCGCCCCGCATGAGCGTGACCTTCCGCCGCACCCAGAGGCCGAGCGGATAGGCGGTGCATTCGGTCCATACGGGCGAGGCCGTGGCCCGAGCGGCCCGTGAGCGCAGCGAACAAGAGCGGGAATGGCACCGCTACGACGCGAATCGCTTCTCACCCGTTCGCGTTCGCCCCGAACCGACAGGCCAGTAGCCTCCGCGTCTGGACAGGGCTCCGACAGCGAAAGGGCGAGATTCCATGGGACGGTTCGACGGCAAGGTGGCCCTCATCACCGGAGCGGCCTCGGGCATGGGACGAGCGGTGTCCATCCGCCTCGCCGCCGAGGGGGCCCAGGTGTTCGGGGTGGACGTGAACGACGAGGGCCTGGCCGAGACCGCCTCAGAGGTCGCCGGATCGGGCGGCCGGATGGAGACCCAGCACTGCGATCTGAGTTCCGTGACCGACTGCAAGCAGGCCGCGGCCGGCTGCGTGGACACCTTCGGGTGCATAGATGTGCTGGGCAACATCGCCGGCCTCTCGTGGCAGGACCGGGTGGAGGACATCACCGAGGAGATCTGGGACCGGATGTTCGGCGTGAACGTGAAGGGAATGTTCTTCCTGACCCAGGCCGCGCTCCCCCACCTGCTGGCCTCGGGCGGCAACATCGTCAACATCGCCTCCAACGCCGGGCTCCAGGGACTGGCCTACACGACCCACTACTGCGCCACCAAGGGCGCGGTGGTGCAGTTGACCAGGGCCCTGGCCATGGAGCTGGCCAAGACCGACGTGCGGGTCAACGCCATCGCCCCCGGCGGGGTGGACACCCCCATGACCCAGAACTTCAAGATGGTTACCGACCCCGACCGGCACTTCATCCGCCGCATGATGGCGTTCAAGCCGATGAGCGGGCCCGAGCACATCGCCGCGCTGTTCGCCTTCGTGGCCTCCGACGACTGCCCCGGCATCCACGGCGCCGTCCTCAGCGTCGACGGAGGCCTCACCAGCTAGCTGGGCACTCGACCTTCCCGGTCCGGCAACATTCAGTCGATCCGGCGGGCCCGGCGGCCCTCGACGTTGCCGAAGAACTGGGCTGAGGCTTTCTGCACGCCGTTCGACCAGGTCGGGTAGGCGTGTGAGGTCTGGGCCAGGCGACCGGTGAATGCCCGGGTGCGCATGGCCAGCACGACCTCCTGGATCATCTCGCCAGCTCGGGGAGCGGCGATGGTGGCGCCCAGGATGCGGCCACCCCCGGTGTAGCGGAGCATGCGGCGGGGACCGGCCACGATGGCGATGAAGCCGTCGGTGCGGCCGTCGGTGACGGCTCGGTCCATCTCGGCCAGCGGCAGGTAGGCCACCCGGCTGCCCGCCGGCGCGTCTGCCGGAGTCGCGCCCACCGACGCCACCTCGGGGTCGGTGAACACCACCCTGGGCACGAGGTCGCCCCGGAACCGGCCCCGCAGTCCCCTGCCCAGGGCGTTGCCCGCCGCGATCCGACCCATCTCGTCGGCCGCGTGCGACAGGAATGCCCGTCCGGTCACATCACCCGCCGCGAAGACGCCCCTGAGCGAGGTCATCATCCGGTCGTTGGTGACCACGTGGCCGCGTGGGTCGATCTTCACCTTCATCTCGTCCAGCCCTAGGCCGTCGGTCACAGGCACCCGCCCGGTGGCGGCCAGCAGTCGCTCGGAGATGACATGAGCGCCGTCAGCGGCACCGTCCCGACAGAATATGCGTACCGCGACACCTCCACCGGGAACCGGTTCGACGGCCTCCACCCGGGTGTCGAGCCGCATGGCCACTCCGAGCTGCCCGAGAGCCTCGGAGACCAGGGCGGCCGCCTCGGAGTCCTCCGAGGGCAGGAGCTGCGGTCCCTGCTCGAACAGGGTCACCTCCACTCCGAGGAGCGCCAAGGCTTGGGCCAGCTCGCAGCCTGTGGGGCCGCCGCCGATGATGCCCAGCGTGGCCGGTGGCTCGGTCAGGTCGAAGACGGTCTCGTTGGTGAGGGGTTGGGCCTCGGTCAGGCCCGGTACGTCGTCGGGCAGCGCCGGCCTCGAGCCGGTGGCCAGCACGATGCGAGGCGCGGTGATGCGCCGCTCCCCCACCGCCACCGTGTCGTGGGTGGTGAGGCGGCCCCGACCCTGGATGACCGTCACTCCCTCGGCCTCCAGCACTTGGGCCGACTCGGTGGCTGCGATATGCGCGACGGTCGAGCGCACCCGGGCCATGGCCTCGGCGAAGCCCAGCCCGTCGCGGGCCGCGGCCAGGAGCGTCTTGGACGGCACGCAGCCGGTGAAGGTGCAGTCGCCGCCCGGCGCCGAGTCCGTGACTAGGGCCACATCGGCGCCCGCCCACCGTGCCGCCCGGACCGCGCTCAGCCCGGCCGCTCCCCCGCCAACCACGATCAGGTCGTGGTCCATCATCCGCCCCCGGCGCGTCACCTGCTGGAGCGTATGGTGAGTGTGGCTCAGCTGTGGGCCGCGTCGAGGGCGGATCGGAACTCGGCCACTAGGGCGGCCACCCCCTCTGGGCCGGCGCCTTCCAGCATCCGGGTGACGATGGCCGAGCCGACCACCGCCCCGTCGGCCACCTCGCACACCTCGGCTGCCTGCGCGGGCGTTCCCACCCCCACTCCTACGAGCACCGGCCGGTCGGTGACCGCCTTCAGGCGGGCCGCAGTGCGGGTGGCGCTGGCGGCCAACTCCTCGCGGACCCCGGTGATACCCATCAGGCCCACGCCGTACACGAAGCCGCGGGAGCGGGCGCAGATCCTGGGCAGGCGCTCGTCGGGAGCGGTGGGCGCGGCCAGCAGCACCGTCTCCACCCCGGCCGCATCTGCGCAGCCGGCCCACTCCCCCACCTCTTCCAGGGGCAGGTCGGGCAGGATGCAGCCGCTGACGCCGGCGGTGGCCAGCGAGGAGGCGAAGCGCTCGTAGCCCATGTGGTGGGCGATGTTCACGTAGGTCATCACCGCGGTGGGCACGCCGATGTCGGCCGCAGCCCCGCTCACCGCGGCCAGGATCGACTGGGGGGTGGCGCCCTCGGACAGGGCCCGGTCGTTGGCCTGCTGGATGATCGTGCCGTCCATCACCGGATCCGAGAACGGCACCCCGATCTCGATGGCGTCGGCTCCGGCCCCGGCTACCGCGCAGATCGTCTCCAGCCAGTCGTCGCCCAGACCGCCGGTGAGATAGGGCACGAGACACTTCCCGCCGGCGCGGCGACGGCCGCGGAGCGCGGCCTCGAGCCTCCCCCAACCATCAGCCCCACCAGGTGCGGTGGCGCTGTTCGCCGCGGTCACCCGAGGATGCCCATCATCTGGTCGACGTCCTTGTCACCCCGGCCGCTGAGGTTCAGCAGCACGGTGCGGCCGGCCAGCTCGGCGCGGGCCCGCGACACCCAGGCCAGGGCGTGGGCGCACTCCAGGGCGGGGATGATGCCCTCGGTGCGCGACAGCAGGCTGAAGGCCTCGATCACCTCGGCGTCGGAGACCTGCTCGTAGGTCGCCCGGCCGGTGGCGGCCAGGTGGGAGTGCTCCGGACCGACTCCGGGATAGTCGAGCCCGGCCGAGATCGACTCGGCCTCCAGCACCTGGCCCCACTCGTCCTGCATCAGGTACGACCGGGAGCCGTGGACGATGCCCGGCACGGAACGGCCGACGGCCGCGCCCCCGGCCGGCTCCACCCCGACGAGCTCGGCCGAGGTGTTGGCGAAGCCGGCGAAGATCCCGGCCGCGTTGGAGCCGCCCCCGACCGCGGCGGTGACGACGTCGGGCACTCCGCCGTCGAGGATCTCGGCGCACTGGCAGCGGGCCTCCTCCCCGACGACTCGCTGGAACTCGCGGACCATCCACGGGTAGGGGTGCGGGCCCATCACCGAGCCCAGGCAGTAGTGGGTGGTGTCGGCCACCGCCACCCAGTGGCGCATGGCCTCGTTGACCGCGTCCTTGAGGGTGCGCGATCCGGTCTCGGCCGCCCGGACCTCGGTACCCAGCAGGCGCATGCGGAACACGTTCAACTCCTGGCGGGCGATGTCGACGGTGCCCATGTACACCACGCAGTCCATGCCGAACAGGGCGGCTGCGGTGGCCGTGGCCACGCCGTGCTGGCCTGCACCGGTCTCGGCCACCAGGCTGGTCTTGCCCATGCGCTGGGCCAGCAGGGCCTGGCCGAGCACGTTGTTGATCTTGTGGCTGCCGGTGTGGTTGAGGTCCTCGCGCTTCAGCAGGATGCGTACCCCCAGCTCCTTGGAGAGGTTGGGGCACTCCGTCATCGGCGAGGGCCGTCCGGCATAATCGCGCAGCAGCCGGTCGAGCTCGTCCCGGAAGGCGGGGTCGCCCCAGGCGGAGCGGAAGGCCCGGTCGAGCTCCTGGCAGGCCGGCACGAGGGGCTCGGGCACGAACATGCCGCCGAAGTCGCCGAACCGCCCGTCGGCGCTGGGCTCGCCCATGAATTCGCCTGGTGCTGAGCCCGCAGTCTCGCTCACGGATCCTGCTCCCAGTCGTAGGGGCCGGGTCCGGCCGGGTGCCCGCGCACCTCGTCCGCCGACTCGGCCTGCTCTCTGGCCGTCGCGGCCCCGGCCTCCTTCGCCGCGTTCAGGAAGGCCCTCAGCCGGGCCGGGTCCTTGCGGCCCGGCTGGCTCTCCACGCCGGTGGCTACGTCCACCCCCCACGGCCGGACCCGCCGGATGGCCGCGGCCACATTGCCGGCGTCGAGGCCGCCGGCCAGGAGCAGCCGGTGGCCGGCCAGCGGCGCGCCCTCGGCCAGGGACCAGTCGAACACCTCGCCGGAGCCGGGCTGCTCGTTGTCGAGCATCACCACGTCGGCGCCGTAGTCGGCCAGACGTGCCAGACCCTCATGGCCGGCCGGGAAGGCTTTGATGGTGACGGGCACCCGCTCAGCCACCCAGGCGGTGTCGTCGGGCGACTCATGGCCACTGAGCTGGGCCGCGCCCAGGCGGGCCTTGGAGGTGATCTCCACCACCCGGGCCGGCAGCTCGTTGCGGAACACCCCCACGCTGAGCACGTCGCTGGGCATCCGGCGCACGATGTCCCGGACCCTGTCCATGGACACCTGGCGGGGCGACGGGGCGAATATGAACCCCACCGCGTCGGCGCCCATGGCCACGGCCAGCAGCGCGTCGTCCTCGTTGGTGGTCCCGCAGATCTTCACGAACACGCTCCGACGCTAGTGGGTTGGAGCTTGGCGCGGCCTGATTGCCGGCCTTCCCGTGGCGGATGCGACGCGGAGGCTCTAAGAGCTGGCCGCGACCAGGGCCCGCACGGCCGCAGCCGCGTCGGCGGAGCGCACCAGCGACTCCCCCACCAGCACCGCGCCGTAGCCGGCTTCGGCGAGGCGGGCCACATCGTCCGGACCCTCGATGCCGGATTCGGCCACCGACACGACATCGGCGGGGATCGCGGGAGCCAGGCGGGCGGCCCGGGCCCGGTCCACCTCGAAGGTCACCAGGTCGCGCTGGTTCACGCCGACGAGGTCGGCACCGGCTGACAGCGCTCGCTCGAGTTCGGCATCGTCATGAACCTCAACTAGAGCGTCAAGGCCGACTTCCCGGGCAAGGGCACAGAACCGGTTCAGCTCGTCGTCGTCGAGCGCGGCCACGATCAAGAGCACGCAGTCGGCTCCCATGATGCGGGCGTCGAGCAGGTCGCGGTCGTCGACGGTGAAGTCCTTGCGCAGCGCGGGCAGGCCCGTCGCGCTCCGAGCCGCCTGCAGGTCAGAGACCGAGCCGCCGAACCACTCGGAGTCGGTGAGCACCGACAGGCACGCCGCCCCGCCCGATTCATACTGGCGGGCGAGCTCAGCGGGGTCCAGGTCAGCTCGGAGGTCGCCCTTGGACGGGGAGCGCCGCTTCACCTCGGCGATGACGGCCGGGCTGCTCACCGACGCCAGCCCAGCGCGAAAGCCCCTCGTCGGCAGGCAGGAACGGGCCTGCTCCATCAGGTCGTCCGCGTCGCGCCGGTCGGTTCGGGCCGCGTCCCGGTGCTGGGCCACGATCCGATCGAGGTAGGTGCCGGCCATCAGCGCCGCCGTCCGATCCGGTGAGTGTCGATGCTCGCCGTCATCGCAGCGGTCCGCCCCGGCTGCGGATCAGCACAACGAAGGGCGACAGCAGGAACAGCAGGGCCGACAGACCCAGCAGCAGGAGGCCGAACCGCAACAGCACGAACCCTCCGGCCAGCACGCCGAAGATCACCGCAAAGATGCCCACTACGAAGGCCAGCGGCGCGCCGGCACGCATCCAGCCGGGAAGGTTGCCCCCGGTGAGGGGCCGGTCGTCGTCTTCGAAGTCGTCGTGGCCGATGTCGAAGTCGTCCTGATAGGGGCGAGCGGCGGGCTCGGCCGCGGGTGAGGCTCGATGGCCCGGCGGTGTTTGTGGACGCTGCGTCAGGCGGCGGTCTATGGCAGCCCGCGAATCTGCGTCCGACAGCATCTCCCAGGCCAGGTTGATGCGACGCATCTGCTCGGCCGCAGCCGGGTCGTCGCCCCGCACATCGGGATGAGTGCTTCGGGCGAGGGCCACGTAGGCCCGCCTGATCTCGGATACGGGGGCATCGCGGGCCACGCCCAGCACCGCGTACGGGTCCATCACGCCATGGTAGGTGCGAGCTACAGGCGCCGGTCCAAATTGATGAGGAATCGGCCCCCACAGGGCCACTTCTCACATCGATTTCGACGAGGCCGGTGTAGCCAGCACGGTGGCCGGGATGCCGTCCACCTCTGCCGATGCTGGGGGTTCGACACGGCGGTGCACCGGTCCGAGTGCGACGGTTGTGCCCGATGCCGGGTCCGCGGCGGCTGAAGTGACCTCCCCGACCGCCCGGCCGTCGACGGTGATCCCGGCACCGGGCGACACGCCGTCGCCGCGGATCTCGAGCAGCCGCACCGGACGGGGCACGTTCCCGCCCCGGCTGTCGATGCGGGCCACCAGCTCCTGGCCGGTGTAGCACCCCTTGGTGAAGCTGACCGACGACTCCACCAGACCGGCGATCTCGGCTGGGATGGTGCGCTCGGTCAGCTCGCGGCCCATGACCGGCCAGCCGGCCCGGATGCGGACCACCTCCATGGCGGCCGTCTTGTCCTCGGCGCCCGCGGGCAAGCACACCTCCGGACCCAGCAGGTCGACTCCGTCGAAGCCCGGCCACGCTACTGGGGCCCGCAACTCGGCCCGAACCGCGTCCAGGTCGTTCGAGCCGCCGGAGGAGCCCCTGATGCTCAGCATCCGCCAGCCCTCCAAGATCTCGAAGGCCGCGTCGACCCTGAGCTTGAACCTCTCAAGGCGGGCTACCAGAGCCTCGGCGAAGCCAGCATCCAGATCGGCCACGAACTCGTCGTCGCCGAGCCGGGTGAGCCGGAACCAGGCTTCGACTTTGCCCTGGGGCGCGAGAACGAGCGACCACGTTGAGGCCCCCACCTCGACGGCTTCGACGTCCTGGGAGATCTGGCCTTGCAGGAAGGTCGCGGCGTCAGCACCGGTCGCCCGCACCACGTCCCTCGGCACCAGGGCCGCGACGGTGGCCGTCATCCGGTCCGGCTCGCCCTCTTGCGGGCCGCGGTCATGCTCCGAGCCGCAGGGACCGCAGCCAGCAGAGCCCTGGCTTTGTTCTCGCACTCAGCGTGCTCCTCTTCGGGAACGGAGTCGGCAACGATCCCGGCACCGGCCTGCACCGAGGCCCGGCCGTCGCGCACCAGCATCGTGCGGATGGTGATGGCCGTGTCGATGTTGCCCGAGAAGTCGATGTAGCCGACCACGCCCGCGTACGGACCGCGCTTGACCGGTTCCAGTTCGTCGATGATCTCCATGGCCCTGACCTTCGGCGCGCCCGACACCGTTCCCGCCGGCAGGGTTGCCCTCAGCACGTCGATGGGTGTGGCCGACGGGGCCAGCTTGCCCGACACCTGCGAGGTCAGGTGCATCACATGGCTGTAGCGCTCAAGGGTCATCATCTCATCGAGGTTCAGGGATCCGAACTCCACCACTCGACCGACATCGTTGCGAGCCAGGTCGACCAGCATCACATGCTCGGCGACTTCCTTGGGGTGCTCGGCCAGCTCGGCGGCCAGGCGGCGATCCTCGGCGTCGGTGTGGCCGCGGCGCCTGGTGCCGGCGATGGGTCGGCTGATGACCTTGCCGTCGAGGAGCTGGACCATGGGCTCGGGCGATCCGCCGACCACCTCCAGCCCGTCGTGGCGCAGGAAGTACATGTAGGGGCTGGGGTTGACCTGGCGCAGCACCCGGTAGGCGTCGAAGGCGTCGGCGCCCAGCTCGAAGTCGAAGCGCTGGGACAGCACCACCTGGAACACGTCGCCGGCGAAGATGTACTCCCGGGCCGCCTCCACTGCCCGCGAGTAGAGATCGAGACCCATTGTGGAAGTGGTCTCGACCGGTTCCGGCCCGTCACCGTCGAACGGCTCGGGCGGTGCCACCAAGGGCTCGTCGAGAGGCTTGGCCCCGTCGGCCGCGATGGCCTCCACCCGCAGCACGGCCTCGTAGTAGAGCCGGTCGATGGTCCGGTCGTCGGCGCCGGCGGGAACGACCACGTTGGAGATCAGCGTGGCCCGCTGGCGCCAGTGGTCGTACACGGCGAGCTCGCCGATCAGGGACATCACCGCATCCGGATGGCCCGAGTCGTCGACCGGAGCGTCGGGCAGGTGCTCCACCTCGCGCACGATGTCGTAGCCGAGGTAGCCGACCAGGCCCCCGTGCAGCGGCGGCAGTCCCTCGATCGACGGGGCGTGATAGTGGTCCAGCAGCACCTCGAGTGCGGCGAGCATGCCCTCGTGCCGGGGGATGTTCACGCCGAGATGGCCGGTGACCTCCACGTGCCGGCCGTGGGCCACCAGAGTGGCTATGGGGTTGCGGCCCATGAACGACCAGCGGCTCCAGCGTTCGCCGTGCTCCACCGACTCCAGCAGGAACCCGTCGCCGGGTCCGACCACACGGGCGAACGCGGCTACCGGCGTGGTCAGGTCGGCCAGCACCTCCCGCCACACCGGGACCACCCGGTAGGCGCGGGCCAGCTCCCGGAACTCCTCCTGGCTGGGCTGGTGCATGGCGCGACCCGGCGGTCAGCCGCCGTCGGCAGCCGCTGAGCCGTCGAAGGACCGGAAGAAGCACGAGTAGTTGCCGGTGTGGCAGGCGCCGCCGCCCTCCTGGTCGACCACGAACAGCAGGGTGTCGCCGTCGCAGTCGTAGTAGGCGTCGCGCACCCACTGCCGCTCTCCCGAGGTCTCGCCCTTTCGCCATACCTCCTGGCGGGACCGGCTCCAGAACACGGTCCGGCCCTCGGCCAGGGTGAGGGCCAGGGTCTCGGCGCTCATCCAGGCCATCATCAGCACGGCCCGGGTGGAGGCGTCCTGCACGATTGCGGCCACCAGCCCGTCCTCGTTGTACTTGACGGCCGCGAGCGCTTCCTCGCCGGCCTGGATCGGTGTTCCAGTCACGCCTGCCAGCCTAAGGGGCCAGGTGTGCACACGGCATCCAGTCGGAAGCCCGAGGCAGGGGCGAGGGTGCCGCCCGCGCGGCGCTTCCTGGTGGCCTTGGCGCGCCCTACTGGAAGAAGGCGCCCCCGTTGACCACCAGGTTCTGGCCGGTGACGAAGTCTGAGCCGCGGCCGGCTAGGTACAGGATGGTCCCGATCATGTCCTCGGGCTCCTGGGTGCGCTTGAGAGCTCGACCGGCGACCACGAACTGGTCGCTGGTGGCGTCGGTGGGCCGTAGCGACGGGTTGGGTATCAGGTCGGGTGACACCGTGTTCACCGTGATCCCGTCGGGGCCTAGCTCCTGGGCCAGGCAGCGCGTCAAGCCGATGATCGCGCTCTTGCTGGCCACGTAGTGCGGGAAGCCGACGGTGCCCTTGAAGCAGGTGTTGGAGGCGATGTTGATGATCTTTCCCGAGCCCTGCTTCTGCATGTAGGGGTACACCGCGCAGCAGGTGAGCCACACGCCGCGGACGTTGACCTCGAAGGTGCGGTCCCATTCGTTCTGGGGGACCTCGTTGAACGGGCCCCGGGTGGTCTCCGAGAAGTAGGCCGCGTTGTTGACGAGCACGTCGATGGAGCCGAAGACGTCGTCCGCGGCCGCGGCCAGGGCGTGGTTGTCGCCCTCGGAGCTGATGTCGGCTTGGACGCCGAGAGCCCGGCCGCCGACCGCCTCGACCTTGGCCACTGTCTCCTCGGGGTCGAGCAGGTCGCTGGCCACGATGTTGAACCCCTCGCCCGCCAGCGCCAGGCAGTAGGCCTGCCCCAGCCCTCTCGCCCCGCCGGTCACGATCGCTGTCAGCGTCATGATGCTTCCTCCTCGTCCGCTTTCCGCGGGGCTCTCATCCCCGCAGCCCCGCCAGCTCGAGCAGCCACCGCCGGTACTCCAGCAGCGCGAGGTCTGCCCCCTTGACGAACATCTCCTCCGGCAGCCTGATCGGCACCTGGCAGGGCATCTGCGACTCCACGATGGGGCGGTCCTGGTCGGTGACCAGCTGCGCGAAGGCCATGAACTCCTCGCCGTGGTCGAGCCCGTAGTTGCGGCCCTGGTAGGTGAAGCACCGGGTCCGGTGGGGGCCGACAGGCGCCAGGCACACCCACAGCACGTAGTCCTCGTGTTCGCCGGCGCTGCTGTTGAGCTGCATCGCGTTCGGCACGAACACCCGGTAGCGCTTGATGGCGCCGAAGATGGGCTCGCCGCCGGAGTCGGCGGTGGGGGCGTTCTTGACGTTGTCGGTGAACTCCGGGAACGGCCCGGCCACGAACCGCAGCTCGCCCCCGACCCGCTCCACGTCGTAGTCGTCGACCCGGGGCTGGTTGCTGTCGCCGAGCAGCCCGTCGTGCACCCACGGGAAGTGGGAGAAGTCGAAGTAGTTCTCAAGCCGGCGGGCCATCGAGCAGTCCCACTCGTAGACGTCCAGATGCAGGAACTGGTAGCTCGGATCGTCGAACATCGGGACCGACGGCGGAGGGTAGATGGGGTCGCCCAGGCAGGTGTACACGAGCCCGCTGACCTCGCAGGTGGGGTAGCTGTGCAGCTTCACGTTGACGTGCTGCGACAGCTCCTCCCGGGCCGGGATCCCGGCCACCGCGCCAGTGGCGTCGTAGGTCCAGCCGTGGTACGGGCAGCGCAGGCAGTCGTCGACGACCACGCCGAGGGAGAGCGCGGTGCCCTTGTGCAGGCACTGGTCGTCGAACACGACGGGCTGGCCGCCGAGGCGCACGACCACCATCTTCTTGCCGTACAGCACGAAGCCCTGCGGGGTGTCGGTCAGTTCGTCGGAGTAGGCCACCGGGTACCAGAACTTGTCCCGCATGGCCTCGTACAGCTTGTCCTCGGTTTCCGCGTCTACGTAGTCGATCCGGTCCTCCAGCTGGGTCATCGGACGCTTCCTTTCATCTCTGATGAGCCTCAGCTCAGTCGCTGTCCGGCCGCCTGGCGGGCGGCGTCGGGGCTGCCGGCGATCTCGCGCAGCCAACGGCGGTACTCGATGGCGACCCGGTCGACCCCGGCGATCTGGAGCTCGGCGCTCAGGTCGACGGGCAGCTCCTCGGGGCGCTGGGACTCGACGAAGGCGAGGTCCTGGCCAATGACCAGGGCGTTGAAGTCGAGCATCTCGGTGTCGGTGGCCTCGTCGAAGGCGTAGTCGCGGCCCATGAACGTGAAGCACCGGCAGGTCCGGCGGCCGGTGGGGCACACGCTGAAGAACAGCAGGTAGCGCTGGTCGACCGACTCGATGTACTGGTCGAGCAGGATGGTGTTGGGCATGAACAGCCGGTAGTCGAGCTTGACCTCGACGGTGCCGGTGATCTTGAGGCTCCTGTTCTTGCCCGAGTCGGGGGGCTCGGCCATGTGGGGGTGCTCGAAGCGCAGCTCGTTGCGGTGCCGTCCGATGGAGTGGTCGGGTACCTCGGGGTGGGCCGAGTCGCCCAGCACCCCGTCGTGGACCCAGGCGAAGTGGCCGAAGTCCACGTAGTTCTCGATGCGGCGGGGCAGAGCGCACCTCCAGTCGTAGGGCTCGACCTCGATGTGGCGGAACGACTCGTCGCCGAAGTAGGGGTTCTCCGGCAGCGGGTAGACGGGGTCGCCGGTGAGGCACACCCAGATCAGCCCCAGGTGCTCGGCGGTCCGATACGCGGTGAGGCGGGCCCGCGACGGGATCTTCACGTCGGGCCGGGCGGGAATCCTGGTGCAGCGGCCGTCGCCGTTGTAGGTCCAGCCGTGGTAGCCGCAGCGCAGGCCCTCCTCGCTGACCGAGCCCAGCGACAGGGCGGTGCCGCGGTGCACGCAGATGTCCCGGAAGGCCGACACCTGGCCGTCGATGCGGGCCAGCACCAGGGGCTCGTCCAGCAGGGTCACCGCCAGAGGCCCGCCGCCGGCCAGCTCGGACGCGTAGGCCACCGGGTGCCAGTAGCCCCGCAGCGCCTCGTACAGGCCGTCCTCGCTCAACCGGCTCACGCTCCTGGGGCTGACTTACAGGTACAAGCCGGTGCTGCCCTTGTCGAGGCGCTCGGCGGCCACCGCGTGGATGTCGCGTTCCCGCAGGATGATGTAGTCGCGGCCCCTGACCTCCACCTCGTAGCGGTCCTCGGGGTTGAACAGCACGCGGTCGCCCTTCTCCATGTTGCGCACGTTTGGCCCGACCGCCACCACCTCTGCCCAGGTCAGGCGCTTGCCTACCTGGGCGGTGGCCGGGATCAGGATGCCGCCCGTCGAGCGGCGCTCGCCCTCGGCCTCGCCCACGGCCACCAGGATCCGGTCGTTGAGCATCTTGACCGGCAGCCGGTCATCGTCGTGGGGGCCGGGCGCGGAGTCGTTGCGGGACCTCGCGTCGGAGCGTGGCTCGGTCGTCGTCACGGGGTGCAACGGTACCCGCGCCCGCGCCCGAGCCGCGAGGCCGGTGGCAGGGCTAACCCGTGGGGGCGAGCTCGATCTTGCCGTCAGCGATGCTGATGAGCCAGCGCCGGTACTCGACGGTGCCCGCATCGGCGCCCCTGACGTGCATCTCAGCGGTGAGGTCCACCGGCAGCTCCTCAGGCCGCTGCGACTCCACGATGGGCTGGTCCTGGCCCAGGATCACGTACTGCATGTCGTGGAACTCCTGGTCCCGGTCCAGGGCGTAGTTGCGACCCACGAAGGTGAAGCAGCGGGTCCGTCTGCGGCCGACCGGAGCTACCGCCACGTACAGCACGAAGTCCTCGGTCTCGCCGGCGGAGCTGTTGAGCTTCATGGCATTGGGCATGTACACCCGGTAGCGCTTCCACGCCTCGTAGGTGAGGCCCTCGTGGTTGACCGCGGAGTTCTTGACGTTGTCGGTGTACTCGATGAACGGACCGGCGGTGATCCTCAACTCGGAGCCGTGCCGCGCCACGTCGTAGTCGGCGATCTCGGCCTCGTCGCGGTCGCCGAGGATCCCATGGTGCACGTGGGCGAAGTGGGAGAAGTCGAAGTAGTTCTCCAAGCGCCGGGCCACCGAGCAGTCCCACTCGTAGGGCGGGAAGCGCAGGAACCGGTAGCCGGGATCGTCCAGCTCCGGGCACTCCGACGGACCGAACAGAGGCGTCTCGCCCGAGACGCAGGTCCACACCAGGCCGCCGGCCTCGATGGTCGGGTAGGTGGGCAGCCGGGCCACCAGCTTGCCGTTGAGCTCGGGCCGGGCCGGGATGTCGACCACGGTGCCCTCGGCGTCGTAGGCCCAGCCGTGGTAGGCGCAGCGCAGCCGGCAGCCGTCGATCCGGCCCAGCGACAGGGCCGAGCCGCGGTGGCGGCAGATGTCGCTGAAGGTGTGGGCCTTCCCGTCGAGGCGGGCCACGGCTAGGCGGGTGTCGAACAACGTGACCTGGTGGGGCGAGTCGGTCAGGTCCTCGGAGAAGGCCACCGGCTGCCAGAAGCGCTTGAGCTGCTGGTAGAGCCGCTCCTCGCCGGCCATGTCGAGCTGGGTGTTCCCCTGTACCTCGAATCCCTCGGTAGCGGCGGGGTCTTGAGTCATGGTCATGGCGTCGTCACCTTTATTGCTTCTACGGGGCAGCACGCCTCGGCGCCGCGGGCCTTGTCCACAAGTTCGGGCGGCAGCGTGGGTTTCAGCACCTCGAGCTTGAGACCGTCGTCGTCGATGTCGAAGATCTCAGGCGCCAGCGAGGCGCACATTCCCGAGACGATGCAGACGTCGTGGTTCACTTCAACGGTCGCGTCAGCCATCGTCGGATCCTCCGCTTCCATCGTACGCGTTCCATGCCTCGGTCACCGCGGCCACGATGTTCTGGTAGCCGGTGCAACGGCACAGGTTGCCCGACAGCAGTTCCACGAGGCGCTCGGGATCCCGCCACTCGGCTGGGTCGACGCTCTCCAGAGTCATCAGGAACCCTGCGGTGCAGAAGCCGCATTGGAGGGCGTGATTGTCGTGGAAGGCCTGCTGCATCGGCGACAGGGCGTCGGAGCCTGCGGGAGCGAGGTCCTCAACGGTGCGGACCTCGGCTCCGTCGGCCTGGACCGCCAGCATCAGGCATGATCGAACCGCATCCCCGTTCACCATCACCGTGCAGGCACCGCAGTAGCCGTGCTCGCAGCCGAGGTGGGTGCCGGTCAAGCCGACGGTGTCGCGGATGTAGTCCGACAGCAGCAGCCGGGCCGGCACCCGGTGACGGTGGGGCCGCCCGTTTACCGTGACCTCGACATTCGCCTCGGAGATCGGTTCGATGATGGTCATACCTCCTCCTCGGTTGCCAGGGCCCGCAGGGCGGCCCTGACCGTGAGCGCGGCGACCGCCTCGCCGCGGTACCAGTTCGGGGCGTGAATGTCGTCGAACGCGTCGGTGGTGTCGGCCATCACGGCCTCGGTGAGCGTGACCACCGGGTGGTCCGCAGCCCAGCCGCCGATCGCAGCCTCGGCCGCCTGAAGCCTGGTGGGCACGCCCCCCAGTCCGAAACCGACGAGACGGGCCGAGCGCACCGCGCCGGCATCGACTTCGATCACCGCGACCAGCCCGGCCACCGCGAAGTCGCCCGCTCGCCGACAGATCTCGTCGACGATGGTCACCGAGCGGGGCGGAGGCGCCGGAAAGCGCACCTCGGTGATGAGATCGCCGTCCTCGAGAGCCGTCCAGAACGGCCCATGGAAGAAGTCCGCTGCATCGATCCGGCGTTCACCGGCCGGACCGGTCACGTCGATGGCCGCGCCGGTTGCGACGGCGACGGCGGGCAGCTCGGCGGCGGGGTCGGCGTGGGCCAGGCTGCCGCAGACGGTGCCCCGGTCGCGTATCTGGAGATGCCCGACGTGGCGCAGAGCCGCCCGCAGTCCCGGCACGACGCTTGCCGCGCCGTCGTCCTCCAGCACCCGGGTCTGGGTGGCGGCCGCTCCCACGGTCACGCCGCCCGAGTCGCAGGTCACGGCGTCCAGTCCCTCGACCCGGTTGATGTCCACCAGCAACGACACGTCGGTGAGGCGGAAGTTCATGGCCGGGATGAGGCTCTGCCCCCCTGCCAGCACCCGGCTGGACTCGGAGGAGCCGAGCGCCTCGAGCGCCTCGTCGACCGTCGAGGGTCGGCAGTACTCGAATGGTGCCGGCTTCACGGTGGCGCTCCGGACCCGCCGCCCCGGTTCGCCTCGGCCGCCCGCAAGGCGGCTCGCACGGCCACGGGAGTGACGGGACATTCGGTCAAGTCGACGCCCCACTCGGACAGGGCGTCGGAAACGGCCCCAGCCACTACCGCGGGCGGGCCCACGGTGCCACCCTCACCACAGCCCTTGACTCCCAGCGGCTGCTCCGGCGCGGGCGACTCGAAATGGTCGACCTCCATGTGGGGCACCTCCGCGCACGTCGGGACCAGGTAGTCCATGAACGAAGCGAATCTCGGGTAGGCGGTGTCCGGGTCGTACTGGAAGTGCTCGTACATGGCGCCGGCGATGCCCTGGGCGACCCCGCCGTGGACCTGGCCCTCCACCAGAGCCGGGTTGATGACCGTGCCGCAGTCATGGACCACGATGTAGTCCTCGATGGTTACCTCGCCTGTGCTGATGCGGACGCTGACGATCCCGATGTGGGTGCCGTTGGACCAGCTGGCCGCGGCGTTGATCTTCCCGGTGTCGTCAAGTTGATGCTGCAGGTTCTCGGGGTGGTAGAAGCCGGATGTCTCCAGCCCTGCCTCCATGCCGTCGGGCAGGTCCACGACCCGGACCCACGCCGCGGTGCCGACCTCGGCCCAGCTCACGGAGGGCCGGCTGCTGCCGGCTACATGGAACGCTCCGTCTTCGAGCACGACATCGGCTTCGGCTGCCTCCAGCATGTGGGCGGCGATGGCCCGAGCCTTGTCCAGCAGCCGCTCCGAGGCCAGCAGGACCGACCCGGTGAGCATCATTGCGCCACGGCTGCCCCACGAGCCCAGTCCGTAGGGCGTCCGCTCGGTGTCGCCGAGCACGACGGTGACATCCTGCGGCGAGACGCCCAGGGCGTCGGCCGCGAGCTGCGCCGCGGTGGTCTCGGCGCCCTGGCCGAAGGCGCTGAGCCCCGCGGCAACCCGCACCGAGCCGTCGGGATCGACCCGGACCGTGGCTGCGTCGCCGCCGCCCCAGTGACCGGTGGTGAGGTGGTAGCTGGGCGAAGTCGGCTCCACGTAGTTGGCGTAGCCGACACCCACGCGCACGTCGGGATCGCCGGCGTGACGTTTCCGCACCTGTTCCAGCCGCGGTGCCGACATCTCCAGGGCCCGCTCGAACGACTCGGTGTGGGAGCCGGAGTCGAGGCGGCCGCCGCCGTGCATCACGTAGGGGGTCTGCCCGGGCCGGAGCAGCATGCGGCGCCGCAAGTCCGCACGGTCGGTTCCTGTCAGGCGGGCAACTCGGTCGATGATCCGCTCCATGACAAACGCGCCCTCGGGAATGCCGAAGCCCCGGTACGCGCCGGCCGGCGTCTTGTTGGTCACCGCGCCGATGGTGCGGGCCTCCATGTTGGGGAAGTCGTACCCGCCGGTGATGCAGGCGTTGGTCACGAAGACCGGCGCGGTGCCGGGCATGAAGATCTCGCCCGAGCCCATGTCGAGCATGGAGGCGCAGCGCACGCCGCGGATCGTGCCGTCGGCATCGTAGGCGACCTCCACGTCGTGTCGCTGCTCCCGGGCGTGCACCGACGCCACGAGGTTCTCCATGCGATCCTCGATCCAGCGGGCGGGCGTGGCAAGCCGGCGCGCGATCCAGGGCACCACGACGTCCTCGGGGTAGATGTGGGTCTTGGTGCCGAAGCCGCCCCCGATGGCGGGGTGTATCACCCGCACCTGCGGCTCCGGCATGCCGAGCATCAGCGCGACGGTCGTGCGCACCATGTGGGGGCTCTGGGTCGAGGACCACACCGTGAGCGTCCCGTCAACCATGTCGGCCACCACTCCCCTGGTCTCCATGGGCAACCCGGTCTGGCGTTGGCTCACGTAGGTCTCGGTGAAGACGTGGTCGGCCTCCTCGAACGCCCGGTCCACTTCGGGCTTGTGAGGGGCCACATCGAAGGAGCAGTTGCTCTCCCAGTGGTCGTAGAGCTTGGGCGCGCCCGAAGCGAGCGCCTGGTCAAGATCGGCGACGGTCGGCAGGGGCTCGTAGGTCGTCCCGGCGGCCACGAGGGAGGCACCGTCCTCCGCGATATAGCGGTCGACGGCCACGACGGCCGCGTAGGGAGCGCCGACGTAGCGGACCCTGTCCTCGGCGAGGGGGCGCTGCCTGACCGCGCCGATGTAGGGGATGTAGTCGGGGAAGGTGTTCACGTCTGAGAGGTCGGCGGCACAGAAGACCGCCACCACACCTTCGAGGGCCTCTGCCTCCGACGTGTCGATCCCGGTGATCCGGGCGTGGGCCTCGGTGCTGCGCGCGAATACCACTTCGAGCATTCCCGGAAGCTTGATGTCGGCTACGTAGCGTCCCCTGCCGGTGAGGGGCCCGCGGTCCTCCCGGCGCGGCACCGATCGGCCCACGTAGCGGGAGCTGTGGCGGATGTGGGAATCGATGTCGAGGCTCAAGACCGCTCCTGGTTGCGTGGTCTAGCGCTCCCCCCGGTGGTACGGGATGGTCAGCGACAGCGGGACCTGGGAGCGGCTGCGGTTCAGGACCAGCGCGACGATCGTCAGAATGAACGGCAGGGCCAGCAGGAGCTGGTAGGGCAGGTCCACACCGCTGGCCTGGAGCGACAGCTGGGTGGCCTCGAGGAACCCGAACAGCAGCGAGCCGGCCAGGATCCACGACGCCCGCCAGTTCCCGAAGATCACGATGGCCAGGGCGATCCATCCCCGCCCCGCGACGATGTCGTCGAAGAACTGGTTTCCGCCCGCCAGCGAGAGGTAGGCACCGCCCAGCCCGGCCATCACGCCCCCGTAGATCACCGCGGTGTACTGGCGGGAGATGATGCCCACGCCACGCATGTCGCACGCCTCGGGGTTGTGGCCGATGCTGCGGAGCTCCAGGCCGTACTTGGTGCGATTGAGGAAGATGAGGGTCGCCGGCACCATGAGGACCCCGAAGTAGGTCAGCCAGTGCTGGTCGAAGAACACCTCGCCCACCGCGGGGATGTCAGACAGCAGCGGGATGGTCGCGGTCTGGAACCGGTCCACGGTGGGGAACGCGACGGCGCCGCTCTCCTCGTACACCGAGCGGTACCAGAAGAAGGCTCCGCCCAGGCCGAGGATGTTCAGCGCGAGCCCGGCGACCACCTGGTTGACCTTGACCGTGGCCGTCATCACCGCCATCAGCAGCCCCATCGCGCCTCCGCCCACGGCCGCCCCCACCAGCCCCAGCCACAGGTTGCCGGTCTGGTTGGCGACCAGGAACCCGGTGAAGGCGCCGAGGGTCATGGTCCCCTCGAGGCTCAGGTTCAGGATCCCGCTGCTCTCTGCGACCAGCTCGCCGGTGGCCGCGATCAGCAGGGGGGTGGCGATCTTGAAGGTGGCCACGAAGATGCCGAGGATCACCGAGTAGGTGAAGAAGTCCTCCACGACGGCTACCCGGAGCTATCCATGGTGGGCGATCCTCCGGAGTCGGTAGCGGCAGGCGACCGCGGCCAGCAGCACGAGAACGAGGGCGACCCCCTCGATGACGTCCACGAGCGCGGCTGGGATGCCGGTGCCGACCTGCATCTGGGTCGCGCCGTTGAGCAGCCCCGCGAAGGCGATGGCCACCACGATCACGCCCGCGGGATGCAGCCGGGCCACCAGGGCGACGATGATCCCGGTGAAGCCGACGGCCGCGCCGCCGAACTCGAAGTTGATCCGGTGATGAAGGCCCAGCAGCTCACCCGCGCCCGCCAGTCCTGCCAGTGCCCCGGAGATGGCCATGACCACGATGATGGCCGCCCCGACGCTGATGCCCTTGTACGAGGCCGCCTGCTTGTTCACGCCTATGGCCCTCAGTTCGAATCCCAAGGTGGTGCGCCGCACCAGGAGATGGACCACGACCGCCATCACCAGCGCGAGGGCGAAGCCCAGGTGCAGCCGGCTGTCGTCGAAGAACCGGGGCAGGAATGCGCTCTCGACCATCCGCTCGGTCTGGGAGTAGGGCGTATCGTTCGCCTGCCAGGGCCCCGAGAGCAGCCATGACAGCCCGGAGTCGATGACGAAGTTCAGCATCACCGTCGTGAGGATCTCGTTGGTTCCGTAACGGACCAGCAGGACGCTGGCCACCGACGCCCACAATGCTCCGAAGACCGCAGCCCCGGCGAACATTGCCACGAACAGCAGCGGCGCGGGGAGGCCGGGCATCGTGTCGTAGACCCACCAGGTGCCGATGGCGCCCGCGATGAACTGACCCTGGCCGCCGATGTTCCAGACCCCGGCCCGGAAGGCGATGGCCGCGCACAGCCCGGTGAGGATCAGCGGCGTCGCCTGCACCAGCGTCTCGAGGGCCGACTCCCGGTTTCCGAAGGCCCCCTCGTAGAGGGACGTGAAGGCGTCCAGCGGCGACACGCCGACGATGATCACCAGCAGGCCGATGATCACCGCGGTGATGGCCAGCGCGATGAGGGTGGCATACAGCTCGTGCACCGGACGGGTGTACAGCCTCCGCTCCAGTCGCCAGGCGCCCGGCTGGAACAGCATCGAGAGCGGATCGCGGCCGGCGTCCGTTTCGTGGTCGTCGCGGCGCGGGCTGTCCTGGGGCGCGTCGGTGACATGCTCGCTCATGGTGAACCTTGGCCTGCGTCGCTGGCACCAGCCATGTGCATTCCGATCTGTTCAAGGGTGGTCGCGTCGGGCTGGGTGACCGCGACAATCCGCCCATCGTAAATCACCGCGATCCGGTCGGAGAGCTGGAAGATCTCATCGAGGTCCTCCGACATCAGCAGCACCCCCGCGCCGCGGTCCCTCTCCTGGATCAGGCGGCGACGGACGTACTCGGTGGCGGCTATGTCGAGACCCCGCGTCGGCTGGTGAGCAATGATCAGCTGGGGCTGGCCGGAGAGTTCCCGGGCCATGATTATCTTCTGCAGGTTGCCGCCCGAGAGGGTCCTGGTGATCTGAGACGCCGACGGTGTCTTGATCTCGAAGCTGTCGATCGACTCCGCGGCGAAGGCGTCGATCTGGCCCCGGTTGAGGATCCCGGAGCGGGAGAACTGCCGCTCGCGCTGGTTGCCCAGCACCAGGTTCTCCTTCACGCTGAAGTCCATCAGCAGACCCTGGGCGATGCGGTCTGCGGGCACGCTGGCCACCCCTAGGGTGGCAATCCGGTGGGGCGCAGACTCGGTGGTGTCCTGGCCGACGATCCGGATGGAGCCGGTCTCGGGATGGCGCACGCCCACGATCGCGTCGAACAGGGCGTTCTGGCCGTTGCCCGACACGCCGGCGACGCCCACGATCTCGCCCGAGCCGACGGTGATCGACAGCCCTTCCAGCGAGCCTCGTCCAGTATCGGACGCCAGGTGGATCTCATCGACCTCCAGCACCGGCTCGCCGGCGGTGGATGCGGCCTTGTCCGCCTGCATCAGGACCTCACGCCCCACCATCATCCGGGCGAGATCGCGTTGATCGACGTCGGCAGTGTCGACCGTGCCGACGACCTTGCCGCGGCGCAGCACCGTCACCCGGTCCGAGAGGTCCATCACCTCCTTGAGTTTGTGGGTGATCAGGATGATGGTGAGGCCCTCGTCGCGCATCCGGCGCAGGATCCGGAACAGCTCATCGATGCCCTGCGGGGTCAGCACAGCGGTGGGCTCGTCCAGGATCAGGATCTCGACGCCGAAATAGAGCGTCTTGAAGATCTCCACCCATTGCTGCTCCCCGACCGAGAGCCGGCCGACCTCTGCGTCGGGATCGATCTCCACGTCGTAGTCGGCGAAGAACTCCTCGAGTCGGCGACGCGCCTCCGTGAGGTCGAGCCACTGCTTGGCGGGCGTGCCGATCACCACGTTCTCGATGACCGACATCGGGGGCACCAGCTCGAAGTGCTGGTGGACCATCCCGATGCCGGCCTCGATGGCGTCGCGGGGCGAGTGCAACTCCAGCGGCTCGCCTTCGAGGAGCACCCGGCCCTCGTCGGGCTGGTACACGCCGTAGAGGATGTCGGCCAGTGTCGTCTTGCCCGCGCCGTTCTCCCCGAGCAGGCAGTGGATCTCGGCCCTGCGGATGTCGATGCTGACGGAGTCGTTGGCGACCACGCCGGGGAAGGCCTTCGTCACCTCCTCGACGACGAGGATGTTCTCCCCCGGCGCGGCCGCGCCGGACTCGGCCGCATCTGCCATCGGATCGTTGCGCTCAGTCGATCGTTCGACGTGCAGCCAGGCTTCTCGCGACTACTCGAACGCGTCGAACTTGAGTGGGACCACCAGCTCGCCCGCCAGGATGGCGGCCCGGGCCGCTTCGACTTCAGCCACCACGTCGGCCGGGACGTCGTCGGCGATGACGCCCAGCGCGGAGCCGTTGTCCACCATCGACTGGTAGACGATGCGCTGCGGCGGCGAGTTGTAGGGCACTCCGTGCACCGTGTAGTCGTACCAGGCGTCGAGAACGTCGCTGAAGGCGCTGTCCCACTGCGCGACAGCGCTGGTCAGCACCACGGGCGACAGGCTCAACTGGTCGGTGAAGTGGCCGACGGCCCGCACGTTGCCGGCGTCCTCGGCCGCGGCGAACGGCCCGAAGCGCTCCGCGTAGATCACGTCGGAGCCGTTGGCGATCTGGACCTCTGCCGCGGCCGACGCGGTCGCCGGGTCGAACCAGCTCTCGATGTAGGTGACCCCGGCCACCTCGATGTTGGGGTTGACCGAGCGGGCACCGTCGACGAAGGCGTTGAGCGGGGCGTTGACGTTGGGGAACGGGAACGCGGCCACACCGCTGATCCTGTTGGTCTGGGTCGTCATGCCGGCGATGATCCCGGCGAGGTAGGCGGGCTCGTGGATGAACACATCGATCCAGTAGGCGTTGTCGCCGCCCTCGTGGTCATCGTTGCCGGAGCCCGAGTACACGAACAAGGTGTCGGGGAAGTCGGCCTTGTTGGCGGCGACTCCGTCCACGAAGGTGCTGTGGCCGACGATGATCTCGTACTCGCCGGTCTGGGCCAGGTCGCGGATGACGCGCTCGCCCTCGACGAAGGGGATTCCCTCGAGGATCTCGAGATTGACGTTGATGCCGTACTTGTTGGACGCCGAGACCCGGTTGACGCTGTCGATGAACGTGGCGTACCAGCCCTCCTCCTTGGTGCCCACGACGAGCATGGCCATGTCGATCTCACTGGGTGCGGCGGCTGCCTGCTCCGCGGCCGCCTCCTCCGCGGCGGCGGCGGCTTCGGCGGCTGCTGCTTCGGCTTCGGCGGCGGCTGCTTCGGCGGCGGCGAGCTCCGCCTCGAGTTCGGCGACGGCCGCTCCCTCGGCTTCGGCAGCCTCTAGCGCAGCTGCCGCGGCGGCTGCTTCGGCCTCTGCGATGGCGGCGGCATCAGCCGCGGCCTTGGCCTCGGCCTCGGCGGCGTCGGCCTCAGCCTGGGCCGCTTGGGCCTCCGCCGCGGCGGCGTCGGCTTGGGCCTGGGCCTCGGCGGCTTCTGCTTCGGCTGCTGCGACAGCCGCGTCGCTGGCGCCGCTGTCCGCGGCGGGTGCCGGTTCGTCGTCGCTTCCGCAGGCGACTAGGCCTGCGGCGAGCGCAAAGGCGAGCAGTAGGCCCGTAATTGTCTTGCGCATGGTGTTGCGGTCTCCCTCCATTGTGGGACCCTTCGCAGGGCTACCGCCGGGCACGGGGCGCTTGTCCTGTGGTTCCGCCGGTGGTCGTGCGAGTTGGTGGTTGTGGATTATTGATGAGGACTATACGTGGCAGCCGAGCGCTTGTCAGCCGCACGGCAGAATTATCGCCGGGAGCGCTAGTGGAATCCCGAGCCACCGTTAACCCAGATGTTCTGGCCGGTCACGAAATCCGAGAGCGGGCTCATCAGGTAGACCAGTGTGCCCACCATGTCTTCCGGCACCTGAGTTCGCTTGAACGCACGCCGGGCCTGGATGGCCGAGTCCACCTCGGGCTGGACGCTGGAGTACGCCTCGTCGTGGGGGATGTAGTCCGGGGTGATGGTGTTCACCGCGATCCCGGAGCCGCCCAGCTCGCGGGCCATGGCTCGGGTCAGCCCCCAGATCGCCGACTTCGACGACACGTAGTGGAGGAAGTTGGGGGTGCCGTCGTTCACCGTCATGGAGGCGATGTTGACGATCCGGCCGCTGCCCTGGGCCCTCATGGTGGGCGCCACCGCCCGGGAGCACAGCCAGGTCCCCTTGACGTTCACCGCGAAGCAGAGGTCCCACTCGTCGGGCGGCAGGTCCTCCATCGGGGCGCGGGTGGCGGCCATGTAGAAGGCGGCGTTGTTGACCAGGCCGTCGATGCGGCCGTAGGCGTCCACGGTCGCGGCCGCCATCGCCTCGGTCTGATCGACGTCGGAGACGTCCACCTGCATCGACATCGCCCGGGTGCCCGACGCGCTGAGTTCAGCGACCACGTCGCGGCCGTCGCTGAGGTCGGCGACCACGACGGTCGCGCCCTCGGCGGCCAGCCCCCGGCAGTAGGCCAGGCCGATGCCCTTGGCTCCACCGGTGACGATGATCACCCGCCCGTCCAGTATTCCCATCAAGGTCCTCCCATGTCTTGGTTGATTGAGGCTTGCGGTCCGGCTCAGCCCGGCTCCAGTTCCTCGGCCAGCTCGAAGAGCCACTTGCGGTAGGCCAGGGTGATGTCGTCGGCGACCTTCACATAGGTCTCGGCGCTGAGCCGGTCGGGCAGGTGCTCGGGCCACTGCGACTCGACGACGGGCTGGTCCTGGTCCAGCACCATGTACTCGAACTCGAGCAGGAAGTCCATGTCGTCCTGGGTGGATGTGAAGTCTGCGCCGATGTGCCAGAAGTTGCGGCACGTCGCCGGGCCGGTGGGGGCGGTGACCATGTACAGGGCGTAGCGCTTGCCGTTGGGGAAGGTCCGGACCAGCGAGATCGATCCGGGAACGGTCAGCTGGTACCAGTTGCGCACCGACATGGTGTCCTCATCGATTCCCAGCATCTCCTTCATGCGGTCGACGTTGGGCTCGACGAAGACCTTGTCGAACCGCAGCGCGCCGTCCTCCCGCCACACGTCGTGGTGCTCGATCTCGGCCTTGTCCCTGGTGCCGAGCACGTTCTCGTGCACGAACGGGAAGTGGGAGAAGTCCACGAAGTTCTCCAGTCGCCGGGGCGAGCTGGTGGCCCAGTCGTAGCTGGGGGGCGTCTGCCAGCGCATGATGGGGTCGTCCCATTCACCGATGCCGGGCGGGTCTCCCCACGGCTCGTCGGTCAGGCTCACCCAGACCATGCCAGAGCTCTCCCGGCACAGGTAGCGGACCAATGACAACTGGAGCACCCCGTCGAGTTCGGGGCGGGACGGGATCGACACCAGGGTGCCGTCCATGTCGTAGGCCCAGCCGTGGTAGGGGCAGTTGATGCAGCCGTTCTCGACCCATCCCAGCGACGGCGCGGCCCCCTTGTGGCGGCACACGTCCATGAAGGCCCGCACCCGGCCCTCGTGGCGGACGACCAGAATGCGCTCCCCCAGCAGCCGACCGGAGACCATCTGGTCCTCGGCCACGTCCCTGGAGTAGGCGACGGGGTGCCAGAAGTGCCTCATCGCCCGGTACCACCGTGAATCCCGCTCGGGTATGAACGGATCGACGGCCTCGCGTGCCTCGAGTGTCGTCACGGGCCCTCCTTCCTCTCGTGCGTGTTGTGCTGTCGCGCCGGCGAGAGCGCGGATCGCGCCACGCTAGTGCGGCCGATCGAAATCTCGAAAAGGCGCTCGGCAATGCGTGCCGCTACGTTGTCGCAGCGTCCGTTGAGCCGTCGCCGGCGGCGACCCGACCCCTGAGGAGTCTCAGTACCATGCCGCTCACCACTTCCGACACTTCCCATTTCTTCGTCGAGGGGGCTGCGGGCAACCGGATGCATGGGCTCGACTTCGGGGGTGACGGCCCGGTGCTGGTCTGCCTCCACGGCGTGACCGGCAACGCTTGGAACTGGTATGAGGTGGCCCTCGGCGTGCGGGCCTGCCGACAGGTGGTGGCGCTCGACTTCCGCGGCTACGGCGAGAGCCAGTGGTCGCCCACCCACGACTACACGACCGCCGACCACGTCGCCGATCTGGTCGGTGTGGTCGAGTCGGTGTCCGGCGGCTCGCCCGTGGACCTGGTCGGCTCCTCGTGGGGGGCGCTGGTCGCCATCCAGTACGCCGCCGAGCATCCCGACCGCGTCGGACGGCTGGTGGTCGTAGATGTCGAGCCGTCCTTCGAGCAGGGTGAGACCGACCTGTTCCCCCGCCCCCGGGACCACGCCGATCACGACGAGGTCCGCGCCGCGGTAGCGGCCGCCTACCCGAACGCCGGTGCCGACATGGTCGAGGTCGTGGCGGCCACGTGCTACGGCCCGATCGAGGGTGGCCGTCTGGCCCCCAAGCACGATCCGTTCTTCTTCGAGCGCTGGCCGTTCCGCTCCGACGACCACTGGGACCGACCCCCGCTGATCCAGGCGTCGACGCTTTACGTCCACGCCTCCGGAAGCTTCGTCCGGGCCGACGTGATGGCCGAGATGGATCGTCTCACTCCCGACTCGCACTTGGTCGAGATCGGCGACAGCACCCATGTCGTCCCGGTGGACAACCCCTCGGCCCTGGTCGACTCGCTCATGGAGTTCCTGGCCGGCGGTTGACCCCGACCGGGGGGAGCTAAGATCCGCAGGCAGAGTGATGAGAACGCACCACGGAGCAGTAGAGCACGAGCGACCTTCTGAGCCGACCTCGGTCGCTTCGCAACTCGGGCCCGCTCTCCGCCAGCGCCGCAAGGCCGCCGGCATGACTATGCAGGAGCTTGCGGACCGCTGCGACCTCTCCCAGCCGTTCCTCTCCCAGATCGAGAACTCGCGGGCCATGCCCAGCCTCTTCGCGCTGCACCGGGTGGCCCAAGCGCTGGGAACGACGACGGTCGCGCTGCTCGACCCGGCGGTCTCGGAGGTCACGCTGGTCCGAGCCGGTGAGGGCGAGGCGTTCTTTCTAGCCGAGGGAGCCAGGACTCGCTTCCTGACTCCGGGCGAGGGGCGCCGCCTCGAGGCCAACGAGACGGTGGCGGAGCCGAACATCGACTCGGAGGTGATCGTGCACGAGGGGGAGGAAGTCGTCCATGTGCTCGAGGGCTCGCTCGAGATTCGCCTGGGGGGCAGGGACCCGATCTCGCTGAGTCCGGGCGACACCGTCCTGTATCCGTCGATGACACCCCACCAGTGGGCCTCCGGGGATACTGGAGCGCGTTTTCTGATAATCACCAGCCCTCCGTCGTTCTAGCGGCTGGCCCGAGCGGCCCGTGAGCGCAGCGAACAAGAGCGGGAGACACCGCGCTGGCTCAGTCGATCCTTCTGCGCTTCATCTCGACGAACGGCAGGTCGACGACCCGGGCCGGGACCTCGCCCTCGACGGCCTCGCCGCGACCGTCGTAGATCTGCCAGGTGAGCGTGACGCCGTCTCCCACGTCCACGTCGGGCGACTCGAGATGGGCGAAGCCGATCATGGTCTCCAGCACCGGGCTCCAGCACATCGACGTGGCGAACCCCGCGTTGGCGCCGCCGGCGAGGATCTCGGAGCTGAAGTGGCGGTGCAGCCGCGGACTGAGGAACGGAGGCGATCCGGCATGCTCGTAGAGCGCCGCAATGCCGGCGGGGTCGATGTCCACGCCCCGCATCATCTTGCCCGGCCGGTCCCTGGCCGCTTCGGCCTCGAGCGCCTGTCGGCCGACGAAGTCGGTGTCGCGCCCGAAGTTGACGAGGCGCCCGAAGTTCAGCTCGGCGGGGGTGTGGAAGTAGCGGTCGCCGTCCAGGTAGGCGAACTGGACCTGGGCGAACGGGCCGGCAGGGCGGTAGTCGACGCCGATGATCAGCATGCCGGCCTCGACGCGGGTGGCCGCCTGCGCCGCATTGCCGATGGGCACGGCCCCGTGCGGGCGTCCGCCTTCGACGAAGATCGAGTACATCTCCCTGGAGGCGCCGGGATCGACCCACATCTCGAAGCCGATCTCGCCGGTGAACCCGGTGCGCCAGAGCCGGATCTCATGACCGTCGACGGTGATCATCCGGCCCCGGGAGAAGGGCAGGTCCATGTGGGCGCTGCCGGTCACGGCCTCCATGACGTCGTGCGACCGTGGGCCCTGCACGCACAGGACGCTGTAATCGCGGTCGGTGTTCAGGGTGTCGGTGAGCTCGATGTCGTAACCGTCGGCGAACCCGCTGAACCATCCGACCATGGGGCCGCCCATGTGAATGAACTGGTCGGCCGCCGTGCGGAACGTGATTCCCTCGTTCACGACATGGCCCTCGTCGTCGCAGTAGAAGGTGTAGATGCCGTGATCGGTGTCGACCCTGGATGCGTCGCGGACCTGCATGCGGTCGACGAACGCCTCCGCGTCGGGGCCCTCGATGATGGTCTTGATCAGGGGCGTCTTGTCCTCGATGCCGGCTCCTACTCGCAGAGCCATCATCTCGGAAACCTCGTTGACGTAGTGATCGACGAGGTGGTAGCCGCCCCAGGCGATCCACAGCCCTGTCTGCGAGTACGGCGCAGCCCCGGGATTCAGGAATGTTCCGGTGAATGCGCTCGGATCGTAGGTGTGCTCGTCTGCCATTGTGTGCTGCCCCTCACGTCTGCTTCATAGATCACATCAATAGTGGCTCGCACAGAGGGCTCTGTCAATCGTTGCCGGCCAGCTCCGCAGCTACCCGGTCGGCGGCGTCCTGGTCGAATATGAAATTGGCCTCGGTCACGCTGTCGACGATGCCGGCGATGCGGCGGAAGGGCTTCGAGGTGTCCATGCGAAGGCCGGGCAGCCTCCGTAGGGCCTCCTGGAGCAGGATCTTGGTCTCGAGCCGGGCCAGCTCGGAACCGAGGCAGTAGTGGGTGGCCCAGCCGAGTGCCAGGTGACGGTTGGGCCAGCGTTCAGGATCGAAGGTCGACGGGTCGGACTGCACCTGTCCGCCGTTCACGGCCTCGTCCCGGTTGGCGGCGGCGAACCACACCGCCAGCACGCTGCCTGCCGGCACTGCGAGGTCTCCGAAACGGGTGTCCTTGCGTACGTACAGCGGCTTCATCGGGAACGGCGTGCCGAAGCGCAGGATCTCCTCGGCAGCGCGGCGCAACGCCTCGTCGTCGTCGATGTGGTCGCGGGCCCAATCGAGCCTGTGGAACTCGGCCAGGTAACAGAAGGCGTTGGCGAGGCTGGCTCCGGTGGTGTCGGTGCCGGCCGCGGTGAAGCCGAAGAGGTACCCGAGCAACTCGCGGTCGTTGATGGTCCCGTCCTTCCAGGCGGCCACGAGGATGTCGAGCAGTTCGTCGGAGGGGTCCGCGAGCCTCTTGGCCACCATCTGCCAGAAGTACGCCTGCACCTCCCACTGGGGAGGCATGTCGTCCCAGGGGGAGGTGTTAAAGATGTCGAGTTGGGCCCGCATCCAGTCCTCGCGCTCGATGTCCATGCCCAAGAGGCAGCAGATCACCCGCATCGACAGGCGCGACGACATCTCGGTGGCCACGTTGACGGTGCCCGTTCCCTTGGACACCACCTCGTTGACGGTGTCGACGGTCAGTTGGCGGATGACCGGCTCCATGGTCCGCACGGCGTTGTTCCTGAACCACGGCTCCACTACGCCCCTCAGGACGTCGTGGCGTCCGGTGTCCCCGTCGAGGGTGAAGGGCTCGACCATCCACATGAACTCCATGGCCATGTGGATCGGTGCGCCCGCGCCCAGGTAGGGCTCCTGGTCCCGCGAGAAGGCCTCGTCCTTGTTTTGCAGCACCCGCATCACGTCCGCGTGGCTCATCACGTGGTACATGCCCGTCTCATCCTGGAACGGAGCGGTGGTGGGATCGCGGAACTTCGTGTCCCTCGGGAAGTCCGACGGCTTCATGGCTCTCCCTTCGGTTGGAGGCTCGACGCCGCGCGCCGGTCCCGCGAGTCAGCGGGTCTCGATAGTACGCCGACTGCGCCGGCCGGTTCCTCAGCCGGTGTCTGCGCTCGCGGCGGCCCCGGCCGGGGAGTCGGCCTCGCCGCCGGCCATCAGCAGGCCGAGACCCTGAACGGTGCAATCGGCGCGGGGCACCACGGCCACGATGCGACCCTCGAACATGACCGCCACTTCGTCGGAGAGGGCCATCACCTCGTCTAGGTCCTCGGAGATGACCAGGATGGCCGTGCCCCGCTCCCGCTGGGCGACCAGGCGTTCGTGTATGTACTCCGCGGCGCCGATGTCGACCCCTCGGGTGGGCTGGGCGGCCAGCAGCACGGGCGGCTCGCCGTCCAGCTCCCGGGCCAGGATCAGCTTCTGGATGTTGCCGCCCGACAGCGAGCTGGTAGTGGTCGAGAGGTCGGGCGTCTTGACCGCGTACTCGTCCACCAGGCTCTCGCCGTGGGTCTTGATCGCGCTGGTTCGTAGCACTCCGCGCCGGGAGAACCGGGTTTCGGCGTGGGCCAGCAGCATCAGGTTCTCGGACACGCTGAAGCCGCCGATGGCGCCGTCGCGCATGCGCTCCTCGGGTATGAAGGCCAGACCGGCGCTGCGCACCTGCTTCGGCTCCACCGCGGTCACGTCGGTGCCGTCGATCGACACGCTGCCGGCGGTCACCGGCCGCAGGCCCGCGATCGCCTCGGCCAGCTCGCGCTGGCCGTTTCCCGAGACGCCGGCGATGCCGAGGATGCGCCCGCCGCGCACATCGAGATCGAGGTCCTTCACCGCATCGGTGCCCCTGTCCCCCACCACCGTGAGTCCGGAGATGCTGAGCCGCACCCCGCGGTCCTCTGTCTCGGCCATGTCAGGGGCCAGCCTCACCGGCCGCCCCACCATCATGTGGGCCAGGCCCTCCCGGTCGGTGTCGGCGGGCACGGTCGTGCCCACGACGCAGCCGTCGCGCAGCACCGTGATCCGGTCGGCCAGGGCCAGCACCTCGTGCAGCTTGTGGGATATGAAGATCAGCCCCTGGCCGTCGTTGGCCATGCGGCGCAGCGTGATGAACAGGTCGTCCACCTCGCCCGGGGTCAGCACCGCGGTGGGCTCGTCCAGCACCAGCAGGCGGGCCTCGCGCAGCAGGGCCTTGATGATCTCCACCCGCTGGCGCTCGCCCACCGCGAGCTGCCACAGGTAGGCGTCGGGCTGGACGTCGAGGCCGTAGGTCTCCGACAGCTCGATGATGCGGGCCCTCACGCCGGCGAGATCGGGCCGGCCCTTGCGGTGGGACTTCAAGCCGAGGGCCACGTTCTCGGTGACGGTGAGCGTCGGTACCAGCATGAAGTGCTGGTGGATCATGCCGATGCCGGCGGCGATGGCCGTCGCCGGCGAGTGCACCCTCGACCGTTCACCGTCGAGGAAGACCTCGCCGCTGTCGGGCGCGTACAGCCCGAACAGGATCTTCATGAGCGTGCTCTTGCCCGCTCCGTTCTCGCCCAGCAGGGCGTGTATCTCCCCGGCCTGGACGTCGAAGTCGATGGAGTCGTTGGCCAGCACCCCGGGGAAGCGCTTGGTGATGCCGCGCATCTCCAGCAGCGGCACCTCCTGGCGCTCCCCCGGGGTGTCTGTCATGGCCTGTTCAGCTCCTTGTCGGGCTCAGCCGACGCCGGTGGACAGCGAGCCGTCGGTGAAGCCCGCCACCGCGCCGTCGATGGCGGCCCGGGCGTCCGCGGGCAGGTCGTAGGCGTCGTTGTACTCGATCACCAGACCGCCGTTGGAGAAGTCGATGGTGTAGGCGCTGCCGCCCATCGAGCCTCCCTGGATGTCGCGCACCAGGTCGTCGAGCACCACGTCCCACTTGTAGACCTGGTTGGCCACCACCACTTCGGGGCCGACCGAGGTCTGGTTGGACTGGGTGCCGAACCATGGGATGCCGTTCTCGCGGGCGACGCCGATGGCGCCCACCGTCATCTGGGCGGTGCCGGTCAGCACGGCGTGGCCGTTGTCGATGAACGACTGGGCCGCCTCGGCGGCCAGCTG
>JAJEJB010000045.1 GCA_022828135.1 Acidimicrobiia bacterium | reverse complement strand
GAGCTGGCCCAGCATGTTCGGGGGCACCGAGTAGCGCACCCCGTCAACGCTCACGAGCGGGACGACGTTGTGGACCCGGCGGGTCGCGACGTAGTCGGTGTCAAAGCGCACCGCCGGCAACGGCGCGAGGAACCCCGCCTCCACGGCGGCGCGCTCCGCGGGGGCGACACCCGTCGTTCGAGAAGCGACAGCATGCACACGCTGGTCCAGCCACGCCTGGGCGCGCCGGTTCAGTTCGTCGACGTCTGCGGGGACCCCGGCGGCCTCAACCTCAGGCACGAAGGTTTCGCGCAGCTGCCGGAAGCAGCGCTCAATCTTGCCCTTGCGCTTGGCGTCGCCAGCCCGGCACGGGGTGATCCTGGTGCCGTAGTGGGCGGCCAGCGCCACTGCCGCGCCGTGAAGCTTGAACCGCCGTCCCTGGCTGGCGCCGAGCGCGCCCATCCGGTCCGTGCGCGCCGCCGCGGGCACCCCGCCGAAGCACTCCAAGGCCCCCACGAGACCCTCGAAGGTGTGGTTCTGGTCCTCACAGTCCGTGAACCACCACATCCGCTTGCGGCTCCAGCACAAGATCGCCCCGAAACAGCGCAGAGGACGATCCCACCCCCACCCCGCCGCGACGCTGTCCAGATTGCAGAAGTCGAACTGCATCTCCTCGCCGGGGCCGGTGCTGATCGGCACCGACGCCGCCGCGGCCGCCCTGAACCGAGGCCCGCGGATCTCACGCACCGCACGCACCACCGTCGGATACGAACCCCCGAACCCCTCGGCGCGCAGCCTGTTGTGCACCGACGTCGCCAACAGCCGAGGATGTTTGCCCAACAGCGCCTCGATCCGGTCCCGCCACACACGGGTCATCACCGGCCCCCCACCGGCTGCTGCGACCCTCTCAGGAGGGCCGCCGGCCTTGAGCCACTTGCTGATCGTGGCCGGATGAAAGCCCAGCTCCTCGGCGATCTCCCGACTCGTCCAGCCCTCGTTGTTGAGCGCATGCACATCCATGTACTGCTCCTGGTTCATCATGAGTCCGGCGGTCCCTCCACATCGGCGTCGATGCCTGGTCGCCCGACACGCTGAAGGGGCCGCCACCCTCACGGGTGGATGGTCATCAAGCCAGGAGGACCCCGATCACCCAACGCGAACTCGCGTGATCGCAGAACGCGACTTCGCGTGATCGCTCACAGGCTGCGGTGCTGTTCGGCGAGGCGCAGAGGATGGGCTATCGGGCGTCGTATCCGACTTTCGTGCGCCGCATCCGGAACCGGGGGCTGCGCCCGCAGTGTCAGGCGTGTTTATCGGGTCGGGCTCACACCGACATCGAGCATCCGCCCGGTGAGGAGATCCAGTGGGACTGGCTGGAGCCGCGCGAGACCCCGTGGGGCGAGAGGGCCTTCGTGCTGGTCGGGGTGCTGTCGTATTCGGGTGCGGCCAACTGTGTCACGACTCTACCACGATATGGTGCGGGCTCTAGTGGTAGTGGGCACAGGGATCGGCGCTGTTCTGTGACTGATTGGCGACGGCGCGGCACCGCCGAGTACCTGCGCGAACGTAAGGCGCTGCGAGACCGGGAGCTTCCGGTGCATTGGCGACGGCGGGGCACCGCTGAGTACCTGCGCGAACGTAAGGCGCTGCGAGACCTCCGGGCGGAGATGTACGAGCCGCCCCACGGACCGTGCCTGCAATGCGGAGCCATCGAACGGCTCTACCTGTTCGATGACGACGGTGACCGCCTGATCTGCAGCGACTGCAACGCCTTCCGTGCGGAAGACGTGCGGCAGGAAGTGAACAAGTTCAAGACCGAGAAGGCAAGGTGGCGGGCGCGTGAGCGCTGGGACCGCAAATGGGAAGCCCACGACGCGGCCCGCCGGGAGGCGCTGTCTTGACCGAGCTGCGTTTCGTGTGGCAGGCGGATAATCAGCCCGCGGGCGCGCGTCGAAGCGAGACCCGCAAGCTCGCCGCAGGCCGTATCGCCCGTACCCGCGCACAGACCGGACGCACTGGCATCGGGGGCCGCGACCTGACCGGACTGCGCGGCCCGCAACGCACCGTCGAGCCGGTGATCCCGCTGGTGCAGCCCGACGCCGACGCCGTGGGCCGTGCCTGGGACCAGGTCACTATCCAGCTCGCGGCCAGCTTCCCCAAAGTGGGCTCGCTCATGGACAGCGCACGAAGCGAGGTCCTAGCCTTCGCGGCGTTCCCCAAGCCGTTCGACAGTTGTGGTTGGTTGTGTGGTGTCATGTGATGTAGGTGGCCCAGTGTTGCATGAGGGGGCGGCGGCGCTCCAGCATGTCGCTTCTGGCGTAGGCGCGTTCGACGGGGTTTTGTATGGTATGGCCGAGCGCCATTTCTGCGAGGTCTCTGGGGACGGCGGTGTCTGAGCACCAGGATCGGAAGCAGCTTCTGAATCCGTGGGCGGTGGCGTCGATGTTGTGGTCTTTGAGCAGTTTGTTGTAGGTGGCGTCGGATACGGCTCGGCCGGTGGTGGTGCTGGCGAACACGAGACCGTGGTTGTTGTTGGTGAGGTTGCGGGCTTGGGTGAGGATCTGTTGGGCTGGGCTGCTGAGTGGCACCCGGTGCGCGGCGCCGGTTTTGGTTCTTTCGGCGGGGATGTGCCACACGTGTGTGTCGGTGTCGAATTCGGTCCAGTCGGCGAAGCGGACTTCGCCGGGCCGGGTCGCGGTCAACGCGATCAGCTCCAGCCCGAGCCGGCACGCCAAAGTGGCGTCGCTGTTGCGTATCCGCTGTAGCGCGTCGGCTACTTGGCTGTGGTGAAGGGCGCGGCGGTGCTCGACTCTGTGGCGCAGTTTGGGCATTGATGCCTTGGCGGCTGGGGTGGGGTCGCTAGAGCGCAGGCCCCGTCCCATGGCCCATTGCATCGTGGTCGAGATCCGCCGTATGGTGCGGCGGGCCAGCTCGGGGCGGTCCCACACCCGATCCAGCACACCCACGACATCGGCGGCTGCGACGTCGGCCACCGGCATCGAGCCGATGGTGGGCTCGATGTGCTTCTTCAAAAGCGCCCGCCACTGCTGTTCGGTGTTGCTGGTGGACTTCCAGTTGGGGCGGTGCAACAAGATCACCTCGCGCATCGCGTCCGCGAACGTGACCGCATGGCGGCGTCGCGGGTCGCGTCCTTCCTCTACGGCCTGGCGGTTCGACAAGGCCCGCTCGCGAGCCAGCGCCAAAGACACTGCCGGGTAGGAGCCCAGCCCGAGGCTGACCGTCTGGCCGCCGATGCGCAGCCGCTGGGCCCAGGTCTTGGACCATCGGCCATTCGCGGTGGGTTTGACCAGTAGGCTCAGCCCGTGGCCGCCTCTGCCGTCGCCGTAGCGTCCAGGCCGGTTGATCGTGCGCACGAAGGCCGCGGTCAGCACCTTCGGTCTAGGCGGACTCGAACTCACAGCTACCCTTCAAGTTACCACTTCATGTCTGACAATCGACGCTACACCGTGTCTCGGCGTGACACAACCACACACCCGGAATAGGTCTTTGAACAGGGCGTTTGACGTGCGGTTATGGCACTCTACGACACCCGGTGGCGCAGCGTGATAACGGTAGGGTTCGATGCTTGCCGGGCACTCGTTTCTTGCGAGCCGGACTCTGTCGAGCGTCCTCCGGCGGTCTCAGGATGGCTCGGTCGGTATGAGTGTGAAGGAGATCCGGTTGTAGTACAGGCGGGTGAGGCCCTCGAAGCCCGAGTCGGTTCCCACGATCAGCCACGCGCTGCCGGAGTCGTCTGCCTTCACGACGACGGGACTGTCCAGGTTGTCGAGGGTCTTGAGGCGAAACTCGTCGTCCACAATGTCGGGATGCCCCACGGTGCCGAGCACCACCATCTGTGAGCCGCCCCGGGACTGGTTGCCCTTGTCGATGTTCATCCGGAGATGGCCGATTGTGTCGGGTGCCGCCTCGGGCTCGGCGGTGGAGGCGCCCGCCTTCACGTACACGCTTGAGCCGGGGGAGCCGCCGATCCCGACTGACGCCAGCGCAGCGTTGGTGGCCAGATCCACGGTCGCCAACACGGCGTACGAAGCCGCCGGAGTCAGGCCGTCCACCCGCCGCTTCACGTACATGAACAGATCGTCGCTGCGGTTGTGGCCCTGGACATAGATGCCTGCGCCGTTGAGGCCGTCGGGCAGGGCCCGGTGCCTGCCGTCGAGTTCGTAGATCGACTGGTCGTAGTCCTCCGGCAAGTCGGCGAAGGCGACCACCCAACCATCAGCGTCGGTCTCGAACGAGAAGTTGAACTCGACCGGGTCCGAGCCGGGCTCGGGATTCTCGTCGATGCCCTCAGGCGCCTCCGGTTCGGGTGTTTCCGGCTCGGTGGCAGTTGGTTCGGGCGTCTCGGGCTCGGTGATGGTTGGCTCGGGGACCTCCGGCTCGGTGATGGTTGGCTCGGTCACGTTCTGCTCAGGTGTTTCCGGCTCGGTCGTCACCGGTTCGGGTGCTTCTGGCTCGGTCGTCGCCGGCTCGGTCACGTTCTGCTCGGGTGCTTCCGGCTCTGGTATGGCTGGAACACTGGGAGCGTCGCTGGGCGCGCAGCCCACGATGGCGATTGCCACTAGTGCGATCATCGGCCGCGGCCATCGTCTCGGGCGCTGAGCAGGCGGGGATCCTCGCGTCACCGACACCACAGGACTTCAACCGTACCGGTGGGAGCTACCTCCGAGATCGGACCTCGACGCTGGCGACGCATGACGAGGGCGCGGGGAGTAGGAACGGACCTGAGGGTCTATGTTGCGTCCGTGATGAGCCGCGTCTGTCGAGCAGTGCTCGCCGAACTGGCTGAGCGAAATCCACGCCGCAGAACGCGCCTGATCGCATGAACTCCGTCGACCCGTTCGCGCCCGCCCGGCTGGGGCCGGTCACGTTGCGCAACCGGATCATCAAGGCGGCCACCTTCGAGGGCGTGATGCCCGAGGCGCTAGTGACGCCCGAGCTGATCGAATACCACCGGGCGGTGGCTGCGGGCGGCGCCGGCCTGTCCACCGTCGCCTACCTGGCCGTCGCCCCCGAGGGGCGCACCCATGCCGAGTGCATCTGGCTGCGTCCCGACGCGGTGCCCGGCCTGCGCCGGCTCACCGACGCCATCCACGCCGAGGGCGCGGTCGCCGGCGCCCAGATCGGACACGCCGGGCCGGTGGCCAACTCCCGGTCCAACAAGGCGGCATCGATCGCCCCGAGCAAGCGGTTCAACCCTCTGGCCATGCGCGTCATCCGCTCGGCCACCGACGCCGACATCGCCCGCATCACCAACGACTACGCCCGGGCCGCCCGCCTCGCCGCCGACAGCGGCTTCGATGCAATCGAGATCCACCTCGGCCACAACTACCTGCTCAGCGCCTTCCTCAGCCCCAACCTCAACAAGCGCACCGACACCTGGGGTGGCTCCCTCGAGAACCGGGCCCGATTCCCCCGCCAGGCCGTGCAGGCAGTGAGGGCCGCGGTCAGCGACAAGCTGGCCGTCACGGCCAAGGTCAACATGAACGACGGGGTACCCGGGGGCCTCAAGGACGACGAGAGCCTCGAGTTCGCCCGGATGCTCCAGGACGACGGCGCGCTCGATGCCCTGGAGCTCACCGGGGGCAGCTCCTTCGCCAACCCCATGTACCTGTTCCGGGGCGACGCCCCCCGCGAGGAGTTCGCGGCCACCCTGCCGCCCCACGTCCGGCTCGGCTTCAAGCTGGCCGGGGAGAAGCTCATGCCCGACTACCCCTTCGAGGAGGCCTACTTCCTGCCCAAGGCCCAGAAGTTCCTCGAAGCGCTCGACATGCCGCTGATCCTGCTCGGGGGAATCAACCGCCTCGACACCGTGCAGTCCGCCCTCGACGAGGGGTTCGCCTTCGTGGCCATGGCCCGGGCCCTGCTGCGCCAGCCCGACCTTGTGAACCAGTGGCAAGCCGGCACCGCCACCGAAGGCAACTGCATCCACTGCAACCGCTGCATGCCCACCATCTACAGCGGCACCCGCTGCATCGTCGACCATCCCGACCCCCTGACCGTCGGCCGCCCCATCATCTGACCGGCGACCGCCTTCGACGCCCGCTGCTAGGGCTGTCGGAGGGGCAGCGGTAGCCTCGGCTCGTGCGCCTGTACGACACTGCACGCCGTTCTGTGGTGCCCTTCGAGCCGCCCGCGCCGCCCACCGAGGTGCGGATCTACGTGTGCGGCATCACCCCGTATGACAGCACCCACCTCGGGCACGCCAACACCTATCTCGCCTACGACCTGCTGATCCGCCGCCTCGAGGACCTCGGCCACCAGGTGCGGCTGGTGCGCAACATCACCGACGTCGACGACTCGATCCTGCCCAAGGCCCGCGAGCTCGGAGTCGACTTCCTGGAGCTGGCCGCGGCCGAGACGGTCCGGTTCCACTGCGACATGGAGGCCCTCAACACCCGGCCACCCGCAGCCGAACCCAAGGCCACCGAGTGGGTGGCCGAGATGATCGCCCTCATCGAGGTTCTCATGTCCGGGGGCCACGCCTACACCGTCGAGGACACCACCTGGTTCGACGTCTCCACCTGGCCCGCCTACGGCCGCCTCGGCGGCTACGACACCGCCGCCATGCGGACCCTGGCCGCCGAGCGGGGAGGCACCCCCGACGACCCCCGCCAGCGCAACCCGCTCGACTTCGTGCTGTGGCAGCCGTCGGCACCCGACGAGCCGACATGGGACTCGCCGTTCGGGCCGGGCCGTCCCGGCTGGCACATCGAGTGCAGCGTCATGTCGATGGGCCTGCTCGGCGCCGGCATCGACCTGCACGGCGGGGGCAGCGACCTGATCTTCCCCCACCACGAGTGCGAACTGGCCCAGAGCGAGGCCGCCGCCAACCGGCAGTTCGTGAAGCACTGGATGCACTGCGGGATGGTCGCCTACGAGGGCACCAAGATGTCGAAGTCGCTGGGCAACCTCGTGTTCGTCAGCGACCTCTGCAAGGAGAGCGACCCGGCCGCGGTGCGCCTCGCGCTGATGCGACACCACTACCGCCACGACTGGGAATGGCACGACGGCGACGTCGACGAGGCCGAGGCGCTTCTCGACTCCCTCAACGAGGCGGCACGGCGGAAGGGCCCCGCCGGAGGAGCCGATCCCGCTCCGTTCGCGCAGCGGCTGCGAGACGCGCTCGACGACGACCTCGACGCGCCCCGGGCCCGCGCCGTGCTGGCCGAGATGGCCGACGCCGTGCTCGCAGGCCGCCTCGACGACTCCGCACCGGGCCTGCTGGCCGAGCTGTGCGCACTGTGCGGGATCTCCCTGGAGCCAGATCCGCCGTCACCCGACCCGCAGTGATCTCGCTGTACGACACCCTCACGGGCGAGGTCCGCCCCTTGACGCTTCGCGAGGAGGGCCGGGTGGCGCTGTACGCCTGCGGCCCGACCGTCTACGACCATCCTCACCTGGGCCACGCCCGTTCGGCCCTCACCTACGACGTGCTGCGCCGCTACCTGGAGTGGCGGGGCCTCGACGTGCGCCACGTGGCCAATATCACCGACATCGACGACAACATCATCAACCGGGCCCGCGACGAGGGCAGCACCGAGAGCGAGGTGGCCGTCGAATGGGAGGCGGTCTACATCGACGCCATGGCCGCGCTCAACGTGCTCGATCCCCACGACCGGCCCCGGGCCACCGAATGGGTCACCGAGATGGTCGACTTCGTGGCTCGGATCATGGACGCCGGGGTGGCCTACACGACCCCCACGGGCGTGTACCTGCGGGTGCGGGACGTGCCCGGATACAGCGACCTCGTGCACCGCGATCTCGACGACCTGCGGGCCTCGGCCGGCGCCAGGGTCGAGGTGGACGAGGCCAAGGAGGACCCCCTCGACTTCGCGCTGTGGAAGGCGGCCAAGCCCGACGAGCCGTCGTGGCCGTCGCCGTGGGGGCCGGGCCGCCCGGGCTGGCACATCGAGTGCGTGGCCATGAGCCTCGGCATCCTTGGCGACGACTTCGACATCCACGGCGGCGGCAACGACCTGGTATTCCCCCACCACACCAACGAGCGGGCCGAGGCGCTGGCCGTCGGCCGGTCGTTCGCTCGCCACTGGGTGCACAACGCCATGCTCAACATCGAGGGCACCAAGATGTCGAAGTCGCTGGGCAACTACCGCACCGTGGTCGAGATGCTCGACGAGCACCCGGACAACGGCCGGGCCTTCCGCCTGCTGGTGCTACAAACCCACTACCGCAAGACCATGGAGGTCAACGCCGACCTGATGGCCTCCGCCCGGGCCGCATGCCAGCGCCTCGACGCCCTGGCCCGCCGGGCCTCGGTCCTCAACCGTCCTCCGGAGTCCCTAGGCCCTCGTGACCTGGATGAGTCCGCCGTCGATGCGTTCAATACGGCCATGGACGACGACCTCGGCACGCCCCAAGCCGTGGCTGTGATCTTCGAGACCCTGCGTAGGGCCAACGCTGCTCTCGACCGTGGCGCGGACGACGCCGAAGTGCTGGCGGCCACGGTGACCAATCTGGCCGGTGCGCTGGGCGTGGCGGTTGACGCGGCCCGACGCGGCGCCGACGCCGGCGACGCTGCCATCGATGACATGGTCGCCCGGCGCCAAGCAGCTCGCGAGGCCAGGGACTGGGCCACGGCCGACGCTCTGCGCGACGAGTTGTCGGCGCTGGGTGTGGTGGTAGAGGACACCCCGGCCGGCCCGATCTGGCGCCGGGCGTAAGGCCCCGGACATTCTCGATGTAGTTGTGTCGCTCACAGAGGGTCAACTACATCAAGAACGGTCAGGGAGCGGGAGACGGTGACATGAGCGTGCTCGGCAACCGGGTGTTGCGCACCGAGGACCCCCGGATGCTCACCGAAGGGGCCCGCTACGTGGCCGACCTGCGTCTCGACGGTGCGGCCCGCGCCTGCTTCGTGCGCTCCACCGTCGCCAGCGGGCGCCTGATCGGCGTGGACACGACCGATGCCCGGGACCAGCCCGGCGTGCTCGGAGTGTTCACCGCAGCCGACCTGGACCTACCCGACCTGAAGCCGATCCCGGTGGTCGACCAGCGGATGACCCGCCCGGTGCTGGCCTGCGACACGGTCCGGTTCGTCGGCGAGCCGGTGGCTGCGGTGGTGGCCGAGACGGCCGCCGCGGCCGCCGACGCGGCCGAGCACGTCCTCGTCGACATCGATCCGCAGCCCGCGGTAGTGGCTCTGCCCGACGCCGCGACCGGTGACACGCTGGTCCATCCCGGCGCGGGCACCAACGTCGCCTTCGACATGCCCGCAGCCGGCCACTCTGGAGGCCCGCCGGACTTCACGGGCTGCGAGGTCACGGTCGAGGCGTCGCTGGTGAACCAGCGGCTGGCGGCCGTGCCGCTGGAGCCCAGGTCGGCGGCCGCGGAGTGGTCCCCGGACGGCGCCCGGCTGACGTTCTACGCCTCCACCCAGGCCCCACACCGGGTGCGCGACGCTCTGGCTTCCCTGTACGGGCTCGACAAAGCCGCGGTCCGGGTGGTGACCCCCGACGTGGGCGGCGGCTTCGGGGCCAAGGGATCGCCCGCACCCGAAGAGCTGGCGGTGGCCGGGCTGGCCCGCGCCGTCGGACGGCCGGTGGTGTGGACCGAGTCCCGAGCCGAGAACCTGACGTCCTCAGTTCACGGCCGGGCCCAGCGCCAGCGTCTCCGCCTGGGCGGCACCCGCACCGGACGGATCACCCACTACGAGCTTGAAGTCGTGCAGGACGCGGGTGCCTACCCGATGATCGGCGCCTTCCTGCCCACCTACACCCGCAAGGTGTTCACCGGCTGCTACGGGATCGCCAACGCCTCGATCAGCGGGCAGAGCCTTGTCACCAACACCGCGCCGGTCACCGCCTACCGGGGCGCCGGGCGGCCCGAGGCCATCTACGCCATTGAGCGGGCCGTGGACCTGTACGCCGCTGCGGTCGGGATGGACCCCGCCGAGGTGCGCCGCCTCAACTTCGTGGCGCCCGAGAGCTTCCCGTACACCAACCCTGCGGGCAGCACCTACGACACCGGCGACTTTGGCGAGGCCCTCGACCGGGCGCTGGCTGCGGCCCGCTATGGCGACCTGCGAGCCGAGCAGGCGGCCCGCCGGGCCGGCGGCGACCCGATGCTGCTCGGCATCGGCATCGCTTCGTTCGTGGAGAGCACCTCGATGGGTCCCAGCGAACTGGGCGAGATCGAGCTCGCCGCCGACGGGTCGCTGGTGGTGCGCTCCGGCGCCACCGCGTTCGGGCAGGGTCACGACACCTGTTGGGCCATGATCGCGGCCGAGGCCACCGGTGTTCCGCTCGACCGCATCAAGGTCATATCGGGTGACACCGCCGAGATCGCCTCAAGCGGGCTGACGGCCGCCTCCCGGTCGGCCCAGCTGGCCGGCTCAGCCGTGCTGACCGCGGCCCGACACCTGGTGGAACTAGGCCGTGTCCAGGCCGCGGCCCGGCTGGAGGCCGCCGAGGCCGACATCGTGCTCGACACCGCCGCGGGGGCCTTCCACGTGGTCGGATCGCCGCAGCCCCGGATCGCTTGGGCCGACATCGCAGCCCAGTCGGCCGAGGCCGGCGACGCTCCGCTGGCCGCAGCCTCGGACTTCGAGCAACCCGACAACACCTACGCCTTCGGCTGCCACGTGGCCGTGGTCGAGGTGGACTCCCGCACTGGGGAGACAACGCTTCGGCGTCTGGTCGCCTGCGACGACGCCGGCACGCTCATCAACCCCCTCATCGCCGAGGGCCAGGTCCAGGGGGGCATCGCCCAGGGCGTGGCCCAAGTGCTGCTGGAGGAGATGGTCTACGACGGCGACGGCAACCCGATGGCCACCAACCTCGTCGACTACCCGGCGATCTCGGCCCCTGACCTGCCGGGCTTCGACTTGGTCCCCATGGAGACGCCCACCCCGCTGAACCCGCTCGGCGCCAAGGGGATCGGCGAGTCGGGCACCGTCGGCGCCGGCCCGGCCGTCCTAAACGCAGTGCACGACGCCGTCGCCCATCTCGGCATCGACCACATAGACATGCCCGCCACCCCCCAGACAGTCTGGCGCGCCCTGCGAACCGCCGAACCCGGCGAACCGGCGTCCGGGCGCTGAAGGAGTTGCGGGCCCACTAGCGGATGCCGTGGATGTAGCCGCCCTTGGTGCCGACCACGATCAGGCCGTCCCACACCGCCGGTGTGGACTCGATGCAGGCGCCCAGCGAGATGCTCCACAGCTCGGGCGGCTCCACCGTCGTGTCGCTCACGTCGAAGGCGTAGAGCCCGCCGCCACAGTCGCCCTGGATCCACACGTCGTCCACGATCGCGGGACTGGGCCAGGTGGGGCCGGGCAGCTTCTTGGTCCAGCGCACCTCCCCGGTGGCGGTGTCCACGCCGTAGACGTGACCGGTGTGAGTGGGCACGATCAGCAGGTCGCGGTGCAGCCCCGGCGTGGCCCACACCCCCGACCCGTTCAGCGCGCCCCGCACATGCACACTCCACACCAGCGGATCATCGGGTCGGCTCGGGTCGAGCTTGATGATCTGGCCGACCTCGTGGGACCGCTCCGTGCCCCGCTGGTACTCGACCCCGGCGTAGATCATGCCCTCCGCGTCGATCACCAGTGAGGCGTCGGTGTCGTCGCCCGTCCAGAAACGGAATACCCGCTCGGGCACGGCGGCCGGGTCGTCCCGCAGCCCGGCGATATCCCAGCCCTGGACCAGCCCGCCCGAGTTGGCGAAGTACACGGTGTCGCCGCTGACGGCCACCGAGTTCTCGATCGACAGCTCCCGGCCCACCGCAGCCAGCAGCTCGTCGTCCCAACCGGGCGCATGGAACACCACCTGCGGATCGGCGGTCACCAGCCCGTTGTCGGCGTAGCCCCGGTTCAGCTTCACGATGTGGAACCGTGAGTTCTCGCCGCCGATGAACAGGTGGTCGTCGATGACCATGCCCGAGCTGTCCCAGTCGTCGTTCCACATGATCGGACCCAGGTCGTAGGCACCCAGCGACCACAACTCCCGGGGCGTCCCCGCGTCGAAGGCGACCACCCGGTACTTGTTGTCGCGGCTGCCCACGTACACCAGCGGATAGCCGTCGGGGTCGATCGTCACCGATCCCTTGATGATGTCGCCGGTCGGAAAGTCGGGCAGCAGGCGCTCCCCGGTGTCGGCGTCGAGGAAGTGCACGCTGCCGCTGAACGCCCCCACCACCACCCACGTGCGGCCGTCCCGCTCGAAGACGGTGGGCTGGCCCGTCCAGCCGGTGCCGCACCACTCGCGGAGCTCGCCGCCGATCGACGACAGTGAGCACATGGGATCACCCTTGGGGAAGTGCCAAGCCTTCTCCGGCGCCCGCGGTACCGGACCCTTGCCGTAGTAGGTCCGGGTCGGGTTCCCACGGAACGTGAGCAGGCCCTCCACGGTGTCGCCCCAGGGCTGGCCCGAAGTCTCCGGATCCACCCAGCCTTCGAAAGGCGGGATCGTCGTGGTTGTCGTCGTTGTGGTTGTTGTCGTCGTGGTGGTGGTTGTGGTCGTGGTCGTCGTCACCGTCGTCGTGGTCGACGCGGCGTCCGCCGCAGGATCGGCATCGTCGGGCTCGCCCCGGTCCGCCTCGGACGCCCACCGCACCACGATCACCGCGGCCAGTGCGAGGGTCGCCAACGACAGCGCCACCAGACGCACCGTCCTCGACTGCTCCCGCATGGCTACAGCATGCCGAACCCAGTACCGATCACTACCGTCCGCCGTCCTATTGCAGTCGTAGGATCGGAGGCGTGACCGCGGACGAGCGTCCTCTGACCGTCGCCTTCGACGCCGACGACACGCTGTGGCACAACGAGGACCTGTTCCTGGCCGTGCACAACGAGTACGAGGAGTTGCTGTCGCCGTGGGCCGACGCCGCCACCGTGGACGACCGGCTGCACGAGGTCCAGATGTCGAACCTGCCCCGTTTCGGCTACGGCGTGAAGTCGTTCACCCTGTCGATGATCGAGGCCGCGGTGCGCATCAGCGGGGGCGAGGTCGATGCCGACCGAATCATCACGATCATCGGCTACGGCAAGCGCCTGCTCGACCGGCCGGTCGAGCTGATCGACGGTGTCGAGGAGGTGCTCGACGCCCTGGGTCACCACCGCCTGATGGTCATCACCAAGGGCGACGTGCACGATCAGCTGGCCAAGGTGGCCGCCAGCGGCCTGGCCGAGCGGTTCTGGCGGGTCGAGGTGGTGGCCGACAAGGACGCGGCCGTCTACGGCGAGCTGCTCGAGCGTCACGGCATCGACCCCGCCCGGTTCGTGATGGTCGGCAACTCGCTGCGCTCCGACGTGCTGCCGGTGCTGGAGCTGGGAGGGACCGCGGTGCACGTCCCCTACCCGATCACCTGGCGTCACGAGGACGACCACGACGGCCACGACGTCGAGGTGCCGACCCTGGAGGCCCTGCGGGATCTCCCGCAGCTGCTGAGGGGTTGGGACGGCGACGGCGAGCTGGGTCCCGGCATGGCCGGCCCGGCCGGGATCGGTGGACGCTACGGGGCACACCCCGCGTGAGACGGCTCACCGCCCAGGAGATCGCCCGCTACGACCTGGTGCCGCCTGAGATCTCCCGCAGGGCCCGAGTGCAGAAGGTGCCGTTCCTCGCGCCGGGCACCCACGGCATGACCGTCGGCCGGCTCATCCTCGTGCTCCGCGACGACGACCGGTCCGGAGAGCGAACCCTGCTCGCCCACGAGCTAGTCCACGTCGAGCAGTACGCCGAACTGGGCGTGGTGAGGTTCCTGCGGCCCTATCTGCGCGAGTACTTCGTCAACCTATGGCGTTTGCGCAGTCACCGCCACGCCTATCTGGCGATCTCCTTCGAGGCCGAGGCTCGGGCCGCGGCCGAGCGCTGGCGGCGGGATCTAGCTCAGTACTCGTAGAAGCCGCGGCCGGTCTTGCGGCCCAGCCGGCCCGCGGCCACCATGCGGCGAAGCAGCGGGGGCGGCGCATAGAAGCGCTCGGCGTACTCGGCATACAGCGACTCGGCCGTGAACAGGCACACATCGAGCCCGATCAAGTCGGCCAGCGTCAGCGGACCCATGGGATGACCCGCGCCGAGCTTCATGGCGTCGTCGATGTCGGTGGCGGAGGCATGCCCCGACTCGTACATCTCGATGGCCTGGCAGATGTAGGGCACCAGCAGCTTGTTGACCACGAAGCCGGCCCGGTCCGGTGCCGGTACGACCCGCTTGCGGAGCGTGTCGGTGGCGAACGCGGTGGCCGCCTCGGTCACGGCCGGGTCGGTGAGCTGGGTGCTGATCACCTCGACGAGCTTCATCACCGTGGCCGGGTTGAAGAAGTGCATGCCCAGCACCTGCTGGGGACGCGATGTGCCCATGGCCACATCGATGATCGGGATCGACGATGTGTTGGTGGCCATGATCGCCGACGGGTCCAGCACCCGGTCGAGCACCCCGAAGATCTCCAGCTTGAGCGGCAGTCTCTCGGGAACGGCCTCCAGCACCAGGTCGCACCCGGCCAGGTCGTCCAGGTCGGTGGTCCAGGAAATGGCCGAGGCTGCGGCCTCTCGGGTGGCCTCGTCGAGCTTGCCCCGGGCGACGCCCCGGTCCATCGAGCCGTCGACCCGGGCCCGCCCCGCTTCGACCAGCTCCGGCGTCGCCTCACGGGCCACCACCTGCAGGCCGTTGCGGGCCGCGACCTCTACGACCCCACTGCCCATGGTCCCGACGCCGATCACGCCGATTGTGCTGATCTCCATGTCTGCCTGCTCCTGCTCGCGCTCGGTCCGGGGGATTTCGACGGTACTCAGTCCGACTCGCTAATCGTCACCGAGTTGATGGTCACGTCGACCAGGGGGCGGTCGTTGCGGTCGGTCTCCACCTGCTGCATGGCTTCCACTACGTCCAGGCCCCGAACGACCTTGCCGAACAGGGAGTACTGCGGCGGGAGCCGGGTGCCCTGGGGGCCGCTGATGATGAAGAACTGGCTGCCGTTGGTGTTCGGCCCGGCGTTGGCCATGGCCAGCGACCCGATCTCGTAGCGTCCCGGCTTGGGCAGCTCGTCGGCGAACCGGTAGCCGGGGCCGCCCCGGCCGGTGCCCTCGGGATCGCCACCCTGGCAGACGAAGCCGCCGATGATCCGGTGGAAGGTCACCCCGTCGTAGTAGCGGTACCGGGCCAGCACCACGAAGTTGTTGACCGTCAGGGGCGCCGCAGCCGGGTCGAGGGCGATGGTGAGCGACCCCATGGAAGTGTCCATAGTCGCCGTGTAGCGCTTGGAGGCATCGATGCACATCGGCGGCGGCTGGTTGAACTGGCGACGGACCGGACTCGATCCGTCCTCGGCGGGGCAGGGTGTGGCAGCCACGGTGGGTTCCTCGCAATCAAGGTTCGGGGGTCGGGACGGCCGGGCGACCCTACCGGCTTGGTGCCCGCTCCTGTTCGCTTCGCTCACGGGCCGCTCGGGCCGAGGCCGCCGCGGGGGCATCATCCACCGGCGCGTGACCGCGCTCTATGGTGACGCCCGTGCGGTTCTGGATCCGTCGATCGAACCCGCCCAGCGGCGCCGGCGTGGCCATGGCCGCGCTCGCGGACGCGCCCCACTCGCTGCGGTGCGAGCGCTGCGACGTCACCTGGCGCGGGTCGTCGTCGGTGCCCTGCTGGTGCTGCGGCGCCCCCGGCGACATCCGCGGCGAGGTGCGCATCTTCGCCGACTGACCCGCCGACCCGCCGATAGGGTCGCGCCATGACTCTGCACTGGTCCGACACCGGGGTCGAGGTCCACAAGGTGGTCGTCGGCCCGGTCGACAACAACGTCTTCGTGATCCGCTGCACGTCCACCGGCGAGGCGGTCCTGATCGACGCGGCCAACGAGCATGAGCGCCTGCTGGAGTTGTGCCGCGGACTGGGCGTGCGGACCGTGCTCGAGACCCACGGGCACTGGGACCACATCCAGGCCATCCCGGCGGTACGCGATGCCGGCTACGAAGTGGGAGTGACCGCCGAGGACGCGGCCATGCTCCCCAGCTACGACTACCTGCTGGAGGACGACACCGTCATCGAGGTCGGCCGCCTCCGGCTGCGCACCCTGCACACCCCGGGCCACACCCCCGGCTCGATGTCGTTCCATGTGGAGGGGACGCCGCTGCTGTTCACCGGCGACACGCTGTTCCCGGGCGGGCCGGGCGCCACCCAGTACGAGGGGGGCGACTTCGGAACGATCATCCGCTCCATCGAGGAGCGCATCTTCAGCCGCTTCGAGGGCTCCACCGTCGTGCTGCCCGGCCACGGCCTCGACACCACCATCGGGGATGAGTCCCCGAACCTCGACGAATGGATCGCCCGGGGCTGGTGAACGTCGGGCCCCGGTAGCTTGACCGTTCAAGCCGGCAGACCGCAGAACCAGGAGGTTCCATGACCAGGCTTCTCGAAGGCAAAGTGGCGCTCGTCACCGGCGCGGGACGCGGCATCGGGCGCGAGCACGCCCTGATGCTCGCCGAGCACGGCGCCAAGGTCGTTGTCAACGACTTGGGCGGCGACGAGTTCGGCGGAGGCGCGGATGTGACCCCTGCCGCCGAAGTGGTCGGCGCCATCACCTCGGCCGGGGGAGAGGCGGTCGTCAACGGCGGCAGCGTGGCCAGCTTCGACGATGCCGGGGCCATGGTGCAACAGGCCATCGACACGTTCGGCGACATCAACATCGTGGTCAACAACGCCGGAATCCTGCGGGACCGGATGGTGTTCTCGATGACGGAGGACGACTGGGACACAGTGGTGGCCGTCCACCTCAAGGGCACCTTCGGACCGTCCCATCACGCCGCGGTGTACTGGCGCAACAAGGCCAAATCGGGCGAGGAGACCTACGGGCGGATCATCAACACGTCGTCGCCGTCGGGGATCTACGGCAACGTCGGCCAGACCAACTACGGCGCAGCCAAGGCGGGGATCGCCGCCTTCACAGTGATCGCGGCCCAGGAACTGGTCCGCTACGGCGTGACCGTCAATTGCCTGGCCCCCACGGCCTGGTCTCGCCTCACCGCTCCGCTGATGGGCGGCGACGAGGCCTCGGAGGAGTTCAAGGACAGCATCGACCCCCGCTGGATCGCGGTGGTCACCGCCTGGCTGGCCAGCCCCGAGGCGGCCAACGTGACCGGCCGCGTATTCGATGTGCGGGGCAAGAAGCTGGGCATATCCGAGGGATGGCACCTGGGTCCGGTCGAGGTCCAGCCGGACAACCCCGCCGAGCTGGGTCCGGTGGTGTCCAAGCTGATGGCGGCGGCCCGTCTGAACGCCGACATGTCCGGCCGGGACCACGAGGGTCTGGGTTTCCCGAGCCAGTCGATATAGCTAACCGGAGCCCGATCCGCGGTCGGGCAACGGGAGCCGGACGGTCATCTCGGTGAACTCGCCGGGCTCGGACTCGGCGGTTATCGATCCGCCGTGCTGCCGGACGACATCGCTGCACAGGCTGAGTCCCAGTCCCACGCCGGTCCCCGACGGCTTGGTCGTGTAGAACGGGTTGAAGATCTTGTCCATGGAGTCGGGCGGTATCCCGGTTCCGTTGTCGCGGATGCGGATGACTATCTCCCCGTCGGTGCGCTCCGTCTTGAGCCACAGAGTCGGCTGGTACGAGTCCTGATCCTGCCCGTCCATTTGCCGCTTCTCGTCCATGGCGAAGCATGCGTTGCCGACCAGGTTCAGGAACACCCGCCCCATCTCCTCGGGCACGACCTCCATCTCACCGACATCGGGGTCGCAGTCTCGGTGAAGGTCGACCTCGAAGTCTCCGAACTGGGCCTGGGCGCTGTGGAACGCGATCATCGTCCTGTCGTTGAGCAGGTCGTTGATGGCGACCGGCTGGCGGGTGCCGCCCCCGCGCCCGATGGTCGACATGTCCCGCACGATCCGGTCGGCCCGGTCGCCGTGAGAACGAATCCTCAGCAGGTTCTCGGTCAGGTCGTCGATGATCCCCGCGATCACGGCGCGCGTGCCGTCCTCGAGATCCTCGCCGGGCTGCTGCAGGACTTCACGGAGCTCGGCCACCAGCTCCTCCGATGCCTCGGAGAAGTTCCTCATGAAGTTCAGCGGGTTGCTGATCTCATGGGCCACACCCGCGGTCAACTCACCGAGTTCGACCAGCTTCTGGCGCACGACCATCCGGTCCTGCGTCTGCCTCAGCTCCGACAGCACCCCCTCAAGCTCTGCGTTCTTGGCCTGGAGGTCCTCGGACAGCTCCCGCACGAGATCCAGCTGAAGCGCCTCGATCGATCGCTGCCGGAGCTTCTCCAGCGCCGCGGCAGCCTCGTTCACCTCGTCGTTGCCGGCCAGATCCACCGTGTAGTCCAGATTCCCCTCGCCCATGTGCCGGATCCAGAGCTCGATCGCGACGGTGCGCAGGCCCGTACGCACCAGGCGATAGAAGGTGAAGAGAACGAGGCCGAGACAGACCGCGGCGAACACGACCAGGGTGTCGTGGCCGGCGGACACCGCCTCCACGAGCAGTATGACGTTCACCGCCAGGATCCCCGTCATGGCGATGATCACCTGGACCGACTTGCGTCGAAGGCTGAACCGGGAGATCGGGTGCTCCCCGCTGCTGGGAGTCGTGTCAGGCGCCATGTCCTGTAGTTCCTTCGGCTTGCTGGTCGAGGTTCGGGCTGCCCGGCGGCCGGACCTTGACAACTCTAGGGAGCGGGTCGCGACCGGGCATAATGAGCGAGGCAACGACCGCAGGTCCGAAGGGTGTTCAACGCATGGACTTCGAGCTGAGCGAAGAGCAGCAGATGTTCCGCGACGTGCTCCGGCAGTTCGTCGACAGCGAGATCAAGCCGGTGGCCCGCGAGATGGAGCAGTCGGGCCAGTACCCCCATGAGATCGTGGCCAAGATGGCCGAGATGGGCCTGTTCGGCATCACCGTCGGTGCCGAATACGGCGGACTCGACCTCGACACGGTGTCGATGAGCCTGGTCTTCGAGGAGATCTCCATGGGCTGGATGGGCATCGCCGGGATCCTCGGCAGCCACTCCCTGAGCTGCCGGATGATCATGCTCCACGGCACGGAGGAGCAGAAGCAGCGCTGGCTGCCCGAGTTGGCCACCGGCGAGCGGCGCACCGCCATCGCCCTCACCGAGCCGGGCGCGGGCAGCGATCTGCAGGGCATCTCCGCCCGGGCCTGGCGCGACGGGGACACCTACGTGATCCGAGGGACCAAGACCTGGATCACCAACGCCCGCTACGCCAACCCGCTTCCCGTGCTGGTCAAGACCGACCCGGACTCCGTGCCCCGGCACAGGGGTATGAGCGTGCTGATGATCGAGGCGGGCACGCCCGGCCTCGAAGTGCTCAGGGATCTGGGAAAGCTCGGCTACAAGGGCCCCGAGTCGTGCGAGGTGGTGCTCGACGATGTGCGAGTTCCGGCCGACAACCTGCTGGGCGGTCAGGAGGGCCTGGGGTTCAAGCAGGTGATGTCGGGCCTGGAGGTCGGCCGGATCAACATCGCGGCACGGGGCGTGGGCGTGGCCCAGGCCGCCTTCGATGCCGCGCTCGACTACTCCCAGCAGAGGGAGGCCTTCGGTCAGCCCATCGGGGAGTTCCAGGCCATCCAGCTGAAGCTGGCCGACATGGCCACCGAGATAGAGGCGGCCAGGCTGCTGACCCGCTGGGCCGCGAACCGCATCGACCAGGGCTTGCGGGCCGATGTGGAGGCCGGGATGGCCAAGCTCTTCGGCTCGGAGGCCGCCATCAAGGCGTCGCTCGAGTCCATGCGCATCCACGGCAGCTACGGGTATTCGACCGAGATGGAGATCGAGCGCCTCTACCGCGATGCCCCCCTGATGGCCATCGGCGAGGGCACCAACGAGATCCAGCGCACCATCATCGCCAAGGGCCTGATGAGGCGGGCCCGGGAGCGATCATGACGGTCGCCGACCGCCTCAGCGGGGTTGGGCTTCTATCGGCCTCCGAGACGGCCGCCTTCAGTGCCGACGGGTTCGTGACCGTCGACTCCCTGATCGACGCCGGCCTGATCGATCCTCTGAAGGAGCGCTTCGAGCGGCTGTTCCGCGGCGACTTCGAGACCGGCACCGCTCCCGACGAGGTCAACTGGCAGGAAGGTCGCAGCGATCCGGTCCTGGCCCGGCAGATCTGCAACGGCTGGAAGGCCGACCGGCTGATCGCGTCGGTCGTGCTCGACGCCCGCTTCGGCGAGGCGGTGGCCGGTCTCGCCGGCTGGCCCGGCGCCCGGATCGTCCAGGACAACGTGATATGGAAGCCGCCGGGGGCCCGCTCGCTGGGCTTCCACCGCGACAACGCCTACCTGTCCTGGTACAGGCCGACGGAGATGTTCTCCTGCTGGATCGCCCTCGATGACACCGCTGCCAGCGGCGGCACCATGGAATTGGCCCGGGGATCGCACCGCTGGCCTACCGGGGCCGACCCGATGGGCGAGTTCCACGACCCCGAGGACTACCGGGCCACCGTGAGGGCCGCCGCCGCAGCCGCCGACGTAGAACTCGACATCGCTGCGGTGGAGGTCGCCGCCGGCGGCGGATCGTTCCACCACGGCTGGGCCTGGCACGGCTCCGGCCCCAACCGCTCGGGCCGCCATCGCCGGTCCCTGGTGCTGCACTGCGCCAGCAGCGAAGCCCGCTTCGACCGGGCCGGCTTCGGCGAGGGCAACGGGCCCATCTACTCCCGCTACGCCCGGCTCACCGACGACGAGATGGACGAGAACCACTTCCCGATCCTGTGGCGGTCCGACGGCTACCGGACCCCCGGCATCTAGACATCCATCCGGCGAGCGCGGCCAGGCTGGCCTGAGCCTCATCGAGGCCGTTAGCATCGCCGCCCGTGTCGGTGGTGTCTGCGATCTACGCCTCCGCCGCGGTGCTACTGGTGGTGGCGGGCGCGGCCAAGCTGTCGAAGCCCGCGCCGGGCGTCGCGGACCTCTTCGGCTTCCGGGCCCCGACCCCTCTGGTGCGGCTCGTAGGAGCGTCGGAAGCCGCGGTCGGGACAGCCGGCCTGCTGGTGGGTGGACCGGCCGCGTGGGCCGTGGGTCTGCTCTACCTGTCCTTCGCCGTGATCGTCCTGCGGGCGGTGCTCGTGAAGGCGGGCTCGTGCGGGTGCTTCGGGCGCCTCGATGCGCCGCCGTCGCGGGTTCACGTTCTCGGCAACCTGGCCCTGGCCGCGATGTCGTTCGCGGCGGTCGGAACGGACACTGCACCGGTTCAGGCCGTCGCCCAGTCGATCAGTGACCGGCCCGCGGTCGGCGCGGCGCTGGCGGCGGAGATCGTCTTGATGGCCGGACTGGGCCTGGTGGCCTTCACCGCGCTGCCCGAGGCGCTCGGCGCCCGAACCGCCCGAGCCGCCCGGCACGAAGCCGGCACTCTGTTCCGGTCCGTGCCACCCCCGGCCGCCAAGCCTGGCGAACCGGTGCCCGTCTCGGGAGGACACCAGTGAGCCGCAAGCTGGTCGAGCGGGTCTCCCGGGTGGTGGAGCGTCGCGCCGGACGCCGGGGCTTCCTTCGCAAGTCGGCCATGGCGGCCACGGCCGTCGCAGTTGCTCCCGTCGCCTACGCCATCCGCCCGACCACTGCCGAGGCCGCCATCGTGCATTGCCAACGCAACCGGTGCCGCCCGAATGCCCTGTGCTGCGATCCCTACAGCGAATTCTGCTGCAAGCTCACGGGCGAGAACCTCTGCCCGCCGGGAACCATCGTGGCCGGCTGGTGGAAGGTGGACGGCTCGGGATTCTGCGATCTGAACGGTCCCAGCCCGCGCTACTACTTGGACTGCAACTTCACCTGCCACGAGAGCTGCCGTTGCCGGTCGAGCGGGTTATGCGGCCCGGGTTGCACGCCGGCCTTCTGCGACTGCCGCGGCGGCTGCGACGTTCGCAAGTCGGAGTGCGCGCGGTTCCGCTACGGGCAGTGCAACCAGGACGTGTGCGTCGGTCCGCTCAAGTGCCGGATCGTGACCTGCGTGCCGCCATGGACGTGGGATCCGGCCTGCGCGACGTCCCCGGTGCTCTACGATCCGGGGACCCGCTGGCACGACCGGCCCTGCCTGCACGACGACTTCAACGACATCCCGCCCAAGGCCTACTACGCGTCGGCGGTCAAATGGATGGCTGATGAGGGCATCACCACGGGCATGAAGGACGACCTGTTCGGCCCCGACGAACTAGTGAACCGGGGCCAGTTCGCCACGTTCCTATGGCGTTACGAGGGCCGGCCCCAGGTCGAGCCCAGCAACGAATTCGAAGATGTCGCGGCGGACGCCTTCTACTCGCAGGCGGTGGCGTGGATGGTCGAGCAGCGGATCACCACGGGCCGGACCCTGGATCGTTTCGATCCGAACAGCGATGTGTCTCGGGCGGAGTCCATCGTGTTCCTGCATCGTCTGGCGGGGGAGCCGCCGGGCAGCGCAATGATCGATTTCTCCGATGTGGGCTCCGACGCCTGGTACCGGGACGCGCTGGCGTGGGCCCTCGAGCACAACATCGATTGGTGGGCCGAGCATTCGAACTTCAACGCGGAGGAGCCCGCCACCCGTGCCGAGGTCGCGGCCCTGCTGCACGGTTACGACCTACGCGATCGTGCATCCCTGGGGGTGGCCCCGTGACGGTGGTGGTGGTGCTGCTGGTGATCGCGGTGGGGGTTCTGGCCCTGCTGGTGTTCGGGCTGCTCCGGACCCACGCCGAGATCCTGCGGACCCTCGACCGCGCCGGTATCAGCCTCGACGACGAAGAGACCGCGAGTTCCGCGGCCGGGGTCGTGGCGGAGCGGTCGGAGGCTGGTGCGGCGGCCGGTCCGGAAGGGGCCCGGGACGTGGTCGGGACAGTTCCGGCCGGAGGCCCGACCAAGGTCGCCGTCACCGGCGTGGCCCACTTCACCCTGCTCGCGTTCCTTTCGCCGGGGTGCCGCACTTGCAAGCGGTTCTGGGAGGCCTTCGCGGCCCCGGACCTCGAACTGCCCGGCGGCGACACCCGCCTGGTGGTCGTGGGCCAGGATGCCGCCCACGACTCGGAGTCGGCCATGGCGGAGTTGGTCCCACCGGGGGTCAAGGCCGTGCTGTCGTCCGCAGCGTGGGAGGACTACGACGTTCCGGGCTCGCCGTACTTCGCGCTGGTCGACGGCTCCGACGGCCGGGTGGTGGGCGCGGGCAGCGCACTGCGCTGGGAGCAGCTGCGGGACCTGCTCCAGCAGGCTCTGGACGACGCCGGCCTGGCCGACCCGTCCGGACCGCGACCGCAGGCCTCGGCTGGACACTCGGGTCGCAGCCGGGCGCAGCGGGCCGACGAGGCGCTGCGGTCCGCGGGCATCGGCCCCGGTCATCCGAGCCTCTACGGCGGGCAGTCCGACTCGAACGGCAGCAACGGTGCCGACTCCACCGGATCCCGCACTGAACGATGATCGCGGTGCTGGCCATCGGGACGGCGGCGGCTCTGGCCGCCGGAGCACGGTCGGCATGGTCGCCTTGAGGCATCTCGATGCTCACCAGCATCAGCCCGCTCGGCGAGCGGGCCCGGGGAAATCGATGGTCGGTGACAGTCCTGTGGCTGGGCCTGGGCGCGGTCGCCGGGGGAGCCGCCGTCGGTGCGGCCCTCGGCGCGCTGGGCCGGATCTCCGTCGTCGGCGTGGACAGCGATGTCCGGCTCGTGCTGCTGGCCGTTGCCTGCGCCGGCGCCGCGGCCTGGGACCTGTCGGGTCGGCGGCTCCCGGGCCGTCGCCAGGTGAACGAGGACTGGCTGGTCGGGTACCGGTCGTGGGTCTACGGGGCAGGCTTCGGCGTCCAGCTCGGCGCGGCGGTGGCGACGGTGGTCAACACCGCCCTGGTGCCGCTGTTCATGCTGGCTGCGTTGCTGGCCGGCGAGACGGCCGCGGGACTGCTGATGGGCACGGCCTTCGGCGCAGTCCGGGGCGCGAGCCTGGTGCTGGGCCGCCGGGTTCGGACTCCCGACGATCTGCGGCGCCTGCACCGCCGTCTCGACCAGCACGCCGACCGCGTCCGGCGCATGGGTGCCGGCGTGGCTGTGGCCCTCGCCGGAGCGGCCGCCGCGAGCCTGCTGGCTCTGTAACTTCGAGCAGGAGCGGGATGACGTGAGGCTGGCAGCTCATGGGGTGAGCGTCGATGTGCCCGCAGGCTGGGAGGCCGAGCTGTCGACCCAGCCGGATCCGGCCATGCTCGACCCCAGCCTGGAGTCCTCGGATGCTCCGCTGGTCGTGGTGCACGCAGCCAACTTCTCGCTGCCGGCCGAGCGGGGCGACTACGGGTCGGGCGCGGTCGAGATCATGGACCGCGGCGGGATCTTCGCCGCCCTGATCGAGTTCGACAGCGCCTCGGTCACGTCGAAGCTGTTCGCCCACGAGGGCTTCCCGACCCGCCTCGAACCGGCCGACTTCGCCCCCGACCAGCTGAACCTGTCGCTGCCGGGCCAAGCCGGCCTCCAGCAGTTCTTCCACGTCGGGTCGCGGGCGTTCTGCCTCTACACGGTGATCGGGTCGTACTCGAGGCGGAACCTGCTGGTGCCCGAACTCAACCGGATGCTGGCAGGTCTCAGCGTCCATTGACAGAGCGCGAACCACCTCAGTCAGATCTCGGGTTGGTTCTGCGCACTCAGTGCACATTTCTCGCACCAAGAAATGTCGCTACAGCGGCTCGCCCTCGTGAAGGATGCCGTAGACGTCGGTGCGGCGGTCGGAGCGGGGGCGGATGAGCTCGCTTCGGGCCTGGGCCCTGCGGGCCTCGGCCAAGTCGAGGTCGACGATCTCGAGCTGCTCGCGCACCGTCGACAGGGGCCCGCCCACGATCCGGCCGTACGGGTCGGCCACCACCGAGGATCCGAGAAGCTCGACCCCGTCACCAGATCCGACCTGCGACGTGCAGGCAATGAACACCTGGCTCAAGTTGGCCTGCACCAGCGCCCCCTCGGCGTGGGCGATCAGCTCGCCCTCGCGGTACTGGCGCCGGTCGAAGCCGCGGACCCAGGCCGTCGGCACGCAGATCAGGTCCGCGCCCCGCAGGGCCAGCACCCGCACCACCTCCACGAAGCGCAGGTCGTAGCAGATGCACAGCCCGATGCTGCCCCAACCGGTCTCGGTGACACTCAACCCCAGGTCGCCGGGGGCGAAGCAGTGCTTCTCCACGTCGAACAGGTGCAACTTGCGGTAGTGGGCGATCACGCCGCTGGCGTCCACGGCCACGGCCGAGTTGTAGATCGAGTCGCCGCTGCGCTCGCACAGGCCGCCCACCACCAGCCCTCTATGCCGGTCGGCCTGCTGCTGCCACGCTGTCACCGTCGGGCCGTCGAGGGTCTCGGCCAGCGGTTCGAGCGCCTCCCGGTCGGTGGTGTACCACGGCACCGCCATCTCGGGCGCCACCACGATCTCCGCGCCCCGCTCGAACAGCGTCGCCACCGCATCGGCGCTAGCCGCACGGTTGGCATCGGCCGCCCCAGGCCGGCTGAGAAGCTGGGCCAGTCCGATAAGGGTCATCCGAGAGCCGCCCCCTGGGTAGTGACCGGGCGCGTGGGGCGCCCACGAAGAGTGGAGCTGATCGGATTCGAACCGACGACCCCCTGCTTGCAAAGCAGGTGCTCTAGCCAACTGAGCTACAGCCCCAGCCCGCCCGAGCGTATCGCAGTGGTCCAGCCAGCCGATGACCGGAGGTGCCCTCTAGGGGCGGTTGTAGATGTGTTGTGGGTGATAGGCGTGTTGGGGTTCGTGCCTTCTGCGTTTTGCTCCGAACAGCAGCCAGCCGATGGAGGCGGCCAGCACCGTCAGCATGGCCAGCGGCACTATGGGGGCTACGCCTCCGCCGGGGCTCGAGTCCTCCGACTCGCCCGGAATGGGGGCCGACACGACTTCGGAGTCTTCGTCGGCCGTTTCGGGCTCGTCTTCGACGGCAGGCTCCTCGGGCGGGGCCTGGGGCGGTTCGGGTGGCGGAGGGGGCTCTTCGGTCAGGACGGCCGGCAGCAGTTCGATGCCGCCCCCGCTGGGGGGCGCCAGCGGGGTCGTGGCGGGCGGATCGGTGGTGGGAGGCGGAGCCGTCGTCGGGGTCCCGGCCGCCGGATCGTTGTCGGCGACGGCCACCGACGCAGCGGAGGGGTCGCCAACCTGGTAGCCGTCACCGGAGTCGAGGTTGAGAAGAACGGCGCCGTCCGGCTCGTCGGCGTTGCCGTCGAGGGTGGGAACGCGGTAGCGGACGCTGGTCTGACCTTCGGGCAGGAGGGTGGTCTTGCCGCCCCGTTCGCTGCTGGCCACGAAGTTGCCCTTGCGGGCCACGAACACGCTCACGGTCAGGTTGGTTGCGGGGGCTCGGCTGGCCGCGATCGTGAACACCGCGTCCTGGCCCTCGGTGACGCCCGGGCCGCCGGTCACCGTCAAGGTCACCGGCCCCGTGTCGGCGGGAGGCGGACCGTCGGCGGATTCTGCGGAACCGCTGTCACCTGATTCTGCGAAGGTGCCTGCCGATGTCTGGGTGTCGCTGTCTGCCGAGTTCTCGGTGTTGCCGGGCGGAGGAGCGGAGTCGTCGTCGTTGATGTTGATGCGGACGCTGGAGGGGCTGCCGCGGCTGTATGAGCTGTGGGTGTTGATGGTGGCGGTGACCCAGCCGTCGGGTTCGTCGGTGGAGTCGCCGATGGTGGCGATTGTCAGCGTCTTGGAGGT
>JAJEJB010000022.1 GCA_022828135.1 Acidimicrobiia bacterium | reverse complement strand
TCAATGGAGGGCCGGACAGCTGTCCGGCCAAACCGTCGACGGGGTGGTGGGGGAGTTCGACGCCGACATCCATCAATGGAGGGCCGGACAGCTGTCCGGCCAAACCGAGCACTCCACCTCGAGCGAGCACAGCACCGACCTCCTTCAATGGAGGGCCGGACAGCTGTCCGGCCAAACCCCTGAGGCCGCTGCTCCAGAGGTACGGCCCGAGGCTCCTTCAATGGAGGGCCGGACAGCTGTCCGGCCAAACACGAGGGTCTTCAGTCCTACTGGGCCACCGTCTCACGCCTTCAATGGAGGGCCGGACAGCTGTCCGGCCAAACCGCTCGCCTAGTTTGGGGGCTGCGACCTGCGTATTCGCGGCCTGCTGCGAGCGGTTGTGGGAAGCCATTGCTTCCGAAGGTTCTTTGTTCCTTTGTCAAGGTGCGGTTTGCCTTGTGCCATAGGGCTGCGAGCGGTCCCTGGGAGCTGTGGTCTCAACTTAGCGCTCGTATCAGATGATCGTGGGACCTGATGTGGGCAGTTCGGTTCGGATTCCCATGAAGCTGAAGCACTCGCGCCCGCGGTGGGCAGGCGGACCGAGGTTGATGAAGGCTACGGAGTCTTCTCCGTGGTGAATGATCTCACCGATTTCACGCTTGAGGATCAGCATCTCGACATCATCCAAGTCGCATATGAACACACTGTATTGCATGGGCCATCCGAAGCCCTTGACGGTCTTGTGGACGTGCCTGAGGCGCTTGGAGTCGCTGATGTCGTAGCTAACGATGTACCGCGTTCTGCCCGACGCCACAGCACTACCTTGTCATGAAGGGGATGTAGTCGGGTATCTCGCCCAGCAGGTGGGCGGCCAGCACACGGGCCTGGACTTCGAAGACGCGCCGGTATGTGATCCGGTACCCGTAGGTGGGATGGGTCACCTCGGTGTCGAGTCTTCGCTCGTAGGCGGCCAGGACCGACCGCCTCCCGTCCTGTGTGAGCGAGACGCCCCCGGCTCGGATCAGGAAGTCGCTCGCACTGATCTCTGCGTTGTTGATGACGTTGATCACGACCGACTCCGCGACCAGCGGACGGAACTCCTCCGCGAGGTCGAGAGCGAGCGCTGGGCGGCCGAAGCGCGGCCGATGGAAGACACCCAGGTACGGATCGAATCCGACCGCGATGGCGACCGCGGTCAAGTCCTTCGTGAGGAGCGCGTAGACGTACGAGAGGAGGCAGTTGATGGGATCCTTCGGTGGTCTGCGGTTGCGTCCGTTGAAGTCGAAGTGCCCGATGCTGTCGTCACGGATCATCGAGGAGAACTTCGAGAAGTACAGCCGCGCCCCGGTGCCCTCCATGCCCAGCAGGCTCTCGACGGACTGGCTGTCTCCGACGGACTCTGCGAGCGACTTGAGTTGATCGACCACGGGCTTGACATCGGAGCGGGCGTTGCGCATCAGGAACGTCCGGGAGTTGCGCAACTTGCCCGCGATCATGGACTGCGCGATCGGCAGCCCGGCCTGCGCGGCGATCGCGACCTGGCGTCGACGGAGCTCGACGTGTTTGGACGGGAGCCCTGCCGCGATGCCCTGGAACCACCCGCCGTAGGAGAACCAGCACACCGGTATCTCCTCGCGGAACGCTGCCCGCATCATCTGGCTGCTCACCTGGACATTGCCGTACAGGGCGACCTGCGAGACGTCGATGAGGCGGACCTGCTGTAGTTCCTCACGGTCCTTGGTCACCACCACCCGTCCGGACCGGATGCCGACCCGCGCACCCTGCTCGGTCACGTACAGCGGCCTCGCGGCCGAATCGCGAGGTGTGAGACGACGGGGCCTCGCGGTGCTGCGCCCTGAATGGAGGTTCGTCTCGTCAGGCAGGCAGATGCCCACCAGCGAGCATCTCGGACACTTGGGGCTGTCCACGAGCGGCGGAGGAGCCTCCGAGGCCGCCGCGGTCTGTCGCAGTTGCTCGACGAGTTGGAGTGTGTGCGCCACGAGCACATCGTCGAGCGGGATCGTGGCCCGCTTGCGTGTCTCAGCGAAGTAGATCTGGCCCTCGGAGCACTCGTAGCCGTTGTCACGCAACAAGAGGCCGATGGTGCACAGCTGCACCTTCTCGGGCATCCACGCCGGCCCGTGTTTCGGCGGCCGGCCGCGCTTGACCTCGACCGGCACGACCTTGCCGTCCCTCTGCTCGATGATGTCGGCCTTGGCGATCAGTCCGAGGCGCTGCGAGCTCAGCTCGACGGATTTCGCCTTCCTGAACGGAGGGTCGTCGGCTTCGCCCATCCGGCCCCCGCCGGCGTCGACGACCCGATGGACGTAGGTGCCCTCCATCGTGTCGCGGTTGTGCTCGAAGCGGGCCTGCACCCATTCGAGGTAGAACAGCCGCGGGCAGTACTCGAACTCGTTGATCATCCGAGCCGGAACAAGTTCCGGAACGTCAGTCACACTGCCCGAGGAATCCAACGACGGCCATCGCCCAACCGTGTCCGATCAACACACAGGCATCAATCATGCTCCCACACTACGCGAGGCGGCCCGAAGGTCCCGTAACCTCCCTGCGAGCTTCGCCAGATCTGGGACTGCAGGACGCGGCTGACTCCCCAGGCTCCATACCAGTCCGCGCGGCGGGCATCAGCGCCCCCAGGCGCCGCCACTTGGGCGAGCAACGATCGGACCGCCGCGCCGGTGGCGGGGACTGTCCACAACGGCCAGACGAAATCGCCTCGTTTCCAACTGCCGGAGCATCCCTGCGTTAGCGTTCCTTGCGGCGAGGCGAAGCACGGATACCGGCTCAGGCCGACAAGAGCGAGAGCTTCGGCTCCGGGATTCGTGCGCTTCGGATTCTGCGACGAGGTGGGGTCTGCCGCGCTGTAGGCGTGGCGGCGATCATCAACGGAATCCCACATCAATGATGCGCGCCTGCTGTGGTAGCGCCACGGCTCATTCATGTCTCCTACGATCTCCTCGTTGGTCACTTCTCTGAGGAGGGTGCGAGCCGTGGGAACGAACTTCTGATTGCCAGCCACAAAGTAGAGGTCTGACGGCTTGGCCTTGCGACTGTTGTCCAAGCTGCCTTCCGCCAAGAGACACGATGCCAGTACTCCGATCGCTCCCGCGTCCCTTCCGCGGCTCAAGTAGCCCCGTATGTCCTCTCGCTTGAGCTTCAGCGTCGGATCAACCGCCTCGTCCAGCGCCGGGCCCTCAAGCCAAGCTGCGGCAACGGCCTGCACCGCTTCGGCGATCTCCGCGAGATCCCGCTTCGGGCTGACCACTGCACGCGGAATCGGCTCGTCGCTCCAATGCAACCGGTGGTGATCATCGTGTTCGGTGAGGGCCGCCTGGACGCCTAGGGCTGCCAAGAAGCCCATCGGGTTGTCGCCCGGCAGACCCCGCAGCACTATGCCGTTCGAGTCAATCACGCCGTGCCTCCTCTGCGCTCTGCTGGTGGTCGGCCAGACGAAGGATGGCTTCAAGCCAGGCGAGTCCGTGATGCCCGTAGCGCCCCTGCAAGCGCCAGAAGCGGTCTGCCATTTCGAGGGCTAACGGTGTACGGGCAAGATCCGAGGCCGCGCTCATGGACACGCTGCTCTTGATGTCGTCGGTCATGCCCGATCTCAGATGCTCCGTTCTTGACAGCCGGAACCCTTCATCGCCGAACTTGCCGGTTGCCTCCAGTTGCTGCGGATCATCATCGTCCCTGATCTGCGGCAGAGGTCGGGAGAAGCCGTGATGCGTCCCGATGAGGTGCAAGACCAGGTCCGGATCGCGCGCTTCGTTGAGGATTGAGGGGTCGCTGTTGACCAGCGCGACGCTGCCGAACTCATGGCGGACCGGTGGCCACACCGCTCTCCGTGGAGTTCTCACGCCCGGCAAGGACTTGGCCAGCGGCTCGTCAGATGCGGTCATGCGGACCGGATCGTGGCCGCACAGCTGAGACTGGAACCGGGGATCGACCTTGCCGAGGTCGTGCAACTCCCCCGCCAGCCGCAGGTCCGACACAACGTCATCGGACAGCCCCAGCCGACGACCATAGTCGGCAGCCCTGGCTCCTACCCCTTCGAGGTGGTTTCGCAGGGTCGTCTCGTTGGTGCCCGTCAGGGATGCGGCGTCGTCGAACTCGTCCAGAATCGCGGGATCGACCGATCGCTCCACAAGCACGTAGTAGCCCGGCTCCGCCTGGTTCCGGGACTCGACGGTCTCGACATCGTACCGGCAGCTCTGGTCCGTGAGATGCCTAATGACCGACGCGAGCCAGCCGGGAACCCCGGACGGCAGATCTCGAACCGCCGTGAGCCAAGCACCGATGACCTCCTCCCTGCTCCGTGAGGCATCCTGCTCATCCTGAGGACTCGGAATCCCCATGCCTTCAACCTGTATCTGCACCAGCAGACGCTGGTCGAGCCGAAGGGTCGCACGAACGCCGCCGGCCACCCGTGGGCCGGGAGCGAGCTGTGCAGCATCGCCCATGTCTTCCACGGGTGCAGACCGACGGTCGCCCTCTACGCCGTTCGTCCTCGCGTCGGGGCGAAATCCCGGATCCCAGGTGTGGCTACGCAGCCCTCCCAGCATTGGATCGACGACTATCACGTCTCCAGGCTCGATGTCATCGGCCCGCCGCAACTCCTCAGCGGGCTCGACTTCACGCCTGCTCCAGCGAACCACGCCCTGAAGACTCGGCTCGACCGCCTGCCTGGCACGCTGAGTTCGCCCCACGCTTGCGGCTTCTTCTTCAGCGGGCGCCGAGGCGGTGTCTGCCACAGGCGCCTCTGCTGCGCCGCGAAGCCAACTCTTGGCGGCGGAGATCGGAACGGACAGGAATTCAGCCGGGCGCGGCGGGACCAGTCTGAGCGCCGGCTCCGAACGGTCCCAGCGCCACACGACAGACACGTCAGGCTCCTGCTGGCGCTCCTTGCCGTGCAGGAATTCGTCGATCGACGGATCTGCGACCGGCTTCGGGTTTGTCTGCGACCACGCGCCGACGTGGGTGGGAAGCAGCAATGGTGCTTCGGACTTCGGTGCCAAGGCATCCGTGCTCATGTCTGCGAGTAGCCCGGTACCGGGCCCGACGTCGATCTCGCTGTCCTCGGCCGCGGACTGCAATTCCGTCCACGCGTGGCGGGCGGCGTGGCCGTACACCGGATCCGGGCGCTCCGGATTCATGGCCGACGCGACGCCCAGAATCCAACAGCGGGCCGGCTCGCCGCGTCGAGCGGCCAGCGCTCCGCGCCGGTCGAGCCGTCCGAGCCGCTGGGAAAGGCTATCCATCGGAGCGGCCTCGCTGATGAGGGCGTCGAAGCTGAAGTCTGCGCCGACCTCGATCGCCTGCGTGGCCACCACCACTGTGCGCTGCTCCGGTGCCGAGTCCCGATCCGGGTCCACGCTCGCGCTGACCTGCCCGAGCACATGCTCTCGGTCGATCGGGCGCATTCGACCCGTCACCAGATGAACGGCAAGGTCTTGCTTCAGGCTGGCCTCCCTCAGCATGTCGAAGGTCTCCCGAGCGGTCCGTACACGATTGACGATCACTCCCACGCTTGTCTCGTGATCTCGCAGTTCCCCCTTGACGATCTTCAGGACCTGCTTGGGTACTGACTCATGCGCAGGGCGAGCGCCGCCGACCTCGACCAGCCTGGCCCTCTTCTCGGAGTCCGCGATCTGCTTGAGCCTCGGCGAGGAGTCGAGGTCGGTTGCTCGCAACCCGAACCGCCGGCCTCTCTGACTCTCCGGAGTGGCCGACATCTCCACCACCTTGAAACGGCGCGGGAGACCTCCGCCGACGGCGCACATCAACGGTACGTCACCATCGGAGGAGGCGTCCCGCAGCGTCGCCGCGAAGGCCGTGCTCAGATGCACCTCATCGAGGATCACAAGGCAGTCGTTGCCAGCGAGACCCGCGTGAACCGGTCGCATCCTGTCACTGACCCCATAGCCCCTGAACAGTAGACGGGAGCCATATTGGTCGACGGTGGACACCATCACCCACGGCTGCTCCGGCCGCAGCGCCCATTCCCCGTCAATCGGGATGCCGCCCCTCAGAGCCGCAACTCCCAACGGCTCCTCGGCACCGGTCAACTTGCTCAGGCGGCTCTGAACCTTCACCAACACTCCGCTGGTCGCCTCAGCGATCTTGTCCCTGATGCGCTCGGCACGCTCGCATACCTGATCGACGACGATGCGACGGTCAATGACGAAAACGATCCGACGCGGCGAGACATCAGGCCGGACCGCCAGCGCGAAAACCGCGGTGTCAAGCACAGCGGTCTTGCCGACTCCGGTAGGCAAGTCGATCACGTCCGGCCATCCATCACCATCGAGCACCTGACGGGTGAGGCGGCTCTGCCACGGATAGGGAGCGTCATCGTGAACGGCTCTGAAATAGGTCTCGAAGTCGGCGACTGCTAGATCACCCATCGCCTGCCGCCTCGATCCTGTCCGTCTCCCGCTCGGAGCTGCCCACAGGACGCATGAGCCCCAGGCCCAGGAAGCGCCCACTGCCGAGGACGAGCGGACCGCGTACCTCCTCCTCAAGTTCGACTGCGGCGTGAATGAGCCGCCGAACCACTCGCGCGCTACCGCCCCGGCCTTGCCTGAAGACGGGATAGTCGCGAGCAGGGCGCGCTCCGACGAGGTCCGACACCAACGACACTCGAACCTGAGCGGGCCGCGGCAGGCCCACATGCGCACAGGACTTGGCTATGGCCTCCTCGGCGCGTGCCCACGCCTTCGCCCGCGCCGCGGGGGTTCCTCTCCGAAGGTCGCCCGGATGCGCCGGCAGCGCCACGGGTGTCGCCGAGGCCCACCATCGCGACGGGCGTGCCCAAACGGGCTGGCGCAGGCTTACAAGGTTGAACGGTGGCTGTCTCCTCCTCATCTTGACCGTGACACCGCGTCCCATCCGTAGCTGCAGAGGCCTGTCGCCGCACTGTTGCTCCCATGCGCCGATGCCCCGCAGGGTGGCATTCCGCGCCACCTCACCGAGGTCGTGCGGGATGAATACAGCCAGACCGATGATCCGCCCATCGGAGCGTTCGTAGCCGACGTTCGGCAGGGCTAGGAAGCCGATGTGGGGCACGGTTGTCGGCCTGCCGTCGTGCAGATGGCCGCTGACCCCCTCGGGCAGGGGATCCGGCACATGGCTCAGGATCGCTTCCCGCAGCACCCGAGCGAGTTCCACGGTACGAGTCATCGGCATGCGCCGAGAGGCCGGCTCCAACTCGAAGACGATCCAGTCGCCAGCAGTGTGAGCCGGCAGCGGCTCAACCGACCCCTCTTCGTCGGAAACCACCTCGCGATACCGAACGCCTCGGAACGGAAGGCTCCGGGGCCGGATGGCCTGATGCCTGGCGTGCTCCTCCTCCAGCGCTGCGAGTTGGCCGGGCCTCACCCAGCGCAGCATCCGCCCCCCTCCGCCGGGCAAGTGAGTAGCGGCGGGCGCCTCGTCACGCAGACGACACGACACCAGCGAGGACGAGTGACCGAGCCTGGTAACGCGGGCGAGGAGCCCGTCAAGAGCGCTGGCCGTCTCCGATGGAGCGGCATCATCCCACGCGTAGACGACCGGAGGCACCCGCTTCGCTGCCGAAGGCACCGACCTTCGGCCGTTCGACGGGTCCGGCACGTCAGGAGAGTCCACCAAGGTGACAGACGGGAAAAACCTCTCCTTCTTGACGCGCCCATCGGGCAACAGCTGCAACGCCGAATCGGCGCTCGTGTTGCCAACGCTGCCTGCCAGCGAATCGACGTCGCGCCTCGCTGCAACCTTGTCCTGCAGTCGCTCGGCCTTCTTCGTGACCTCCCCCTTCGACGCATCGAGCTCAACGTCGAACCGCGCCAGGAGCTCCTCCATGTCGCTCGCTCGACGCTGGTACTGATCCTGGCGAATCACGCTGGCATCGTTGACGGGCACGAAATGGCTCACGACTCGCCGCGGTACGGCGTCGGGTGCCGTGATGCGGGGAGGCGGCAGCGCCTCCACCCATTCGAGCGCAGCCCGCTCAGCCTCGTCAGGCACCTCCGCGTCCGCCCAGGCAGCAACCATGGCGGAGTACAGGCGGGCACCGTGTGGCGGCCACTCAGGCGCCTGGCGGTCGTGGTGCGCGGTCGCGCTGTACCTGCCGGTGAGAAAGCTCACCTCGATGGCGGTCATCGGCTATTCCCCGACGGGCTCGCGCGCCGACACCTCACGGCTGCGCCGCAACAGCTCGACCAGCTTCGGTGCCGGTCTCAACGCGATCTCGTCTTCTGCCCAGCCGATACCAGCCCGCGCGGCCTGTGCGGAAGCCTCCGACACAAGTAGACCGGCTGACCTGTGATCCACACTGACCGTCGTCGGCGCACCGCCATCCCGGCCGACAATCTCCAGTACAGGAGGATGCTCCGGAACGAGCAGGCACCGGGACCGCAGATCGTGGTCTGCCTCGTAGCCATAGACAATGGCTGCAACTCCCAGCGCAGCGACAGCCGTCCGGGCAGCCGACTGGGCCTCGCGCCCATGGCCAGCGAAACGCAAACGCCGGAGCGCCGCGAGCGACAGCACCGTGGTCTGACGTGCCTCCGAGATGGTGACGCCGCCCGCCTGCGAGTCGATAGAGGGAGCGATGTTGCCATGATTGATCTCGGCGGGCCGCCCATCGCGTACCGGCTTCGGCTCGCCCTTCTCCTGTGCCGCCTCTTCTGGGTCCAGTGTCCACCGCTGCTCAGGATCGGCGTGCTCATAGACCACGGCGGCATCCCGCTCGATTCGCAAGGGGTCGAGACGGCTACCGACCTTGCGCCCGATCTGTGCGTCCAGCCCGATGATCTCGGAGACGAAGGCGCGCTGGAACTTCGATCCGAGGCCGCCTTTCGGCCCGGTCGAGTCCCACTGGCCGAACAGCAGGGCGGTCGGGGCGTAGCAAAACAGGTCGGTGGCATTGCCGGGACGGGCATCAGTGATGGCCCGACCAATGTCGCTGAGACGGAACAACGTTCCGTCGAGCAGGCTGTCTCTGAAGATCGCATCGGCCAGCCGGTGGGGTGCCTCCAACACCGTGATCCGGCCCAGATCATCCAGATCGGGCTCGCCCGTGAAGTCCACATACGGCACCGGGAAGCGCAACTCGCCCTCCTCCCAGCCGTCAAGGAGGGCGAACTCGGCCCGGTTGGCCTGAGAGGCCACAGAGTCGAGCAACACGGTCGTTACCACCCGGTCGCCAACCTGTCTCTCCTCGACTGCGTACTTGTTCTCAGCCGTCACGGCGTATGTGGGCGGAAACACCTTCCCCCCGGGCCCGTCCACCGGCTGCAGTCGCATGATCGAGCGCAGCGCCACCGCCCCGCCCGAAACCGCATCCGTAAGTGCTTCAATAGTCAGTTCAGCCACAAGGCCTCCTTTGCTCCGAAGGCTCCGGCAAGGCACCTGAGCCATCACTTCGATCATCGCGCGACGGTATGACAGTCGCCGATCGTGCCCATTCCGGCATCCCCAACGGATCTTCCCTGAGGAACGCTGCACTCGCCCCCGGTCGGTACTGACCATGGCCAGTCATCCCGAGGCACTGGGCCGCTCCGGCCTATCTTGGGCCTGTTCGGTGACCCGTACCACTCCGTGGCGACGAAAGTGCATGAACTCGACAAGGCCAGCCACATGGTCGCACTCAATCAGGCGTCCGTCTCGGCGCAGCTCGGATCGGCAGAGCAACGCACTGGCGCGCTCAGCCGTGAACTCCTCGATTGTGATGGCTTTCCGATGCATCTCACCCTCCTGATTCTTGCTATTGTGTTGAAGCGTAGTCGGGGGGGGTGTCAATGGCCAGTGGGATCTGCCCAGTGGCGGACAGTAGAACTGCCCAGCCGTGGCCAACAGAACTGCCCGGTGGCGGACAGCAGAGTTGCCCACAGTTCAGTTGGTCAGTGGCGTCACCCCCTTTCCGGCGGTGGCTTGGGTGAGGCGGATGCTGTCGCCGGCGGTCATGACGATGTGGGCGTGGTGCAGCAGCCGGTCGACGGTGGCGTTGGCGATGGTCTTGGGCATCAACTCGTCGAACCCGGCTGGGTGAAGGTTGCTCGACAAAGCGATGGAGCGCTTCTCATAGGCGGCGTCCACGACGCGGTAGAGCGCCTCGGCGGTGTCGGTGGTGACCGGCAGCAGGCCTATGTCGTCGATCACGATGACGTCGGCGCGCATGATCCGTCGGATGGCTTTGGCGGCGGTGTCGTCGGCGCCGTGGCGGCGCACGAGCGCTCCGAGGTGCTCGAGACTGAACCACGACACCTTGTGGCCAGCATCGACGGCAGCCTGCCCGAGCGCTTCACAGAAGTGGGTCTTTCCGGTGCCGGATGGTCCGCACACGACGAGGTTCTCGTGGCGGTGGATCCACTCCAGGGTGCGCAGCGCCCGCTGGGTCGGTGCCGGGATCGATGACACGGTCTCGTCCCAGGAGTGGAAGGTCTTGCCGGTGGGGAACCCGGCCGCCTTGCGACGGCTGTTGATCGAGGATGCTTGGCGGCCGGCTAGCTCCTCAGTCAGCAGCGCTCGCATCGCTTCGGCCGGGTCCCAGCGTTGTGCTTTGGCGGTGGCCAACAGCTCCGGTGCTGCGGCGCGCATGTGCGGCAGGCGCAGAGTGCGCAACAAGTCGACGACCTCGTCGATCGGTGTTGGGGTCATCGATCGCCTCCGAGGCGGCCCCAGGCGGCGGTGCCGGGCTGCAGCGAGTGCACATCGTCGGCGCGTCGGCGTTGTCCGGGCGGGTTGGCGGCCAGGATCGAGTCCAGGTCGCCGTCTGCGAAGCGGCCGAACATCGCGGCATGGCCCAGCGCCCAGTCGAGCCGCTCGGTGCCGTGGAGTCGGGCCAGGTCGACGGCTTGGGCCATCTTGGTCTTCATGCGGCTCGTGCCCGCGGCGGCTGCCTCGACCAGCCAGGTGCGGGCGCCGTCCCCGATGGCGAGGAACTCGGCCTCGGCCGCGCTCGTGGGCTTGGGACGACGCCCGAGCGGCCCGGCCGGGCGCGCCGGGTAGTGAGCGTCGTCGATCATCGGACGTCCAGGTGTCGAGCGCTGGTGCCGGGCAACCTCGACGGGTCCTGACGATGCGCAGTGCACGACGACGACCTGGTCGCCGTCGATGCGCACCCACACCGTCTCATCGGCGAGGGTGTGCGGGACCGAGTAGGTCACCCCGCCGAAGCTGATCGTGGAACTCCAAGTGACTTTCCGGGTCTGGCCGAACACCGCCGTGTAAGGGGTCTCGGGCAGTCGATGCAGGCGCTGCTGTTCCTCTGTGAGCATCTCGGTTGGTGCCCGCCGGGTCATCCGATGCTCACGACCGTTGACCTCGGCCATCCACATGTCGCACGCCTCGACCAGCTCGGCCCAGCTGGTGTAGTCGTTTCGCAGGTTGGCGTCGGTGGGCACCAAGTCCGCTTTGGCGATCCGCACCGTCGCCTCTGACCCGCCCTTGGACTCGGGGTCCGCCGGCACACACGTCGCGATCGTGATCCCGTAGTGGCCACCGACCGCGACCATCTCCGGATGCCTGATGGGCACCCCCGCGACGTGATCGATCGTGACGGTGCGCTCGTTGTCGGTCAACCAATACGTCGGCGCGCCACCGAAGGCGCGCATGGCCCGGTCCACACAGGCGATCACCGTCGCCAACCTGCGATCCCAGCACGGCACCACCACCCGGAACCTCGACCACGCCAGCCGCGCACAGAACAGATTCGTCCTCCGGCCGGCGACGACGGGGCCCGCTCCCCAGTCCCACTGCGCCCACATGCCCGGCTCGGGGATCCAGGGCCGATACACGCGCCGCCGGCCCGCCGCGAAGCTCTTCTTGGCCTCCGCCACCGCTCGACGCACCGTGCGGTCCGAACCCTCGAACCCCAACGCCTTCAGCTTCACATAGCAACGATCGGCGCGGATCTTGGCGTGAGACCGCTCGACCCACTCCTCGATCTTCGGCAGCCACGGGTCGATGATCCGCCCCCTGCGCCGCAGCCCGCCGCCGACCAACTCGCCGGCATCGCGCATAGCGACATAGCGGGCCACGGTGTGATGAGACACACCGACCAACTCGCCGGCATCCCGGAACGACCCACACAGGTCGAACGCTTCCAACATGTTCATGATTTCCTCGCGAGACTTCACTCGCTCCTCCTGCTCGATGGTCACGGTTGTCGTGACCGGCCATTCGAGTAGGAGGAGCACCCCGCCGCGGTGGACCACGGCAGGAGACGGACTTCAACGCGGGCAACTCTGTTGGCCGCCGCCGGGCAGAACTGTTGGCCGCCAGCGGGCAGCTACATGGCCGCCACCGGGCAGGATCTCATGGCCACCGACAGGCACCTGCGATGGGTCGTTATAGCTGCCGTCTTTCACGTAGCGACGGCTGCCGTCCTTGTGAGCCTCATCGTCAGTGCGTTGCTTGGTGCTGTCTCGAACTCCATCAATTCACCCGTCGAGAATGAGCCAGAGATAACAACACCATCCGAACCCGAGAATTAGGTGCAGCAGCAGCAAGCTCGACCTAGCGTCTGAGGCCACCCACTGCTGATGGGATCATGCGATTCCTGGTGCGTGGGCTTCGATCATGATACGCGTGAGTTGCTCCCCTCGCCTTGAGATTCGGTCGATGTCGTCGTCGGGCATCCTTGAGAAGTTGGTGGGGTAGTCGATGACCTCTTCTCGGCGGACGAGGTCCGGGGGGATGATCGCACCAAGTCGGCTGTCTTGCTGGCCTAGGAATGGGAGCACGAAGCCCTTGAGATTGCCTAGTTCGCCATGGCGATAGATGAGTCCCTTGCCTGTGTCTTGGACTTTGCGGTACACCGACTCGAAGGACCGCTTCATTCGCCCGGCCCACCAGATTGGGTACCGATTCGTGTCCATGAGTCCGTGTCCCGCGTCAGCGGAGATGATGTAGTCCACAGGGTGGACGTTTGTGCTGTAGGCGGGACTCCGGTCGGGTTCAAGAGCCGAGGTACCCAGATTGTCGAATACGCCCCCGTCCGTGAGCAGAAGCCGTTGCGCGGTGGTGCCGTTTCGGTCGGTGAAGCTCCATCGTATGTCCAGCGCGGGAAGCGCGACCGGGTAGGCGGCGGACGCTGCAACGGCTAGCGAGACAGGCACGTCGTTGTCGGTTAGTCGTCCGTAGCGAGAACAGCCGCTTTCGACGGATCCGAACCGGAACGCGGACCCGGATCGTAGGTCGCACGCGTTCAGGATGACATGAAGTTCGCGTTTCGGTTCGCTGATCGGGCTATCGCCAAGGATGCGAGTGAAGACGTCTCGGACTGCAGTGGTGCGGTTCATCCATTGGCGTGGCAGCGGTTCCGAGCGATTGGTTCTGGGGCGGCGGGTGAGCCATCGGCCGATTCGTTGTGCGGCGGTTCCGGCCATCGTCGCGATCCGGCCGGCGGCTGAAGCGATGGCGCTGACCAGGATTGGCAGCGTTCGTTTCGACACGAGCACTCGGCGGGCGATTCTCCAGTTCAGCCCAGAACGGAGCAGGTTGGTGACTCTTTGGTCGAATGTCGCGAACTCGTCATCGCTGTAGGCCCACATCGCACCGATGAGGGATCCGCCGGAGACGGTGGACAAGACTTCGACGTGGCCGAGAATGCCTCGGTCGTGTAGGGCTCGAAGCACTCCCAGGTGGAACGCTACGGCTCGGAATCCGCCACCTGAGAGTGCCACGCCGATGCGGTGGCCCGGCCTCGCCGGTACCGGCAGTTGCCTTAGTTCGGCGACTGTGACAGACGGAAATGGTTTGTACCGGTCGTATAGGAACGCGCCGACGGTGTGCTCTGGGTTGGTGCCGCCGACGATGACAAGAAGTTGCTTTGGCAACGACCGCTCGGTGTCGCCGATGATCTCGTTCATGCCCTGGAAGTCGGTCTGGCTCGGCAAAGGGGCACTGTCGGGATGGGTGTGCCACCTGCCGACAGGCTGGGAGGAGCCGCGAGAACGCTGTCCGATGACTGCGGTTGCTGCGTCGACGCCTGCCGTGCCGCATACGAAGCGCTCGGGTGACGCCTCACTATCGGGCGGCGGTCCCAGTACGTCGGACACCCAGAGAACCCCCAGAGCGTCGTCTCGTTCTCCGAACAGGAAACCGCCTGTCTCGCTTCCGGGAGCAAGCCGCTCTGACTTGTTGATCCAAGCACGCATTTCGGCGACGGCAGGCGCAGAGAATCGGACCTCGTAGTCGCTGAAGGCCTCCTTGAGAACGAAGTCGGGCCGGAGCGACAGCGTGATCGACGTACCAGGTGTCTGAACTGATGGCTGCGTTACGAATGTTGCTGTCATGTTGGTCTGACCAGCGGCCAGTTGGTCAGTCGCTGTGAGGAACATGCTTGAGGCGAGCGAACTCACCTCTGCGCCTGAGCCGGTGAAGGTTGGATCGGAGCAACCTGGTTCCGGAAAGAACAAATCGCCTCTAGGGCTGCTAGGCCAGAACTCCTCGGCGTACTGTTTGAGATTCGGCTTGTGCAAAGCGGCGAGTTTGGCCTTTCTGACAGCGTCTGCCGTCCCGCCGGTGGCTTCCGGTCCTGCCGTGACGACGAGGCCGTTGCGGGCTTGGTGGCCGATCATCATTCCGACGAGCGAGGCCGATGTCCGACATCGAGTGCGGAGCATCTCCAGACGCTTCGAGACGGCCGGGGATGCGGTGACGTCGAACAGGACATCTACTCCGTTGGACCAGTCGGTGTCAACTGAGGGGCTACCTGTGAGGTCGGTCCATTCGCTGACGACATCAAGGTCCGGACGAATGCGCCTGAGCCTCGCTGCTAGAGCGGCGGCCTTAGGCTCGCCGATGTCCTCGTCCTCAAAGTTCTGTCGTCCCAGAACGCCCGGAGCGACTCTTGAGTTGTCGCGCAGGACGATACGACGGACTTCTGCACGGCAAAGGTGCTCTGCGATCATGCCGCCGATGGCGCCGCATCCCCACACCTCCACGGTCTTGCCCTTCCACCACTGCACGGGCGAGTTCTGGTCGCGTGCTTGAGTGACTTCGGGGCGTGCCTCGCGAACGGGGCACCAGTTGACAGGAGCGACCTCGGCCCAGTCAAGTAGCGCGTCCCAGAGTTCAGCGCGGAGCCTGATGAGTTCGGGGCTGTCGTCGGCTCTAGGCAGCGAATTCCAGAAAGGGCCGATACGCCCGCTGGCGATCCGCCAGACGGCGAGGTGCTGACGGTGGGCTTGGCCAGTGATCCCTCGCATAGGTGTCCCTACGACAACATGCACATGCTCCGAATCGGCAAAGTCCTTGAACAGATGGAGGAGGCGGACAAGGGCGGGGATCGAAACGCCGGCCTCGATCAGCTCGCGGAGCAGCAGCAGCAGGTATTCTGGGTACTCGAAGGGCATCGGTCTGTCCTGGAGCATGGCGATAGCGAACGGCGCCCGATTGAGGTCGTCGGAGGTCAAGCTCTCAAGGTCTCTCCATTCGACTATGTCGTAACGGCGGTCTCCGTGCCGTTCGAGGAACGCCAGCCCAATCCAAGGCCCATTCGAGACCGTCGGCGTATCCACCCGCGGCACGAACATGGGCATACCGCCTGTCGTATAGGCGACAGGCGGGTGGACAGGAGCGCCAACCGGGTCAAGTTCGCCTTTGGCGGCCGCGCCTAACCACTTGAGGAGCCGTTCGAGGAACCCGTACATTCCATCGCTCGGGTTCCACTCTGCGTTCGTGGACTGGTAGAGGCACAGCGAGTTGCCCCATTGGACATGTGGGGTGCCCTTCCATCGCGTGTGCTTCGATCGGACAGTCGCAGGCTTGAAGGGAAACCCCGGGGGGATGCGGACTCGGAACCGTTCTCGCTCTCGGACTGCGACGCCGCCGGCAGCGTGCTCCGTTCCGCGGCAGTCAACGGTCAGCCAGACGATGACATCGATGCCGTCCTCGTTGACCGACAGAACACGGATGGCGCCCGGCCGGGCCGACTCGACGGCACGGATTTCGTCAAGCGCCTGTTCCTGACCGGGTGTCACCGCCGTCCGAAGCCGATTGGCACGCCAGTCGACTCGCTGCCGCCCCTGGCGTCCTTTACGGCTTCGGCAGCTTCGGACTCGCCAGTGTCTGCTGCGCTGCCGAATAGCGCAATGCCCTCCGTGGTGACCTCGAAAGCGATGGGGTCGTCGCTGTTCTCGTTGTCACCGGTGCACAGGAATCCGCTCGGTGCAATCTCCTCGTAATGCTCCTTGGCTATGGCGTGCGGCGGGTTGTCTCCAGGCTCGTTCGAGGCGGGAACCTTGGTTGACGAGGACACGACCCACGCTTCCTCCCCGGCCACGTCCTCGATCAGGTCGAGGATGTCCTGCTTCAGGACCGGCTCGTCGTCACCCTCCTCCTGGAAGTACATGACGGACTTCGAGCAGTGGTGGGGTGCAAGAAACACGTCCCACGCCTTGTCCTCGTCCTCCGAGTAGTTGAAGATCCGCTTCAGGGGCGGGTAGTCGAGGTCGCCAAACATCATGAGCCTGCCCTCTCCCTGGCCCTCGGTCAGGGAGATCTGCATGGCGAGGCTGGTCTTGTTTCGTTCGCTCCCGTCGCTGTCGTCGCCGAACGGAGCGTGAAAGAACGCTCGGAATGTCCCCTCGAGATCGACGCCGTCAACGACCGTCGTGCTCTGGCCAGGGCGGCTCTTCAGGTCGTCGGGAATATCCTTGTAGTCGTCCTCGTCGAGGATGTCGTCGTTCCCGATGATCCGGATGCGGTCACCGGACTCCGCCGCGCTGCCCTGGTTGAGTTCGATGCGACGATTAGCTTCCTCGCAGAACTTCTTGGCGTCCTCGGACAACTCCTCGTCGTTCTCGTACTCGCGGATGATTCGGGGCGTGAACCACAGTTCCCCGATCGTGCACCTCTCGAGCAGTTCCGCGAATCCCTTGCAGTGGTCCTTGTCCGGGTGGGTCAGGGCGAACGCAGCGAGGTACTTCTCGCCGTCCACATCGGGGAGAACCTCATCGACCAGCCTGTCTACGACCGGGTGGTACGGCTCGTCGTCGTCTTCGGCGGACTCGTGGTGCTGGATGTCAACCTGCATAACCACGCCGTCGTCGATCTTGATGGTCGTGCTGTCGCCGCACCCCACCGACCAGAACACGTATCCTCGTCCCGGTAGTCCAACAGTCATCGGCAACTCCTTCTGTACTCCTGACCGGGTTCGGCCTCGGTGAACCCGAATTGTCTCGACACTTTGGAGCAAGTCTATCTGGCAAACACTTGTTCGCCACACCAGCCAGTGCTGGCCTCACATGGCGTCACCGTCTTCTGGAGGGAACCGGCCAACTCGTCCGAACACTGCCGCTCACAAGACCCTGTCACAGCGGCCCCGAAGAACCGTTCTGACACGTCGAATAACAAGGCTTCACGTACTGTCCGTTAGAATTTTCGTTAGAAGTTTGGGCGATTTCAGAGTTATCCACAGGTAGGCCTAGATCAGAAATGTGCTTTGAACTTGGTGTTTATCTGTCGGGCTGGGGAGATTTGAACTCCCGACCTTCGGTCCCCCAGACCGACGCGCTAACCAAGCTGCGCCACAGCCCGTGGAAGCGAGACTAGCGGCTACAGCAGAAGGGCCACACCCTGCACGGCCCGCCACACGAGGTAGACCGCGGCGCCGCTCACCAGCAGCCAGAAGTGCCACGGGATGCGCTCGGCGGCCGCCGTCGGGCGCTCATCCGGGTGCTCGACCTCCCTGCCGCAGGACGGGCAGGCTCCCTCAGCGGTGAGCGTGGCCGGTGTCAGGTATCGCTCGCAGGACCGGCACCATGCCATGGGCTCAGTCGCGGCGGATGGCCATGATGGCAGTGTCGTCGCCGATCGAGCCGCCCGCGAAGTCCTTGGCCGCGTCCAGCAGCGACTTGCACAGCACATCCGGCGCCGCATTCAGATCCCGCTCAACCGACCTGATGATGCGGCCCTCGCCGAACTGCTGGCGCCCGGCGCGGGCCTCGGCCAGGCCGTCGGTGTACATCACCACCAGATCGCCCGACGCCATCGGGATCTCCCTCGAGAAGTACGTCGCCTGAGGGTCGAGCATCAGCAGAGGGCCGGTGGAGCGCAGCGGCCTGGTGCCCTCCTCATGGAACAGGAACGCGGCCGGGTGCCCCGCCGACGAGTAGCGCAGCGTCCCGGCCTCGGTGTCGAACACCACCACACACGCCGAGATGAACTCCTCGTTGCGGTCCCCCGCCGCCAGCTGCGCGTTGATCTCCTCCAAGGCCTGGGCCGGGTCGCGGAACTGGCGCAGGAACACCCGCAGCAGGTACTTGGCCTGGAACGCGGTGATCGACGACTCGATGCCGTGGCCGGCCACGTCGCCGATGACCGCAGCCACCCGGTGGCGCCCCACCCGGTGCACGTCGAAGAAGTCGCCCGCCATGAGCCCCGAGCCCGCCTGGTAGACCCGGCCGATCTCGAACCCGCTGAAGTCGGGCACCTCCTCGGGCGCCAGCCGGGCCGCCCACGCCTTGGGCGCCAGCTGCTCCTGCTCGAGGGCCTGCTCGGCCCGGCGCTCCAGCGAGTAGCGGTTGCGGGCCATGCGGACCTCTTCGAGCGCGGTGCGGGCCCACCACACCGACATCACCGCGGGCAAGGCCAGCAGGCCCATCACGGCGTTGATGTTGTCGAGGTTCACCCGGCCCACCAGCAGCGCCACCGCCACCAGCAGGCCGTAGACGATCGCCCCGTGGACGTCCTTGCGGTACCCGGCTTCGGCCAGGGTCAGAGCCTCGGGATGGGTGCCGGCGTCGCTCTCGATCAGGCGCACGAACCGCTGGCGGTGGCGGGCCGAGCGGATGTAGAACACCATGGCCAGCGCGCAGCTCAGGGCCACAAGATCGAGAACGATCGTTACCACGGGCGCCCCTCCCCTCAGATTCGCGGCCCGATGCCCCCCACAGGGTACCGCTTCGGAGGGACACCCAGGGTCCGAGGCCCCCGCTCAGGGCTCTCCCGGGCAGCGGATCGGCCCCGACGACGGGTTACTCGTCGCGGCGGCGGACCCTGAACTTGAGCGCGGTGACGCCCAGGTCGAAGCTCTCACGCAGCTTGCGCTCGATGTAGCGCAGGTACGTGCGCGGCAGGGTGCGGTTGGCGAACAGCGTGAACGTCGGGGGGTCGGTGGCCACCTGCGTGGCGTACAGGATGCGGGCCCCTGCGGGCGCGGGCTGGGCGCTCTGGGCGGCCCGCACCACCTCGTTGACCCTCCTGGTGGGGATGCGGGTCCGGTACTCGGCCACCGCCGCGCTCAGCGACGGCCACAGCCGGGTGACGCCCTTGCCGCTGAGCGCGCTGATGCGCAGCACAGGAGGACCGCCCAGGAAGCCCAGCCTGTCCTCGACGTCGCGGCCCAGATCGAGGCGGGTATCGGTGTCGATCAGGTCCCACTTGTTGAGCAGGATCACCACCGGACAGCCCGCCGCGTCGACCCGCTCGGCCAGGCGCTGGTCCTGGTGGGTCACCCCCACCGACGAGTCGATCACCAGCAGGGCCACGTCGGCGGTGTCGACCGCCCGCAGGGCCCTCACCAGCGAGTAGTACTCGGTGCCCGAGTCGATTCGGGCCCGGCGGCGCATCCCGGCGGTATCGATGAACCGCACCGGCCCCTCATCGGTCTCGATGAGGGTGTCGATGGCGTCGCGCGTCGTGCCCGGAAGGTCATGCACGATGGCGCGATCCTCCCCTATCAGCCGGTTGAACAGCGTCGACTTCCCGGCGTTGGGCCGGCCCACCAGCACCACCGAGAACGCTTCGGCCGCGGCGGCCGCCAAGCCCTCGCCGGCTGGGTCCCGAACTGATCCGGCGCCTGGGCCCGATGCAGTCGAGGCGCTGGCCGCGTCGAGGCGGGCGACGAGCTCCTCCAACAGGTCGCCGGTGCCGCGGCCGTGCAGCGCGCTCACCTGATGGGGAGTGCCGAGACCGAGCCCCAGCAGCTCCCACACCGAGTCGGCCTGGGCCTCGTGGTCGATCTTGTTGGCCACCACCATCACCGGCACATCGGCGGAGTACAGGACCCGGGCGACCTGATCGTCGTCGGCGGTCAGGCCCACCGACGCGTCCACCACGAACAGCACCGCGTCGGCCTCGCGCACGGCCCGCTCGGCCTGGGCGCTGACCTTGGCGTCGAGCTCGTCGCCGGAGGCGCTCCAGCCGCCGGTGTCGAGCAGCGTGAAGCTTCGGCCCTGCCACTCGGCGTCGACCGCCTTGCGGTCCCGGGTGACGCCCGGGCGCTCCTCCACGATCGCCTCGCGGCGACCCAGGATGCGGTTCACCAGCGTCGACTTGCCGACGTTGGGCCGGCCGACCACGGCCACCACCGGGTTCACGACGGCTCTCCTCCCCATTTGGCCCCTACCCGCTCGGCCTCTGGTCCAGCGCCAGTCGCAGAGCCCGCCCGTGGGTGGCGACCACCTCCACCGGGCGGGGAAGCTCCTGCGTGGTCATCCCGTCGAGGAAGCGGCCCCGGCTGAGGCACACGTCGGGCAGCAGGTAGCGGTGGCCCTCGGGCTCGCCGTCGAGGACCCGGACCACGTCCTCGCCCACCATCAGCCCGGTCACGCCGATGTTGCCGCCGAAGAAACGGTTCTCGACCGGAATCACGCGAGCGTCGCGGCGGCCCAGAGACTCCACCAACGGCGTCACCACCGCTGCGCCCAGGGTGCCGGTGAGAACTGCCACGGGCGCGGTCCGGCCGGCGCGGCGCGGTCCGAGCGACACAGAGACGGGCGAGCCGTTGGGACCGGCCACCACCTCAGCGGCCGAGCCCTGGCGGGGAGCGCGGTAGCCGTCGGCCGGAGCGCCGTCCACCCAGGCGAAGAAGCCCGAGCGCGGCGGGGTGGGCGCGTGGCCCTCCTCCGAGAACTCCGTCTCGAAGGCCCGGGCCATGCCGATGCCGTCCTCGTGCATGTCGAATCCCTCGTAGTGCTCCGCGGCGGGGAAGCCGCGCCCGCACATGAGGTAGTACTCGTCGGCCACGAAGGCCAGGCGGCGACCGAGCACCTGCAGGAACACCGACTGCCAGCTCTCGACGAGGTCGACCACCGCGGCCGCCTCGGCTCGAGTATGGAGCCGCATCCTGGGCTGGCGGTTGAACCTCGACAGCCCGAGGGGCACCACACACAGCGTTCGCAGCTCCGGGAAGCGGTCGAGCACGCCGGCGAGGGTGTCGGCCAGCACGTCGCCGTCGTTGACGCCGGGGCACACCACCACCTGGCCGTGAACGTCGATGCCGGCGTCGAGCAGGAGCCTCAGCCAGCGCAGCGACACCGCGCCGCGGCGATTCTGGAGGATCGCGGCCCGCACGTCGGGGTCGGTGGAGTGGATAGACACGTACAGCGGCGACAGCCTCTCGGTGACCACCCGCTCGTAGTCGAGTTCGGTGAACCGGGTGAGGGTGGTGAAGTTCCCGTAGAGGAACGAAAGCCGGTAGTCGTCGTCCTTGAGGTACAGCGAGCGGCGCATCCCGCGCGGCAGCTGGTGCACGAAGCAGAACTCGCAGTGGTTGTCGCAGGTCTGCACCCCGTCGAACACGGCCGCGTCTACCTCCGCGCCGAGAGGCTCGCCCTCCTGCTTGGCAACCACCACAGTGAAGCTCTCGCCGTCGCGCTGCACCTCGAGGGGGATCTCGGCCCCGTCGCTCAGCAACTGCCAGCGGATGACGTCGCGGGGCGCCTCCCCGGCGATGGCCGCGACCTCGTCTCCGGGCCTCAGCCCTGCCCGCTCGGCCGGAGATCCGGACGCGACAGCCACGATCTGCGGACCGGCCACCGTCCGAGGCTACCGGCCTAGGCCGGCCCAGCAGTGCCGTCAGCACACTTCGCAGCACTTCAGTTGCAGTGTCAAGCAATATCATGTATTTTACTGATATGTGCATGTCTGAGGGTCTACTGCGAGGCTGTGACAAGTGGGCCGGGAGAGCCGGGGGCGGGCAATGGCCGCGGTGACGGTCAGCCGGTCGGAGGGCAGGCTGATCGCGATCAAGCAGGTCCCGGCGGAACGAGCCGCAGACATCCAGCGGGAGGCGGATCTGCTGAGGCGTCTGGACCATCCGGGCCTGGTGCGGTTCGTCGACATCGTCGAGACCGCGGACGGCGGCCGGGCCCTGCACACCGAGTTCGTCAACTCCGACACCTGGGCCTCCCGGCCGCTGACCGACCCGGTCGACCGGGCCTCGGGGATGGCCGCGCTGGCCGCGGTGGTGGCCGACCTCCACCAGTTGGGCGTCGCCCACCTCCAGCTCACCCCGCCTCACGTCCTGCACAGTGAGAACGATCTCCCCGTGCTGTGCGGTCTGACCTCGGCGGCTGAGGCCACGCCGGAGAACCGCCACAACGACCTGGCCGCGCTGGCCGATCTCTGCCACGACCCGGCGCTGGGCCGGGGAGCCCTCTCCGGGAAGCTGTTCTCGCTGGCCGACGAGGCTCGGGCGGGAACGCTCAGCGCCCGCGATCTGGCCAGACGACTGGACCTGCTCGCAACCAGGCGGCCGACCAGGGCAGCGCCGGTCCGGGTCGCCGGCGGCGGCGTTCTCGAGGGCCTCAAGCGGCGCTGCCGGCCCAAGCCGCTCCTCAGGGCCGGTGTGGTGGTCGTCGCCGTCTTGGCGGCCTTCGTGGTCGGGGCCCGAAGCGGAGACCCGGAGCCACCCCCGGCAGTCCCGGCGCCGGCACAGGATGAAGCCCCTGGCGACATCGCCGGCGCGAGCCAGGACCGGCTCGACGAGTACGACCCGGTCGATGGAACGGGCCCGGTCACCGGGTCCGAGGTGATCAGCGAACGGAACCCCATCGCCCAGCGCGAGCCAGTCAGCGAGCGAGACCTGATCGCCGAGCCGGGCCCAGTTGCCCTGCCGGACCCAGTCGCCGAGCCGGGCCGGATGGCGGTGTCGGTGCGGGAGGCGGCCGCAGTCATCGAGCACGGAGGGCGCCGCTACGCCATAGGCGCCACCGGCGACTTCGTGGAGACCGGCGACTGGGACTGCGACGGGCAGGCCACCGCGGCGATCGTTCGCCCCAGCACCGGCGGAGTCGTGCTGTTCGACGCCTGGCCCGGCCCGGGCGAGACCATCTCGCTGCCGATGCGTTGGAGCGTCGACTCCCCCACCGGCGCGGACGCGGTCGCCCACGGCCAGTGCGACCTGTTGCGGGTCTACACCACGGCCGGCTCGAAGCTCTTCAACCCCAGCGAGGCCTCATGACCGACTCCGCCGGCCCGACAGGCGCGGCGCGACCGCCGGACTCGACCCGCCGGATCATCCCGCCGGGCCTGCGCCGGCTGACCGCGGGCGCCTGTCTGGTGGCGGCGCTGGCAGCGACCGCCGGCGCGGCGTCGGCATCGACCGGCGCCGCCCCCTACTCGATCACCGAAGTCGGCCCCGCGCCGTCGACCGGATTCAGTATCAGCGACATCGGCGCCGTCCCGACCCCCGGCTACCACTCCCCCGACACGACCGGCGCTCCGGCGCGCGCAGCAGAGGTCGGCGACATCAACTCCCGCTGACCGTCCCCGCCCCGGGCAGATGGCCGCTGCGGCGGGCTCCCAGCACCGCGGCCGCCATGATCGCGGCTGTCTCGGCCCGCATGATGTGTGGGCCGAGACACACATGGCGATCCACCGCGGCCAACTCTGCGTCGGCCCACCCGCCCTCAGGACCCACCAGCAGGAAGTTCTCGCCCGTCGCCAGGGTCCGGCCCTCCGACACAGCCAGAGCAGCCCCGCCCAGGTCGAGCTCGCCGAAGTCACGCACCGGCTCCACCTCCGGCAGCCACAGACGGCGGCACTGCATCACCGCCTCGCAAGCCACCCGCCGCCACCGCTCCACCTGCCGGGCCGTCTTGGCCCCGTCCCAGCGCACCACCGACCGCTCGGCCACGAACGGCACGATCCGGTCCACTCCCAGCTCGGTGAGCTTCTGAACGATCGTCTCGGAGCGGCCCCCCTTCAGCACAGCGAAGCCAACGGCCAGCACGGGACTCGGGGCAGCCACCGCAACGACATCGCCCACCGGCTCAACCAGGTCCCCGAACCGGCACGGCCGCCACCGGCCGGCCCCGTCGCCAACGGTCAGAAGGTCGCCCGAACGCAGGCGCAGGACCCGCTCGAGGTGATGCCGGTCGTCGCAGGCCAGCACAGGCGCATCCACATCGGCGACCAGCACATGCGGACCCGACCGGGCGTCACCCGCGGCCGACTCCAAGCGGCTCACCGAAACGCGGTGCGGATCCGACCCAGCAGGCTCTCGCTCGGCTCGGCGACCTCCTCGCCCCGCAAGTCGGCCAGCCGGCGCACCAGCTCCTCCTGCTCGTCGGTGAGATCGTCGGGCACGTCCACCACCAGCTGGACGAGCAGATCGCCGCGGCCCCGGCCCCGCACATGGGGAACGCCGCGGCCCCGCAGCCGCACCACCGCGCCTGTCTCGGTCCCCTTGGGGATCACGATGTTCTCGGTACCGTCGAGCGTCTCGTACTCCAGCCGGGCCCCCAGAGCGGCCTGGGTGAACGGCACGTGCAGCTCGTGGACCAGGTCGCTGCCGTTGCGGTGGAACCGCGGATGGGGACGGACCCTGGTGTGCACGTAGAGGTCGCCGTGGGCGCCGCCGCGGGGACCGGCCGCCCCCCGGCCGCTCAACCGCAGCGTCGTACCGTCGTCCACCCCCACCGGCACCTGCACGCTGTAGGTGCGCCGCTCCAGCTTGCGGCCGTGTCCCTCGCAGTCGCGGCACATCTGCTCGATCATCTCGCCCAAACCTCCGCAGAGGTCGCAGGCCGCGGCGGTCACCATCTGGCCGAGCATCGACTGGCGCACCCTGCGGACCTGCCCAGAGCCGCCGCACTGCGAGCACCTCACCGGCGCGGTGCCCGCCTCGGCGCCGCTGCCGTCGCACGACTCGCAGCGCACCGCAGTGCGCACCGTCACCTCGCGCTCGGCCCCGAACACCACATCGTGAAGATCGAGATCGACGTGGGCCTCCAGGTCCTCGCCGGGGGGCGGGCCCTGAGGGCGCGCCGAGCCGAAGCCCCCGAAGGGCGAGTCGCCGCCGAAGAACGCATCGAAGATGCTGCCCAGACCGCCGCTGAACGGATCGGCCATGCCGGCCGCCCTGACGTCGTCGGTGCCGAAGCGGTCATAGAGCGAGCGCCGCTCAGGATCCGACAGCACCTCGTAGGCCGCCCTCACCTCCTTGAAGCGGCCCTCGGCGGTCGGATCGTCGGGATTGGCGTCGGGATGGTACTGGCGGGCCATCTTGCGGTAGGCCCGCTTGAGCTCCTCGTCGGTGGCGTCGCGCTCCACCCCCAGCGTCTCGTAGTGGTCGGCCATCTACGACATCTAGGCCTTCAGGGACTCGCTCAGAGCCGGCAGCGGCTCCCAGCGATCGGCCATCTCAGACTTCGTTCAGGGCCGGGCCGAGGCGGCGGCTCACCGCCGCCACTACCGACAGCGCCTGCGGATAGTCCATCCGGGTGGGTCCGATGACGCCGATCGTCCCGCCGTCGGTGCCCTCGGTGCTGTAGGGGGCCAGCACCAGCGAGCACTCGGCCAGCGAGGGCACGCCGGTCTCCTCACCGATGGCCACCCTCCGGCCCCCGTCGATCACCCTGCGCATCAGCGTCACCACCACCAGCTGCTGCTCCAGCAGGCCCAGCACCTCGCTGAGCTGCTCCACCGCGTCGAAGGCCGCGGCCAGCTTGGAGGTGCCGCCCACGAACACCTCGTGGTGGGCGCGGGCCTCCCGCAGCGCGGCGATGGCCGCGGCCAGCAGCCTGTCGTCGGGCTGGTCGCAATCGTCGATGTCGGCCAGGGTCCGGCCCACCACCCGGCGGGCCAGCCGCTCCGACGCGTCGGCCACGACCTCAGGCGAGGTGTCGGTGGGCACGTCGAGGGTGCGCTTCTCGATCACGCCGTTGGACATGACCGCCACCACCATGACCGTGCCGACCGACAGCTCCACCAGTTGGGCCGAGCGCACGGTGGCCGCCGCGGGGCTGGGCGCGACCACCACCGCGGTCCAGTCGGTGAGGTCCGACAGCAGCCCGGTGGTGTCGCTGAGGATCGCCTCGAAGCCGCCGTGGGAGACCGAGAAGAAGTCGTTGACCTGGAGCCGGTCGGCGAGATCGAGGGTGGGCGAAGGCGAGCGCCGACGCCACTGGTCGACGAAGAAGCGGTAGCCCCTGGCGGTGGGCACCCGTCCGGCGCTGGTGTGGGGCTGGACCAGGTACTGCTGCTCCGACAGCGCGGCCATCTCGCTCCGCACCGTGGCCGGCGACGCATCGATGCCGGGCGAGCGGGCCACGCGGCCCGAACCGACCGGCTGGGCGGTGCGGATGTACTCCTGAACGACGGCGTAGAGGATGGCGGCCTTGCGGTCGTCGAGCATGGGTGAAGATGCTACCCGTCCAGCGTGAGGGCCGAGATGAAGGCCTCCTGGGGAATGTCGACCCGGCCGATGCTCTTCATGCGCTTCTTGCCCGCCTTCTGCTTCTCGAGCAGCTTGCGCTTGCGGGTGACGTCGCCGCCGTAGAGCTTGGCGGTGACGTCCTTGCGGTAGGCCTTGACCGTCTCACGGGCGATGATCCTCCCGCCGATGGCGGCCTGGATGGGCACCTCGAACTGCTGGCGGGGTATCAGCTCCCGCAGGCGCCCGACCATGGCCCGGCCGTAGGCGTAGGCCTTGTCGCGGTGCACGACGGTGGAGAAGGCGTCCACCGCCACCCCCTGCAGCAGCACGTCGACCTTCACGAGGTCGGCGACGGCGTAGCCGTCCGTCTCGTAGTCGAGGCTGGCGTAGCCCTGGGTGCGGCTCTTGAGCTGGTCGAAGAAGTCGATCACCACCTCGGCCAGCGGCAGGCGGTAGCGCAGCTCGACCCGCTCCGGCGACAGGTACTCCATGCGCACCAGCTCGCCCCGGCGCGACTGGCACAGCTCCATCAGCGTGCCCGTGTAGTCGGTGGGCGTGATCAGCGCGGCGGCCAGCATCGGCTCGGCGACGTCGGAGATCTGGGCGGCATCCGGCATCTCGGACGGGTTGGACACCGCCACGACGCCGCCGTCGGTCATGGTCACCCGGTACTCCACCGAAGGGGCGGTGGAGATCAGCGACAGGTCGAACTCGCGCTCGAGGCGCTCCCGGACGATCTCCATGTGCAGCAGGCCCAGGAAGCCGCAGCGGAAGCCGAAGCCGAGCGCGCCGGAGGTCTCGGGCTCGTAGTTGAACCCGGCGTCGTTGAGGCGCAGTTTGGACAGGGCGGCCCGCAGGTTGGTGAAGTCGTCGCCCTCGGTCGGGTAGAGGCCCGAGAACACCATCGGCTTGGGCTCCGAGTATCCCTCCAGCGGCTCCGACGCCGGCCGGGCCTCGTCGGTGACGGTCTCGCCGGAGCGGGCTTCGCCGACGTCCTTGATGCCGGCGATCAGGTATCCGGTCTCGCCGGGGCCGAGGTGGTCGACGAGCTCGTTGGCCGGGGTGCGCACACCGACCTCGTCGGCGCCGTGCACCGTCCCGGCCTGCATGAATCGCACCTGCGAGTCGGCTGACAGCACGCCGTTGACCACCCGCACCGACGACACCACCCCCCGGTACTGGTCGAAGTGGGAGTCGAATATCAGCGCCTGGAGGGGCGCGTCGGCCGACCCCTCCGGAGGAGAGGTGCGCTCCAGGACCGCGTCGAGCAGCTCGGCCACGCCGCCACCGGTCTTGGCCGAGATCTGGAGGATGTCGGCGGCGTCTATGCCGAGCACCCGCTCTATCTCCTCCGCGCAGCGGTCCGGGTCGGCCGCGGGCAGGTCGATCTTGTTGACCGCGGCCACCACATCGAGGTCGTTCTCCATGGCCTGGTAGCAGTTGGCCAGAGTCTGGGCCTCGATCCCCTGGGCCGCGTCCACCACCAGGATCACCGACTCGCAGGCAGCCAGCGACCGGCTGACCTCGTAGCTGAAGTCCACGTGGCCGGGCGTGTCGATCAGGTTGATGACATGGTCTCGCCAGTTGAGCCGGACCGACTGGAGCTTGATGGTGATGCCCCGCTCGCGCTCGAGGTCCATCGAGTCGAGGTACTGCTCGCGCATCTCCCTGGCCTCGACCGCGCCGGTCAGCTCCAGCATCCGGTCGGCCAGCGTGGACTTGCCGTGGTCGATGTGAGCGATGATCGACGTGTTGCGGATCAGGTGCAGGTCCATGGGGCTCTCGATGGGGGGCTTCGATCGGCTCCCGCCGGGGGGACGCGACGGTGGGACGACGGCCCCGCAACGCTAGCCTCGACCGTCGGCCCTACGGCCCCAAGACGACCGGCAGCCCGTGGCAGCCAGCGGCCCCAAAGACGACCGGCAGGTGAGTGTGGCCAACATCAAGTCCCAGATAAAGCGCAACCGGCAGAACGAGAAGCGCCGCCTGCGCAACCGGACGGTCCGTTCCGAGGTGAACACCCGGACCAAGGCGGCGCTGGACGCGGCCGATCACGACGACGAGGCCGCGGATGAGACGCTGCGCCTCGCCATCAAGCGGATCGACAAGGCCGCCGCCAAGGGCGTCATCCACAAGAACACCGCGGCCCGCCGCAAGAGCCGCCTGGTGCGGGAGATCGAGCGCCTCCGGTCCGAGGAGGACTGACCGCCGGCCGCGGGGTCAGCGAGCCGACAGCGCAGCCAGCCGGGCGACCAGCACCTCCAACACGAGCTCGTCGGGCCAGTCGACCGTTCCCCTCAGGGCGAGGTCGGCATCGGCCAGCAGCCGGATGGCCCGGGCGATCTTCTCCGAGCCGAGCTTGCGGGTCTGGCCCAGGATCTTGCGGGCCGGGAACGTCGAGCCCTTCATTCCCAGGATCTCCGCGGCCTGGCGCTCGCCGGCCGCGCCCGCGCCGTCGAGGCGCAGCATCCGCTGGTAGCGGCCGTGCAGCGCGGCCAGCAGCTGGAGAGGGTGGCGAGACGGCAGCAGGCGGTGCAGCACCCTAAGCGCCTGGGCGATGTCGCCGCGGTCGATGGAGTCGTCGAGCTCCCAGGGCACCACAGAGCCGGGATCCCCGCCGTAGAGGGCCACGTCGTCGGCGGTGACGGTCGCTCCTGAGCCGAGAGCACCCTCCAGGGTCCGCAGCAGCCCGACGATGTTGCCGCGGTCGGCCCCCACCAGGTCGTCGACGGCCGCCACCGCGGCCGGCTCAAAGTGCAAGCCTGACTGTTCCAGCTGGCCGCGCAGCCACTTGTGGGCCTCGGACTTGCCCCTGGGCGGGGTCACGTTCAGCGAGTTGCCTCCGGCCGCCTTCACCGCGGCGGCTAGGACCTTGGGCACGGTGGGGAGGCGGCCGCCCATCGCCGGTTCCACTCCTCGCTCCCACACCAGCACCAGATCGGTGGTGGCCGGCAGCGTCTCGAGCAGGCGCACCAGCGCGTCGCAGTCGCCGGAGCGGGCGAACCGGGCCAGGTGGCGTCCCACCACCACCCTCCGGGAGGTGAGGAACGGCTGCGTCTGGGCCGCATCCACCAGCGGGGCGAGGCGCCATCCTCCCTCGGGATCGCGGAGGCTGGCCTCGTCGAGCTGCTCCAGGGCCAGGCTGCGGTCCTCGTCGCCCAGCGTCTCCTTGACGATCCTCGCCACCGCCTCGGCCACCAGCACGGGGTCGTCGCCGGTGACGAGTTGGACGCCCATAGTGGCCGGATGATACGGCGACCGGGCCGGCCAGCGCGGCGGCGTCCCTCCCCCACCCGAAATTCCTGTCGCTAAGGACCTCTGAGGACCTCAACTACAGGAATTTCGGGGGAGGCGACGGGGCTGACCGCGACGACGAGGTCGGGGGCGTCGGACACGACCTCCACATGCACTGTGCCGACACGCACCGCATCGCCGGCCCGGACGGTGCGCGCTCCCGGCACCCGATGCATGGGCGGGGCCACCACAGCCGCCATCCGGTAGCGGTCCCGCAATGCCAGTACGGCGTAGGCGTCCGACGCGCCGCCGCGGGAGGCCACCACCAGATCGACCCGCCGCACGCCCGCGAGCCGCAACGACTGGAGCAGATCCCCGGGCCGGGACTGTTCGTCGAGAACGACCACCATCGCGGTCTCGTGTCGGAACAGCCGGGCGCCCCCGGCCTCCGACCAGCCCGGTGGGGGCGACGCCGCCGCCAGCACGCTGACCGTCATGGCGACCGCGACCAGCGCCCCGCCGCCAACACCTAGTGCCCTGGCTCGCTCCAGCCTGCGAGACACCAGCACCAGAGCCACCCCGGCTCCCACCACAGCAGCGCCTCCGGCACCGAGCATCGCGGGGGACGCAGCCGCGGCGGCCGCAGCGACGGTTCGCACCCACCACAGCAGCGCGGCGGTGGGCCGGTGGATCAGCCAGGCGACCGGCTCGCCGACGAGACCGGCGCCCAGCCCGCCGGTGAGGCCCCACATCATCACCGGAGCCGTAGCGGGCCCCGCGGCCACATTGGCGGGAAGTGAGGCCAGGGGTACCACACCAAACACCGCCACCAGCAACGGCATCACCGCCAGTTGGGCCCCGGCGGTGGTCGCCACGGCCAGTCTCAGCGGCCGGGGGCCGGGCAGCTTCTCGGCCAGAGCGGGCGTGATCCACAGCAGGCCGCAGGTCGCAGACACCGACAGTTGGAAGGCTAGGACCCGCACCAGGAACGGATCGACCACCACTACCGCAGCTACCGCCCAGGCCAGGGTTCTGCGGCCCGTCTCGGGACGTCCCAATGCCGCGCTGATCACGGCCACCCCGGCCATGGTCACTGCTCGCAGCACCGACGGCTCGAAACGGGTGAGCACCGCGAACACTGCCAGCAGCATCAGCAGCACGATCAGCCGGACACCCGGCCGGGTGCGGGTGACCAGCGGAGAGGCCAGGGCGAGCACGAAGGCGACGTTCTGACCCGACACCACCAGCAGGTGCCCCAGACCGGCGGCCCGGAAGTCGTCGTAGAGGCGGGGCGACTGGCTGCGGTCGTCGCCGTAGACCATCCCCGCGAACATGGCTCGGCTGTCATCGGGAAGGCTACGAGCCCCCGAATCCAGCAGCCGCCTGACCTGGTTGGTGAACGCGGCCAGCGGCGCGGCGTCGGCCCGATCGCCCACAGCCTCGACATTCAACGTGGCCGCCACGTGCCGCCAGCGGTGCCAGTCGCTCTCCGCCGGTCGAGCCGTTCCCGAGACCCTGACGCGCTCGCCGGCCAGCAGGTCGTCGAGCCGTGCGGCCACCGCGCCGTAGGCCCTGGCCTCCAGCCTGACCTGGCCGTGGCGGACCGTGACCCGCATCCCGTGCGTGCCCAGCGGCCGGGGATCCTCGAGCAGCGTGACCCACCCGTCGACGGGTCCCGAGGGTGGATCGGCGAGACCGTCCAGCGCCCTGGAGCCGAAGAACCCCGCAAGGGCTGCGACGGCCACCAGCACGAGCAGCGGACTCGGCCTCCATAGGCAAGCCGCGGCCAGCACCAAGACCGCGGCGAGCGGGACTCCGACCAGCAGCCACGCCCCCAGCGCAGCGCCCGCCGCGGCCGCGTAGGGCATCACTGCCCCGCCCCAGCACCGGCGCAGTCGCTCGACCGTCACCAACTGCCCACTGCCACCGGAGAACCGCCGCGGCACGGCGTTCACGGGGCTCCACCGCCGCCACTAGACAGACTCGGACGCAGGCTCACGGATCCACCACCGTCGCCAGCGGGCGAATCTGTTCGAGCTTCGCCGGGCCGATGCCAGAAATTTCGACCAGCTCGTCGACCGTGGCGAACGGACCCGCCCGCTGGCGGTGCTCGACTATGGCCGCGGCCAGCGCAGGACCGATGCCCGGCAGTTCCTCCAGTGCAGCCGCCCCCGCGGTGTTGACGTTCAGCGGTGCGCCCGTCCGTCCGCCAGCCGCTCCGGCGCGGCCGACGTCACTCGTCCCGGTGGTAGGCAGCACAACCTCGGGGCCCGCCCCTTCACCGACCGCCGGTACCCACAGGCGCGAGCCATCGGCCAGCGGTTCGGCCAGATTGAGCCGCATCCGGTCCGCTTCGGGCGTCAACCCGCCAGCCGCGGCCACTGCGTCGGCGATCCGGCTGGCCGCGGGGAGCTCGTGCAGACCGGGCCGGGCCACGGCCCCGACAACGTCCACCACAATCCGGCCCGCGTCCGGCACCGACAACGGAGCCGGCACGGGAATCTCCACGGAACCGGCCATGGGAAGGATCTCGGCCGGGTCAGGGCCGGCGGGTGTGCGAAGCGCCCACCAGCCTCCCGCCGCAGCGGCGGCCACCGCGAGCACGCCCAGAACCACCGTCAACGGCGACACGCCCAGACGGTCGGCCAGAGCCCCCGGAGACGGCACCGCGAGACGGCGACCGCGGTCGCCGGCGGGTGGCGTGCCCATTGCGTGTCCTCCGCGTCGCCTGTAACAGGCCGACACGGAGAGAGGCGGCCGGCTAGCCGCCAGTGAGAATAGCGCTCCTCAATTCAGACCAGCACAGGGACGGCCCGCGACGCCTGCCCGTCGCATTCTTGATGTAGTTGTGCGCCTCACAGCGGTACAACTACATCAAGAAAGAACCATCGGCCTCTCAGGCGGCCATCCAGGGCGGCCAGTTCAGAACAGTGCGGTCGAGAGCCGTCTGCGCCAGGCCGAGGTGCGGGGGTCGTCGGGTCCGAGCACCTCCAGCAGGTCGACGAAACGCTGGCGGGCGTCCTCATCGGCCTTGACGGTGGCCAGCAACTCGGCCAGCTCGGCCTCGATGCCGGATGCCCCGTCAGCGGGAGCGTCGCCCGACTCCTGAACCCGGGCGAGGGCGATCAAGCGCCGAGTCTCCGGCGTCTCGGGGATCCGTTCCAGCAGCCCGACCGCTTCGGCGGCGCGGCCGTCGTCGATGAGGAGCGCGGCCAGAGCGGTCACCGCGGCCGCGTTGTCCGACTCGATCTCGAGGGCGGCTCTCAAGGAGGCCTCGTCGCCGGCGGCGATCAACCGCTCGATCTCGGTCATCTCTGGGGTGGGCAACAGTCGCTGCACGAACTCGCGCACCGCGGCCTCGTCCTGGGCTCCTAGGAAGCCGTCGGCGACCTGGCCGTCCACCATGGCGTAAACGGCCGGGATCGACTGGACCCGGAAGGCCTGGGCTACGCCCGGGTTCTTCTCGACGTCCACCTTGGCCAGCTCGACCGCGCCGTTGGTCTCGGCCACCACCTTCTCGAGCAGCGGGGTCAACTGCCGGCACGGCTCGCACCAGGAGGCCCACAGGTCCACAATCACAGGGACGGTCCGGGACCGGTCCACCACTTGGGCCTGGAACGTGGCGTCGGTAACGTCGGCCATCGTCACCGCAACGTATCGGCCGCCGAGCCGGATTCAGCCCGCCGCCGATTCAGCCACCCCACCTGGAGGCAACCATGAAGATCGACGCCTGGATCGGCCTCCCCGAGGCGGCCAGCAGCCAAGAGCTAGCCGGGATCGGCGACCGGGCCCGCATGATGGAGCAGGACGGCTACAGCGGGCTGCTGTCAGCCGAGACCAGCCACGACCCCTTCCTGCCCCTCGCGCTGGCAGCCGAGCACACCGAGCGGATCGAGCTGATGACCGCCATCGCGGTGGGCTTCGCCCGCAACCCGATGGTCCTGGCCCACACCGCTTGGGACCTCCAGGCACTGTCGCAGGGGCGGTTCCTGCTCGGGTTGGGCAGCCAGATCCAGGCCCACATCACCAAGCGCTTCTCTATGCCGTGGTCACGTCCCGCGGCCCGCATGGAGGAGATGATCGCCGCCATCCGGGCCATCTGGGAGGCCTGGCAAACCGGTGAGCGCCTCAACTTCCGGGGCGACTTCTACCGCCACACCCTGATGACGCCGATGTTCAGCCCGGGCCCCATCGACGTGGCCCCGCCGCCCATCCTGATCTCTGCCGTGGGCCCGCTGATGACCAGGGTGGCGGGCCGGGCTGCGGACGGGCTGGTGTGCCACGCCTTCCAGACGGCCGAGTACCTGCGGGACGTGATGATGCCCAACGTGAATGCCGGGCTGGCCGAGGCGGGGCGGGACCGCTCCGACTTCCAGATCTCGATGCCGGTGTTCGTGGTGTCCGGATTCCACGAGGAGGAGGTCGCCGCCCAAGCGGCCCGGACCCGCCAGCAGATCGCCTTCTACGGGTCCACTCCCGCCTACCGGGGCGTGCTGGAGCATCACGGCTGGGGCGACGCCCAGACCGAGCTCAACCGCTTGTCGAAACGGGGCCAGTGGGTCGAGATGGGCAACGTGATCGACGACGACATGCTCGGTGCCTTCGCTGTCGTGGCCGAGCCCCACGACGTGCCGGGACGCATAGCCGAGCGCTTCGGCGGCACACTCGACCGGCTCCAGTTCTACGCCGGCGTGCGGGACAAGGACCGCTGGGGCCCGATCATCGAGGAGATCAAAGCGGCCTGACGGGCACGGTGCCGGTACCGGCATCCGGCGCGGGCTCTGCCCACCATCAACCAGCCGTGAGCTGGCGGGTGAAGAGCCGGCCCAACCCATCGATTCCGTCGGCAACGCCGGCCAGGCGGAGAACGTGCCAGAACAGGGCCGTGTTGCTCGATAGGACCGGCACGCCAACTTCTGATTCGAGATCCTCGACGGAGGCCAGGAGCCGCAGGCTGGTGCACGACACGAACACCGCGTCGCAATCGGCGCGACGGGCCATCGTCCGCACACCGGCAGCGATCGACTGCGGGGAGATGCGGGCCACGGTGAAATCGTTCGACTCGAGGAAGGACCCCAGCGCGGTCACGGAGAGGCCTGCGTCAGCGAGACTCCGAGCGATCGGTGCGGTGACCTCAGCGGTGTAGGGGGTGACAACGGCGACTCGGCAGGCGTCTAGAGCACGGAGCGCAGCGACGGCGGCGGTGATCGGGTCGGTGCAGGCCACCCCAGGGTGTTCGCTCTGGATGGCGGCGGTCACGCGGTTGGCGCTGATCAGTGTCGCCGCCGACGTGCAGCCATAGCCGATCACGTCGAATTCGAACTCTCTGGGCAACAGGGCGGCCGCCGCCGGAAGCCGCTGCTCCATGTCGGTCAGGGTCTCTGACGTGACCTCCATCGAGTTGGGGATACGCGAGTGGTAGAAGTCCACATCGGGGAGGCCCAGCATGCGGGCCTCGGCTTCGATCGTCTGATCGCTCTCGAGCACGATCAGACCGATGCGGGCCCGGGAACCGAAGCCGTCGTCGGTGTCGAACGGCAGCTGCACCAGGTCGGGAACGGTCATCAGATGATGGGGAGGTCGGGAGCGGCCCGCCGGCTGAGCAACTCGGCACCGCCTGTGCGCACGACGATGTTCTCTTCGTGGACCATCGCCTTGCCGGGCGCCCACAGCAGACCCGGTTCGAGGGTGAGCACCATCTTCTCCACGATCGGAGTGTCGTCGGACGCCGTGTGCGAGGGCCATTCGGTGACCTGCATACCCAGACCATGCCCCATCCGTCCGACATCGTTCCCCAGAGACCCGGCCTGTTGCAGCACCTCGTTCATGGCGGTGAAGACATCGGTTGTCGTCGCACCGGGCCGGGCCGCGGCGATCCCGGCCTCGGTCGCCTCCCACACCGCCCGGTAGGCGTCCCTGGCGGCTTGCGTGGCGCTCGTGAAGGCGAAGTTGCGGTCGAAGTCGCTGAAGTACCCGTCATAGGTCGAGCCGGTGTCGAAGATCAACATGTCGCCGTCGACGATCTCCCGATCGGTCGGCTGCCGGATGATGTCCTCGATTCCACCCGGACCCGTCGCCCCCACCAGATAGGGGACGTCATCCGCACCCTGCCGGACGATCTCGGCACGGAACGCAGCGAACGCCTGCCTTTCGGTCATGCCGGTGGACAACAGGTTCGGGATCTCGTCGAATGCGTCGGACACCACGCCGCAGATGAACCGATGCTTGTCGATCTCGAACTCGCTCTTGACCATCCGAAGACCACTCACGATGTCGGTGACATCGGTGAAACCACCGACTTCTGCCCGCATCCGGTCGAGATCACGAAGCGGCATCCGCACATGCGTCTCGGGACCCATCGGCATGCCGATCCGGCCGCCGGCGGAGAGCTCACGCAGGCAATCGACCAACAACGTCACACCGTCGTCGTCCGGCCGGGGCGACGACCAGGTCCGGATGTCGTCGATCCATGTCTCGGCCATCGATGCCCGACCGATGCTCGGGATGATCGCCACGGGCTTGCCAGCGGCCGGCACGACCGTGAACCAGGGACGCGTCGGGCTCTGCCAGAACGGAGTGTGAAACCCGGTGAAGTACCGGACCTCCGGCTCGGTGGTGACGAGGATGGCTGCGATGCCGCGCTCGGCCATCCGGGCCTGGCATCGTCGGGTGCGATCAGCGAACTCTTCGACGGGGAACCCTCGTTGGGGGCCAGCGCCGGAAGTCACTGCGCCGCGCCGGCCTTGGCCTGCTGCGAGAAGAAGGATGCACCCGTCGGCACCTCGGGGAACTCCATCTCGTAGGTCGAGCACCGCACGCGGTTGGTTCGCTCGCCCCGCACCACTTCGCCGTCGTAGATGCTCGGGAGATGGCTGACCTGCAGCGGCTTGGAATCCTCAGCCCGGTACTCACTGATGAACAGAGTCCGCGGACGGTCCGATGTATTCGGCGCTGACCCGTGCAACAGCCGGGTGTGCATCAAGCAGGCCGAGCCGGCTGGGCCGTAGATCGGTACTGCGTCGGCGACATGGTCGGCCACGACCTGGGGGCTGACCGCACCGGTGAACACCCCATCGTGCCAATGATCGAACAGTTCGCGGCGATGCGTGCCCGGCACCACGTTCAACGGACCGTTCTCGAGGGTCACGTCGTCGAGGAAGAACAGGACGGCGATGAGGTCTTCGTTGCTGTGGGGCTGGAACAAGAAGTCCTGGTGGTACTTGACCTCGGTGGACGCCCCGGGTTGCTTGGCGTTGATCTTCGAGTTGTTGAACTCGACGTTCGGCCCGATCAACTGGGCAACGGCATCGAGGACCCGATTGTCCCGCACGACCGCCAGATAGCTGTCCGAGACCTCGACCGGCGAGGCAACCCGGCGCAGCCGTGGCGCCTCGGCGGTGTGCTCGGGCGCCAGGTCGAATCGCGGGCGACCGGCGAGCGTGTCGCCGTAGGGCTCGGTGTGCTCGCGGCTCTCCTCGACCCAGGCATCGAAGTCAGCGACGAGCGCTTCGAGCTGATCGGCGGTGATGGCGTGCTCGACGAACAAGCACCCGTCTGCCCAGTACGAGTCGATCTCCTCCGGCGACAAGGGACCGGCCGCTCGAACCCCCACGGTTGGCCGGGCTGGAGACTGCTCGATCGTCACGACATGAACAGTACTGGTTGACCCGCTCCGGTGGCCGTTGCCAGCTTCGTCTAGAGGGACGGTTGACAAGAATTTCGAATTCGTAATATATTCGCGTCGTGGCCGACACCGATCAGATCGACCGCCGCTTGTGGGAGGTATTCACCGACGGCTCTCGGATGGTGACTCGCCACGTCGACCGCGAGCTGCGAGCCGAGTTGGGCGTCACCTGTGACGACGTCGCGATCCTCGAGGCCGTACTCGCCGCTGACCCCGTCGGCGTGCGAATGACCGATCTCGCCCATCGCCTCGCCGCCGAGCCGCGCCACGCGACCTACCGGATCACCCGGCTCGAAGAGCGCAGCCTGATCGCCCGACGGACCGATCCCGACGACGGACGGGTCACACGGGTCCGCGCCACCGCCGAGACCCACGACTTCGGCGCTCTGTGCCGGGCGCGGCTCGATGAGCTCATCGCGCTGTACCTGACCGATCTCGTTCCGTTCGACCGGCGGCACGACCTCGTCGCCCTGCTCACGGGGGTCGTCGATGGCTACCGCCACCACTTCGCCACACCGGCCTCCGACCAACCCGACAACTCGACAATCCGACAATGAAAGGAAGCCCATGACCGAGCCACTCAAGCGCAACAGCACCACACCGACGGAGTTCCGCGCCGTGGAGCCGTCCGCAGCCGAGATCCAGGGCCATCACGATTACATGGCGGGGGCCGTGCCGCCGCTGATCCGCCCTGCGCTGTGGTCGATGCGCGAGGTCCGGACCCGCCTCGAGGAGATGGCCGACGATCCCCACCTGGATGGCAACACCCGCTACGTGTCGCTGCGATCGACGGACGGGCCCAACAATTCGACCATTCCCACCATGTGGGTGACCATCCATCTGCTCAAGCCCGGGGAGCGGATCGACATGCATCGGCACACGCCCGGGTCGATGTACTACATCATCAGCGGGACGGGGTACTCCACGATCGACGAGTACCGCATCGACTGGGAAGACGGCGATTCGTTCTCGTGCCCGTCGTACTCGTACCACGAGCACTGGAACAGCGGCGACCGCGATGTCTTGATGTACACGGTGCAGGACGCGCCCACCTACGCGTATAACGGGATGATGGCGTTCCAGTCCGGCGACAGCGAGACGATGGCCTTCCTCCACAAGTGATCAGCGTTCCGTCATGACCTCCCCGGCCGCTCGTCTGTACGCCGCCCTCCACGAGGTCGCATGCGACAACGACTCCGCCCGGATGCGGGCCGGCCTGGCTCACGGCGACTACACCTCCGCCGAGACGCTGGCACTGGAGGACGAGCGGATCTTCCAGCGGAGCTGGGTGTGTCTCGGGCACGAGGCCGACATCGGCGAGCCGGGCGACTACGCCGTCGAGGCGATCCTCGATCACGAGGTGCTGCTCATCCGGGGCGACGACGGCGCCGTCCGTGCCTTCCACAATGTGTGCCGCCACCGTGGCCACGCGGTCGCGGCAGGCTGTGGCAACGCTCGCTGGCTCACATGCCCGTACCACGCATGGACGTATGCGTCCGACGGGTCGCTGTTCTACGCGCCCCACGCGGCGGACGTTGCCGGGTTCGATCAAGCCACGCTCGGCCTCCGGCCCATCCGGCTCGAGACGGTCGCTGGCGCTCTCTTTGTGAGCCTCGACGCCGACGGCCCGTCGTTCGAGGACTGCTACCCGGGCCTGCGAGCCGAGATCGAGACTTGGGCACCGAGCCCGGAAGAAATGGAGCTGGTGTACCAGTCCCCGCTTCGCCACGAAGCCAACTGGAAGGCCTCGGTCGAGAACTTCTCGGAGTGCTACCACTGCGGCCCGGTTCACAAGTACCTGACCGGCAACATCATCGACCCAGACTCGTACCAGGTCTCGGCGGCGGGACTCGTCCAACGCCACATCGTCGGGGGCCGGGACCCGTCGATGATCCAGCGGCTCTGGCACGTCTGGCCCAACACTGCGATGGGCCTCTACCCGCTGCCCGGGGTGGGTCTGGTCTGGTGTATCCGCCACATGTATCCCCGGACGGTGGCCGAGTCGACGTACCACTACCGCTGGTACGCGACGGGCGAGCAGCCGGTCGACGCCATCCGCGAGTACGCGCTCCACCATGAGACCACCACCGGCGCAGAGGACGCCGCGGTCGTCGCCGGCGCTCAGCGCGGGATGCGGGGCGATCCCGCGGCCACCAACATGCTCGTGTGCAACCCGGCCCACGGGGTCGGCAGCGAGCATGCAATCGCCTACTTCCACGACCTCGTGCGCGTGGCGCGGGAGACCCCATGACGGCCGTCGGGCGGCGCCGGGCGGCCGCGTACCTCGCGGAGCAGCTCGACGCCTTCGGCGTGACCCACGTATTCATGGTGCCGGCGGTGCTCCGGCGAACACTGGCAGAGATCGAGCGCCGCACGCCCATCGTCGCGGTCCACACCCACGGCGAGAAGTCGGCCGCCTACATGGCCGACGGCTACGCGCGGGTGGCGCGACGGCCCGCCGTCTGCATGGCCCAACAAGTCGGCGCCCTCAACCTCGCGGCCGGCCTGCGCGACGCCACGCTGGCATCGTCGCCGGTGGTAGCCCTCACCGGCGGGAACCCGCCGCTGGACGGCCGGCACGGGCTCTACCAGGCCGCTGACGATCTCCCTGCCTTCGACGCCTACACCAAGTTCAACCGGGCGATCACCGATCCCGCCGACATACCCGACACCCTTCACGCCGCGTTCGGTGCCGCTGCGTCGGGCAACCCCGGCCCCGTCCACGTGCAGTTCGAGGGCCAAGAGGGCGAGATCGACGGGCGCGAGGCTGATTTTCCTCCGGCCGCGCCGCTGGTGCTGCCGGCGCCGCCGCCGGTCGATCCCGCGGGACTCAACGCCATCGCGGATCGCTTGGCGACAGCCGTGCGGCCGGTGATCCTCTCCGGCGGCGGCGTGCTCAAGGCCGGTGCGACTGCCGCCGTTCGACGGCTGAGCGCCGAGGCCGGCATTCCGGTCGCGACATCGCTCAGTGGCCGGGGGGTGATCGCCGAGACCGACCCGCTCGCCCTCGGAGTCATCGGGACCTACTCCCGCGAGTCGGCCAACCAGGTCCTGCACGAGGCCGACGTCGTGCTCGTGCTCGGCAGCTCGACCGGAAGCATGGTCACCAACTTCTGGCGGATGCCGACCCCGCAGGCAGACGTGCTCCAGATCGACATCGACCCAGAGATGATCGGCCGCAATCTCCCGGCGTTCGCGGGCGCGGCGGGCGACCTCGACAGCGCGGTGAGCGAACTCGCGGCGCGGGCCTCTTCGTTCCGCCGTGCCCGCCCTGAATGGCGGGCGCGTATCGAAGCCCGGCGAGCGGCATGGCTCGACAAGCGCCGGGCGTTCGCCGGATCCGACACCGCGCCTATCCGGCCGGAGCGGCTCTGCGCCGAGCTCACGGCCGCACTGCCCGCCGACGGGGTGATGGTGGTCGACACCGGGCACGCGGGGATGTGGATGGCGTCGATGTTCGAGATCACCGCGCCGACCCAGACCTACATCCGCAGTTCCGGGCATCTCGGCTGGGCCTTCAGCGCGGCGTTCGGCGCCAAGTGCGCGGTGCCGGAGCGTCCCGTCATCGCGTTCACGGGCGACCTCGGCTTCTGGTACCACATCGCCGAGATCGAGACCGCCGTCCGCCACGGCATCAACACCGTCACCGTCGTGAACAACAACCACTCCGGCAACCAGTCGCGGCGCGGCTTCGTGCTGGCCTACGACGGCGACGAGACCGACCGCTCCCGCGACCTCTGGGTTCATCGGGAGGTCAACTTCGCGGCCATCGCCAACGAGATCGGCGCACTCGGCATCAGAGTGAAGGACCCCAGCCAGATCGCGCCGGCCCTGCACCGGGGCCTGGACGCCGGCCAACCGACGGTGATCGACATCGTCACCGACATCGACGCCGTCGCACCGCTCGCCTGGGACCCGGAGGGCTGGGTCCAGAAGTACTGACCACGAACGGATCGGAGACCCCACCGATGCCCGGCAAAGAGACCGTCACCAGCACCGACCTCACCGGCGACGGCGCCTACCGGCTGATGTCGTCGATCATCGTCCCACGCCCCATCGCGTGGGTGTCGACCGTCTCCTCCGACGGGACACGCAACCTCGCGCCGCACTCGTACTTCAACGGCGTAAGCAGCTCGCCGCCGCTGGTGATGTTCAGCGCCGATCTCGCCGGCGACACCGCGGCGAACATCCGCTCTACCGGCGAGTTCGTGGTGAACACCGTGAGCGTCGCGCTGGCCGAGCCGATGGAGACGACCGCATCCCGGGTCGACACGCCGGTCGACGAGTTCGCCCTCGCCGGTCTGACCCCGGTGGCGGCGGTGGACGTGAAGCCCCCGCTGGTCGACGAGTCGCCTGCCTCGCTCGAGTGCGTCGTGCGCGAGGCCCGACCGTTCGGCGACGGCCTGATGGTGGTCGGGGAGGTCGTGCGGTTTCACTTCGAGCCGGGGCTGATGGGCGACACCGGGAGACTCGAACCCGAACGCCTCGACCCGCTCGGCCGGCTGGGCAAGGCCTACGCCCCGCTCGGGCAAATCTTCCGCCAGGACCGCCCCACGCCCGAAGCGCTCGGAGTGCCGCGGCGCCCCGAACGCGCCGCTCCCCGGGCCGTCGGCCGCGCCCACCTTGTCGGCAGCGTTCCCCGCGACACCGCGGCCGAAGTGATGGAGATCTGCACCGAGCACCTGGGTGCCCATCTCGCGGCCATCCCCGACGGCGAGACCGGTGACCGCCTCGACTGGACGACGTTCCAGGCCGTCCACGTCTTCCATCCCAATCCCGGCCTCGAGACCGTCTCCCAGCCGGCATCGTTCGCGGACGATCCCGACGGGTGGCGGCCGGGTGATCTCGAAGAGGATGCGTGGCTGTTCCGGGTGCGAGACGACGTCGGAATGCCAAACTTTGATCGGCTCGGCTACGTCGAGGCCGCGGTTGAGTCGTACGAGATCTTCTGTGAGTTGCGCTCGGCCGGCCGGATCCCGGCCGGAATCCGCTTCCAGGTCTCGTTGCCGGCCCCGCAGAGCGCAGTGTCGTGGTGGTTCCACGACACCGACGACGCTGATCGGGTGAACACGGCCTACACGCTGGCGATGGCCGAGGAGGTCCGGCGGTTGTGCCAGGCGGTTCCGCACCACGACCTAACGATCCAATGGGATGCGTGCTGGGAGACCGTCGTCTTCAACGATCTCTTCGACTGGGCGCCCGCCGGCGATCCGATGGAACGGATCGCGCTGCAGACGCCGGCGATCAGCATGGGGATCCCCGACGACGTCGTCGTCGGCTACCACTTCTGCTACGGGAGCATGCACGACGAGCACTTCGTCGAACCGGCCGACCTCGCCCAATGCGTGGCGCTCGCGAACTTCGTGGTCGGCAACTCGGGACGCCGCATCGACTTCGTGCACATGCCGGTCCCGATCGACCGTGACGACGACGCGTACTTCGCTCCGTTGCGCGGCCTCCGCATCGGCGGCTGTCACGTCTACCTCGGGCTGGTGCACCACGAAGACGGCGGTGCCGGCGCCAAGCGACGGATGGTGGCCGCTCGCCGCCATCTCACTCACTTCGGCGTCGCCGCCGAGTGCGGCATGGGACGGATGCACCCCGACCTAGTGGTCCCGCTGCTGCAAGCCCACGCCGACGCCCTCGCCTGAGCGGTCGAGGGCAGCGAAAGCGGCCTCGTATCGATCGGCGCTCAAGCGCGACCCAGCCACCGGCACGGAGGACAGAGCCGCGACCACCCGCGCCGCGAGCCGGTAGCCTGTCGGGACCCTCGGGGCTATAGCTCAGTTGGTAGAGCGCTTCCATGGCATGGAAGAGGTCAGGGGTTCAATTCCCCTTAGCTCCACCCCTTCAAATCATATAAGTACAGTTCAGAGGCGATAAATCGTCGCTCAATCAGCATCGTATGTTGCTTCTGTTGTCACTACACGCCTCGAACACAACCCGTAACACGGGTACCGGAACTTGACACAACCCGTAACAACCTGTGACAACAACCTGTGCTTGACACAATGTGCTTGACTTCGTCCTTGACAAGGCCCCAGCACCAGGCGCTGCTTGGGGAGTTCGTCGCCTTGTTGCGGATACTGCATCGTTGAGGCCTGTTGGGCTGTGTCGGCTGCTATCGGGACCTTCGGGTGCTTGGGCACGGTGCTGTGGGTTGTGGGGCTTGTCGCTTGGCGTCAGGGTGGCCAACCTGGCCGCCATGGTGACGGGCACCGTCGGGGGCGTCGGCCTGGGTTGCGTTCGCGAGCGTTCCTTTGCGTTCGTGGGGACTTTGTAGTCTTGGGGCCCATGACCACCAGATCAAACCGCCCGGTCCCTACGGCGGTGGCATGGGGCACCCCTGGCGGCACCTCCACCCCCACTGTCGCGGTGGCAGAGGCCCTGTGGTCCTACCCCGGCTGCGTTGGCGGCCACATCGTCTTGGTCGACTTCGACTCGCGAGCCTTCGACGCGTTGGGCCCGCCGCTCTGCGAGCCGCAGTTACGGGTCGCCGCGCGTCGAAGTCCTATCGGTGCCGGCTGAAGGAGGAGTTGAGATGTCACCGAGGGTGTCCACCGAAGCCATGTTGCGCGTTCCTGACGTGCTTGACCGTGTCGGCGTAAGCCGACGAACGCTGTGTCGATGGCGCGCCGACGGCACATTCCCCCAAGCCCTCAAGCTGGGCGCGAACTCGATCGGCTGGCCCCGCCACATCGTCGACGAATGGCTCGCCGACCGGCCCGCCGCCGACGCGTGACACCCCTGAATGACCTGCCCGAGAGACACCCAGGCGTGCGCATCGACCAAAGCCCCGCGATCGCCCGGAGCGGTCCCGGGTAGTGACCCACCGATAGGGGGGCGTCAGGACTCCTTCACGCAGGAATGCGGTAACCGCCTCAGGTCAAGCACACCTGTCCCACCATCAGAACCGTGTTGCAATTGCCGAGAGGAGTGCGGCTTCAGGGCCTGCGCGACGCTGGTGACGAGGTCGGCATCAGAACCGTGTTCCAATTGCCTAGAGGAGTGCGGCGGTAGGCTTGTCCTCGTAGGCCTCCGCTGACATCCAAGTCCTCTATTGACGCCCCGCCAGCGGTGAGCGTCGACTCAAGCCCGGTGGAGTGTGGCCGCAGCCGGGAGTTGGGTCGATGAGAGTTTTGGGGCAGTCTGGGTAGCCGAGAGGTCCCGGACGATTCGGTCCCTCTTGATGCGCCACGAGAGCGATTCTGGGCTCTGGAAGGTGTCCGAGTTACGGAATGGAGGGAATGTCCCAAATAGGACATTCGTTGGTGTGTGGCGCGGGGGTTAGATGCGGGCTTCGCGTACGTCGAGGCGGCGGAGGAGTTCGTCGCCCACGAAGTACAGCGCCATGAGCGTGGTCATAGGAGGCCGCATTGGCGGGCTCGGTCGAGGGTCACCTCGAACAAGCGGGTGGTGGCGGCATCGATCATCAGGCCCTTATAGTTGGCCGCCCCCACCCCGTGGGCCTCGGCGTCGGCGACGGCGTCGATCACCCCTTGGGCCTCGGCGATCTCCTCGGGGGTCGGGGCGAACACCCGGTTGGCCACCTCGATCTGGCTGGGGTGGATGCACCACTTACCCACGCCGCCGAGCGTCGAGAAGGTGGCCGCGCTCCTCTCGTAGCCCGCCGGGTTGGCGAAATCGGCATACGGCCCGTCGATGGCGTCGATGCCCGCAGCCCGGCAGGCCACGATCATCCGGGTGCGGGCGTAGTGCCACACATCGCCCGGATAGCGCAGGACAGGGTCGCCGTCGGTCGCGCCGATGTGGCCCAGGCGCATTCCCTGGCTGGCCGACAGATCGCCGATCCCCAGCGTGAGGGCCTCAAGACGGGGGCAGCAGCAGGCGATCTCGTCCACCGTCTGAAGCGCCTCCACCTCCTCGATGAGGCACTCGATGCCGATGCGGCCCACTTCCAGCCCGAGCTTCAGCTCAAGCTGGGTGAGCATGTCATCGACGAACCACACCTCGCGGGGGCCTTTGATCTTGGGCACCATGATCACATCGATGTTGGCCCCGGCGCCGGCGACCACCTCTGCGATGTCGTCGTGGCACCACTGGGTGTGGACGCCGTTGATGCGGTAGGAGCGGATCTTGCTCCCCCAGTCGAGGTCATTGAGCCCGGCGATGATCTTGACGCGCGCACCCACCTTGGCCGAGGGGGCCACCGCGTCCTCGAGATCCAGGAACACCATGTCGGCGTCACTCTGTGCGGCCTTGGCGATCATCTTCTCGGAGTGGCCCGGCGTGGACAGCTCCGAGCGTCGCACCCGCATCGGACTGTCCCGTTCATAGCTGCTCATCCGGGCTCCACAATAGAGGCTGCTGCGGTGGCCCACCCGCCCTGCGTCCATCCGGGGGCATCAGCCCGCCCGCCCTTCGCAGCACTCATCGCTGCGCCCAGTGGCTGCGGCGCTTGATGAGCACAAGCCGTTCCGCCTCGCAGACCACCTCGCCATGCTGGTTGCGCCCCCAGTGCTTGAAGCGCACGATCCCGGCGTCGTCGCGATCGGGGGAGTCGGCGGCTTCCAGCACCTCGGTGTAGGCGGTGATGGTGTCGCCGTGGTGTAGCGGCCCCTTGAAGCGCACCGCGTCGAGCCCGAGTTCGCACAAGGCGTTCTCGGAGGTGTCCTGGCTGGCAAGCCCCACGGTCACCGACCCGGTGACCAGCCCGAACACGAGGCGGCCGTCGCCCAAGGGCGAGCCAGCTAGGTACTGCTCGTTCCAATGCGTCTGAGCGGTGTTCATCACCTGCTTGGAGATGTAGTTGTTCTCCACTTCGTCGACGGTGGCCGAGCGGGCGTGGCGCATCCGCCGGCCCACCGCGAAGTCCTCGAAGTAGTTGTTGGAACCGGTAAGCGCCGACAGACCGCTCATTGCCTGCGCCAGTCTACCTGAGCGGCGAGGGGGGCAGCAGGTGGTCGGAGATGATCCGCTGCATGATCTCGCTGGTGCCCTCGAAGATCTTGGTGAGCCGGGCGTCGCGCCAGTAGCGCTCGATGGGGAGGTCGGTGGTGTACCCGGCGCCGCCGTGGATCTGGAGCGCCTCCGAGGTCACCCGCTCCGACATCTCCGACGCCAGGTACTTCACCATCGCCGCTCCCATGTCGGGCCTCTCCCCCGTATCGGCATTGGCCGCGACCTGGTACATCAGAGCGCGACTCGCCTCGATCTCCGAGGCCATCTTGGCGATCTTGAACCGCGTCACCTGGAAGTCGCCGATGGGCCGGTCGAACTGCTCTCTCTGCTGGGCGTAGGCGATGGAGTCCTCGAGGGCGCCCCGGGCGAGCCCGATGGACCGGGCCGCGGTGTGTATGCGGGGTGTGGTCATGGCCGCGGCGGCCTGCCTGAAGCCGGCGTCGTCGGCCGTCTCAGTCCTCTGGTGGCCGACCAGACAGTCATCGGGAATGAAGCAGTCGTCGAACGACAGCTCGAAGGTGCGCCAGCCGTGGTAGCCGATCTTTCTGATGGGGCTGCCGGAGACGCCCTCGGGCAATTCGCCCGGCATCTTGTGGACGGCGAACTGGCGGATCCCGGAGTGGCGGTTCTCGGGGTCGTAGGGCTTGTCGCGGGCCACCACCATGATGCAGTCGGCTTGGTCGGCGAAGGTACACCACATCTTCTGGCCGTTGAGCAGCCAGCCGCCCTCGGTCTTGTCGGCCCTGGTGCGGACCGACGCGATGTCGGAGCCTGCGCCGGGCTCCGACATCGCGAGACAGCCCAGCCACTCGCCCCGGGCGGCCAGCGGCAGGTACCGCTCCCGCTGAGCGGGATTCAGTGAGAAGGCGATCCCGGCGCGTGCGATGATGCTGGCCACGCTCATCCAGGCTCGGGAGAGCTCCTCGGTGATCAGGGCGTACTCGAACACGCCGAGGCCGAGGCCTCCGTAGCGCTCCGGTACCGTGACTCCGAAAAACCCCATCTCGCCCATCTCCTCACGCAGCTCGTCGGGAATCAGACCATGCTCCGGGTCGAGGCGGTTCGCGAGCGGCAGCACCCGGCTCATGGCGAAGTCGCGGGCCATCTCCTGGATGGCCACCCGCTCGTCGGTGCGGTAGGGCGCCGGGATAGCCGGACGGGGGTCGACCAGAGTGCGGGGCATTCTCAGGCGCCCGGGGGGCGCCTCTTGGCCACCAGATTGGTGCGCCGGTAGTCGACCACCAGGTCGCGGTCCTGGTTGTGGGCCTTGGTGTGCCAGGTGACGATCCCGGTGTGGGGCCGGGTCTGCGACTCGCGGGCCTCGACCACCCTGGAGGAGGCCGTGAGCGTGTCGCCCGGGTACACAGGCTGATGGAACCTGACCTCCTCCATGCCCAGGAACGGCCCGCCGATCTCGCTCAGATCCTCTACCGAGAGGCCGACCACCGTGCACAGCACCAGCATGGGGTTGACCACCATGTCGGGGTGACCATGCGCTCTGGCGAACTCGGCGTTCAGATACATCGGATTCCAATTGCACATCGCTGTGGAGAACAGCACGTTGTCGCCATGGGTGATCGTGCGACCCCAATGGTGGTCGAACACGCGCCCCTCGGAAAAATCCTCGAACTGATGGCCGTGAACTACCGTAGGAAAGCTGTCAAGATCAGGCTCTCCCATCACCGGCTGACGCTAACAACCAAGGCCCGCAACAACAAGCAGGCCCTGATCTGACAACTCAGCTGAGGCAACCGCGCTAATCGTCCTGCCAATCGTCCTATTGACAGGCGGCGATTCGCGGTCAAGCATGGGCCGGTGACCATCGAGGGTGTCGCTGCGCTGGAGGCTTTCCACAACAGGATCGCGCGGGTCTGCCGAACGTTCTCGGATGCCGAGTGGATCGCTCCCTCGGCCTGTCCGGGGTGGCGGGTTCGGGATGTGATCTCCCACATCGGCGCCGGGGCCCGCAGCTTGATCGACCCTCTGCCGGTGCCCGAGGACAGGCAGCCGCTGCCCACCAACCGGGAGCGGGAGCACGACGTGCATGTGGACATCCGCCGCAGCTGGACGGTCGCCGAGGTGATGGATGAGTTCGAGCAGTTCGGCGCCGAGCGGCTGCAGCGCCTGCCGGGGCTTCAAGAGGAGCCGCTGGCCTCCACCAAGATCGAGATACCGGGGCTGGGCACCTATCCCATGCACGCCGCGGCCAACGGTTTGGCCTTCGACTGCTTCTGCCACCTCTACCACGACATCGCCGCTCCCGCAGGCCCGATCGAGCGGGCATTGTCGGCGCCGACCCACGAGGAGATGCTGCCGGTGGTGCAGTGGATGATGTGGGGGCTGCCCCAGATGCAGGGCCCTGAGCTGGACGAGTCCCTGCTGGCGCCGATCACCATCCGCCTGACCGGCCCCGGCGAGAGCGAGTGGACGGTGCGCCGGCCAGACGCCGAGGGCGGGCTGGTGGTGGAGTCCGGCGGGGGCGCAGACGTGGTGGTCACCTCGACGGCGGTGGACTTCGTGTCGTGGGGCACGGGTCGCTCTGCGTGGCACGCCGCGTGCGAAGTGGAGGGCGACATGGCGGCGGCAACCGCGTTCTTGTCCACCCTGGACATTGTTTGACTGAGCCATCGTTTGCGAGGGCCCCTGGATCCCCCGACTTCGCCGGCTGATGACCGTTACCGTCCCCGATCCGGTTGAATTCGCGGCAGTCTGCGCCGCAGACGGCGAGATGCGCTTGGCGGTCCGCCATTGGACGGGCGGGCTGCGGTTGGGCATCGGCGAGGCGTGGACCGGGTTCTCTGTGGTCGACGGCGAGATCACTGCCGGTGTGCCCACCGAGGGCGACGGTGTGATCGCCATTGCGGGGCCGATGGAGCTATGGGCGCCGCTGATGGAGGCCGTGCCGCCCCGATTCGCCCAGATCTCGGTGCTGCTGGCCCTCGGCGAGACGGGCCTTCAGCGGGGACGAACCGACCCGCTGCTGCTGTGGCAGTACCTGCCTGCGGTGGAGCGGGCCAGCGAGCTGCTGCGGGCGCCCGGCACCGACCGGCGGACAGAGGTGGACGAGAACGGTCCGGTACCCCGCCACGACAGCCCGGTGGGCCGATACATCCACCTCGAGATCGACGGTCTTGACCACCGTGTCTACTACGAGGCGGCGGGTTCGGGCATTCCCCTGCTCTGCCAGCACACCGCCGGGGCCGACAGCCTCCAGTACCGGCACCTGTTCGAGGTGGCCGAGGTCACCGACCGCTTTCGCTTGCTGGCCTACGACCTGCCCTTCCACGGCAAGTCGGTGCCGCCGGTGCAACGGCGCTGGTGGGAGCAGACCTACGAGCTGAGCGGGGAGTTCCTGCGACAGGTGCCCGTGGCGCTGGCCCGAGCCCTGGAGCTGGAGCGACCGGTGTTCATGGGCTGCTCGGTGGGCGGGTTGCTGGCCTTGGATCTGGCGCTATGCCATCCCGGGGAGTTCCGGGCGGTCATCGCCCTTGAGGGGGCGCTGCACATCGGCGGCAACCGGGATGACTTCTTCGGCTTCTGGCACCCGCAGGTGAGCAGCCACTCCAAGGCCCCGATGATGGAGGGGCTGTGCTCGCCCACCTCGCCGCTGCCGTATGTGAAAGAGGTGTCGCAGCTGTACTCCTCCGGTTGGCCGCCTGCGTTCTTGGGCGATCTCTTCTACTACATGGAGGACTACGACATCCGCGATCGAGCCGGCGAGATCGACACCGGCGCCACCGCCGTACACATCCTCAACGGCGAGTACGACTACACCGGCACCGTCGAGGCAGGCCGGGAGGCGCATCTGGCGATCGCCGGGTCCACCCACACTGAGATGGCCGATGTGGGGCACTTCCCGATGCATGAGAACCCTGAGGTATTCTTGCGATATCTGATGCCGATACTGGATCAGATCGAGGCGCGGGCAAGTTGACACAAGTAGAACAGGAGCGGTCTTGGGAGCCCAGATCAGGGGAAGGCCGGTGGTGGTCACCGGCGGAGGCAACGGAATCGGAGCCGCGCTGGCACTGGAGGCCACCCGACGCGGCGCCGGCCACGTCACCGTCTCAGACGTGGACCTCGAGGACGCCCGGGCCGTGGCCGAGCGCATCGCCGCCCAAGGCGGCGACGCGGCGGCTCGCCGATGCGACGTGACCGACGCGGCGGGGATGGAGGAGCTGGCCCAGGCCGTCGTCGCCGAACACGGCGTCCCCGGCCTGGTCTGCGCCAACGCCGGCGTGGTGTCGGCGGTGGCGCCGCTGTTGGACACCGCTTCAAGCGACGCCGAGTGGGTGGTCAGGGTCAACGTGCTGGGCACGATCAACACGCTCGGGAGCTTCGGCCGGCTCATGGCCGCCGGCCAGGACCAGGGATGGCTCATGGCCACCGGCTCGGAGCACTCCGTGGGCGTTCCCCACGCCAACTCCGGCGCCTACACCGCCTCAAAGCACGCAGTGCTGGGAATGTGCGACGTGCTGCGGGCCGAGTTGCCCGGCCACGTCGGGATCAGCGTGGTCTGCCCCGGCCTCACCGCGAGCCGGCTCTGGAACGCCGCCAGCCGGCGCCCCGAGGTCTTCGGCGGCAGCTCTGAGGGCGACCCGGGCGCGGGAGCGTTCATGGAGCAGATGGGCATGAGCGCCGAGACCGTCGCCCAGCGGGCCTTCGACGGAGTGACGGTAGGCCACTTCCTCATCCCCACCCACTACAACGCCCGCGCCTACGCGCAGCAGCGGGCCGACGACATGGCCGAGGCCTACGACCGGCTGTCCGAGATCGACACCACCGACTACGACTTCAGCAGAGCCGTCGCCGCATTCCTGGCAACAGCCTCAGATGATCGAGACGCCGACTAGGAGACTCCTATGACTCTCAGACCCGGTGACATCAACCTCGCCAGCAAGAGCGATCTGAGAAGGGCCGGCGGTGCGCCCTTCGAGTACTTCGCGATCCTTCGACGGGAGGCGCCGGTGTGGTGGAATCCGCCGCCGACCGACGGCGCCGTCCTGCGAGACGTCGCAGACTACGAGCCTTGCGGCTTCTGGGTGCTCAGCAAGTACGACGACGTCGCGGCGGTGTCCAAGGACACTGAGCGCTTCTCCTGCTGGGAGAACGCCATGCTGTGGATCGATGTCAAGCAGAGCCCGATGGCCCTCGCCGCGCAGCGAGCGGGTCTGATGGGCATGGACCCGCCCCAGCACACCCAGTTCCGGCGACTGGTCCAGCCGGGGTTCACTCCTCGGTCGGTGGCGGTGATGGAGCCCCACATCCGCGAGGAGGCCGCAAAGGTGGTCGGCGAGCTGGCCGAGCGCGACCGGGCGGAGTTCGTGTTCGAGGTCGCCGCGGAACTCCCCATGATTCTGCTGTGCGAGTTGATGGGCGTGCCCCAGGATCGGCGCGGCGAGTACCTAAAGCTGGGCAACGCCACCGCCACCTTCGAGTTCAACGAGAACTTCGTCGAGGATCAGATCAACCTGTTCCTCCTGCTCGATGACATCGTCAAGAACTGCAAGGACGCCCCGGACGACACGCTGATCTCGAAGTACGTCCACGGGGAGGTGGACGGCCGCAGGCTCACCGATGGGGAGATCACCCAGTTCTTCCAGACTCTCTCGATCGCGGGCCACGAGACCACCCGAAACACGACCGCTCACTTCGTTCGGCTCATGGACGAGCACCCCGACCAGAAGGCGCTGCTGCTCGAGGACCTCGACGGCCGTCTGCCGAACGCCATCGAGGAGGTGCTCCGGTTCTCGCCGCCGGTCATGCAGTTCTGCCGCACGGCCACCGAGGACATCACCCTCCGCGGCGCCGACATCGCCAAGGGCGACAAGGTCTACATGTCCTATATCTCCGCCAATCGCGACGAGGACGTGTTCGAGGACCCGGAGCGGTTCGACATCCTGCGGCCGAACGCCGGCAGGCACCTCGCCTTCGGCACCGGCACCCACTTCTGCCTGGGCGCCGGCCTGGCGCGGCTCCAGCTTCGCTGCATCCTCAGCGAGCTCTACACCCGGCTCCCCGCCATCAAGCTTGCCGATGAGCCGACGCCGATGTACAGCGCCTGGTTCAACGCGATCACCGAGATGCCCGTCCTCACCTGCCCTGTGGCGCACTGAGCGATGGGCTCGACGCACGACGACTAGCCGGCAGGAGCGAGAGCATGACGCAGCGTTTCGGGCACTGGATCAACGGCGACTGGCGGGATCCCTCGGGCGGGACATGGCTCGCATCCACCCAGCCCGGCACCGACGCCGTCGTCTGTGAGATCGCGGAGGGCAACGCGGCTGACATCGACGCGGCGGCGGTGGCCGCGTCGGCAGCGGCAGCCTCATGGCGCGACCTGAAGCCGATCGAGCGCGGCCGTCGGCTGATGGCGCTGTCCCGGGCGCTCCGGGAGCGGGTCGACGAGTTGGGCGACCTCGAGAACCGGGAGGCGGGCAAGGCCGCCCTCATGGGACCCATCGAGGTCCATGGGTCGGCGGACTACTTCGAGTTCTACGCCGGTCTCGTCAACCTAGAAGCCGGCGAGGTGCTCGACCTCGGCCCAGGCTTTCACAGCTACACCCGCCGGGAACCGTTCGGCGTCGTCGGGATCATCACGCCGTGGAACGCCCCACTGAATCAGGCCGCACGCGCCGCGGCGCCGGCGTTGGCCGCCGGCAATACGGTGGTGCTGAAGCCGTCGGAGATCACATCGGCGTCATCGCTCAGGCTCGCCGAGCTGACCGCCGGCGCCGGGATCCCCGACGGCGTCTTCAACGTGGTGACCGGCACCGGCCCCGCCGTCGGGCAACCGCTCGTCGAGCACCGTTCGGTCTGCAAAGTCGCCTTCACCGGCTCCCTTCGCGCCGGGAGGGAGGTCGGCCGCATCGCCGGCGAGCGGATCATCCCCGTCACCCTCGAACTCGGCGGCAAGTCGGCCAACATCGTCTTCGCCGACGCCGACATCGGTGCGGCCGTGCAGGGATCGCTGCGGGCGTTCGTGCTCAACACCGGCCAGATCTGCTCGAGCGGCACGCGGCTGCTGGTCCAAGCCGACATCCACGACGCCTTCGTCGAGGCCCTCGTCGACGCGTCCTCCCAGTATGCCCCCTTCCTCGGACAGCTCACCACCGAGGCCCAGTTCGACAAGGTCAACCACTACTTCGAGATCGCCGCCTCCGAAGGCGCCGTCGCGGCGACGGGCGGCAGGATGGCCGACGGCTGGCAGCCCGAGATCACGGTGTACACCAACGCCAACAACAATTTGCGCATCGCCCGCGAGGAGATCTTCGGGCCCGTGGTGGCCGTGATCCCCTTCGACGACGAGGAGTCGGCCATCGCCATCGCCAACGACTCCGACTTCGGGCTCGCCGCCGGGCTCTGGACCCGAGACATCTCCCGAGCGCACCGAGTTGCAAGCCGACTCGAAGCAGGCCAGGTCTTCGTCAACATGTGGGGCACGGGAATCGAGACGCCCTTCGGCGGCTACAAGCAGAGCGGCATCGGGCGGGAGAAAGGCATCGAAGCGCTCCACCACTACACCCAGGTCAAGTCGGTGACGATCTCTCTGTGACCGCAGCGGATCACGATTTTCCCGACTTCGACCGGTCGTTCATTCCCCACCTCGACGAAGCCTTCCGCACCCACGCCGCCAAGACCTGCGCGGTCCATGGAGACGACCAACTCACATACGCCGAGCTCGACGCGAGATCCGCCCGGGTCGCCAATGCGCTCCAGCGCGACGGATTCGCCCCGGGCGACCTCGGCGGCGTCTACAGCGCCAACAGCATCACCGCATTCGCCGTTGCGCTCGGCGTGCTGCGGGCCGGCGGCGTCTGGGTCCCCCTCAACCCGCGCAACTCACCGGCGGCCAACATCGAGATCCTGGCGCGCTTCGGGTGCCGCGCGCTGTTCCACCAGCCGGTCTTCGCCGACGCCGCGACCGCAGCGGCCGAAGCGATCAGCGATGCGATCCTCGTCCCCACCGACGACGCCCCCGTCAACTCGCTCGAAACCTGGCTCGACAGCGCCTCCCCGATAGCGCCGAAGGTGGAGCGCGGCGGACGTGACACGCTGTTGCTGCCTCAAACCGGCGGCACGACCGGGGCACCGAAGGGGGTGATGCTCAGCCACCGAAACCTCGTCGCCCTTGCGTGGGCCGGTCGCCAGCGCTGGGACGGCGAGCCCCGCGTCGTGCTGTGCGCCGCGCCGATGACCCATGTCGGCGGGCGCATTGCGCTCATCTCGCTCGGCCTCGGCGTCAAGCTGGTCATCCTGGGCGCGCCCGACCCGGCTTCGATCCTCGCAGCGATCCAGCGAGAGCGCGTCACCGACGTGTTCCTCCCGCCGACCGCGATCTACCGCTTGCTCGACCATCCGGCTGCGCCGACCACCGACTTCAGCTCCCTGCGCCGCTTCAGCTACGGATCGGCGCCGATCTCGATTCCGCGCCTGCGCCAAGCCTTCGACGTGTTCGGCCCGGTCATGGTCGGCGGGCTCGGACAGACCGAGAGCCCCATCTACATCGCGCACCGCGGGGTCGCCGACCATTTTGTCGACGGCGACGTCAACGGCGAGCTCCTCGACGACGCCGCCCTGCGCTCCGTGGGCCGAGAGACGATCCTGTCGACCGTCGCCATCGTCGACGACGACGCCAACCCGCTCCCCGCGGGCACTCGAGGCGAGATCGCAGTCAAGGGGCCGATGGTGTCGGAGGGCTACTACCAGGACCCGCAGGAAACGGCGAAGGTCCGGCGCAACGGCTGGCACCTCACCGGCGACATCGGTGTCGTGGACGACGACGGCCGCCTCTACGTGATGGACCGCAAGAAGGACATGATCATCACCGGCGGATTCAACGTATACTCCAGCGAAGTCGAACAGGCTCTGCAAGAAGTCGACGGCATCGATGAAGCCGCGGTCATCGGAGTGCCCAGCGACCGCTGGGGCGAAGAGGTGAGAGCCGTCGTCCGCCTCTACCCTGGCGCCGACCTCACCGAGGCGGACATCATCGTCCAGGCAAGACAGGCGCTCGGGTCGGTCATGGCGCCCAAATCGGTGGATCTCGTCGACGAGCTGCCCCACACGCCCATCGGCAAGATCGACAAGAAGGCGCTCCGCTCCCGCTATTGGGCCGACGCGGGCCGCTGCATTTGAGCGGCGCTGCTGTCGCACTCTGCGGCGCTGAGCCTGCTGCACGCCATCAAGCCGTCGTCGATCAGCCGCCGCAATTCGGCAGGTACTTTGAGAACTCCGACAAGTCGGGCGGGCCGCTGGGGTCCTTCCGGTGGCAGGCGATGATACCGTCCGGCCTAGCGAGAGTCACGGCGTCGGCTTCGTACGGGCTGGCAGAGGCGCCGGCCGGAAGCTGTCGCACGGCGACCGGCACGCCGCCCGACGGTGCCTCGGCGAGGGCGGCTTCCCATGCGGTGCGGGAGCAGTCCGGTCCGAGCAGCAGCACGTAGGAGGATCCGTACCAGTCGAGCACGGACTCGGTCCGGTCGGCATCGACCCACACATGGGGGGCGCGGCGGCCCGATCGGACCAGCGGAACGAAGTCGGTGCCCGGATCCTCAGGATCCGGCGCGGGCTCCGCGTTGGGAGCGATGAGCTCCGATTCCATCTCGAAGCTGAGCAGCAGATGGTCGTAGTCGGCGTACTGGTGGGTGCGCCGGATGTGCTCGGAGATATCGTCGCCTCGACGGTGGCCCAGCATCATCGCGGCCATGTGCTCGGTCGTGCTGACCCCGAAGTCGATCCGCTCGACTGCGATGGGCCGGTGCTCCACCTCGTAGGTCTCGAGGATCGACTCGGGGGCCAGACCCCGCACAACGTAGGCCAGCTTCCACGCCAGGTTGCGGATGCCGGCGAACCCGGTGTTGTTGCCCATCCCGCCCGTAGGAACCGAGACGTGCGCGGCGTCGCCGGCGAGGAAGATGCGCCCTGAGGAGAACCGGGTCACACATCCCGGAGTCGGCTGCCACATCCGCATACTGAGGATCGCGAGCCCCACATCGTCATCGGTGCCCAGAGCCACCCGGATGCGATCGCTGACCGCTTCCTCAGAGATCAGGTTCTCGTCGCCGACAACAACCTGACAGCGCCACCGGCGGCGTCCGTCGAGAGGCTGGAAGATGACGATGCCCTCAGGGGTCGTGGTGTACAGCAGCGATCCCTTGCGATCCCCCACATAAGCCTCCAGGTCGGCGTAGAAGATCACGTCCTGGGAGAACACTGGCCGCGGCTCGGCCTCGAGACGGGTTCCGATCACCTCACGCGTGCCGCTGCCGGGCCCGTCAGCGCCGATGGTGTACTGCGCCGTCACCGGCTGGCGCTCGCCGGTCCTCGTGTCGCGCAGGGTCATCTGAGTGGCGTCGTCGGTCTGGGCGACGTCGATGGCCTCGGCGTCGAACCGGACCGTGATCATGGGGTCGGCTACAACTCGGTTCATCAGCGCGGCCTCTACCTCGTCCTGCACCGTCATCACTGGGATGCACGGGCTGTTCGGCCCTGGAACGCTGAGGAAGGTGGGACTCGGGATGTTGGCGTACGGCTCTTCGGCCAGGCTGTCGGACCACCGGTTGAAGGCGGTCCAGTCAGGCCCGAGGCCCGTGGCCTCCACCGCCTTTTCGACTCCGAGCTCGCGGAAAAGCTCCATGGTGTTGGTGTCAACGAACCGGGATCGGGGATGGGTGTTGAACTCGCTTCGTCGCTCCACCAAGAGCGACGGCACGCCATGGCGTGACAGCAGCAGTGCGCCGGTGAGCCCGATCGGCCCGCAGCCGATAATACAGACAGGAACCTCAATCATCGTTCCCCCCTCACTCGAACGCCTCATTGCATGGCCTTGCTGCCACGATACGGGCGCCCCTTTACGTTGTTGAGGGCACTTCCCCCCATTGACTGGTCAGGTGGATAAGGCGGGGTTGGTTCCCGCGGTGACGGTAGTTGAGTTCGAACTGGTCTGGTGTGAGGCACCCCAGGCTGGTGTGACGCCGGTGGGTGTTGTCGCGGGCGAGCCACTCGAAGATGGCTGCGACGGCGGCTGCGATGTTCGGTCGTGACATCACCTACGACCGACTCACTGCGGACTGAGTGCGCACCCAGCAGCAGGTTAGTACCTGGGGAACTCCGAGAGTCCTTCGATGGCGTCGTCGGTGCCGTAACGACCGAAGAACTGGCACAGGTCGGCGCATCGCTTGCGGGTCGCACGATAGTCGTCCAGTGCTTCCTTGAAGGCAGCGAGTCGTTCGAGGTTCAGCAGCGGCTGGCCTCTACGCAGTGCACGGCTTATGCGGTCTAGGTCCTCGCCAACCGCGATCAGTCGTCCATGCAGCACGGTCAGGGTCTTGCGGCACTCCGTGTATTCCTGGAGGTTCTTGGCAGTTCTGTCGGCTGGGGTCACGGCCGATGAGTCTAAGGTCCGGCGAACGCCAGGAACCACCACAGCAACGCGATCAACTGCCACACGACGAACCCGCCGGCGATGAACGCAGCCACCGCAATGGCCGTGATGGCCACTCGGTGGTGTCGGAGTCGGGTTAGGCGTTGAGCCACAGTCCCAGCAGGTACAGACCGACGAACACGACCCCTTCGATGTCACACCCACGACGCAACTACGACCCGGAGTTCAAGGTCGGCGCCGTGCGGATCGTCCAGGAGACGCGAAGGCCCATCGCTGAGGTCGCCCGCGAGCTCGGGATCGGTGCGGGGATCTTGGGGAACTGGGTCCGCAAGGACCGCATCGAGCGGGTCGACGCCGAGGGTCTCAGCTCCGATGACCGAGCCGAGCTGGTCAGGCTGCGCACGCGATGCGCCGAGCTGCGGGTGCCCGACGTGCTTGAGCGCGTCGGCGTCAGCCGACGAACACTGTGTCGATGGCGCGCCGACGGCACATTCCCCCAAGCCCTCAAGCTGAGCGCGAACTCCATCGGCTGGGGGCTGGGGGGGCGTCCCGCGAAGTGGTGGGCTTTGGGGTTGAGCCTCGGTGGTTGGTTGCCGGCTGTGAGCTCGGCTGTGGTGAGACTGTCGCGCTCGGGGTAGAGCAGGCTCATGGAGTCCTCTGAGAGGTAGCGGCGGTCACAGACCTAGCACGGCTCGTAGTCCGTCATCGATGGCATCGCCCAGAGCCTGCGGCAGCCGGCCCACGCGTTCCCCCAGCCATGAGCGATCGACAAGCTCCAATCCGAGCGGCACCGCTACAGAGTCAGTGGGCAGGCCGGTCACCGCAGCATCGAGCAGGACATTGCCGGCCAGACCCGCCCGATCGAGATTCGAAGTCAGGGGCACGACATGTGTCTGCCAGACATCGACATCGAGAACGTCGTCCGAGGATACGACGACACAGGGCCGACGCTTGTCGAGATCGATCCAGTACACCTCGCCGCGCGCTACCACGGCGCCGATCGCTCCATCCGCTCACCAACCAACAGGGCGTCCTCGGGCGCCAAGCGCCGGGGTGCGGCCAGCACTGCATCAGCTTTCAGCTGATCGGCGAAGGACATCGTCGACTGGGCCGCGTGGCGCCGGAGCTGATCGGTCACCCACCTCGAGAAAGGCATGCGAAGGCTCTCGATGATCGGCACTACGTCATCGGGCACGCTGATCGTCTTGTTAGGCATGTACGTATTATACGTACACATTGACCGGGCGCGGGTAGGTGCGAGTCCGAACTCCGCGGCTGAGCACGATCTAGCGGCTACGCGCGCTCCAGACGGATTTGGACCGTCCGACCTCCGGCCGATCAAGCTCCCAACCGAACAGAACACACCAAGAATGCCCCTCTCTCAACAAACTGGCGAACGCGGACCGCTCCATCTCGCGAACGCCCTGTCATCGTCGTAGGGCGTCGTCGGGTTAGTTTCCGCGGGTCGCTTGGGGCGTTTTGGGGCATGTGCTTCCCGTTTCACATTTCAGAACCGCTTATTTCACATTTGCGGGCTGCTGACCTCCACAAACGCGACCAGGGTGCGGGAGGGTGCCCGATTTGGGGCTCCGTTTCACATTTGGGCCGCGGAGCGCCCGTGCGGGCGGCTAGCGCCGCTTGCACTTGTTGAAGACGATGGTGCCGGGGATGGC